>DATAWY010000038.1:0-26864 GCA_036266955.1 Rhizomicrobium sp.
GATCCCGAGCCTGAAGACCAAGGCACAGGATGTAATGGATTTTGCGGACTTCAGCACACTCCACGGGCAGTCCAGCGGCGCGCCCAACGTCAACGTAGAGCAATACGCGATTGCAAATGGCATCACCTCGGGCGGCGGTCAATTCGTGATCGGGCAAGGCACTACCGGCACTCGGCCCCTCCACGGATGCACGCCGGACGGTGGCGTTATTTTCACCGATGGCGCGAGCCCGGACGCGAACTGCTACTACCGCCAATTCTCCGGTGACGTGCATCTGAGCTGGTACGGTCCTTCGAACGCCGCCACCAATTCAGCGTGCATCCCGCCGACCGGAACGCGCGCGTCGTGCGACGAATCCAGTGCTCTGACGGATGCGCTCAATGCCGCGCTCACCTATGGAAACGGGCGCGTCACGACGGATGGCATTCCAATAGTCGTCAACGAGAGTCTGGTAATTCCAGCCGGCGCGGCGCTCGATTGCGGCGGCGTGCCGAACGGCTATCTGAACCAGAATCAATCCGGGTCTATCTATTACTGGACACTTCCAAACACGCTCGTGCTCAATCCTTCCGTGACAATTACGGTCGGCGGTTCCGGAACGCCTGCCTCTCTCGACAGCTGCGCCATCATTCCGACATGGTACGCGCCGTCTTCGTCGCCTTTCAAACTTCCGGCGCAATCGACGACTGATGTCCTGAAATTGACCAATTTCTTTACGGGAACGGCCGTGATGTGCGGCGGCACGAAATGCGGTATGAGCCATCTGTTCATTGCCGGTTTCGACACCTGCATCGACGCCAACGGGGCCGCGGAGAGTGATCTGGGTTCCTTCAACCTCGAATGTAACATCCCGCTCTACGTCCACAACGAAGGTTCGGGAATGCATGTCGGGCACGTGCAGATCAAGCAATATCTTGAGCAGAACCTGCGCGACCTCAACGGCAACCGCATCGATCAGGTGCAGGATGCGATCATCGGCATCGGCTCCGACAGCGGCGGCAGCGGGCAATGCGCCGGGATCACCTGCACGTATATCGATGTGGCGACGCCGTCATCCGTCCCCACCCTGCCGTGGTCGTCGACGGGACTGCCGCTCCTCATCGGGGGGCTCGGGCAGATTGCCGATTTCAGCGTCAACGGGAACACCGTCACGGACGATTCGGCGGAGGTGATGGTCCCGGCCGACGCCGGGAAAGGGTATGGCGCGAGCGACGTATTTGCCGGACAGAGCGTCACGGACAGTCTCGGTTATATTCCCTCCAGCACCGGCCCCCCCTTCCTGTTGCTTTGTATCGAATGCCTCCGTCAACGCGGACGGAACAGGCCAATTCTACCTGGCGGATTCCACGGGGGCGCAGGTTGACGCGATGGGCAGCAGCTCCAACGACACGCTGACATTCACGAGCGTCTCGGCGGCGCCTCCACTAAACGGGTTGTGGCGCGTGGTGTCGGCGGCCGCTGGCACTTGCTCGACAACCTGCGAAAAGGTCTACCTCGCCGGCGCGTCCTATACGGGACCGACATATGGCGGCGCCGCGTGGTCAGCCGATTCGCAGGTGGTGTTGACCTACGACCCGACCAATATCGAGCCGGGACAGTTTCTCTGCGCGTCGGGTTCGACATGGCCGTGTACGGGCGCGCATGGATCGGCGCCCGCCGGCTGGACGGCGAGCAGTTCGAGTTCAAATGACATCGGTAATAAATTTGGCAGCGGCAGCGGCACCGCTTGCGGTCCACAAGGACACGGAACGGCCTATGACATCACCGTGACATCGGTGACGAATTGGCCTCTCATCGGATATTTTCAGGATACAGCTCATGGTAGTGAGTGGTTTGCGTACACGATCCGGAGCCAGACAGGCAGTAACAATATCGCCGTCACTGCCCGTTGCATGTTTGGGACATCACTGTCGGCACCGGTTAATAACGATACGCTCGTACCCTCCCCGCCCGTCGTTCAAGCCGTGTTCCCGCAGGTAGGGCCGAACGGCACGACGGTCGTGTGGGTGTCGGCAACCTCATCGGCGGCGAGTTCCAGCCCTACCGCCGTGCAATTCCTCAATTGTTGTCAGACAGCCGGTAGCGGCTCCCTGGGCTTCATCGTCGCCAATTTCGGCTATCACATCTGGACGGCCAACACGGTTGCCGGACCGGCTCCCGACGGGGTACTGACAACCTGCCCCTCATCGACCGGTTGCACGACCGGCGCGCACCATACGATCACGCTGACCGGCGAGGATGCCGGGAACTGGTACAAGCTGTTTCAAGGCATGAGTGTGAGCGATCTGACCAGCCCGGGCAACGTAGCACAGCCCTGTTTCATCTCGGCCACCCCGACGACCGCTGTAATTCGGGTGACTGGTAGCGGCAGTAACGGGTGCACTGGTACCCTCTCGTTCAGCGGCGACCAGATACAATTCTCCGGCTGCGGCTATACGCCGGGGTCGCCGCAGCTCGGCAATTGCGTGGCGACATCGTTCCTCTGCGGCAGTCCCGTTGCGGGTTCGGGCAGCGCGCAGGGGGTCGTCGTCGACTGGCTGCACCCGTTCGGCAACCGCATCCAGGTCCACAGCTACAATTGTCCGGCGGCATCCATGAGCGACACCGTCATCGCCGGCGGCGGCGGTGTCGGCGATCAACTCGATCCCTATTCCACGGCCTTGTGGTGCGAGGGCAAATGCGACAAGGACAATGCCAGCATCGGGCGCCTGGGCGGCGCCTCGATCGCGATCCTGAACAATCCGAGCCAGCCCGGCGATTTCGCCATTGCCAACATGGAGATTGCAGGAAATATCGTCACCAACGATATGTCCCAGTTTACGATGTCGTCCGTTTCAGGCTCCAGCAACGTCCCGCAGATCATTTTCGAGAGCCAGGGTTCCTCCACGACCCTGTCGGGGAATTCTCTGCCGGGATGGTACTTCGTCACCGACAACCCTGCCGCGACGCAAAATCTGTTCTGCGCCGGCAACCAGTTCAGTTCTCTGCTCTGCGGCCCCCCGCTTCCGACGCTTGTCGAGAACCTGCCCGCCTGCAATGCCTCATGGTTGGGGCAGCCGCCCATACCTGTCACAGATGCCACGAGCGTCACCTACCTCGGCACCTTGGCCGGCGGCGGATCGACTTATACGCATGCGCTGTGCAACGGCACGAACTGGGTCGCGGATTGAGGCCGAGGACATGGCGAGGAACGCTGCTTCAGGGCCAGGAAGTCGACGCCGAGAGCAAATAAATTTCCGCGCCGGCGATTTTCTCGCGGGTCGGACAGTCATGGCCGCCTTGCCACTCATCCGGTTGCGGCCGTTCGGCTTCGAGGTGCCGGCGGCTACCCCGGCCCGCTAGACATTTTCCGTTTCGTTGGGTTCGCGATCGCCCGGTGGAGGGAGAGCCCGCGGGCTGCCATCGTCATTGACGATGAACTCGAAGGCGAGCTTGTCGTTGTCGCGGTCGAGAAGCACGCGCACGGTTCCACCGCCCTTGAGGCGTCCGAAGAGGATCTCGTCCGCCAGCGGCTTCTTGATGTGGTCCTGGATGACGCGCGCGAGGGGGCGCGCCCCGAACTGCTGGTCGTAGCCCTTCTGGCCCAGCCAGCGTGTGGCCTCGGGCGCGAGGTCGAAAGTCACGTCCCGATCGGACAGCTGCGCTTCGAGTTCGAGCACAAACTTCTCCACCACCCGGTCGATGGTGTCGCGCCCGAGCGGCGCGAAGGGAATCGTGGCATCGAGGCGGTTGCGGAACTCCGGCGTGAAGAGCCGCTTGATCGCTTCCTCGTCGTCGCCCTCCCGCCGGGTGCGCCCGAATCCGATCGCTTCGCGCGCCGCATCGGCAGCACCCGCGTTCGTCGTCATCACGAGAACCACGTTGCGGAAGTCGATCTTCTTTCCGTTGTGATCGGTCAGCTTGCCGTGATCCATCACTTGCAGAAGGATATTGAACAGGTCCGGATGCGCCTTCTCGATTTCGTCGAGCAGCAGCACGCAATGGGGATGCTGATCGATGCCGTCGGTCAGAAGACCGCCCTGATCGAACCCGACATATCCGGGCGGTGCGCCGATCAGGCGCGACACCGTGTGCCGCTCCATATATTCCGACATGTCGAAGCGCAGCAGCTCGACGCCCAGGATACTCGCAAGCTGGCGGGCGACCTCGGTCTTGCCGACACCCGTGGGGCCGGAAAACAGGTAGCAGCCGATCGGCTTGTCCGGCTGACGCAGCCCTGCCCGCGCCAGCTTGATTGCCGACGCCAGCGCGTGAATCGCCGCGTCCTGACCGTAGACGACGCGCTTCAGATCCGACTCCAGATTGCGCAAGGCCTCCGTATCGGTCTTTGAAACCGATTTGGGGGGAATCCGCGCCATCTTGGCTACGACTTCCTCGACTTCCTTGACGCCGATCACCTTCTTGCGCCGGTTTTCCGGCAACAACATCTGCGACGCGCCCACCTCGTCGATCACGTCTATCGCCTTGTCCGGCAACTTCCGGTCGTTGATGTATTTTGCCGCCAGCTCGACAGCCGCCTTGACCGCTTCCGAAGTGTAGCGGACCTTGTGATACTCCTCGAAGTAGGGCTTGAGGCCCTTCAAAATCTTGATTGCGTCGGGGACGGTAGGCTCCGCCACATCGATTTTCTGAAACCTGCGGACCAGCGCGCGGTCTTTCTCGAAATATTGCCTGTATTCCTTGTAGGTCGTGGAACCGATGCAGCGCAGCGTCCCCGCCTGCAACGCAGGCTTGAGAAGGTTCGAGGCATCCATCGCCCCTCCGCTGGTCGCTCCCGCGCCAATCACGGTGTGAATCTCGTCGATGAAGAGAATGCCCCCGACGATCGCTTCGAGTTCCTTCACCACCGACTTCAGGCGCTCCTCGAAATCTCCGCGATAGCGCGTACCGGCGATGAGCGCACCCATGTCGAGCGCGTAGATCGTGCTCGCCTCCAGGACTTCGGGCACGTCATGCTTGACGATCTTGCGGGCCAACCCCTCGGCGATGGCCGTCTTGCCGACGCCAGGATCGCCCACGAAAAGCGGGTTGTTCTTCTGCCGGCGGCACAGAATTTGTATCGTGCGCTCAAGCTCGGGCTCACGCCCGATCAGCGGATCGATGCGGCCGGCCTTCGCCTTCTCGTTAAGATTGACGCAATACGCCTCCAGGGCATCGCTGCCCTGCTTTGACGGTTTTTCGCCGTCCTCATCGTCCTCGGCACCCCGCACCGTCTTCTGCTGGCTCATACCCGGACGCTTGGCGATGCCGTGGCTGATGTAGCTCACCGCATCGAGCCGGGTCATGTTCTGCTCCTGCAGGAAATAGACGGCGTGGCTCTCGCGTTCCGTAAACAGGGCCACCAGCACATTTGCGCCCGTGACCTCGTCCCGGCCCGAGTTCTGGACGTGAAGGACGGCGCGTTGGACCACGCGCTGAAATCCCGTGGTGGGCTTGGCGTCCTCGCCGTTCTCGATGACGAGGGTCAGCAACTCGTGATCGATGTATTTGAGCAGCGATCGGCGCAATGCGTCCAGATCCACATTGCAGGCTTTCATCACCTGCGCCGCGTCGGAATCGTCCAAAAGCGCCAGCAAGAGATGCTCCAGCGTGGCATATTCGTGGCGACGGTCGCTCGCAAGCTTGATGGCGCGATGCAGGACCTGTTCGAGGCTGCGCGACAATGAAGGCATCGAGCCGCTACTCCTTCTCCATGGTGCATTGCAGCGGGTGCTGGTGGCGGCGCGAGAATTCAATCACCTGCGCAACTTTCGTCTCAGCGACCTCGAAGGTGAAAACGCCGCAAATGCCCACTCCGTGTCGATGCACATGCAACATGATCTGAACCGCTTCGTCCCGCGCCTTGTTGAAGAACCGCTCGAGAATGTGAACGACGAACTCCATCGGGGTGTAATCGTCGTTGAGCAACAGCACCTTGTAAAGGCTGGGGCGCTTCGTCTTGGGCCGGGTTTTGGTGGCTACGCCGGTGGTCGTACGGTTCTGTCCGGAATTGCCGCCCTCGTTCCTGTCGCTCATATCGGTATCGGAAATCGTCGTTCAACCGGCTTCAGCGCCGATGATCGCGCATCTCGCGCCCTTTCGGAAGAGCTTCCTGCCTGGTGGCGAAGAGCCGTTTGGAAACCCGCAAATGAAAAAGGCCCGGACCGCAGAGGTCCGGGCCTTTTATGACACGTTCCGTGGGGGGCAGCGGAACGTGTGCGTGCTCGTCTCACGCAGCGCGCGTGCTCTCGACTGCTTCAGCCCACGCCTGCATCCGGCCCTGCAGCGGGCCCATCGTGTCCTTCGCCGTCGAAAAAGCGATCTCGCTCAGCTTGGTGACCTCGCCGACATAGGCATCGAACGCCGACTTGACGAAGTCGGTCTGCAGTTCGAGCGCTTCGTGGATCGACTTGCTGCCGAACACCGCCTTGGCAGCCGAAATCGAATCTTCAACCGACTGCTTGGAATAGGCGTAGATTTCGCCGTGGATCGTCTCAACGCCCCTGCCGGCCGCATTGGCCGCCTTGACGTAAGCTTCCATCGTGTCGCGGCCATACCCGAAGAACCGGTCATAGCTCTTGACCATCTTCTCGAAACCCGTCTTGAACGCTTCCGAGCCGTTCTTCATGACCGTCTCGACAGTCTCGGCATTCTCCATCTTCTCGCCTGCCTTCATCTTGCTGTTTACCATTGAATAACCTCCTCGCCTGATGCGCTTGAGCCAACCAGCATTTATGCTGCATTGCAGCATGGCTTATATGCAGTGCAACACGCCCGGTGTCAAGGCCGGGTTTTCTCCCCTCCGGGAATTGGACTGAAACGGGTGCCCCGAAGGTTAGTTTTTCCTAAATGCCCGCGCCTCAAGGGAGATTCCTGATTTATGTTGCAGTCGGGCCGCCGATTTGCTCTTATGGAGGCTGGAAGATTCGTTCCACAGTTGGAGAAAAAATGTCGGGACGGCCGCGTGCCAGCAGCAACGCGTTCTGGAGGTTGGCTGTTTGCCTGGCTGTCTTGGGGATAATAGGCTTGGCCGCAAGCCTGATCTGCGGCTCCGCAGATGCGTCAATCCGCAGGCACCATTGGCAGCCGACACGCCATTGGCAGCCGACCCGGCAGTTCGTTCCGCTCACGGATCCGGGGAAAGACGCCGCGCTCATCGTGGACGGAGAGACCGGCAAGGCTCTCTACGCGCGCAATGCCGACGCGCTTCGTCACCCTGCGTCGCTGACCAAGATGATGACGCTTTATCTGCTGTTCGAACAGCTGAAGAGCGGCCAGATGACGCTCGCGACACCCCTGCCCGTCTCGGCACACGCTGCTGTTCAGGCCCGCACCAAATTGTATCTGCGCACCGGCTCGGCGATCCCGGTGGAGACAGCCATCAAGGCTATTGTGGTGCTTTCCGCCAACGACGTGGCGGTGACGATCGCAGAGGCGATCGGAGGGTCAGAAGGTCATTTTGCGGAAATGATGACCGCAAAAGCCCGGGCGTTGGGCATGACGCATACCTTTTACCACAATGCGTCCGGGCTGCCGGACCCCCTCCAGATTACCACCGCGAGTGATCTTGCCCTTTTGGCCCGGCATCTTGCCTATGATTTTCCGCAGTACTTTCACTATTTCTCGACCTACTCCTTCAGCTATCGGGGCGCCACCTATTTCACGCACGACAATCTCATCGGCAGATATGAGGGCGCCGATGGAATGAAGACCGGCTATACAGGCGCGTCGGGCTTTAATCTCGTGTCCTCGGTCGTGCGCAACGGCGTCCACATCATCGGCGTCGTGATGGGAGGGGCCACGGCGCGCCGGCGCGATGCGGAAATGGTCAACCTGCTCGACGACACGTTTGCGGCCATCCGCAGGAATCCGCAACTCGTCGCGCGCGAAAATGTGCCGTGGCAGTCGATTGCCGAGAACCAAGCAGCCAAGCCCGTGATCGCGGGCTTCCAGTTCGGAAGCAGCGGCAGGGGTTCCCCGCCACAGCAGCAGCCGACGGCAGCCGCGCCGCTCCGCCAGTCGGCCAGCGATGCAACGAGCGAGGACGAGGACATTGCCGAGTCGCGCCCGGACCCTGCCTTTGACACCGCTCCGGTCGTGTCACAGACAGCTCCCGCCGGCGTAGTCCCCCCACGCCGGCCGGCAGCGAGATCACTCGTGCTGGCTTCTCTTGCGCCGCCGACTTCGCCGACAATACGTCGTGTCGTCCCGCAAAGTCCGGCCTCCGCAATGGCATCTTTTCCGGTCGTGATCCGGGGCAGTGTACCGGTTCCCCATCCCAAACCGGGGCTGACCTTCGCGGCGCTGCGAGCCGGCGAAATCGTAATCCCGAAACCCCGCGACGCGACGGCTGCCCAAGCCGGGCAATCCTCTCTTGCGCCATCCCTTGCCGCCATGATTGGCCGCAACGACTGGACGATCCAGATTGGTGCGTTCGACGATGCGGCCACCGCTCAGGCGGAGCTGGCGAGCTACGCCGCACGCTCGGTGGATATTCTGGGTCAGGCGGCGCGCATCGTTGCACCATTTGAATCCAGTGAAGGCCATGTGCTCTACCGCGCCCGTTTCGGACCGTTCGCCGAGCACGCCGCGCGACAGGTCTGCCAGGTGCTCACCGAGCGTGGCCAGACCTGTTTCGCGGCTCTTGCTTCGCGTTAGGCGCCGCGGCTTTGCGGTGGGCGCGCTGTCATCCGACACGACTGACTGAGCAGGGCGTCTCCTCTGCCAATTGCCGCCCGCCCCAGCGCCGCAACCATCGAGGCGATCATACAGGCGGCCGAAGGGGGAAATAGCTCTCGCGTTCTTGAACTGGCGACGTCGGGCATTGATAGCGGCGTGCGGCACCCCGCCCTGTTCAGCGCGCGCGGCACCTGCTTCTGGCATTTGGGTCTTTACGACACCGCTCTCCGCGACTTTGAGGCAGCGCTTGAACTTGCCCCGCGAAATCCCGTTTTGTGGAATGCGGTCGCCGAATGCCTGATGAAACTGGGCGAATGGAAATCCGCCGGCGCGGCCTATGACTCCGCCCTTGCAGGCGCTCCCCGCCTCGTTCAGACCCATTACCGGCGCGGGGTGGCGCTCCAGATGAATGGTCAGCGGCAGGCGGCCCAGGCAGCGCACAGGCGTGCACTGGAGCTCAAGCCGGACCACGCCGGCGCGTTGGCGAGCCTGGCTCTGATCGCGGCAAGCGAAGGGAACCCGGAAAAGGTCGCCCAGTTCGCAGGTCTTGCACTCGCTCTGGATGGCTCCCAACCCACGGCCCAGATTGCCCTGGCCGCGAGCGAGTTCCGGCGGGGAGATCTCGATGGGGCCGGGGAACGGACACGAACAGTTCTGCAACAGGCACGCTTCGGGGAGGACCCGCGCGCCAATGAAGTACTCCGTGAGCTGGCCGACGGTTTCGACCTTGTCGGCAGGCCGACTTTCGCATTCACGCTTTACAGCGCGGTCAATCGCAAGCGGCGCGAAATTCACGGCCGCCGGTTTGCGCACACCCGTTCGTCACGCGAGGTCTGCGGATTGCTTTCCTGGTTCGAGCGGAGCCGCCATTGGGAGCGCTCCGTCGGTTCGCCACGGACCGAGGCTGAAACATCCGGCCACGTGTTCGTGCTGGGATTTGCGCGGTCCGGCACGACGCTGATCGAGGCCATTCTGGCGCGCCACCCGCAAGTGGTTGCCCTTGACGAGCGCGATTGTTTTTCCGACCAGGCAAAAGCGTTGTTGAGCAGCGCAGCAGGTATCGAAAGGCTCTCGGTCCTCGGGCCGGATGAGATCGGTCCTCTGCGCGACTCGTATTGGGAAAAGGTGCGGAGTTGCTGCGGGCCGACGGCTGGCAGGGTGTTCGTGGACAAATGGCCCTTCAATTCCCGGCGCCTGGCGCTGATCGCCAGATTGTTTCCCGACGCCGGGGTGCTCTTCGCCGTGCGGGATCCGCGCGACGTGGTGCTGAGCTGTTTCCGCCGCAGCTTCGTCATGAATTCCGACACGTTCGAATTTCTGACCCTGGACGACTGCGCCCGTTATTATTCGCAGGTGATGGAACTCGCGAAACACTCGCGGGACAAGCTGCCGCTGCAGCTTCGCGCGGTGCGCTACGAGGATCTGGTCGGCGATTTCGACGCGACCGTGCGTGCGATCTGCGACTTCGTGGGCATTGGCTGGAACGACGGCATGCGCGATTTCGGCGGCGCCGCCGATGGAACGCTGGAACCCCGGGCGCAAAGCAGGAGGCAGATCAGAATGGGACTTTACACCGGTGCAGCGGGCCGGTGGCGCCGTTACGCGGAGCAGCTGGCGCCGGTTCTTCCCATCCTTCACCCGTGGATCGAGCATTTCGGTTATGCTCCCGATTGAACTTCTGTTTTCCTGGACCGCCGCGATGCGGTGCAGACGGTTGCAGCCGGGATGAGCACGCCGCAAAGCCCAGGGCACGGCACGGGCTCGTTTCTCACACAGATTGGTGATGCCGTCCGCTGCGGGGACGAATTCCGGGCCTACGAGCTCGCCAGCGCAGCGCTGGAGTCGGGCCTGCGGCACCCGGCATTCTTCGATGTGCGCTGGCGATGGCTGGCGAAATCGGGCCGCCATCAGGAGGCTTTGAGAGACCTCGAGATGCTTGATTCCCATGTGCCCGGCGACACCAGGGTGCTCGTCACGATCGGCCATATGCTGATCAGATTGCGGCGGCCCGAGGAAGCCGTTGCAAGGCTGGATGCCGCAATCGCCATTCAGCCGCAGCTCGCACAAGCACATTACGAACGCGGCGTTGCTCTCGGTATCCTCGGCGAGACGGACGCCATGCGCCTGGCGCACGAGCGCACGATCGAGCTTGAGCCCGATAACGCCGACGCTTTGGCGAGTCTGGCGCTGATCGCGGCAAGGTCCGGCGATGCGACAAGCGCCAGAGCCTACGCCGCGCCGGCGCTCGCGTTGAAGCCGCGCGCCGCTCTCGCCCGGGCTGCGCTCGCGGTGACCGATATTCTGGAAGGCGATTTCACTGCAGCGGATCAAAAACTCGATCTGGCGCTGGCTGAGGCGTCGCCCAACGACACATGGCTCGACGTCGCGGTCGCCGATGCCGCGGACGCGCTCGATCGCCGCGACGAGATTGCGCGCGCCTTCGCAGCCTATGCCGCGGTCGGCGAACGGCGAAGACAGCGCGAGTTGCCGTCCGTCCGGGGAAGCCGGATGATAGATGCAGTGCTCCGGCGCGCGGATTACTTCAGGACGTGTGGCGCCTGGACGCCGCCAGCTTCATCGAGCGATCCGGTCCCGGCGCGCGGTCACGTCTTTCTGCTCGGCTTCATGCGCAGCGGAACGACGCTCCTGGAAACCATCCTGGCGAGCAGCCCTGACGTATGCGCTTCGGATGAGCGCGAGTTCCTGGCAGAGCCGGCCCGCCAATTTCTTTTCAACGACGAGGGCCTGGACCGGCTGGCCGTGCTCGACGAACGCGAACTGGCGCGGTGGCGCAATTATTACTGGAGCGCCATTGAAAACGCGGGCTTCGCCACAAGAAACAAGGTCTTCGTCAACAAGCAGCCCTTCAATTCGCTTCGCCTGCCTTTGATCGCAAGGCTGTTTCCGGAGGCGCGCATCGTGCTGGCCGTCAGGGATCCCCGCGACGTCGTGTTCAGCTGCTTCCGTCACAGATTTGAGCCCAATCCGCTCACGTTCGAATTTCTGCGGCTGGACGATTGCGCGCGATTCTATGCCGCTACGATGGAGCTGGTCGCGCTTTGCCGCCCAAGACTGACCCTTCGGCTGCACGAGCACCACTACGAAACCATCATCGACAGATTCGAGGAGTGCGTGCGCGGCGTTTGCGATTTCACCGGAATCGACTGGAGCGAGTCGATGCGCGAATTTGTTGCCGCTTCCGGGGTGATCTCCCGGCGAAGCCAGAGTGCGGCACAGGTCCGTCGTGGCCTTTACTCAGGCGGGATCGGTCAGTGGCGGCGCTATCGCAAGCCGTTAGGCCCCGTATTTCCGGTCCTGCGGTCCTGGGTCGAGCGATTCGGCTATCCGGACGCCTGAGCCTGCTGAGCAGCGCCGGCACCGGGAAGCATGAGCGCCGCAACCAGTGCGCGGATCTCCTGCCGCGCGGCCAGATGCGACATGCTGAGCGAGATGCCCAGCCCGGGCTGCGGCAGATCCAGCATGGTGAGGCCCGCCGGAAACAGCTCCCGGTAGATGACGCGTTCTCCGAAACCCGGCGCCACCCGAAATCCGATCCGCTTTGCCAGGGCATCGAGCGCGGCCGTGACCCGGCGTTTGTTACGGGCTTCCGTCGCCGCGATCCGGTTGCGCATGACAAGCCAGTCCAGCGCGGGCTTGCGCGCGAGCAGACGCTGTTTCCTGCATTCCCAGACGAAATCGCTGTACACGCTCGGCTTCTGAACCGCGAAGGTGTCGGAATCGACATGGGCCAGCAGGTCGAAATCGACAAAACTGTCGTTCAGCGGAGTGACGAGCGTGTCCGCGGCGGCGTGCGCGAGCCGCGACAGCTGCGTGGCGGCGCCCGGCGTATCAATCACGATGAAGTCGAACGCTCCGCCGGCATTTGCAAGAAGCCGGGCCAGCGACTCTGCCTCTTCCCGCGCAGCTTCATCGAGCGACGCCGCACGCGGACGGAGCATCAAGAGACTCTCGGGAAGTACGAGATTGCCGGAACCCCGCGCGCGCCATTTGGACCGGTTTTCGAGCTGCCGTGAAAAGCTTTGTTGGCGCATGTCGAGATCGATCGCGGCCACACGCCTGTCCATGCGTGCAAGTGCGACGGCTACATGCATGGCAACCGTTGTTTTGCCTGTCCCGCCCTTCTCATTGCCAAACACGATGATGTGGGCACGCGGCGACGTCATGCACAGCCTATCGGACGCGTCCGTTCTGACAAAAACCGGGATACCAGCGGGTGACGGTCTCCCAGACAGTTCCGCGAATCAACTTACAGAGGATAGCCCGGCGGTCAAATTCCTGGATCGGAGCTAAGCAGCGCCGCATTGCCGCCCGATGCGGTCGTATTCACCGTGTAGGTTCGCTCCAGCGCAAACCGCAGCAGATAGTGCGGCCCGCCCGCCTTCGGTCCGGTGCCGGACAAACCCTCGCCGCCAAACGGCTGGACACCCACCACTGCGCCGATCTGGTTGCGGTTCACATAGGTATTGCCGGCGTGGGCATGTGCGCGGACGAAATCGGCAGTCCCCTCGATCCGGCTGTGCACACCGAGCGTGAGACCATAGCCCGTGGCATTGATCGCCGCGCAGACTTCGCCGAGCCGGTCGGCGGCATAGCGGACCACGTGAAGGATGGGTCCGAAGACCTCGCGTTTGAGAACGCCGATCGATCCGATCTCGAACACATGGGGGGCAAAGAACGTGCCGTGCGCTTGCTCCGGCCCCAGCGCGAGTTTGCGCAGAAGCTTGGCCTCGCGGGTCATGCGGGCGGCATGGGTTTGGAGCGGCTCGCGCGCCGCCTCGTCGATGACCGGCCCGACATCGGTCTCCAGAACGAACGGATCGCCGAGCGTCAATTCGTCCATTGCCCCCAGAATGAGATCGAGCATGCGGTCGGCCACGTCCTCCTGCAGAAACAGCACCCGCAACGCGCTGCAGCGCTGGCCTGCGCTGTCGAAGGCCGAGGTAATAACATCGCGCGTTACCTGTTCCGGCAGGGCGGTGGAATCCACGATCATGGCGTTCATGCCGCCGGTCTCGGCGACCATCTGGGCCAGGGGTCCTTCCCGCGCCGCCAGTGCCCGGTTGATCGCCCAGGCAGCCTCCGTCGATCCGGTGAGTGCGACGCCTGCGAGCCGGTTGTCGGGGAACAACGCGGCACCGAGCCTGGAGCCCCGGCCCGGGATGAAATGCAGCACGTCTTCGGGCACGCCCGCCCGGTGCAACAGCCGCACGGCGGCCGCGGCGATCAGCGGCGTGGGTTCGGCCGGCTTGGCCAGCACGGCGTTGCCCGCGGCAAGCGCCCCCGCAACCTGGCCGGTGAATATGGCAAGCGGAAAATTCCACGGGGAGATGCAGGCGAAGACGCCCCGCCCGTGCAGGCTCAGCTCGTTCTCTTCGCCCGTGGGACCGGGAAGCTTTATCGGGGCTTCGAACAGCGCCCGGGCACGCGAGGCGTAGTAGCGCAGATAGTCCGCCGTTTCGCGCACTTCGCCCAGAGCATTGGGCAGCGTCTTGCCGCCCTCGCGTACCGCCAGCGCCATCAGCTGGGCGCTCTCGGCTTCGAAGAGATCGGCCGCGCGTTCGAGAATCTCGGCGCGCGCATTCCCGCCGCGCCGGTCCCACGCCTCCTGCGCGCGGGCGCCAAGAGCAAGCGCTTGCTGCGCCTGTAATTCCGTAGCCTCGACAACTTCGCCCACGATCCGCCGGCGGTCGGCCGGATCGCGTATTTCGCGCGCGGTTCCGCTGCATGCCTTGCCGCCGATGAGCGCCGCAGCTCGCTGCGGACTCTCCAGCGCCTTGTGCATTCCCGCGATGACGGGGCCGCTGACTTCCGGATCGCTCCACAGGAAGCCCGCGGAATTCTTCCGGTCGGGCAGAAGATCGGGCGGCTTTGGTATCCGTGCGCTGCGCCGCGGTCTGGCGCGCGCGAGTTGCTCCACGGGGTCCGCCACGATCTCGGAAACGGGCGCGTCTTCGTCGGCAAGCCGGTTCACGAAGGACGTGTTGGCGCCATTCTCGAGCAGGCGCCGCACCAGGTAGGCGAGCAGATCTTCATGCGTGCCCACCGGCGCGTAGATGCGCGTTCCGGGCCCGATGCGACCCGCCGGCGTGGCCTCGCGGTAAAGCTCGTAAAGCGCTTCGCCCATCCCGTGCAGGCGCTGATATTCGAAATCGGGGTTGTCCCCGGCACACACCATGATGGCGGCGAGCGTGTGGGCGTTGTGGGTCGCGAATTGCGGGTAAAGCGTGTCGCGCAGGCCGAACAGCGCGCGCACGCTGGCAAGATAGGACGTGTCGGTCGCCGCCTTGCGCGTGAACACGGGGTAGTCGGGCAGACCCTGTTCCTGGGTCCGCTTGATCTCCGTATCCCAATAGGCGCCCTTGACCAGGCGCACCGGAATGCGGCGGTCCTGGCGTTTCGCCAGCGCACCGAGCCAGGCGATCACGGGCAGCGCGCGCTTCTGATAGCCCTGAACGGCAAGCCCGAGACCGGGCCAGCCGCGCAAGGGCTCGGCGTCGCCCATCGCCTCGAACACATCGAGCATGAGATCGAGACGCTCCGACTCCTCGGCATCGATGGTGAAAGCGAGATTTGCCTCGCGCGCCTGCGCGGCCAATGTCACCAGCCTTGGCACAAGCTCCGTCATGATGCGGGCATGTTTGATCCACTCGTAGCGGGGATGCAGCGCCGACAGTTTCACCGAAATGCTGGGCCGCTCGAATACGCTCGCGCGCCGGTCCGGCTGCGCGGCCGCGATCGCCGCGAGCGCATGGCGGTAGGACTCATAGTACCGCGCTGCGTCATGACTGGTGTAGGCGGCTTCGCCCAGCATGTCGAAGGAGAAGCGGTAGCCCTCTTCCATCCGCGGCCGCGCGTTGCGCAGGGCTTCGCCGATGGTCCTGCCAAGGACGAACTGACGGCCCAGGATGCGCATGGCGAAGGTCACGGCCTGGCGGATGACCGGCTCGCCCGAACGCGTGACCAGGCGTTTCCAGATTCCCGCGAAATCCCATTTTGCCGCCCCGTCGAGCGTGACCACGCGCCCGCTCAGCATCAGCGCCCAGGTGGAGGCGTTGACGAACAGTGAATGGGAGCGGTTGAGATGGCTGTCCCAGTCGCCGGTGCGGATCTTGTCGCGGATGAGCCGGTCGGCCGTCGCGGCATCGGGAACGCGCAGCAGCGATTCGGCGAGGCACATCAGCACCACCCCCTCCTCGCTCGACAGCGCGTATTCCTGGGTAAAGGCATCCACGGCGCTGCGTTTGTCGCGCGCCTGGCGGATGCGCCGGACGAGATCGGCGGCGAGAACTTCGGTGGCCGCGCGTTCGCCGGGCGACAGGCGGGCTCTTGCAATCAGCTCGTCCGACAGCTTCTCCTCGTCGGCCAGCCAGGCGTTGGAGATCGCTTTGCGCAGGGGATCGGGATTCATGGCCGGATATATGGTTCGTGCATCGACGGATTGCCGGGGCACCCGGCGGATGATGTCCCTAGCATGAAAACACCCGATGTCGTCACCACCGTCCCGGCCCTGCGCGCCCTGGTGGCGAAATGGCGGCAGGAGGGATCGGGCGTGGGTCTTGTGCCCACCATGGGCGCCCTGCACGACGGGCATCTGTCCCTTGTCGCGCAGGCGCGGCGCCACGCCCTAAAAATCATCGTCAGCGTCTTCGTCAACCCGGCCCAGTTCGCGCCGCATGAGGATTTCGACCGCTATCCGCGCGACCTCGAGCGCGATCTTGCCCGGCTGGCCGAGCAGGACCTGACCGAACTCGTGTTCGCGCCTGCCATCAGCGAACTCTATCCGGAAGGCTTCGCGACCCGACTCGAGATGGCGGGGCCGGCGCTGGGGCTCGAGGCGGATTTCCGTCCGCATTTCTTTTCCGGCGTGTCCACCATCGTCGCCAAACTGCTGATCGCAGCGAATCCCCACGCCGCGGTGTTCGGCGAAAAGGACTACCAGCAGCTGCTGGTGATCCGCCGGCTCGTGCGCGACCTCGGGCTCGCCGTCGATATCCTCGGCGCGCCGATCCTGCGCGAAGCCGACGGCCTCGCCCTGTCGTCGCGCAACGCCTATCTGGACGCGCGGCAACGCCAGATCGCGGGTCGGCTCAACCGCGTTCTGACCGAGACAGCAACAAACGTCCGCGCCGGAATCTCGATCGCGGAGGCTGAGACGCGCGGCCGAAACGCACTCCGCGCTGCGGGATTCGACTCGATCGATTACGTCGCTCTGCGCAATGCAACCACACTCGCGAAGATCGAAACCACCGTCCCCCAAATGCGCGTCCTCGCCGCGGCGACGATCGGCGCCGTCCGCCTTATCGACAACGTGCCCGTTTAGGCGGCCCGGACACCAATGGGCGTGCCTCGATCCGACTTCCGCGCCAAGGAAGGATTCACAATGAGGCGGTGAGACGATGAGAAAGAATACCGCGCGCCGCGCATCTCGTTGTCTCACTGTCTCATTGTGAAAATTCCTGCGAATGGCGCGAGCGGTCGCTCCAGGTTGAACCCTCTCTTGCCGTCAACCCTCCAGCAAACGCCCCCCGACACGCATGGTACGTTCGGGCTGCGGCGTGGCGGGGGCTTCCGAATTCCCTGAGATCGGCACCTCCGCCACCGCACCCCCGGAATTCTGCGCCGCCGCGAGCCGCGCCTTGCGCGCCTCGTTCTCGCGATCGGCCTCCGCCGCGCGCAGGCAGCGCTGGATCATGGCCTCCTTCAGCGCCCTGGTTTCCGCATCGCAGGTTGGATTTTCCCTGAGATTGGCCGCCGCCGCCTCACAGGCCGCCTTTTCGCGGGCCATCCGCTTTTCCCGCTCCACATCGACTTCCTCGCGCCGCGAAGTGTCCCACACGCCCTCTTCGCTCCAGTCCCATTGCGTCTCGGGCGCGGAAATTCCCTGAGAATCGTCACCCTCGCCGTCCGTATCCATTTCGGTCCGCTCCGCCTCGTCAAGATAGGCGAACACGAGCTTGATCGCGTCGCATTTCGCCCGCGCCGCATCGAGTACCAGCTCCCGCACCATCTGCCCCATCATGGTTCGGGGCTTGCTGGTGGCGAACGGATAAGGTTCGGCCCTCACCGCCGCCGCCAGCCCGTCGCAGAAATGCTGCTTCAGCGTCCTGCGCCGCCTATTGCCCGGAACGGGGGATTTCCGGCCACCCGTCGAATCAATCCCGGCCTGCGCGGCAGTGACTCTGGCTGTCATTCTTCATCCTCCTCGAAAAGCGAAGAGGGAATGATATGACCGATATGGTTCTATTGTCAACCAGAATAGAACATATCCAAACCGCCACCTGGACGGTCATCCTGCGTGCTTCGACAGGCTCAGCATGAGGAGATATTCATCTCCATCGAATTCCGATGCAGGTAACACTCCCCTCATGCTGAGCCTGTCGAAGCATGCGTGAAGCATGTGCAGATCTACAGCAACCCCAGCGCGGCCAGTTTCGCGCAGAGCGCTTCGGGCAGACCTGTTCCGCGTTTGAGCGCGCGCGCATCAGCTTTGGGGGACGGTTTCGGTTTCGCCACGGAGGTGGCCGTTCCGAGCCCAATCAGTTCCTGGGGCATGGTCTTGTCTCGACAGCTGCACTGGCGGCGACGGAAACGGCCTTTTTGGCTTCCCGCAGCTTCAGAAACGCGCCATTGTCCACTCCAACCCGGGCTCATACGGAGAATGTCGGTCGATATGATCCCCGGAGACATCGAGGTGGAGACAATCATGACGACGCTTTCTCGCAAGCCGCGATACATCGGAACGGCCCTTTGTGCGCTGCTGGCCGGCGCGTGCGTTGCGGGCGCAGCGCATGGTGCCGCCGAGCGCGAAAAAAACCTGTTCATCTTCGACGGGACGGACGGAGCTTCGCCCCAGGGCGCCCTTGTCGCCGATGCGAACGGGAATCTGTACGGAACCACATACCTCGGCGGAGGCAAGTACGGTTTCGGGAATGTCTTCGAACTGTCGCGCGCCAAGGGAGGTTGGAAGGAAACGGTGCTCTACAACTTCACCGGCGGGACGGACGGCGGCGGCCCGTTGGACAGCCTGATCTTCGATGCGGCAGGCAATCTCTATGGAACGACCATAAGCGGTGGCCAGGGAGAGTGCCTCTGGAACGGCACGCAATGGTACGGCTGTGGAGTGGTGTTCGAGCTCACACCGTCCAAGGGAACGTGGCAGGAAAGTGTGCTGTTCGGTTTCGTGCCCGGCCAGGTGAAAGGAGTCATGCCTGTCGGGGGTCTGGTGTTCGACAAGGCCGGAAACCTCTATGGGACAACCTATGCAGCAGGTGTCGACGGCGGCCCGCACTTCAGCCGGACGGCAGTCGGTGTCCAGCCGCCCACCTACTGGGGCTGCAGCGATCCCGGCTGCGGCGGCACGGTGTTCGAGCTTTCACCGTCGCAGAGCGGCTGGCAGGAACAGGACGTCTACGCGTTCACCGGAGGCAGCGACGGCGGGGTTTCGGAGGCGAATCTGATCTTTGACGCGGCGGGCAATCTTTATGGAACAACCGTCTATGGTGGCAACACCGCCTGCCCCGGCAACTATGGTTGCGGCGTCGTGTTCGAGGTTTCCGCGGGCAAGAAGGGATGGAGCGAAAGCGTGCTGCATACATTTTCCGGCTCGGACGGTGCCTATCCGCAGGGGAGCCTGGTCTTCGACAGCGATGGAAATCTGTACAGCACGACGTCTTATGGCGGCGCCGGAAGCTGCAATGTTTTGGACGAACCCGCGGGCTGCGGCACGGTATTCCGGCTGAAGCCCGGAAAGGCCGGCTGGAAAGAAAGTGTGCTCTACGGCTTCGGCGGCGGAGCCGACGGCGGAAATCCGTTTGCGGCCGTGATCATGGACGGCCAAGGCGATCTTCTTGGCACGACCTTTCAGGACGGAAGTGGACATGAAGGCGTTGCCTACAAGCTCGCCCCCTACGGACATTCCTGGAGAGAGTCCGTGCTTTACGCATTCAGCTACCCAAACGCCGGCCAGCCGGTTGCGCCTTTGCTTGCGATGCCGGACGGCCGGTTCTTCGATACCTCGGTGAACGGCGGCACCGATGATTACGGCGGCGTGTTCGAACTGATTCCGTAAGCGTGGCGGCGCCACCCGGCAATCCCGTTTTGACCTTCACCCGGACGGTCATCCTGCGTGCTTCGACAGGCTCAGCATGAGGAGATATTTATCTCCGTTGACGCCGATGCAGGTAAAACTTCCCTCATGCTGAGCCCGTCGAAGCACGCAAGGCGGCAGTCCAGGCCGATCGTTCACCCCTCCAGCAAACGACCGCCGACACGGATGGTACGTTCGGGCTGCGGCGTGGCGGGGGCTTGCGAATTCCCTGAGATCGGCACCTCCGCCACCGCACCTCCGGCATTCTGCCCCGCCGCGAGCCGCGCCTTGCGCGCCTCGTTCTCGCGATCGGCCTCCGCCACGCGCAGGAACCGCTGGAGCATTTGCTCCTTCAGTGCCTTGGTCTCCGCATCGGAGGACGGATTTTCCCTGAGATCGGTCTCCTCCGCCTCACAGGCCACCTTTTCGCGGGCCATCCGCTTTTCCCGCTCCACATCCACTTCCTCGCGCCGCGAAGTGTCCCACACGCCCTCTTCGCTCCAGTCCCATTGCGTCTCGGGCGCGGAAATTCCCTGAGAATCGTCACCCTCGCCGTCCGTATCCATTTCGGTCCGCTCCGCCTCGTCGAGATAGGCGAACACCAGCCTGATCGCGTCGCATTTCGCCCGCGCCGCATCGAGCACAAGCTCCCGCACCATCTGCCCCATCATGGTTCGGGGCTTGCTGGTGGCGAACGGATAAGGTTCGGCCCTCACCGCCGCCGCCAGCCCGTCGCAGAAATGCTGCTTCAGCGTCCGGCGCCGCCTGCGGCCCGGAACGGGCTGATCCGCGGCCTCCCGGCGCCCTGTCGAAACAATTCCGGCCTGCGCGGCGGAAATTCTGGCTGTCATTCTTCATCCTCCTTCAAATATGAAGAGGGAATGATATAACCAGATTGGTTGACATGTCAACTGCAATGGAATGCGTCCAAACCGACAACCGATGCATCCAGGGCGAGGCGGCAGATTTCGGCGAATTTCGGCGACGGGATACGCAAATCTCTCTGTGTGTCGCGTATGATCAAATTGCGAGGGTTCGAGCAGTGCTTTCCCGGGCATCTCTCGTCCAAAGCGCTTCGGGTCGGTGCCGATGGACGAGGCGCACCTGGTCACCGCCGCGCGCCATGTGAGCCTCCGTCGCCTCCCCTGCGCGGCTTGTCGAACGTTGCCCGCGGAGTGGCCGTGGTCGGGTGTAGGCGCACAGCTTCCGGGCGCGGACGACGGGCTTGCGAGCGTCAAGCCGCTGCCGATCGCGCGGGCGATCTGGCAAGGCTCCTCGTGCCCGACGAACGGGATGCAGACCGCTTTTCCGATACTGCGCAAATAGCACAACACCGGCCGCGCGCTCGCCGCGGAGGACTTCGCGCGCGATCTCTCGAAAGAAGGCCGGCCCGTCCATCGCCCGTCGCGGTCCCGGCCGCAAGCCGAAGCCTGGTGAGCGTCCAACGCTACTTTAGACTAATGCGTATCCTGTCGCCGCGTATCTATCTCGCCGCGTATCTATCTCGCCGCGTATCTATCACTCGTCGCCCTCAACGCTGAAGGACCCAACCGTCCGTGTCGGCATAAGCCGTTGCGCCGGTGTCGTTGCTCGCTCTAAGCCGAATCCTCCCGCTGGTGTCGGTGTAAAGATGGAACGGATAGGCCGTATCGCCGGCGGAATTTCCAGTGCTGTAACCCGGCGCAGAGGCAAACGTGCCAGACGGCGTGCCCGGCGACGTGTTTCTGCTGGAGATCAGTACCGTATTTGAGGTACCGGCGAGCACGCGACCAAAAGCTTCCACCGCTATGGCGCCTGTGTTCCCGCCCGAGTTGCAGGTCGCCGCGGTCCGCCCGCAAGGTACCGACAACGCGCAAAGTTTGTCTGCGTTCACGACCGCTCCAGTGCAGGGACCGCCGGGGTTCGTTGACGTCGAGGGCCGGGCTGGCCAGGTAGAAGGTGTCGTTATCCTGCGCAAATGGAATCACGTTGACCGCGCCCGAAGTCGGATTTGTATAAGCGTACAGAGCGCCGATCATACGATACAGGCCGTTGTAGACCGTGACGGCCTCGTTGGAATTGCCCGTCCCCGTGGTGGGCTGTGAAAGCGCAATTGTGTTGCCGCCAGAGACAGTGATGCAGTCGTTCGTTGCGCCGGCTGTCAACGCTGGAGTAATTTGGAACGATGTCGCCGTAATAGAACCAGGTACGATTGTGTATCCCCCGGCATTCAGCAAACCCGCCGGGGTGCCGCCGGCGCACGACGGGTACGAAAGGTAGTCCGATACCGCCATCCCGGCTGCCATACCGATCGTACTCGCTGTACCCGGAAGAGTCACAGTCGTAACACCTCCTACTGTGGCTACGGTGGCCGCACCGGCAGGTCGCACCGTAACTGTTCCGATATTGGAAATGATCGTGCCGGACGGAATGTCCGCGGCCGTTATCGTCTGGCCCACCGCCAACCCAGCCACGGAAGTCACGTTGTACAAAAGATTCGTGCCCATCGTGCTCCCGACCAGGCCAGACGGGGTCTGATAGGCGGACCCGGCATGCACGAATGTGGGAACGGTGCTTGCCGAGGCGATGCAAGCCGAATTGCCTCCCGAAGCCGATCCGATAAGGAAATAGAAGTACGTCGTACCACTGTAGATAGAGCCCGTGTCCAGCCCGCCGGCCCCGCGGGTGGCAAGATCGACGGTGCATCCCCCGGATTCGATTACGGTCGTGCTTGTGCTGTCCGCCCCTTTGTCGCGCACTTCCTCACCCGATGACCCTGGACAGAATGCTTCCGAGGTTGCAGCGCCGGGAAAGATAGGGTACCTTTTGGAGGCGGGCTCCGTAAGAAAGTGGGCTTCCGCTGGGTGCCCCAAGGAGGATGTCATGATCGAAACACCGAGGCTTGTCGGCATATGGTCGATCGGCGTCAGCGTCGGGTTGGGATGTCTTTTTGCTCTTGCATTTGATTCCTCGGCGCTCGGTTACACGGAGGCCAGCCGCTACGTCTTTTGCTCTGAGAAAAATTGCAGAGACGGGTATGCCTCCGATGGCGTGGCCATGGATCAGTCCGGAAATATTTATGGCGTTACCGACGCGGGCGGCCGGTATGACTCAGGGGTGGTCTACGAATATTCGCCCGGTACCGGCAAGTACAGCGTGCTTTACGATTTCTGCCGCAAACTCCGCAAACTCCGATGTCGCGGCCGGACCCCCGGTCGCGTGAAGCTTGTGATCGACACCGCTGGAAATCTTTACGGCACCACTGAATTCGGCGGCAACAACAAAATGGATGGCGGGGTGATTTTCGAACTGAGTCCCGGGACGCGGCGCTGGCATGAAAGACTGCTCCATGTTTTTTGCCAGCACGGAACGTGCAGCGACGGCGCCTGTCCGCTGGACGGGCTGACCTACGCGGGGGCCGCGGCCGGCCAAGCCTATGACGGCGTCTCGCCCTTGTACGGTACAACGGATGTAGGGGGCGCCTTTAGCGAAGGAACGGTTTTCAGCATTGTGCCGAATTCCGATGGCGGGAAAGCGGCATACACGGTTCTGTATTCATTCTGTGCTCAGCGGAATTGCACCGACGGATTGGATGTGGACACACCGTTGTACATGGACTCCGCCGGAAATATCTATGGCACTACGGAGCAGGGCGGCCAATCTGACAAAGGGGTGGTCTTCGAGTTGAGTTCGAACGGTTCCAGCTATTCGCAATCCGTGCTCTACAGCTTTTGTCAGCAAGCCAATTGCACGGACGGAGCGTACCCTAATGGCGGCGTGATTATGGATCTGTCTGGAAACCTGGTGGGTACGGCCGGCGGAGGAACAAATGCCGACGGCCTTGTGTTCGAACTCTCCCTCAACTCGGGCAAATGGCAGTACAGCGTGCTCGACAACTTCGATGGTACCAACGGCAGAGGCCCGGGCAGCCTGATGATTGATGGCAGCGGAAATTTTTTTGGCGCAACTTACACCGGTGGGCAAAAGAATGACGGGACCGTGTTCGAGTTCAATGGCTCGATTCAAAGCCTCTACAGCTTTTGTCTCGTAAAGGGCTGCGCCGACGGCAAACTTCCGGAGGCGACCCTTGTCGAAGACGCAAGCGGAAACCTTTATGGCACGACCCTTGAGGAAGGTGAAGGTTACGAGAACGGCGGCACGCTCTACGAACTTTCGCCGTCACGAAAGTAAGTACGAACCTGGACACGGCCGAGGGGTCCGGGCGGCTGGCTGAACCACTCGCCCTGTCTCACATGGAAATTCCGGGACACCCTGCTGGTAGCTCGCCGTGCGCGCGGCGGCCGAAAATACGGCGACGTGATATTCCTCGCAATTCGCCTGGTGGCGCCACGCCGCGCCGGCTCGCGCAATTGCCAATTTCCGTCACGTGATTGCAGCCAGCGCCCGCCGCGCCTGCGGACTGGACGGAAAATGCGTCATGAGCCTCCGCGCCCGGACGGTCATCCTGCGTGCTTCGACAGGCTCAGCATGAGGAGAGCAATATCTCCATCGAATACCGATGCAGGTAACACTCCCCTCATGCTGAGCTGCCTGCCTACGCTAAAGCTTCGGCAGATCAGTTCATCGTTCTTGTCGGGCGTGGCCTTGGCGAAGGCGGATCGAAGCGCGCGAGACGCATGTGCAGATTTACAGCAACCCCAGCTCGGCCAGTTCCGCGCAGAGCGCCTCAGGCAGACCCTTGCCGCCCTTCAGCGCGCGCGCATCGGGCGGCGCGTCCTTGGGATCGAGATACCGCCAGCCCTGGAATGGCCGGTGCGCGCGGCGCAAGGTGGGAACGAGGCGGGGCTCGTAGACCAGACCGCAGCGGGGCGGCCCGTCCTTGCTGCGCATTTCGCGAATGTCCAGCAATTTCTGCCGCGCCGCGATCTGGCCCTTGATCACCCAATAGAGCGAACCGCCGTCGAGCAGTTCCGGCGCGCGTTTCGGCCTGTGCCGCGTCACATGGATGAGTTCGATCTTCGCCTGCTTCTTCTTCAGGGCGGCGATGCGTCCCGCCTGCCAGCGCGCCAGCTCTTCAAGCGTATCCACGCCGACGCAGAGTTTGATCAGATGCAGCGTCATGCGCCGGGAGCAGATTTTGCGAAGCGCAGCAGAACCGTTCCCTCGGCGACCTGGTCGCCCGCCGCCACTTCGATGCTTTCCACTTTCGAATCCGTGGGCGCGGCCAGTGTGTGTTCCATCTTCATGGCTTCCAGGACGACAAGCGGCTGACCGCGTTTCACCGGTTCGTTGGCCGTCGCCAGCAGGCGGACGATCTTGCCGGGCATGGGCGCCAGGATGCGATCGGAAGCGGCGCCTTCGGCATCGGCCTGTTCGAGCGGGTCATGGAGCGCAAACGTCCAGCTGTCGCCCCGTTCCATCACCGCGATATCGCCCGAGGCAAGCCGCATCGCATCGGCACGCGCGGCCGCATGAAGCGTTGTCCCGTCCATTTCAAGCGTCAGCCCGCCGCCGCGATGATGGACCGCAACGACAATGGCCCGATCGGTACCGGTGGCGAGCGCGATGGTCTCCCGCGCCTCGCCCGCCAGCCGGAAGCCGTCCTGCGCATCCCAGGGATCGGCGCGAACCAACCCGCCCCGGCGCTCTTCGATGACGAACAGGGCCGCGCGCGCACAGATTTCCGGCGGAGGATGAGTAACTATCAATTCGTCGCTGTGGTGCGGAATAAATCCCGTGTCGATATCGCCGGCGAGAAACGTGGGGTGACCGAGCGCGCGCACCAGAAATCCCGCATTCGTATGGACGCCGGCGATTTCGGTGCCCGCCAGCGCGTTCGCCAGCCTGTGGGCGGCCCCCTCGCGTGTTTCGTCCCACGCGATCACCTTGGCGATCATCGGATCGTAATAGGTGGTCACGCTATCGCCTTCCCGGACGCCGGTATCCACGCGGACGCCATCGCCCTCCGCCGGCAGGCGAAGACGTTCGAGCCGGCCGATGGAGGGCAGAAATCCCTTGCGCGGATCTTCCGCATAAAGCCGCGCCTCGATCGCGTGGCCGCGCGGCCTTAAGTCCTCCTGGCCGCGGGGCAGCGCCTCGCCCGCCGCGACGCGCAGCTGCCATTCGACGAGATCGAGCCCGGTGATCATTTCGGTGACAGGATGCTCCACCTGCAGCCGCGTGTTCATCTCCATGAACCAGAAACGGTCGGGCCTCAGTCCGTCCGAAACATCGGCGATGAACTCCACCGTGCCGGCGCCGACGTATCCCACGGCCTTTGCCGCCTTCACCGCCGCCGCCCCCATCTCTGCCCGCATGGCCTCGCTCATGCCCGGCGCCGTCGCCTCCTCGATCACCTTCTGGTGGCGGCGCTGCAGCGAGCAATCGCGCTCGAACAGATGCACGGCGCTTCCCTGCGCGTCGGCGAAGACCTGCACTTCAATATGGCGCGGGCGCGTGACGTATTTCTCGATCAGCACGCGTCCGTCGCCGAAGGCGGAGCGCGCTTCCCGTTGTGCGCCCTCGAGCGCGGCTTCGAACTCACCTGCGCTGTCCACCCGGCGCATGCCCTTGCCGCCGCCGCCGGCGACCGCCTTGATGAGCACGGGATAGCCCAGGCGCGCGGCCTCGGCCGCCAGTCCGTCCGGCGATTGATCCTCGCCCTGATAGCCGGGCACGACGGCGACACCGGCTTTCGCCATCAGGGCCTTGGCGCGATCCTTGAGACCCATCGCGCGGATGGCGCCCGCGGGCGGCCCGACGAAGACGATGCCGGCCGCCGCGCAGGCTTCCGCGAAATCGGCGTTCTCCGACAGAAAGCCATAGCCGGGATGGATCGCTTCGGCGCCGCTCGTCTTCGCGGCGGAAATCACCGCGCCAATGTCGAGATAGCTCTCGCGCGCCGGCGCCGGGCCGATGCGCAGCGCCTCGTCGGCCATGGCGACATGGGCCGCGTCGGCGTCCGCATCCGAATAGACCGCGACGGTCGCGATCCCCATGCGCCGCGCCGTGCGCATCACCCGGATTGCGATCTCGCCGCGATTTGCAATCAAAAGTTTGGAGAACATGCGCATAGCTCATTCATCTCCCTCTCCCCCACTTTTGGGGGAGAGGGCTGGGGTGAGGGGGTGGTGACGCGCAACGGGCGATGGAGAATTGG
>DATAWY010000039.1:0-8296 GCA_036266955.1 Rhizomicrobium sp.
AATTTCCAGCAGAACGGCAGCGATGGCTACTACCCCGTTGGAGGGATGGCGCAGATCGGCACCATGCTTTACGGCGCAACCGAGGAAGGGGGGACCGGGGCCGCGGGAACGGTGTTCGCAATCAACAAAACCACCGGCGACAAGACAGTTTTGTATGCCTTCAAGTTACGCCAGGCGAGAAATTCAACTATGTCCAGACAAATTATGTTCTATTGGGGACAATCATCGACGCGATCACGGGCGAACCGTTCACTCGATTCATCCATACGTACCAGTTTGACGCAGCCGGCATGCCGCGTACCATTTGGGGAGATGATCATGACGTCGTCCCGAACCGCGCCAGAGCCTATACGCCGTATGTGCAGGTGGACGGCAAACCCAAGCGTACGGACATGTTGTACAATACGTACATCGTTTTTCCGACCATGCTCCGCACCTGCGGAGGGTTGAATACAACCGCAGAGGAACTTGCCCGCTGGATCATCGCATCGCAGCAAGGGCACCTTGTCAATAAGTCAAGCATGGAGACGCTTCAGACCGCACGACTTCTGAGTGACGGCAAGCCCGGACCTTGGGGGATCGGGGGCTGGGTGATCGCGCGGCAAAAACATCAAACAGGGACGGTGTTAGGAACGTCGACGGCTACCGAGGCGGCATCCGAGGTCGCGACAAGCGTGCGATTTGCTTTCAGGACATTATAGTCATCTGGTAGCGAGTCCCGAGCCGCTGCGCGATTTCGGTGGTGCTAAGACTTTCGCGAGTGAGGGCCCGGATATTCGCCGAAATACCCATGCGGCGGCGTCCAATTCCGCTCTCACGTGCGGTATGGATGTCAGGGCGGCAGCGAAGGCTCGCACCTTTGCCGGCAGTTGGGCATCAGGATCGATGACCGTGAACCGTAACGACTTTGGGGTCGGAGTTGTATTTTCCCCGCGGCCGGATGGAATAGACCGCGCCGCAGCCGAGGCCGTCGCAATCCGTGCCGGGACCCTGGGAGGTTGTGCCATAGAAGTTGCCAGACGAATCTGGCACCAAGCCACCACAAGGATTGGCCCCGTCCCTGGCGTTCTCGAACAGATGCAACGTTTTTTCGGTGCACGCGCCGCCCTTTCCCGGCTTCAATTCGAACACCGCGCCGCAACCCATGCTGCACGCGTTGCTGCCGCCCAGATAAGCAGTTCCGTAGAGATTCCCGGCCGCGTCGAAAATCACATTGGCGGTAGGCGTTGCACCATCGGAGCCCTCGAAGGAATGAAGTACCGTCTCCGCCCATTGTCCGTCGACGGAAGCCAGTTCGAAGACCGTGCCGCAGGTGCTGCCAGCGACGCATTCGTTGCCGGTCACGCCGGAATCCGTCGTGCCGTACAGGTTGCCGGCCACATCAAGAACAAGTCCGGCAAACGGATAGGCGCCGTCTGCGCAATATGTCTCCGCGCAAAAACTGTAGAGGACGGTTTCCGTCCATTGGCCGTTGGAGGCTGACAGTTCGAACACCGTGCCGGCGCCATTGGCGCCGCCTTCCGCGGTCGTGCCGTAGATATTGCCCCCCGCATCGGCGACCACGCCGCCATAAGGCTCGATGCCGTCTCCGCTGCCGCCGAATTCATGCAAGACCGTCTCCGTCCATCCGCCTTTGCCGTCCGGCGAAAGTTCGAAGACCAGGCCGGTAGACGTGTGCAGCGATGCCAGAGCGAAAGAGCGTCGTTGCGCGAAGCTCCAAATCCAACGGCTTTGACAATTGGGTGAATAGAGACAGACCATTTCCCAGGACGACCGGGTGATCCTTGCTATGTAAAGACAGCCTTTGGAACAGCATTCATGGGCGCGGCAAGGTGCTCGGTCGAGGCAGGCCAGTAACCCGCCATGTCGTAATACCTCCGGCGTCCCATCGCATGTAAACCGGCCTGCCAAAGCGTATCCTCAATCCACCTCCGGGCGCCGTCGTCGCGGCTGCGAAGCAGCCAATCGATCTCGGCGTTGGGGCCGCCAACGAAGCCGTCGAGCGATATGGCCATTTTGAGGATAAGTCGTCGCATCATCTGACCCCGTACCACGAAACCTACGCCGTAGCGCATTCACACGACCCTGAAAGCCACCCTTGCGGCAGCCACCGGCGTCTCCTCCAACCTCTGGGAAATGGCTGATATGGTGAGGGCGCCGAAAAACGGGGAAGCGAGTGGGTCATGAGCTATGGCGAACGAAAAAGATTGCTGACCTCTTTTATCGAAGAGGTTTGGTCGCAAGGACGGATAGAGGCATGCGACGACTATATTGGCGCGACTTACACCGTTAGACATGATCCGGGCGATCCATGGGATGGGCAAACGCTTAGCCTCTCGGGATTTAAGGAGCGCGTTCGTCTGTCGCGGGCTCCGTTTCCTGATCAGCGGTTTGCGCTGGAAACCATTCTTGAGGATGGGAATGCCGTGGCAACCGCCTGGACCTGGGCCGCATCCCACAAAGGGGACGTTGCCGGTTTCTCAGCGACCGGAGCACGCCTGACCATGTCCGGACTAACCATCTACGACTTTGACGATGCTAACCGTATTTTAGGCCACTGGCAGGTCGCAGACAGGCTGAGCGTCTTCCAGCATCTTGGACAGAACGCAGCGAGACGCTAATTTCTGGCGTGAAGCTGTACCACTACCAACGCGCGATTCCGCTTGGTACCGCGGCATGGACTCTAGCCTGTATGACGTCCTCGCCTCCCCGGAAGGCGACTGACACCAATGGACACGATGCACCGTCGCCCCCGACACCGCCTCACTTTGGCCAGCCATTGACAAGATTGGCGGCGTCGACGCTGCCGAGGCCGGTGGAGAAGTCCCATCCGCTGGCCGATTTAAATGCCGGCTTGTACTTCTGCGTCGAGGTCGAAAGAACGCCGGCGGTGCCCGGGGGGAGATAGCAATCCTTGCTGCCGGAGGTGCAGAGCACATCCATGTCGCCCAGCGTCACGTCGCCAGCGTTCGACGCGGGTATCGGGGCGCACGCCGCCGTGCCGGGCTAATGTCGAGCAGGAGCGTGTCGGGCGCCCGTGCGATCTTCGCAGGCTCCAGACCGACGCGCCGCTCGAATTCGCCGAACAATTCGCCACGGCGCCGATCGTCGACGAGGTAGCCGATGTTCTCCCACAGGATAAGCCCGAGGGCGTCGGTCAGCGGTTCCTCGAAGGAATGGATTCGCGAGAGATGCTCGAGGATCGCCGCGAGCGACCGACCCATGCTCGCATCCCCGGACGTCCGCGCCATGCCCCAAGCACCCTGTCTCTTGCAGGGCGCTTCTAGCTAGCATGTCAGGGGCGCTACAGCGCCGCGTGGAGCATCCAGATGCCGGCGATCAGCAGACAGCCCGCGAGAAATCCGCCGACGCGCTCGCCGGCGCGCAGGAACACGTTCAGAAATTCGCCGCCCAGCTCGAAATCATCTTCAGTCGACAGGCAGGCGCCGATGGCGAGCGGAGGGGCAGCAGACTCTCCCAGGGGGAAAAGAAGAGCCGAGCCGGGTTGCGGTTTCGCCATCAGCGCCTTCATGTCCAGGACACTCCTTGGTCACGTGCAGGGCATTAAACACGATCAATCCTGTAGAGTCAATAGCGATTTCTATGACCTTTTTTAAACGTGGAGGACGCAGAGGTTTTGCAGAGGTCGGGGGGCTCTCAGCGTCCTCCGCGCACCCTCCGCGGCCTCCGCGTTAAAAGGGAGCATGGAAAGGCCATTCGTCCCGTTCGCCCCGGACCACCTTGTCGCCATCGCGCTCGCCTTTGTGGTGCCGCTCGTACTCGGTCTTGTCGCACGCGCGAGCGGGAGCAGGAGGATCGCGCGCGCATTCTCGTTCGCGCTGGCCGCGGAGCTGATCGCGACCTGGATTCTCTGGTACTGGCTGATCGCCGCGCGCGGCTGGCTATCGTCCGGGACCGTCCTGCCGATGCAATTGTGCGACTGGGCGGCGATTGCTTCTATCGTGGCCCTGCTCCGCTCCGGCCAGCGCAGTTTCGAGCTCGCCTATTTCTGGGCCTTCTCGGGAACGCTGCAGGCGCTTCTCACGCCCGAGCTGTTCTACGGCTTCCCCGATCTGCGCTTCATCGTGTTCTTCGCATTCCACGACGGCGCAATCGCAGCGCCCCTCTATCTGATGCTCGCCTTCAAACGGCGGCCCGTGCCTGCCTCGCTTCCGCGCGTGATCGCGTGGTCGTTCTTCTATCTCCTGTGCGCGCTCGCCACGAATATGGTGTTCCACACCAATTTCGGCTATCTGAGCGCCAAGCCCGCGAAGCCGTCGCTGCTCGACCTGATGGGACCGTGGCCCATCTACGTCATCGCGTGTGTGGCACTCGGGTTCGGGTTCGTGCTGCTGCTCTACGCGCCCTTCTTCGCCGCGGACCGGCTGCGCACGGCAGGCGCGCGCAGGACGCGCTGACAAAAATCCCTGTCCTTTCCGCGCCTGCCCTGTTAGGTCTGGCTGGAATCGCCTATCGGCACAGGGAATGAGAGTGCAACGCAACAACATGCTGGATTTCGAGCGGCTGAATGCCGCGAAAATCGCGGACACGCCTTTCGCCTATACCATCGTTCCAGGCTTTGTTTCCACCGGAGACCGTGACGCGGTCGAGGCCGATTATCCAACCATTTCACGCTCGGGAAGCTTTCCGCTCGCCTCGCTCTCCTGCGGCCCCGCCTTCGCCCAGCTGATAGAACAATTGACCGGTCCAAAGATGCGCGCGCTCGTCGCCGGAAAATTCGCGATCGATCTCGAGCGGCGGCCGGTGATGGTCACCGTGCGCGGGCAATGCACTTCGCGCGACGGCTACATCCACACCGACAGCGCGACGAAGCTCATTACCATGCTGCTCTACACCAACCGCAGCTGGGAGTGCGAACGGGCGCGGCTAAGGCTCCTGCGCTCCCCCACCGACATCGATGACTACGTTGCCGAAGTGCCGCCGGAGGAAAGTACGCTGGTGATCTTTCGCAACGCACCCAATGCCTGGCACGGTTTTGCGCCCTTTCACGGCCAGCGGCGCGTCATCCAGGTGAACTGGGTGAGCGATGCGGGGGTGGTGGCGCGCGAGCAGGCACGGCACCGATTCAGTGCCTTCCTCAAGCGCCTCGTCTCAAGCAACGGCAGAGCCCATGCCGCTGCGCATTGAGACATTTCGCAACGACATCGGCGGCAGCACGCTCTACAAGGCGCTGGCCCATCCGCTCGCGGCGCCCGCCGCTCATGCGCTGATCGCGCAGCTGGCGGCGGCCGGCCCCGCCGTCCTCTACGACCCCGACGGCATCATCGAACAGTTCGACACGTTCTACCCGCTGGGCGGCGTGGAATTCGCGAATTACTACGTTCAAAAGCTGGAGCATCTGGACCGCCGCTTTCACGACCTTTCGGCACAGGCCGTCACCGAAATTGCCGCGGCCGAGCCCGCCGCGATCTTCGTCTCAAGCTTCGATGCGGAGAAAAAACTCGCGCCGGTCCGTCATCTCATACCTGCCGATGCGGAGATCTTCACACTCGAGACGATCAAGCTGCCGCCGGAATTGCAAACCGACCACGCACGTCATCTCTCGCCGCTGAACTTTGCCACGAATTTCGTGTTCTTCCGCGACGACGGCGGTCGCCACACGCGCCTCACCACAACCAATTACTGGCCGCGCTACGGCGCGGCGGCGGTCAGCCTCTGGTGCCGGCTCTTCGGCACGGACGGCCAGACGCTCGCAACCTGGACCGAAACCTGCGGCGCGCCCGAGTCCTCGCTCGTGATCGACAGCCGCGCGGTGCGCGCCCGCTTCGATCTGCTCCCTTTTACCGGTCAGCTCTTCGTCCATGTGGTCGGCGCCGCCGGCCACGACGTCGTGAAATATGCACTCGACACCTATGGCGACGCGCCGACGGTTCTTTCCGCCACGCACGATGCCAATTCCTGGCCCGCCGATCTTTATGCCGGCCTGCCCGGGCCGGCGGCAGACGAAGACGTCGTACTCTGGGTGCAGAACAGCCATCCAGTGCCGATTCCGCCGCGCGACATCGGTTTTTCGCGCATGGGCTCGGCCGAGGTGATCAAACTCGCGGATGGGATTGCGCCGTTCGCCACGCGGGCCGTGCATATGCGCGACGTGCTTCCGCATCTTGCCTGGCCGGCCCAGATCGAGATCCAAGCGGGCAAGCACATGGTGCGGCCGCGCTACGAGGTGAATGCGAAATCCGGGCGCTCGCGCATCGCCCATCCCAATGTGGAGCGCACCGATCTTAAGACGGATCCCTGGCTCGCCCGGCTCGGTCCGTTCGTGGGCAAGGGACACATCCTGCCAGCTGCGCTGCTGCCGCCTGATCATTACGAAACGCAGGCCCTGCCGACACCCATGTCGACCGCGCAGCTATGTCTTCCCATCAAGGCGCTCGTCTTCGACGCGGAGGGCGCCCGCGTTGCCGAGCACCGCTTCGGCGCCTTGCCACGCAATCACAGCGAGGCGCTCGACGTATCCGCGCTCGCGCGGAGTGCTCTGAAGACGTCCTATGGTCATGTCGAGCTGGTCTATGATTTCGACGCCGGGGAGGACGCGGACGGCTGGCTGCACGCGCTTTTCCGCTATCGCGACCGCGGCAGCGGCCATGTGGCCGAGACGAGCTTTGGTTCGCACATGTTCAACAGCCCGCTGACCTGGCGCGGCGAGCCCCAATCCTATTCCGGTCCCCCGCCGGGGCTCTCGACGCGCCTGTTCCTGCGCGTCGCGCCGCAGCCGTGGCGCACCTTCTGCCATCTCATCTATCCTGTCTCGCAGGCGTGGCATGCCCATTCGCAGACCACGCTGTTCCTGCGCAGTGGCAAGGGAGAAGATTTGGCGCGCGCGGAGTTGCCGATTCCCGCGTCGGGCTCCCGGCTGTGGCACGTGCAGGATATGTTCGACGATGCGCTTCTCGCACGCGCCGGACCTCATCCTTACATCCTCGTGCGCGACGAAACCTGCCGGCTTTTCGGCTATCACGGCGTCGAGGGCGGCGAAGGCAGCTTCAGCCTGGACCATATGTTCGGCTTCTGAGCGTGGCCGGCCCATTCTCGTCCTGTTGGGTCGTCACGGACGGAAAATCCGGCATGGAGAGCCAGTGCCTTGGCCTCGCCGAAGCGCTCGACCTCGGCCCCGTGGTCAAGCGCATCGAACCGCGCAATCCCTGGCGCGACCTGGCGCCGCATCTGCGGATCGGGCTTGACCATGCTTTCGCAGGCAATCCGCTAGCTCCCCCGTGGCCCGACCTGCTGATCGCCACCGGGCGGCAAAGCGTTCCCGCTTCGCTCCATGTGCGGCAGCGCAGCCCGCGCACGAAGCGCGTGCAAATCCAGAACCCCGGAATCTCGCCGCGCAATTTCGATCTGGTGATCGCGCCGATGCATGACGACCTCTGGGGCGTGAATGTGATCCAGACCATCGGCGCGCTGCATCGCGCGACGCCGCAGCGTCTGGCGGACGAGTCGCGCCTGCTTGAGGCGCGACTGGCCGGTCTGCCGCGTCCGTTCATCGGCGTGCTGATCGGCGGCGCCAACGGCGTTTATCGGTTCGGCGCCAATGAGGCCCGCGCGCTCGCGGCCGACCTCGCGCATCACGCCAGAGATTTGGGAGGAAGCCTGCTCGTCACGCCCTCGCGGCGCACGGGCGAGGAGAACATCTCCATCCTTCGCGCCACGCTGGCCGACACGCCGGGTTTCATCTGGGATGGAACGGGAGCAAATCCCTATTTCGGCATTCTCGGCGCCGCGGACATTTTGCTTGTGACAGCCGATTCCGTGAACATGATCACCGAAGCCTGCGCCAGTGGCCACCCGGTCCTGATCTACGGCCTGCCCGGCGGTTCGAAGAAATTCGCGAATTTTCACGCGGCCCTGACCTTGCGCGGCTATGCCCGCCTCTACGACGGCGCGCTCGAAGCCGCGCCCGTCAACCGCCTCTACGAAATGACGCGCGTCGCCCGCGCAGTCCGGCAACTCGCATAAGGATTTCACGCGAAGCCGCGGAGGAACAAATGGGAACCGCAAAGCGCACGAAGAACAACAAGATTCAGGTTGCGCGCGAGCGAGCGCGATTAGTCTTACTGAGTCAGAAGCTGAGTCAGAATGCCGCGGATTGGCCGGATACGACTCGGCTAGGTTGAGGAGATTCGTTTTAAGGCGGAGAGCCTGGATGGATCTTCTGGAAAGTTCCGAGAGCGCGGCGCGGTTTTCGCGGTATGTGGAGGGTCTGGCAAGCGTGATGGGGCACGCGGACCGGGCGGGACCGCTGCGGGACTATTGCCTGGGACTGGTGCTG
>DATAWY010000040.1:0-46544 GCA_036266955.1 Rhizomicrobium sp.
ATCGCCCCCGCACTGGCGTCGATATCGGCAAGGCGCTCGCGCACCAGAAGCAGATGCTTGCCGCAGAATACATAATGCGGAAGGTAGCAGTAATTATTATAGTGGCCGTGGAAGAAGCGACCTTCCTGGTTGCCGTGCAGCTACGATCGTCTGCAAGGTCTTCGAGTCGTGCGTGTTGCCGGCGAACACTTCATAGCCGAGCGGAAAGCCGTCGAAGGTCACGACAAGGGCGATGCACACCTGCTTGCGGTCGGGACGATGGTCGCGGGAATAGCCGCGTTGCGCCTGCGGGTTGGCTTCCGCCTCGCCCTCGAAATAGGTGCTCGTAACGTCGTAGAGCAGCACTTCGTTCTGCACCGCGAACAGCTCGCCGCAGCGCTTCGCCAGATGCGCCTCGAGTTCGCTCTTGTGTGCCAGCAGATGATCGAGACCGCGATAAAGCCGATCCTTGTCGACCTGCTCATCGCCCAGCTGCAGCAGATCGCACAGCGCCGTGCGGCGGTACCAGTCCTCGGCGATGTGCAGCTCGCTCGACGGCTCGCAGAACTGCGCCGCAACCAGCACCGCGGCCGTCTTCGACCAGGCGATGTGCTCCCTGCCTGAAAGCAGCAATCGCTCGCAAAGTTCTTCCAGCCCCAGCCCGCGCCACAACGCAAGCGCCAGATAAACATCGCCGAACTGGCGGGAACGTTCGATGCGAAGCGACTTCAAATGCACCGGCGTGGTCATCGGAACCCGATCGTCCTCGTCATCGAACAGCACCGATTGCTCGGGCGCCCCGATCTGCCGGCGCGACAGCGTGATAAATCCAAAGATCCGAACTTCTGGTCGCTCCGGGTCAATCGCGATCTGCGCATCGTCGTCCACAGGACGCGCGAGAGCATTCTGCTCGCCTATGTCGATCACCACGATAAAGCCTATGACTGGGCCGAGCGGCGGCGCATCGAGGCGCATCCGAAGACGGGCGCAATTCAAATTGTCGAAGTGCGCGAGCGTGTCGAAGAGATCAGACCAGAGCTGCCGCTTGAATCCCTGGGACCGCCGGCTTCTGGCCGGCACCCGCTGCGCCGCGCGCGCAGCGCCGCGAGTGCCGGCGGGACGCCGGCGGTCCCGGAAAAAAAGCAGAACCCTCCGCCGAACCCTGTTTCAGTGCTCTGACGGCGGACCAGCTTCTGTCGATCGGCGTGCCGACGGACTGGGTCGACGACGTTCTGGCCGCGGACGAGGATCGCTTCCTGGCTCTCGGCGATCGTCTACCGGCGGAAGCTGCGGAAGCGCAGCGGGCGGTCGAACTGCGGCGCCATTCAGGCGGTGGCCGGCTCGGCTTCGCGCAGCGCGGTGATCTGGATGTAAAGCGATGCCGGATCGATCTGCGGGTGATTGTCGGGGAGAAGATCGAGCGCCATGGCGGTGATTTTTTCCAGCAGTTCGTCGAGCGTCGGCGCACCGGCAGCGGCCGGAATATCGTCGCAATGTCCGGTCCAGACGGAGGCCTCGTCATCCCAGCTTGCCGCAATGGTGAATATCGTCGGCTTCGTCATGTCCGCTCCATTGCCGGCCGCATATCGCGGAACCGGGTGACACAGGCCATACCATATCCGTGTCGTCTCGGCGCGTGCGCCGCGTGAGGATGCTGCGCGAACGTATTGCCGTCGCGGTTGTCGATGAATTCGGGCGTGCCGTTCATGACGTCGACTCACGCGACGCGGAGGCGGTCCCGGTTCGAAAACGGATCGATTTCCACCACGAGCTTCTTGACCGCCACGCTCGGTGCTTTGCGCCCACCCGCGGATTTCATTCTGACCAGACCCGCCGCCTGCATCTTCGCCAGCGTGCGCGTGAGGTTTGGCTGCGCCCGTCCGCTCATGGCGACAAGCTCGGCAACGGATTTGGGTTTGCGGTCCCGAATCATGGCGAGCAGTTCGCGATTTTCCGGCGTCAGCAAGCGCACGAGCGCATCGACCGAATTGAAACTCGGCTCCGCTGCATCCGGCGGCGCCGGGCGCTCGCCGCGCGCAACGGCACGCATTTCGCGCTCAAGCGAGGCAAGGCCCTGAATTTTAATTCGTTTCATGTCTTCACGGTCCTTGTGTCCTCAGTCCCGACAACGGTTTCGGGGATACCGCGCTCGGCCAGAATCCGGCGGACCTCCCGAAAGAAATCCTGCAACAGGGTGTCGGCATCCGTGAATAGGTACGGCCGACCGGCGTCAGTTTCCGTCCGGTGCCAGTGATCGTGCGCTTCCGGCCGCTGCTTGAATCGCGAACCCGCCTCGGGAACGCCGTGCGCATTGTCGAAGCCGATGAGCCGCGTTCCGTCCGGCGCATGCAACGTGAACGAATACGACAATCCGTGCGGCCGCTCCCTGGCAGTTCCGACGCGCCGGTTCTCGAATTTGAGCCAGTAGCCATCTTCGAGGTGATGGATGAGCCCATCGAAGGCCAGCAGGAATTCCAGTCCGTAATCGCTCTGTTCATATCCTGATATGATATGTTCGTGCTTGCCTGTCAAGCCGGACGGCTTCCGGGCGCGCTTTGCCTTTCCGGGCTTACGGCCCATCGGAGCCGTGCTGTCGGTGCGCGTGGAACGGGCCGAAATGAACGCCTGCGCCCTGGCCCAATCCGCTAACCGCTTGTCAGGGCGCCGGCTTTTTTTTGCCTTGCATCTTTGATGTCCCCGCAACGACGACGTTATCCTCTGTCGCAAACGTCGGAATCTTGTGTCGCGCGCGTAACGGAGTGTGTTGAGGCGGAACACCCAGGCACGCATCTTTCCACCGCTTGCGCCAAAACCCGCGCTGACACGTGCATGGCCATGGAGGGCCCGAGTATGAGCATGAGCAAAGTTCGCAGCCTGAAGCTGGTCCGCGGCAGCGGCAATGTGTTCCGCGACTTCGGACAGCCCGATGCGGAGCTTTCAGCAGCTAAACGGAGTCTGCGTGGACGGATTGTGCGGGATTCGGCCTCGTGCGGAAAGCCGAGCGCGGGTCGGGATGGTCGTTTTCCTAAACCAAAATGGGTGGCAACAATACTGTAGTGGTCTATAGAGCCGGTCCTGACACCAGAGGAAAGCCCCTCATGACCACATCCGACTATACCGTCGGCCCCGGAAGGCCGCCACTGCATTCGCGCTTTCAGAAGGGACAGTCCGGCAATCCGGGGGGGCGGCCCGGGCCGGCGAAACAGCTGAAGCAGCGCTTCCACCGCGCTTTGCGCGAGGCGCTGGAGAAGAAGTCGCAGGCGCTGGAAGCCGTGCGGCCCGCCGACATGCTGGCCGCCCTGGCCCGGCAGCTGACACTGGACGCCGTGGCGGGGCGCAGCGCGGCTCAGCGCCTGTTGCTGTCGCTGCTCGAGGCCGATGCCGGCGAGAAGCAGGACTGGGTCACAAGGCTGATCGAGTCCGAGCAAAGCGCGGCGCCGTCCTTCGAAGAGGGACTGAAGGCCGAGGCGACGAAGGGAGAGCTGACCCCGGTGTTCTCCCTGAGTGAGGGAGAATCTGAGGGAGAAAATCTGCAACGCATCGCGGAGATCCTGAAAATCCTCGACGAAAAAGCCGCCGCGGCGAAAGAACAGGGAGAAACCACGGAAATTGCCGACGGGGCGGACTCGGCCGGGACAGCCGGGGCGGAGAGGTGAAGAGTCGCGGCGCATGCAGGAAGCTCGAATGACCAGTACCGCAATATGCAGCCAGAGCGCTTTCCGATCGGATCGCATCAGATTGGGAAGACTTCCCCCTCCGGCCCTTCGGGCCACCTCCCCCACGCTGGGGGAGGAAAACAACGGTCGCGCTTTTTCTTTCCTCCCCCAGCGTGGGGGAGGTGCCGACACCGGATTTATTCCGGGGGCGGAGGGGGGCCTTGATCCCCAGCGCTGAAGCAAAACTGGAGAACGTCGCCGGCCCCGGTTACCAGCGGCTGGAAACCGAGGATTTTTCCGCGGTCTGGGCCGGCTTTCTGTTTCTCAGGGGCTTTGTGGCGGGAAGAGACAGCATCCGCGCGCTCCTGGATTCCTTTCGGCACCTGGGGCCTGAGACGGCTCTGGCACAGGCGAAGGGATCATTCCTTCTTTGCATCTTCGACAAAAGTTCGCGCGAGACTTTCTGTTGCGTCGACCCCTTCGGCCTCGCGCGCCTGTTTGTTGCAGGACCGCTGGTTTCGGACGATCTGTTCGCGCTCGTCGGCGCGCTGGGGTATGACGAAGGACATCTGGATACAACCGCGCTCGCCGGTTTCCTGCGTTTCGGCTTCTACGGTTTCGGGCGCACGATCGACCGGCGCGTGCGCTTCCTTGCGGGAGACGAGATTGCGGTCCTGGCGCCTGGCGGCGACCACAGGTTTCTGCACAAGAAACTTCCGGACTATCGAAAGCAGCCGGAACCGTTCGATTTCGACGCGTATATAAGCGACGTGCGGATCGCGATTTCGGGTTCTCTCCGGGCCGCCCCGGTTCGAGCGATTATATCGGACGCGGCTGGAACCGCGCGCGCCATCCACGGCGCAGCTCGTTCCTTCGTTCGCAGGGGCATTCGAAAGTGCGAAGGAACATTACATCGCCGCGATGCGTGCGCGTTTTGGTTCGCTTCCGCGCACGGCAGGCTATGACTCGGTCTACGATTGTCGGCCCTCGCCGATCTCCCCCATTACGCGGGCAACAAGGCGCTGCGCGTTGCGCAGAAGCTCGCGCAGAGATTCGGCCTTCCCGATCTCCGCCACCTGTCCCTGGACGATCCCGGTACGCTTGCGGCGGGACGCGCTCTGGCGATAGCCCGGCCGGCGCTCGACAGGTTGCGCCACCTGCAAGTGATCAAGCCCGAAACGGACGACGCGCAATTCTCACGCGCCTTGTTCGACCGCCTGCTCACCGCCGGGATGACTATCATGGAGCTTTCGGGGCGCTAGCGGTGCGCCGTCCGCGCAGACGGGATCGTCGATACGGGCGCGGCGCACTTCGCCGTCGAGCAGATCCAGCGCGCCGTCGACAAGGGCGAGCCCGAGAATTCGCTCCTTGTCCACAGGTCCTGGAAATTTCATGCGGCCGCTCGGAACGGGCGCAAATCCCGCGCGCGCGTAATAGGGCGCATCGCCCACCAGAACGATCGCGCGGTGACCGCGCATGCGCGCCTCTTCGATGCCGCGCTTCATCAGGGCGACGCCAATGCCGCGACCGCGCTGTTCAGAATCGACGGCGAGCGGCCCCAGGAGAAGCGCATCCCTGTCTCCCACCGCGACCGGCCAGAACCGCACCGAGCCTCTCAACTGGCCGCTCTCGACAGCGACAAAGCCCAGCCCGTCCTCGGCGCGCACGCCCTCGCGCAGGCGCCACGCGGATTTTGCGTAGCGCCCCGGGCCGAAGCTTTTCGCCACCAGCGCTTCGACCAAGGCTGCGTCGCGCGGTTCCTCCGGTCTGATCTCCCACATGTCCGCCTCCATCTCGCGCCTCTCCTCTTTCACAGCCGGAGCCCCGCCGCTAGGGTTTTGCGGTCATCAGCGGAGGATTTGCGCGCATGGGTGTTCTTGAAGGCAAGGTCGTTCTGGTCACGGGTGCCGCCAACGGCATCGGCAAGGAAAGCGCGTTGCTTGCCGCGAAAGAAGGCGCGCGGCTGGTGGTTAACGATCTGGGCGGCGGCGTTTCGGGTGGCGACGAAGGCTCGGCCGGGCCGGCCGAGCAGGTGGCGCAGGAAATACGCCGCGGCGGCAGCGAAGCGGTGTCGAATTCCGAGAGCGTGACCAGCCGCGACGGCGTCAAGCGCATGATCGAACAGGCGATGGACAGCTTCAAGGGACTCCACGCCATCATCAGCCCGGCCGGGATCCTGCGCGACACCATGTTCCACAAGATGACGGATCACGACTGGGATTCCGTCATCGAAGTTCATCTGCACGGGAGCTACAATGTCTGCCACGCCGCCATCAATCATTTCCGCGAGCAGAACGAAGGCTCCTTCGTGCTGTTCACCTCCACCTCGGGCCTCATCGGCAATGTCGGACAGGCCAATTACGCCGCGGCAAAGATGGGGATCGCCGGCCTGTCGCGCATCATCGCGATGGAAGGCGCGCAGAAGAACGTGCGCTCCAACGTCATCGCGCCCTTCGCCTGGACGCGCATGATCGCCAGCATTCCCGTCAAGGACGAAGCCTCGGCGCAGCGGGTGGAGCGCATGAAGAACATGATGCGCGCCGATCAGGTGGCGCAGCTCGCCGTAGCCCTCGCTTCGCCGTCGACGAAGGAGGTATCGGGACAGATTTTCGCCGCACGCGGCAACGAGATTTTCCTCATGTCGCAACCGCGGCCGATCCGCGGCATCGGCAAGCTCGAAGGCTGGACGCCGCAGACCATCGCCGATCACGTCATGCCCGCGCTGAAGCCCAGTTTCTTCGATCTCGGCGCCACGACGTCGGTGTTTGGCTGGGATCCGGTGTAGTAAATATCTGTTTGGAATTACCAACAACCAGTCATCCCCGCTTTCGCGGGGATATGACAAGAAGAATTATTATCATCACCAATACGCACTCACGGGCGCCGATCCTGTGAGTTCCGCAAGCCGGCGGCGCACGCCGGGGGCGGTGTCGGGCGGCGGTGCGTGGGGGTTTGCGTAGGTAATCCCGGAGATCTCGAGGCTTGGCCTGAAGCGGATTTCCGCGCCGCGCACGCGGTAAAGCGCGATCACATTGGTTGTCCAGCCAACCTTGCGCGTGTACAGGCCAAAGAGTTCGACCGCGCCCGCGTGGACCATCCCGAGTTCTTCCTTCAGCTCGCGCAGCACCGCGCTCTCGGGCGGTTCGCCGGCATCCACGCCGCCTCCGGGGAAACACAGGCCGGGCATATAACGATGGCGCACGAGAACGACGGTTCCGTCCGGCTGTTCGATGACGCCATTGGTGCCGAAACAGACCGGGGTGCGGTATGCGCGGGCGGCAAGGCTCAAGGCCAGGGTGGCACGGTGCAGAGGGGGCATGCGCGACATAGGGGAGCCGGTTTGCGGGCTGTGATTATATTTGCCGGCCCGGCCCAACGCGCCAGCTTCCGCGAATCCGGCGCAGCACCGGCAGCCCTGGAAAATCCGCGAAGAAGCCGGCGAGAACGCAGGCGGCGAGGCCAAGCGGGATTGCAGACAGAATGTCGAAGTCGCGGCCGAGCACGACGATCACGGTGACCGCAAATCCCGTCCACTGCGCTGTGCTTCGCGGCATCGCCTGTTCCGGCGTCGCGCCCCTCGGAGGAACGTAACGCGGAACCGGGGTAACCGAAACAAAGACTTAATAAAAGGTTAATTTAAAGGTCGAAACGAATCCCCTGTGCAAGCGGCAGCGCGTCCGAATAGTTAATCGTCGCGGTCTGCCGGCGCATATAGGCCTTCCACGCATCCGACCCGGATTCCCGGCCGCCGCCGGTTTCCTTTTCTCCGCCGAACGCCCCTCCGATTTCCGCGCCCGATGGCCCGATGTTGACATTGGCGATGCCGCAGTCGGAGCCGGACGCGGCCAGGAAACTCTCGGCTTCCCCGAGGTCCTGCGTGAAAATGCAGGACGACAGGCCCTGCGGCACCGCATTGTGCAGCGCAAGCGCGTCCGCGAAGTCGCGATAGCGCATCACATAGAGAATTGGCGCAAAGGTCTCGCGGCACACGATTGCCGCCTGCGCCGGCATCTCGACGATCGCGGGCTGCGCGTAATGTGCGCGCGGGAATTGCTCCGTCAGCGCGCGGCCGCCGCCCGTGATCGCGCCGCCTTCATCTCGCGCCAGCGCAAAGGCCGCCTGCATCTGTTCGAAGGCGCGGCCGTCGATCAGCGGACCGACCAGCGTCCCGTCCGCGAGCGGATCGCCGATCGCCAGATTCGCGTAGGCCGATTTCAGCGCAGCGAGCAGCGTGTCGTACACGTCGTCATGGACGAACAGCCGGCGCAGCGTCGTGCAGCGCTGCCCGGCCGTTCCAACGGCTGCAAAAAGAATTGCGCGCAGCGCCAGGTCGAGTTTCGCCGAGGGGCAGACGATCATGGCGTTGTTGCCGCCCAACTCCAGAATCGCGCGGCCGAAGCGGGCAGCCACCACGGGCGCAAGTGCGCGGCCCATCGCGGTCGACCCCGTTGCGCTCACGACAGGAATACGATGATCGCGCGCCAAGGCTTCGCCGGCATCGCGCGCACCGAGTACGATCTGCGAGAGCGCCGCCGGCGCGCCATGAAATTTCTTTGCCGCCCGCTCGAACAGCGAGTGGGTCGCGAGTGCCGTGAACGGGGTTTTGTCCGACGGTTTCCAGATCACGGGATCGCCGCAGACCAGAGCCAGCGCGGCGTTCCAGGCCCAGACGGCGACGGGAAAGTTGAAGGCGGAAATCACGGCGACGGGACCGGCGGGATGCCATTGCTCCATCATGCGATGACCGGGCCGTTCCGAAGCGATCGTCAGACCGTAAAGCTGGCGCGACAGTCCGAGCGCGAAATCGCAGATGTCGATCATCTCCTGGACTTCGCCGAGACCTTCCTGGAGAATTTTGCCGTTCTCCATCGTTACCAGCCGGCCGAGCGCCTGCTTGTGGGTGCGCAACTCCTCGCCAAGCAGCCGCACGAGTTCACCGCGCCTCGGCGCGGGAACATCGCGCCAGATGCGGAAGGCATCCAGGCTCGCGGCGATTTTGAAGTCGATCGATTCCGCCGTATCGAATGCCACGCGCCCGATCTCCGCGCCGTCGATGGGCGAGTGGACGGGGTGTTCGCCGGCTTCGGCAGTAACACCCAACTGCAACAACAGCGCGTTCATGTTTGTTATTCCTCCCGGAACCTTCGATCTTCGGCCTGGACCACTATCACGCGTGCTTCGACCAGCATGAGGAAAATTTTACCCCCACAAATGCCGATGCCAACACAAATCTCCTCATCCTGAGCCCGTCGAAGGACCCGCGGTGCCGATGCAAGCCGACTTTTCATTATATCCTTCACGCATAATAGCGCCCAAAGCGGTTGGCGAGGAAATCGGAGAGCTTCGCCTCTTCCTGGCGCACGAAGCCCTTCTGCGGCAGTTTGCCTTCGACCAGCAGGTCGCACATCGCGCAGATGCCGGCGGCCGTCGTCACCTGGATGGCGCTCATCAGCCGGCCGCCCACCGTCTGGCTGTAGACTTTCCTGGCATAGCTTTCCTGCGTCAGCCGGCCTTCCATCCATCCCGATACGGTGACGAAGATGAGCACCACATCCTGATAGGTGATCGGAATGGCGGTCTCGAGCACATCCTTCAGCACGTCGCGGCGCATTCCGAGCCTCAGGTCGCGGACCAGCATCTTGACGATGTCGCGATGGCCGGGGTAGCGCACGGTCTTGTAGTTGAGATTCTCGACCCTGCCCGCGAGCGTCTCGCAGAGCGTACCGAGCCCGCCCGACGTGTTGAATGCCTCATAGGCAATCCCGTCCAGCGAGAAGGCCTCAAGCTCTTCGAGCGCGGGAACTTCGCCGCGATGGCTGTCACGAATGGATTCGCACGGGTTGCAATATTCGTTGATCAGCCCATCGGTGGACCAGGTGAGATTGTATTTGAGCGCGTTGGTGGGAAACACCGGAAGCGCGCCGACGCGCATCTGCACTTCGCGCAGCCGCTCGAATTTCTTCGCGAGGTCGAACGCGGCGATGGAGATGAATCCCGGGGCGAGCCCGCACTGGGGGATGAACGCCGTCTCCGCGCCGTCGGCGAGCCGCTTGATGGTGCGTGTGCTTTCGACGTCTTCCGTCAGGTCGAGGTAATGCGCGCCCGCACGCTTGGCCGCTTCGGCGACGGTGGTCGTAAGTGAAAAGGGCGAGGCGGAGAGCACGACATCCTGCCCGTCGAGGGTGCGGGCGAATTCGCGGGCGTCCTGGATATCCAGGCGCCGCGTCTCCACATTTTGCCGCGGCATGCGCTCGAGACTTGCTTCGTCCCGGTCGAACACCGTCATGCGGTAGTCACCGGTTCCCGACAGAAGCTCCGTGATGGCAATCCCGATCTTGCCGCCGCCGACCAGCGCTACATTCTTCATGGCTTTTTTCTCCGACCACTGCATCGATCCTGAAGTAGCCGGTTTCCCTGCCGGAAAGGAGACGGCATTGTGCCCGAAAATGCGCTAGCATCCATCGAATCGCAGGGAAGACCGGCAAATCGGCCGATGCGCGATACGGACAGCAGGCTGATTGCATTATTGAAGGCCAACGCGCGCGAACCGGTGACGTCGCTTGCCCGCAAGCTGGGGCTCGCGCGCACAACCGTTCAGGAGCGCATCGCCCGCCTTGAGCGCGACGGCATCATCAAAGGCTACACGCTGCTCCTCTCCGAGGAAGCCGAAGCCGGGCGGCTGCGTGCGGTTGTGATGATGGCTGCCGATCCCAAGCAGGCCGACCGCATCGGCGCGGAACTGAAGCGCATTCCCGAGGTGCGCGCGCTCTCCGCCGTTTCGGGCGCCTACGACATGATGGCAATCGTCGAAGCCGAAACAGCCGCACGTATGGACGTCCTGCTCGACCGCATCGGCAGAGCGAGCGGCGTCACCCGGACGGTCTCCTCGATCATCTTGTCGGAAAAATTCGCGCGTTGAGACGCGCCGACCTGGAGCAGCCGGCATGTCCCCGAAAATTCTGAATGTGCGCCCCGTCTATGAGGGCTGGGCAAAGGTGTCGATTGCGACGGTGGCGGACGCGAACGGACTCAGCTTCGAACGCCTGATGGAAGATCACGGGCGGGGCGTTTGCGTGCTGCCCTATGATCCCGGGCGGAAGATTGCGATGCTCGTGCGCCAGTTCCGGGCGCCGGTATGTGTCACCACCGCGCAAACGGAATTGCTCGAGGCGGTGGCGGGATTGAACGATGGCGAACCGCCGGATGCTGCCATCCTGCGCGAGGCCTTCGAAGAGACCGGATTGCGTCTGCGAAGCCTGGACCATGTGGCGACGGTGTGGACGATGCCGGGGATTTCCACCGAGCGCATGGATCTTTTTCTCGCACGGTACACCGAAGAGGACCGGGTCGGGCGCGGCGGCGGGCAGCCGTTGGAACATGAAGATATTTCGGTGGTGGAGATGCCGCTGTCCGCGCTCGCAGCCGCGGCCGATGATGGCCGCATCGAAGACATGAAGACCCTGGCACTCGTGCAGACATTGCGTCTGCGCCAACCGGAACTGTTTTCCTGACGGTCAGTGCCGGTATTGCTGGATGCGTGTGGCGCGCAGACCGGCAAGGCCGAAACGGTCGATCGCGCGCTGCCACGCCAGGAATTCTTCGACGGTCAGCGTGTAGCGGCGGCAGGCATCGTCGAGGCTGAGCAGGCCGCCGCGTACGGCCGCAACCACTTCCGCCTTGCGCCGGATCACCCAGCGCTTGGTGCCGGGCGCCGGAAGGTCGGCCATGGTGAGCGGGCTGCCATCCGGCCCGATCACATAGCTCACACGACCTCTGCGCTCTTCCGCCATATAGTGTGCTCCAGACGTCTTACCTGCCTGTCACATTAGCTCCCGCGCCTTTAAAAAAAAGACAAGACCCACGGTAAAGGAACGGATAAGCCCGCCGTGTCACCTTTGGCGAAGCGGAGAAGGGCGTCTTAACGCGCGGCCGCGGCCGATAGGAACAAGTCATTAACATCACTGAAGCAGTCGTTACCCCCGGGATGTCTCTTGTCTCCGTCGGGCGCTTGCCCGTCCGGCCGGACCATCCTATAGGCTCGCGCATGGACGTGCGAAACAGTCTTGGATTTGCAAAATCGGCGCGCGACACACGCGTGGTTGTAGCGATGTCGGGCGGCGTGGATTCTTCCGTGGTCGCCGGACTGCTGGCGCGAGAAAGCTACGATGTCGTCGGCGTGACGCTGCAGCTTTACGATCATGGTGCCGCCATCCGGAAGAAGGGTGCGTGTTGCGCCGGGCAAGACGTGCACGATGCGCGTCGCGTGGCCGAACGGCTCGCCATTCCGCATTACGTCCTCGATTACGAGGAGAGGTTTCGCCGGCGGGTCGTCGCCGAGTTTGCGTCCTCCTACGCGAAGGGATTAACGCCCGTTCCCTGCGTTCGCTGCAACGAGCGGATCAAGTTCGCGGACCTGCTGGAACTGGCGCAGGATCTCGGCGCGGACGCCCTGGCGACAGGACATTACGTCCGCCGCCTGGAAGCCGCGGGCGGACCGGAGCTGCATTGCGCGGCCGATGCGGCGCGCGACCAGAGTTATTTCCTGTTCCGGACCACGCGCGAACAGCTCGAGATGTTGAGGTTCCCGCTCGGGTCCATGCGAAAAGCCGAGGTGCGCGGGCTTGCAGCCGCGCTGGGACTGGAGGTCGCAGAAAAGCCCGACAGCCAGGATATCTGCTTCGTGCCGGACGGAAATTACGCCGGCGTCGTCGAAAGGTCGTTGCCCGATGCGGCACGGCCGGGCAAGATCGTGGACGAGGCCGGAGGTGTTCTCGGCCTGCATGCCGGCGTAATCCATTTTACGGTCGGCCAGCGCAAGGGGCTCGGCCTGTCGGGCACGGAAGCGCCTTTGTATGTGCTCGAGATCGACGCGGGGCGCGCCCGCGTGGTCGTGGGTCCGCGCGATTCGCTCCGTGTAAGGAGAATGAGCCTCGCCGAGGTGAACTGGCTGACGCCCCTCGCCGGTGCGGCCGACTGCGCCGTGAAGGTGCGCTCGACACGCGCGCCGGTGGCCGCGCGGGTAATCCCGACGGAGGGCGGCGGCGCCGAAGTGGAGGTGCCGGAAGGAGAAAGTGCTGTCGCTCCCGGCCAGGCTTGCGTCTTCTACGACGGCACGCGCGTCCTCGGGGGCGGCTGGATCGCCAAAGCCGAAAGGCTTCCCCGCGCTGCCTGAGTCACCCATCGATTGCGGAAATTCACCACAAACGGCACGAAGGGCACGAAGGAGACGTGGCGCGAAGCGCGATCCTCTTCGTGTGCTTTGTACTCTTGGCGGTTGAATCAATTTCGCCGCTCCTCCACGTCTCCGCCAGCCGGCAGGGCGGCGCCCCGCACACGCCGAAATGATTTTGCGTTTCGCCAGGCGGTGTGGTTCTTTCCCGGTCCTTCACCGAACCCCGTATTCGGGCCGGGGGCGCGATGGACCGGATGAAAGGGTCCGTTCGCTTCCGGGGCTCGTATTCTCTGGAGAACACATGATCCCTATCGGCCGGCGCGGCGCGCATCTTTTGGCGGGCATTATTGTGGCGGGCGCGCTGCTCGCCTTTTCGGGCGCAGGTCCCTGCGCCACCGCCGCGCCTCCGGAGCAGGTGCTGCGCGCGACGCTGCCGAACGGGCTGCGTGTGATCATTGTTCGCAATACTCTGGCCCCGGTTGCGGCGACGGCGGTGAATTATCTCGTGGGTTCCGACGAAGCGCCGGAGGGCTTTCCCGGCACCGCGCATGCGCAGGAGCACATGATGTTCCGCGGCAGCCCGGGCCTCAGCGCCGACCAGCTTGCCGATATCGGCAGCGCCATGGGCGGGAATTTCAACGCCAACACCCGCGAGGCGCTCACGCAATATCTCTACACCGTGCCGGCCGAGGACCTCGATGTGGCGCTGCATATCGAAGCCGCGCGCATGGCCGGCGTGAACGACAGCGAGAAGGAATGGGACGTCGAGCGCGGCGCGATCGAGCAGGAAGTGGCGCAGGACCTCTCGAATCCTGTCTATGTGCTCTACACCAAATTGCGCGCCGCGCTCTTTGCCGGCACGCCTTACGCGCATGACGCGCTGGGCACGCGGCCCTCTTTCGACAAGACCACCGCGGCGATGCTCAAGGCATTCCATGACAAATGGTATGCGCCCAACAACGCGATCCTGATCATCGTGGGCGATGTCGATCCCGCCGCCACGCTTTCCGAGGTGAAGACCCTGTTCGGCCCGATACGGGCGAAGAAGCTTCCGCCGCGGCCCCACGTCGTCCTTGAGCCGGTGAAGCCCATCACCCTGACCGCGCCCACCGATCAGCCCGAAGGCACGCTCCTCGTCGCCTTCCGCACGCCGGGCCTCGACAGCGCGGACTTCCCCGCGCTCGAAGTGCTCTCCGACGTGCTGAGCAATCACCGCTCCGAGCTTTACGGTCTCGTGCCGAAAGGCGAAGCGACGGACGCAGGCTTTTCGCTCGCTCCGCTGCCCAGGGCCGGCCTCGCCTACGCCTATCTCGGATTCCCCGCCGGGCCGGATCCCAAGGCGCTTGCGGGCGAAGTGAAATCCGTCCTCGCCAATGTCGCGAAATCGGGCGTGCCGCCCGAACTCGTGGCCGCGGCGAAGCTCGAGGAGCAGCGTGAGGACGCCTTCGAGAAGAATTCCATCGCCGATTACGCCGATATCTGGTCCGACGCGGTCGCGCTCTATCACCTGAACTCGCCGGGCGACGATCTGCGCCGCATCGAGAAAGTGACGGTCGCCGACGTGAACCGTGTCGCGCGCAAATATCTGGACGTTGCCGATGCCGCGACCGCGATCCTGACGCCCGCGGGTTCGGGCGCGCCGGTCGCCTCCGCAGGCGGATACGGCGGCCAAGAGAACATCAGCCTTGGCGAGGCGACTCCCACCGCGCTGCCCGACTGGGCAGAAAGTGCCCTGAAGCGCCTGCAGATTCCGCCCTCCACGCTGGATCCCGTGGTGAGCACCCTGCCGAACGGCGTCACCCTCATCGTGCAGCCCGAAAGCGTCAGCGACACCATCACGGTCTACGGCCATATCCGCAACCGGGCCGAGACCGAGACTCCGAAGGGGCAGGAAGGCGTGGCCGAAGTGCTGGAGCAGCTCTTTTCCTACGGCACGCAGAACCTCGACCGCCTCCAGCTCGAGCAGGCTTTCGACGAGGTTGGCGCACAGGCAACGGCGGGAACGGATTTCTCCGTCCAGGTGATGACGAAGGATTTCGACCGGGGCACAGAGCTTCTTGCAGACAACGAGCTGCATCCGCGCCTGCCCGAGCGCGCTTTCGACATCGTGCGCGACCGCACCGCGCTCATCGCCGCCCAGACTGACAGGAGCCCCGCCCATCTCACCGTCCGCGCCATGCGGCAGGCGCTGTTCGGCAAGGACGATCCGAGTGTCCGGGAGGCGACGGAGCAATCGGTCCACGCGCTCACGCTCGATGACGTGAAAGCCTATTACAACACCGTCTATCGCCCCGATATGACCACGATCATCGTCATCGGCCAGGTCGATCCCGACCGCGCGAAAGCCGTGATCGGGAAATATTTCGGCGGCTGGACGGCGAGCGGGCCAAAGCCCGATACCGATCTGCCCGCGGCGCCGCCCAACGGTCCGGCGACCGTCGCCGTTCCCGACGCGAGCCGGGTGCAGGACATCGTGTATCTCGGGCAGGACGTGCCTTTCGCGCGCACAGATCCGGATTACTACGCGCTCGAGCTCGGCAACACGGTCCTGGCCGGCGGCTTCTATGCTTCCCGCCTCAGCATCGATCTGCGGAAAACCAGCGGGCTTGTCTATTCGGTCAACTCCCAGCTCGAGTCCGGGCGCACGCGCAGCGCCTGGATCATCAACTACGCCTGCGATCCCGACAAGGTGACACGCGCGGCGCAGATCGCGGCGGAGGATGCGCGCAGGATGCAGACGACGCCGGTGGGCGAGGCCGAGCTTGAGCGCGCCAAGGCGATCCTGCTGCGCCAGATGCCGCTCGAGGAATCGAGCGTCAACGACATCGCCCGCGCCTTCGCCGAGCGGCGCGACCTCAACCTGCCGCTCGACGAACCCACCATCGCCGCCCAGCACTACATCGCGCTGACCCCCGCACAGGTGCAGGCCGCCTTCCACAAATGGATCCGCCCGGCCGATCTCGTCCGTGCCAGCCAGGGCCCGCCGCCGCAATAATCAGGATTCGCGCGAAGCCTATCCTTTCCTCCCCCGCGGCACGCGGGGGAGGTGGCCCGAAGGGCCGGAGGGGGCCGCGCCGCAACAGCTGCGTCTGTTTTATCAGGACAATACAGGTGGTTTCCGCGAAATACCGGAACAAAGCGCCGCCGCGCACGAGAAAAAGCCTATAACTCAGCCACTTGCGTCGAAACCTGTTGTTTGCACGAACAGGCGGTGTCACTGCGGAACGGGAGCTGATACAGGAATAACAGAACCAAACCGCGATCGATTGTTTCATGTGAAACAACGCCCGCTTTCCCGTCGTCGCATCGCAAATTGCTGACCGCACTTGTGATAACGCCCTGGATGACACCGCTCACGCTGGCGTCGCGGTAGACCCTCACCGGTCCTCTTCGTCGCGCATCCTGCGCAACAGCGTGCCGGCATTCTGCCGTGCCGGCTTGCCGACGCGGCGCTGAGCCAGCCAATCCAGGTCGGTTTGCGAAACGGGGCGGGCGCGCTGTTGAACAGGCTTCAATTCGACAACCGGCCTTCCATGGTGCGTGATCACCACGCTTTCTCCGTCGGCCGCCCGGTCGATCAGCTCGGAAAGGTGGCTCTTGGCTTCCGCAACGCTGTGTTGGCTCATGCGCTCACCATGGTCATATGATGACCATTTTCAGGTCTTGCGCTCGGTGCAAGGCACCGGTTGACATGATGTACCGACTTGCCGTGTGGGCCAGCGGGAATTATCGCATCACCTTCGGCTGGTCCGGGGAAGAGGCCGTCGAGGTCGATCTGGAGGATTACCACTGATGCCCCCGAAAAACAGCCCGTGACGGCAAATCTGGCCGTGCGCGAGGACCCGCCGTCACAATAGCTCCGTCTCTAACAGGGTGCCGGAACCTGTGGAACAGGAGAAAATACAGGAATAACAGAACCAAACCGCGATCGATTGTTTCATGTGAAACAACCGCACTTCTCCCGGACCGGTGCACGAGTTGGTGGCCCAATCCGGATCGGCATATGATTGTGTTTCAAGAAGTAGAGAGACGGTTGAACGTATGATCAGCATCGCACCCGTCGTGCTCGAGCACGGCACCATTCGGCTCGAACCATTGAATCAGAACCACGCGGCAGGTCTCATCGCCGCGGCGGCGGACGGCGAATTGTGGAAGCTGTGGTTCACCGTTGTTCCCGCGCCGCATGAGACGCAAGCCTATATCGAAAAGGCACTGCGCGGCCTCGAAGACGGGCACATGCTGCCCTGGGCGGTGCGCGATCTCGCAACGGATGCGATCATCGGCAGCACCCGTTTTCACGACATCGTCGCTGTGATCGACCGCGTGGAGATCGGCTATACCTGGTATGCGAAAAGCCGCCAGAAAAGCCATGTCAATACGACCTGCAAGCTGATGCTTCTCGCCCATGCCTTCGACACGCTGGGCTGCAAGGTGGTGGGTCTCAGGACCGACAATTTCAACGCCGCTTCGCAAAGGGCGATCGAGGCGCTGGGCGCGAAGAAGGACGGGGTCATCCGCCATCACATGGCGCGCCGGGACGGCACGGCGCGTGATACCCATATCTACAGCATTCTCGCGCAGGAATGGCCCGACGTGAAACGCCACCTCGAGCTCCGCCTCGCCCAAAATCCCGACTTGGCGTGAATAAGACGCGCTGGCCCTCGTCCCCGGTTTCGGCGAGAGGGCAAGCGCAAGCGCTGGGAACGATGTGCCCGTCGCATTTCCCGCCGTTCGCGTAAGCGTACGGACACCCAATGGCGATGCTGTCCATCACGTGTTTTGCAGTGACGCCGGCTTATGGCCCCGCTCGCGCAACAACACTCCAACGCGTCGCATCGTCGAGCCGGCACCGGCTTTCGATCAGCGCCTGCGCGGCCAGGTGATGACGGCGTTTCCATAATGGTCGCCGATGCGGCCGTGGCGAATGAAGTCCGCCATCATCTGGAAATAACCGGGCGCATAACGCGTGGAGACGCGCTTTCCCTTTGCATCCAGTTCATATTCGGTCATGCCGTGTTCGGCCCCGGGATAGACGGCCAGGGTGTAATCCTTGCCGCCGGCGATCAGCGATCTGATGCGGGCGGCCGTCTCGGCGCTGGGCGCTTCCAGATCGTCGCCGCCCAGGACCCAGAGCTGCGGCGTGGTGGAGGCGCGTAAGGTGGGCATCGGCCCGTAACGGAACGGCGTGTGGAAATCGAATTTCTTTGCCAGCGCGTCGATCTGCGCCTTGTCGACCGGCAGCACGACCCAGAGGAAATCGCCATGTACGTCCTTGTACCAGGCCTCGGATTTGTATCTCCGGCGCAGCGCGTCGAACGCGTCATAGCCTTCCCGGCCGCCCGTTTCGATGACGCGTTCGCCGGCGCGCGCGAGTTCCAGCGCCTTCTTCGTGTCCTGTGCCGGGCGGTGATGAAAATACATGTCGAGCGCGACGCTCTCCTGGTCTTCTTCCGGCACCGTCACGGCCAGCCCGAAGCTGATGATGGCGAAGTCGACGCCCGCGCGGTTCGCCGCCAGCGGTACGACCCATCCCCCTTCGCTGCCGCCCTGATAGCCGACGCGGCCCGCCCGCGCGCCCGCAAGACGCCTCGCCTCTTTCATCGCGGCGACGGCGTCGTTCGCCAGCACGTTGAAGTCCTGGGTGTAGGTGCCGCCGGATGATCCGGTGCCGCGCTTGTCATAGACGAAGGCGCCGATTCCCTCGGCCGGGAACATCCGCTGCAAGGCGTAGAAATCGAGCGCCGAGTCGTGTTCGGAGCCGTGAACCAGAACCACGACCGGCGCCTTGCCATTGCCCTCGGGCATGACAAGACGCCCCACGAGTTTCACGCCCCCGCTCAGGAAGGTCGTGTTGCGGACGTCGAAACCGATGCGCTTGCCGGACTCTTTGCCGAACGTGATCCCGCCCCTGGCGCAATTGGAGAACGAGACCGTCTTTCCGTCGGGGCGGTCCGTCCAGCCGTAGGTGCTGGTCCAGGTGCCGTTCTTCTGCGGATGAAGCTGGCCGGTCCCCCCGGTGAACAGGCGCCAGCGCAGCGTGTCGCCATCGGACGGCGCAATATCCACCGCGCTGCCGTCGCTCAGGCGGTAGGAGCCGATCTGGCAATCTTTCGTCGCGTCCGCAAAGGCGGCAGCGGACGACAGCAGCAGAAACCCGAACAGGGCAGGTACAACAAGCCACTTCATGCGTGAAATTCCTTGGACGGCCCGGCGATTGTGCAGAGTGAGCCATTGAGCCGCTAATGATACGGACTTTGGTTTTCTGGCCGTCGCTTCCGCTGGCCTATGGATTGACCTCGAGCACGGTGCCCAATCCCTCCGCGCCGCCGCCGGTCGCTGTCCCGTAAAGCCTGCCGCCTCGACCCCATGTCAGGCCGGCCCTCGGCTGCTCGCTGTCGCCGCCGTTCGTGAAGCTGTAGAGCACCGTCTCCTTGCCCGTGGTGCCGATTTTGAAGATCGCGCCAAGGCCATTGCCTCCGCCGCCGAGTGCTGTGCTGTAGAGAGAGCGCTGCTTGCTGTCCCAGATCAGATTGGCCGTGGGCTCCTCCGCATCGCCCCCGTTCTGGAAGGCGTAGAGAACAGATTCCGACCCGTTGCCTGCGAGCTTGAACACCGTTCCGAGGCCCGGCGCGCCTCCTCCCGCCGTGCTGCCGTATAGAAATTGCTGCTTCTTGTCCCAGACCAGCGCCGCGGTCGGTTCCGCCCCGTCCGCGCCGCCCTCGAATGTGTAGAGAACTTCCCGGCGCCGCTCACTTTCCTCCGTGTCTCCGTGGCTCTGCGTGCCCATTCTTTTCGGGAACTTCTGGTCGCTCACCTATCTCAGGGTGTGCGCAAAAATGCCCCAAAATTTCCGCCGACAAGCCATTCCGGCTGGAAACAGTTTTCGAGCTTGCGCCTGACGCATTCCGCAGCCGGGGCTTCCTGGCGACATCGCGCTCCGGCCGGCTCGCAATCCGCGCCCCACGTAAGGCTACCTTAATGTGCCCCCCCCTATCCTATCCCTCCGCGTCACCCACAGGGATAATATCATGAAAATGGAGATCGTACCCGCTACGCCGGTTTTGTCGCCCGACCAGCAGCAGATGGTGGCGCAGTTCGAAAAACATGTGGGCGCCGAGCTGGATGGCGATCTCGATACGACGCTGGCCACGATGAGCGACGAACCGCATCTGCACAATGTTCCCACCATGATCGGTGGCGTTGGCCGGGCCGGCGTGCGCGCCTTCTACCGCGACCATCTGGTCGGAAAGTTCTTTCCGCCCGACGTCAAGATGATCACGGTGTCGCGCACGGTCGGGCAGGACCACATTGTCGACGAGGTCGTGATCAGCTTCACCCACACCATGGTCATCGACTGGATGTTGCCCGGCGTGGCGCCAACCGGAAAACCTGTCGAGATTGCGTTCGCCGTCATTGTCGGCTTCGAGGGCGACAGGATTTCGCACGAGCACATCTACTGGGATCAGGCAAGCGTGCTGGCGCAGATCGGGCTGCTCGATCCCGCCGGCCTGCCCGTGGTCGGCGCCGAAAGCGCGCGCAAGGTGTTGAACCCGAAACTGCCGCCGCGCGCCCTCTCATCCTGAGGCGGGACCGCCTGCCACCGCTCTGCGTTCCCCGCGGCAATGCATTTCGCGGCCAGGATTTCCGCAGTCCTTTTTCAGGTTTGCCAAAGGTCGCATCCGTCCCCACATGCGCACGCATGACGGGATGGGAGCATCGCATGATCCGGCTGGCCTTGGTTCTTCTTGCCTGGGTCACGTTCGCGGCCCCGGCTCTTGCTGCCGACAAGGATTTCACCGCCGCGCAGGCCGCCATCGGCGCGGCGCTCAGGAATTCGAAAGTGCCCGGCATCGAGGCGCTGTTGCCCCTGGTCACGCACAAGGTGAAGCCTCCTGCCCGAGAGTGAGCCCCGTCCGCGCGAGCGAAGGGCCACCGCCGGGGCAGGGACCCCGCAGTTGCAAGTGAAGGGTCACAGATCCCGGCAGCAACAAATTTGTCATTCCCGCGAACGCGGGAACCCGGTAGCGCGCGTCCGCGCGCGGAATGACTTCGCGCCGCCCACGTCCCGGCAGAGGACATCGGGACACTCCGGGACAGCACGCGCAATTTCGCATTTCGCGATGTTCGCTGCCCTTGCGCAGCTTGCGTCCATGCGCGGTCCTGCAATTTTGGAGCTTATGCAATACAAAGTCCGCATGAATGACGAGACCTTTTCCTTGTGGATTTCGAAGGCTGAACGCGAGGCGCTTCGCAGGCGCTCGATGCGCTGCATCAGCGACCAAAGCCGCGCGAGGCGATCGGCGGAAAACGCCCAGCCATGCGCGGCGGGCGCATCGTCGTAATCCCTGGCGGTCTTTGTTAGTCGCGCGGTGGCCGCGAATTCGGAGTCTGAACCCCGATTCTTCTTCATCGCGGTTTCGCAGCGTTTGACCAATCCTCCACGCGCAAACCCTTCACCCGCGAAAATTCCCGCATGTTGTTCGTGACAAGTACGCATTCGGCGGCGCGCGCATGACCGGCGATCATTATATCGTTACTACCGATGGGCATTCCCTTCGCGTTCAAGTCCCGCCGGATGCGCATGGCCTCCTCCGCGGCCCCGCGTTCCCAGGGCAGAATGGCCGACAGGCGCGCGACAAACGCGTCCACCAATGCCGCATGGCGGGGCGAGGCATTCCGGCCAATCACCCCGAGGAGCATCTCGTAATAAGTGATCACCGAAATTACGATGCTGTTTTGCGCTTCCACGGCCGCCTGAAGCCGTTGAAGCACTTGAGCCGGGCGCTCGCGCATGATGAAGGAGCAGATATTGGTGTCGAGCATGTAAATCATACTCATCGGCCCGAGTTCTCTTCATCCGGCGAAAAACGCCCTTCCTCGATCAGATCGGGACGTTGGCCGAGAAATTCCTTGTCCGAGAGCGGTTCATTCATGAACGAGGTCCAGCTTGGCCGTACTGGCCGAAGCAGGATCGCTTCCCCCTGCTTTTCAATGGCAAGCTCCGTCACCCCCGGGAACTCGAATTCCCTGGGAAGCCGGATCGCCTGATTTCGGTTGTTACGAAAGATCGAAACAGTGCGCATGGCAGAAAGCTCCGTAGCGGCGCTTCTTAACATATGCCTGGCATATGGTCAAGGCGGCCGCAGCGCACGAATGTCGGACCACCCCCGCGCGCGGTCTTGCGATCCGCCGCGAATTGAAGCTGCGCTCAACGAGCCCACCATCACGTCGCGGCGCCACATTGCTTTTCCAACTCTTTCCGGGGCCCACTCAAAATCACATCTTCGAGCTGCGAACGGTCTGCCTGCGTGGGCCACACCTTGAACCGGTCCACCTTGGGATTGGCCATCATTCCCCGATTAATAGTATACCCGTCACACTCCTTCGAGGTCCGCGCAATTTTGTTCCTGACAAAAATCCCTGAATGCTGACAAAAATAATTGCAGTGTTCTGTGCGCAAATCAGCCTGCATAGCAACCGCGTGGATTTCGATTTTTGCGAAGAATACGTCCGCGTTCGCGAACAGATGCGGCGCTACCGGGATCGGCCCATGTCGTTCGCAGATGCCTGTCTCGTTCGTATGGCCGAGCTTCATCAGGTGCCCGGATCCGGACGCTCGACCGTCACATTCAATTTTACCGAGAAGGCGCCGCAGACGTCATTCTGCAACAGCAGCCGGCACAGCGGCACGGCCTGGATGGAATCCTTCCTGGACAAGGTCGTCCGGGCGGAGGCCGCGAATGCGTCTTTCACCGGACTGGCGATCGAAGATTATGCGGGTTTCAGGACCCTTGGACCTTAGTCCCTTAGGATACCGGGACCTCCGGCTGCTCGCCAGTACCTCGATTCATAGCTGAGTGACCGTCGGCAACGTTGCCCCTGGGACCGATTTCAACGCCGATTCCCGCCGCTGCGGCGCGTGGATCGGCTGGTCGATGCGAGGTAATGAGCAAGCCACCCGGGACCGGCGGCGTCCCGCCGGCATGCCGGCCAGAGGCCGGCGGTCCCAGGAACGCTGTAAGGACGGACGGCCATCCGGACTACGTAGCGCCGGACCCCATTGCGCTGCAGTTCCCGGCGATGAAGTCCTCATGCCGCGGCATGTTCTCGACCATCCGATCGACGCGGGAACGTACCCTGGCCAGCTCCGCGTGGATGCTGCTGTCGTCGAGCGTGATGAGGAGGGGAGAGTAGGATTCGGGGATTATGCCCTGATTGTACATCACCGTCAGCCACGGACGTGCTCCGAATCCCTCGCTGTGGTTGATCGAGAAACGGCCGTACCTTCGGAACATTTCCATGGTGTTGGCGAGTGTGTCCGGGATGGACATGTACTTGCAGTAGCGCCAGAACTCCGTGTCCTCCCGTTCTGTCGCCTTAAAGTGCAGAATAATGAAATCGCGGACCGCATCGACACCGGCGGCGACGCGGCGATTGAAGTCCTCACTAAGGAGCGGACTGCAATCCCTGTCGGGGAACTGCCTGACCAGAAGCGTGACATAGTTCTGGATGAACTGAATGCTGGTGGATTCCAGCGGTTCCACGAAGCCCGAAGAAAGCCCGACCGCCACGCAGTTCTTCGACCACGCTTCCTTCCTGCGGCCGGCCGTGAAGCTGACCAGGCGCGGCTCGCCGAGAGGAGCGCCGTCGAGATTTGAGAGCAACAACTCGCGCGCACGTTCTTCGCCGGTGAACTTGCTCGAAAACACGTAGCCGTTGCCGGTTCTGTGCTGAAGCGGAATACGCCACTGCCAGCCGGCTTCGCGGGCCGTGGCGCGCGTATAGGGGGTGAGCGGACCCGCACTTTCGCACGGCACCGCCCACGCCCGGTCGCAAGGCAGCCAGTGCGACCAGTCCTCATAGGGGACTTTCAGCGCCTGGCCGATCAGCAGCGCACGGAATCCGGAGCAATCGATGAAAAGGTCGCCTTCAACCCGTTGTCCCGATTGAAGCACGACAGCATCGATGAACCCGTCCTCGCCGCGCAGTTGAACGTCGACGATCCTTCCCTCTATGCGCTCCACGCCGCGCTTTTCCGCGTAGGCGCGCAGGCATTTCGCGTAGAGAGAGGCGTCGAACTGGTACGCATAGGTATAGGCTGCTTCGGGCATGTTCGTCCGCCGATCGAAGCGGTTCTGCCGCGCGGCCGCGCTGCACAGGGCATACTGGTCCATGTCCGGATCGCCGCTGTTGACGGCAAGCTTCAACAGGCACTGGTATATGACTGGAAGTTGGGCGGGGCTGCCTTCGGTGTCCGAACTGAAGCCCTGTGCTCCGAGCGGGTTGAAATAGACATGGCCGAGGCGTGTCCAATCGACGAACTCGATTCCGAGCTTGAACGTACCCTGCGTTTTACTGACGAACTCGTTGTCATCGATTCCAAGGATGCGATTGAATTCCCTCATCGCCGGCAGAGTCGATTCTCCGACGCCAACAATTCCGATATCGTCGGATTCGACAAGGACGATCCGGCATGGCTCGTGCTGGGTTGCGATGCGCAGCCGGGCCGCAGCCATCCAGCCCGCAGATCCGCCGCCGACGATCACGATTTTCCCGATGCGCTTGTCGGCGGCGCCTTGGGCGGCGACCCTATCGGGCATCGCGTTCACGGCGTGTCTCCCTCAAACCAAATACTGCGCACACCAAGCTTTTCTGTGCGTTCGGTTGACATCTTGGGCCCTCAAGAACTCGCGAGGCCCACAGTATTGCACAGAAAATCAGGCGAACCAACACTTGGAGCGACACACTTGGGGCGCGGGGTTGATCCCGCTCTCCTTCCAAATCGGGGTGAGGTTCAACGGAGGCTCAGCCCTTGCTGATCCTGGGCGCAAAGCCGAGGACGACGCGCGCCACCCGCTCGCAATCGGCGGGGGTCTTCATGAGCGTGTCTGCGATCTTCACCGGTACATCGAACCCGGGAGCGAGGGCCGCATCGCGGCTGTCCAGGATGAAGCCATCGATGTATCCGCGGTAATGCGCGGCGATCGAAAGCGGAGAAACGGCAATTCCAAGTTCCTCCATGATCTTCGCTGTCGGGCCTTTCACGGCCCTTCCGTCCAGAATGGGCGTCACGGCAATAACCGGGCATCGTGCCGTTTCAAGCGCGTGGCGCAGTTCGGAAATCGCCAGCAGCGGATCGATGCTGAGCCAGGGATTGGACGGCGCTATCAGGATGGCTTCGAGATTGGGCGCTGCGAAAGCGGCACGGGCGGTGTCCGACAACTTCGCCGAGTCCGCGCCTTCGAAACGCAAGCTGCGGATGGCGGGCGCACAGCGGCGGCGCACGAAATAGTCCTGGAAGGCGAGTTCGCCCTCATCCGTCATCACGCGCGTGGCAACCGGATCATTGCTCATCGGAATGATTTCGGCGCGCATACCGAAACTTCGGGCAAACCGGGCGACGATCGCGCCGAGCGGCTCGCCTCCCCTCAGCCGGCGCGTGCGTTCGACATGCAGCGCCAGATCGCGGTCGCCGAGCCTGAACCAGGTCTCGCCGCCGATCGCTTCAAGCGCCTGCATGAAATTCCAGGTTTCGTCACTCCGGCCCCAGCCCTGCTCCGGATGGGCAAGACCGGCGAGCGTGTAGAGCGCCGTGTCGATGTCGGGCGAGATGTGCAGCCCGAGATGCTCGAAATCGTCGCCGGTGTTGACGAGCGCTGCCAGCGTGTCGGGCGGCAGCACGCGATAGAGCCCGCGCAGCAGTTTTGCGCCGCCCACGCCGCCGGACAGGGCCAGCACTTTGATGCCGCTCATGCATGACCCTCCTGGGACCGCGGCCGTCCCGGCCGCACGGGCGGCCGGGACGGCCGCGGTCCCAGGAAGAGAGGTTGATCCGGGCGGCGATTCCGCACAGCATCAAGGCGACAGCCACAGGGATTCATCGCATGACGATCACGATAGGCGTTTCCATGCCGCCGCAGCATGGCGACATGGCACAGCTCCGCAAGGCCTGGGAAGAAGCCGACCGGCTCGGCGCCGACCGCATCTACACGTTCGATCATTTTTTCACGCTGGTGATGAACAACCCCGATCCCACATTCGAAGAGACTCACGGCAAAAGCTTCGAGGCGACCTCGATCCAGGCGGCGATGGCGGTGACAACGACACGCGCCGAAGTTTCCAGTCTCGTGCATTGCACGGCCTACCGAAATCCCAATCTGATGGCCGATATCGCGCGCACGATCGATCATCTGTCGGGCGGCCGCTTTGTGCTGGGCCTGGGGTCGGGCTGGTTCAAGCTCGATTTCGACGAATACGGATATGAGTTCGGCACGGTTGGCAGCCGCCTGAAGAAGCTCGAACAGGATATCGAGACCATCAAGGACCGTTGGACGAAGCTCAATCCACCTCCGACGCGGCGCATTCCGATCCTGATCGGCGGCGGCGGCGAGAAGATGACGCTCCGCATCGCCGCCAAACACGCCGATATATGGCATTATTTCGGCGACGTGGAGACCATGTCGCGCAAATCGGCGATTCTCGACGAATGGTGTGCGCAACTCGGGCGCGACCCGAAGGAGATCGAGCGATCGACGTCGGTGGGAGGACTGCCTCACCGCCCTGTCGCCGATCCGGAGGCATTTATAAGGGCCGGGTTCACGCATCTGGTCGTGCATACGCGCGGTCCGGACTGGGACCTTGGCGCGCTGCGGGAGATTATGGACTGGCGGCGCTCCCGGGGCTGAGCCCCGCCGTTCCCTGATTGTGGCGCCTTCGCGCGCGTTGGCGCCGCTCCTGCTCGCACGTTGTATCGTGATATCCGGTCTGATATCACCCTGACCGCGCGAACGGGGAATTGTCATGCGGATGGGGACAGGATTGGCGGCCGTTGCGGCCGCAGGCGTGTTGGCGATCTATGGCGGCAGTGCTGGCGCTTCGGACGCCCAGCCCGCTCCGCCAGTGCCTCTGCAGCTGAATGTGGCGGGCAACGACGCTCCGCCCCCACAGAGCGACAGCGCGCTGCTGCCCGCCGCCGGCAGCGACACGGACAGCGGCGATTTCCTGGCGGACTGGTTCGCCCGCGTGGAGCAGGCACAGGCGAGCCAGCCGCACTGGATGACGCCGCTCGTCACCGTGACGCCGCGGCTGGAACAGGAAATCCGCTATGACCAGTATTGGGAAGCGCGCGGCAACGGTTCGCAGCTCGATATTTTCGGCAGCGGCAAGGGGCTGGAACTCATCCCCACGACGACGAACGAAGTGCTCATCAATCCGCCCGCATATCAGGAGAAGCTCAACGTCGCGCAACCGGTCGCGGGCTGGCTGGACGATCAGTTTCTGGTGGTGAAGCAGCGGCTGGTGAGCGCGGACGAGCAGGACGGCAATTACATCGTCTCCGCCTTCCTCGGGGTCACCGCGCCCTCCGGCTATTCCGGCTTCACCAATGGAAGCTGGATCGTGACGCCGACGCTTGCCGCCGGTCGGGGCTGGGGCGATTTCGACATCCAGGCCACGACCGGCGTTGCGATCCCGTTCCGCTATCAGTCGACGCTCGGCACCTCCGTCGCGACGAATGTCGCGTTCCAGTATCACCTGTTCGAATATTTCTGGCCGGAATTCGAGGTCAACGACACATACTGGGCGAATGGCAAGGAACGCGGCGGAAAAAATCAGGTGCTGCTCACCCCCGGCCTCATCCTGGGGCGTTTCGTGATCCACGACCGCATCAAGGCGATCATCGGCGGCGGCTACCAGTTCGCGGTCTCTCCCAGATATGTGGAGACCACGGAGCAGACGCCCGCCTACAATCATTCGGCCATCCTGACCGCCCGCCTCTCCTTCTGATATTCAGCAACGTGCAGTCAAATTGGTGCACGCGGAGGCGCGGAGCCGCGGCGCGACGAAGGTCGTTTAACCACCAAGAGCACAAAGAGCACAAAGAATGATTGCGCGCGAAGCGCTCCAGATTTTCTTGGTGCTATTTGTGATCATGGTGGTGAAACTATCTTCTCCGCGACTCCGCGTGCAAATCTGCTTATCTTCCCGTCCGAGCGGACGACCAGTCGAGCGGCGCGACGCGCGGGATCAGCAGGCCCCAGGCGATGATGCCCACGAGCGTGACGGCACAGGCGACGGCGAAAGCCCAGAAGAAATCGCCCGTGCGATCGATGACGAAACCGGTCACAAGAGGCCCGACCACACCGGAAATATTGCCGAGGCAGTTCTGCACGCCGACCCATTTGCCGGCGGCGCGCGGACCAGCGAGCGTCTGCCCAATCGCGAATACATTGGCGGAGCCCGGCCCGAAGGACACGCCGGCGAGGAACAGGCTGGCCATGCATACGGTGGCGTTGCCGAAGGCGCAGCCGAACATGGCCAGCGCCACGCCGGCCAGGCTGGCGATGATGGCCGTCTTGCGTACGCGGTTCGCGCTCGCGCCCCTTTCCATCCAGAAATCCGCGAGCCATCCCGTGACCAGCGCACTCGCCGCATAGACGAGATAGATGACGCCCGCGAGCGTCGCCATCTCCGCCACGGTGAATCCCCGCCATTTCACAAGGTAGAGCGGCAGCCACGAGATCACGAAATAGAAGGCATAGTTGCTGCTGAAATGACCGACGCAGGCCGCCCACAGTTCGCGCCGGCCAAGCAGGGCACGAAACGAGGGTTCGTTCTCACGTGACGTTTCTTCAGTCGGAAACGACGCCTCTCGCGCGATCCGGAGCCAGGGTACGAGCCACAGGAGCGAGACGAGACCGAACAGAAGAAAGATCGTGCGCCATCCGAACTGTGCCATCAGCATGCCGCCCGCGAAGGTCCCGAAAGCCGGACCGAGCGCGAGGCCCGTGGCGATGGCGCCATTGGCGCCGCCAAGTTTGTGCAGCGGCAGGTGGCGCGCCAGCAGCTTCGAGCTGCAGGGAAAGGCGGCGCTCTCCCCGATGCCGAGAACGAGGCGCAGCGCGATGAGGAACGCGAAGCCCGTCGCCAGCCCGGAGGTCGCCGTTGCAACCGACCAGATCGCGAGTCCAAGCGCCAGCGTCCGATAGGCGTTGATCCGTTCGGCAAGCCAGCCCGCGAGGATCTGGCTCGGTATGTAGGTCCAGTAGAAGGCGGAGAACAGAAGCCCGATCTGCGAGGCCGAAAGGTGCAACTCGTCCTTCATCAGGGGCGCGGCGGTCGCCAGATTGCCGCGGTCGACATAGTTGATGAACACCACCAGCGCGAGCAGCGGCACCACGCCCGCGCCGATGCCGGCGCGTGCAGGCGCTACGCTCTCTGCCGCGACAGCCATGTTCACCCCTCCCGAGCCGGATTTCCCGTCTGGCAATCACGTTGGCGGGGCGGGATGGGGTTGTCCAGATGGAAGGCTGATTGCAGCTGCGGGAACGACAAGCGCGCGAGGGCGAATCGCGATAGATTTGCCTGCATGACAGGAGGCAACGAATGCCGGTCAGATTGCTTCATACGGCCGACTGGCAGATCGGCAAGAGGTTTTCCGGGTTCGGCGACGAAGCGGGCGTTTTGCTCTGCGTGCAACGGCTCAAGACGGTGGAGCGCGTCGCCGCGCTGGCGGCGGAACGCAACGTCGATGTGGTGCTGGTCGCAGGCGATGTCTGCGAAACGAATACGGTCAAGGATGAAACGCTCCGCCGGCTGATGAACGCGACGCGTGCGTTCGGCGGGCCGTGGATATTGTTGCCGGGCAATCATGACTCCGCTCTCGTCGAAAGCGTGTGGACGCGGATGCAGCGCCTGGGGTTGCCCGGGAATCTGCGCCTCGCGCTGACGCCGGAGCCCATCCTGCTCCTGGGCGATTCGCTGGCCATTCTGCCGGCGCCGCTGCAACGGCGGCACGAAGCGCGCGACATCACCGAATGGTTCGATGAAGCAAAGACGCCGGACCATGCCGTGCGGGTCGGGCTCGCGCATGGCAGCGTCGCGAACCGGCTGCCCCGGCCGTCGGAGGCGCCGAACACCATCGCCGACGATCGCAGCGAACGGGCGAGGCTCGATTATTTCGCGCTCGGCGACTGGCACGGCACGCTCGGGATTGCGCCGCGGACCTGGTATTCCGGCACGCCCGAGCCCGACCGGTTCCGCGACAACGATCCGGGCAATGTGCTCATCGTCGCGCTCGACGGACCAGGAGCCGCGCCCATCGTGGAGCGCGTTCCGGTCGGCCATTTTTGCTGGACAAGCATCGAACAGCGTGTTTCGCGCGAAGAAGACGCAAACACGCTCGACGAGTCGCTCGCGGCGGCGCCCGAGCCCGAGCGGATCGTGGCGGAGCTCCGCCTCTCCGGAACGGTCGATCTCGCGCTGCGGCGGCGCATCGAGGATGTCGTCGCTCGCCATGCCGCGCGCTATCACGTGCTTCGCACGGACATGGAAGCGCTGGTCGCCGAGCCCACCGACGACGATCTCGACCGCATCGACCGGATGGGCTTCATCCGCGCCGCCATCGACGAGCTCCGCCTGCGGGCGCGCAATCCGGCCGACCCCGAACAGCAAACGGCGCGCGCCGCGCTTGAGCGGCTGTATGTGGAACATTTGCGGCTGGGCGGCTAGACATGCGCATTCGGCGGATCGACGTGCAGAACTTCCGCAAGCTTGTCGATCGCGTGGTCATCGACGACATCGCAGACGGTGTGACGGTCATCGCCGGCGACAATGAAGACGGCAAGAGCACGGTCCTCCAGGCGCTGCGGACCGTGCTGTTCGATCGGCACACGCTGACCGGCGCTGACGCGGAGGCGATGCAGCCCTTCGGCCACAAGGTGAGGCCGGAGATTGGCCTCGATTTCGAGATCGATGGCGCGCTCTATTGCCTGCGCAAGGGCTTTTGCCAGCGGCACTCGGCGGAACTGAAGACACCGACCGGGACATTTGCCGGCATGGAAGTCGAGGAAAAGCTCCAGGAGCTTCTGCGGTTCCGCGCACCGGGACGCGGCGCGAGCCGGGCCGACGAACACCACGGCATCTGCGGTCTCTTCTGGGTCGAACAGGGGCGCTCCTTCGCCCCGATCTCCCTCAATGCGGATAATCGCGGCGTTCTGGCGGGAGCGCTCGAGGGCGAGGTGGGAGAGGTGCTCGGCGGCACCCGCGGCCGCGCTCTGAAGGAAACCATCGCAAGACATTACTTCGAATTCTTCACAAAGACAGGGAAGGAGACCGGCACGCTCGCGGCGGCGTCGCGCAATGTCGGGGAATTCGCTTCGCGCCTTTTGCCGCTAAAGGAGCAACTGCGTGAATATCACGCCAAGGTCGATGAACTCGCAAAAACACGAGGGCGCCTGGCGGACTACAAAAACGCGGGAATGCTCGCGAAGGCGCAAACGGCATTTGGTCAGGCCGAAGCGCACATGAAGGACGTGAACGCTCTGCGTCACGGCGTCAGCGAGGCACAAACCGCAAAGGCGATTGCCGATGCGGGCGTGCAAGGTCCCGCGGCGGCGCTCGGGCAGCGTGGGGAAGCCGTCGCGCGTGCCGTGCGCGACGTGAAAGCATTCGAAGACGCAAAAATTGAAGCGGAGCTCGCCGAGCGAGAATTTGCATCCTGCACATCGGCGTTTGAAGTGGCGGCGGCCAACCTCAGCGAGTCGGAAACGAAATGGGAAACGACCGAGCGCATACTGCGGGCTGTTGAACGACAACAGACGCGTAGAGGGGTGGAGGAAGAGATTCGTCGGCTCGCGCGCATTCTCACTGATGCGCGGGCCGCCGAAGAGCTCGCGCGCGCTGCCCGCGCGAGAGTCGCGCTCGCGAAAGTGGACGCGACGGTGCTGCGCCAATTGCGAAATCTCGAAGAGAAGCGCGTTCACGCGGAAGCGGCTCTCGCGGGCAGCGAGACCCTGGTCCGATTCCAGCTTGAGCGGGATGGACTCGTTCAGATCGGTGGAGCGGCGGTCCCTCGAGAAGGGGAGATTTCGATCGCCGAGCCATGTGTGATCCAGATTGCCGATGTCGGATCGCTCGTGATCATTCCGGGCGGCAGTGAGCTTCCCGAGCGGCGCAAGGCGGCGGACAAAACCGCGCGTCAGCTGCACGAAGCACTGCTGAAGATCGGCGCGTCCAGCATCGCGCAGGCCGACACGATTCGGGAGCAATGCCAGCGCGATCGGCAGGAGGCCGAGAATCGGACGAACATCGTGGCGGCGCTGGCGCCAGAGGGAATCGATGCGCTTGCGTCCCGGCTTGCTGAGGCTGAAGCGGGGCTTGCCCGCTTGCAGGCTGAGCCGGAGAACTCGGTCGAGATGAGCCTTGAGGAAGCCCGCGCAATCCATCGCGCAGCTTCGGAGGAGACAACGCGGCTTCGTCGGCAGCACGAGCTTGCGCAGAGCGCGCTTGGAAAAGCGCGCGAGGAACGGGCGCGGGCGCAAGCCAAACACGAGTCGGCCGGCAATGCCGCGGCGGAATCCATCGCCGAGTTGAAATCTGCCCGAGACAATGTCTCCGACGACGCGCTGCGCGCGGCCCATGCGGAGGCAGGCCGGAGGGCGGCTCTGGCGTCAAGCGTGCTCGATGCCGCCGAGAGCGCCTTGCGCGCCGCGGAACCGGAAGTCTGTCAGTTGAAACTGGAGCAGACGCGAGACGCTCTTGCAAACATCGGAAAAGATATCGACGCGCTCGAACGCGCCGCCGAGAGAGTCGCCATCGAGCTACAGGCCGCGGGCCAGCGCGGCCTCGGCGAGGAGGTCGAGGAACTGGAAGGGCAACTCGCTCTCGCCGTTGCGAAGCAGAAGAGCGTTTCAAACGAAGCGGCAAGCCTCAGGCTCTTGTACGAAACGATTTGCCGCGCGGAGAAGGTGGCGCGCGAGGCGTTCCTCGCGCCGGTGCAGGCCTGCGTGCGGCCATATCTGCGCCTGTTGATGCCGGACGCGGAGCTTGTCCTCTCCGATGACGATCTCGGCGTCACCCATCTGCGCCGCAGCGGCCAGGACGAGCCCTATGGCGCGCTCAGCATCGGCGCGCGCGAGCAGATCGCGGTCCTGACACGGCTTGCCTTTGCCGACCTCCTGCGCGAACGCGGCATCACGGCGCCCGTGATCCTCGACGACGCGCTGGTGAACTCCGATCCCCGGCGCTTCGAGAGCATGCTGCTCGCCATCCGCCGCGCCGCCCGCGCCCTGCAGATCATCGTCCTCACCTGCCACGAATCCAGCTGGATGCAATCCGGCGCGCCGGTCATCCGGCTCGCGGCGCGTGCGCGGTCCTAGAAGCGCGCGAAGTTCCTTCCCGGGACCGCGGGCGTCTCGCCCGCATCTTCGCCAGGCAGCAGGTGGGGCGAGAGATCGCCACTCGCTCGTTATCGTTTACGTCTTCAGCTCGCAAACGTAATCGATGACCTCTCCGCCTGCGCAATGCGCGAGAGGATCGTAGAGCTGATATTGCCGTGTGAAGCGCGGATTTTGTTCACCGCCTTCATCATCTTTCGCTATGTCAATTACTACTGCGATTTCATTCCTTGCGAACCATGAGTCTGTATGGGACCTTTCGGCGGCGGAAATTCCCGATGCGTCGCCGTTAACGAGATACGCGGCCCAATAGGAAGGCCCCGCGACTTTTTCAAATCCAATCATGATTTGGAGCTCCGCAATTGCGCGCGGGGCCGTCGATATCGAACAGCCCAGTGAAGCTACAGCGACAGTATAATCATTTTATCTTCCGAACGAACGCAGCCAGATCGATGAGGCGGTGCTGCCAGAACAAGTAGACGCCCTTGTTCTCCTGGACGTCTTCCAGATTCGCCGTGCTGTAGACGCCGCTCAAGACCGCACACGGGATAACCTGCGCGCGGCCGAGCTGGTTGTACCAGTGCGCGGCCTTGCCGCCCGTGTCGTGCACCAGGCGCTTGTAGGAATTGACGGTCGAGTTCGACACCTTGCACTCGATCGCCATCGCGCGCCCGTCTTTCAGGCGCGTGACCACATCGGCCCGCGTGCCGGCCAGCCTCGTCTCGCCGCAGAACTGGCCGGGCGCCGGAGCGGCGGTGAGAATGGCAATCTCCCTCGCTTTGACTTCTTTCATGCCGGCACTCGCGAGCAATTTCTTGACGGCCTGCTCCTGCGTACCCTTGGAGGTGTTGCGGCGTGTGGTCTCCACGTCGCTTGAGGCGGCGAGAGCGGCCGAGGCAATCACGGCGCGTTCCCGTTCATGGCGCGACGGTTTGCGGCCCTCTGCCATCCAGGAGAAGCGATGCGGATCGATGATCGTGAGCACCGTGTCGCGGATGCGTCTGGTACTCTCCGGATCGGTGCGCAGCCGCGAAGGCGTGAGCGCGGCGTCGGCGACCGTTTCGAGATCGTCCTTGGAGATGGGCGGCGCGGTCAGGTAACGGAACGCCTTTTGCGCGTCGCGGCCCTCCATGAGATCGGCGATAAGCTTCGCATCGACCGGCTCTGCGGCAATCTCCGGCAGTTTGTCGATGAGGTCACGGAATATGCCGGCGAATGTCGTGAAGAACCGATTGTAGAGATCGAGCGGCTCCAGCAGACGTTCATTACGAAATTTGCTCCTCGCCGCGGCGGCGTCTGCCTGCAGCTCCGCCTCTGTCCAGCGTCCGGGGAGATTCTTCGCTTTGGACGAGATAGGCATGGATGTCTCCCGGCTGCGGCATGACGATCCGTTCGATTTCCCTGGGCTCGAACTTGACGAGCCCGCCTGCGTAGGTACGGCCTTCTGCGACGCTCACATGGCGCCGGAGATATGCCAGGGTGGCGGCAAACATCGACTCGCTGATGGGCTCCCGCGGATAAAGGCCGTGCGCGATGTTGATGTGGCGGGCGTCCGCGCGATTGCGCACGAACGCCGGCGGCCGGCGCCCCATGTACGTGCAGAGGATCGGTGCCGGCGCGCGCAAGCCGACCGACCACCATGCGCGGCGATGCCTGGCGACATAACCTTCATGCGCAGCCTGTTGTCGCGCCCAAGCGAGGAATCGCTGGACCGTCTTGCGCTCTTCCTCGTCCAACGCATCGAGATCAGCCGGCAGATCAACGACTCGCCGCAAGCCCCGGTTCGAAGTCAGTGTCGTGTCGGCAACGATCAGTTCGCGCGCTTTGGTGACAGTGAACGGCTTGTACCGGCGAGGTACCTCTTGCGATGCCTCGCCGTCGATCCAGACACTGTTGTTTCCGGTAACCTGGCCGCGATGGACGCGAAACAGCTCTCCAAGCTCGATGAAGCCGGCGGGCTTCTGCGTCCGTTCGCGCAGGAAGACCGACCATTTCGGCGCGCAGACGGCATCCGTGACATCGACTGCGCGCCCGCGGCGCAAGGGAGCCAGCTCATCAAGCGAACCAACTGAACGCATCGAAATTTGTTTGGGACGGCTGCCGACGCGGAAACAGGTGATTGCACTCGTCGTCAGCGCATCTTCGAACGCTTGGGCCTCTGGGCGGATAACATGCAGCGCCGTGCCGCCCAGCCCGTCGGCGAGCATGCACCGGAGCGTGCTGCCGTAGTTCACGTCGAGCCATTCTGCTGCCGTAATGAATGCCCCGAAGTCGCCCGGTCGGGCCAATTCACGCGTCTTGACGAAGAAATGGATATGCAGGCCGGCAAGCTTGCTGGCTCTGACACCGAAGCGGCTCGCTGTTGAGGCAAACCAGGCCTTCCATTCCTCGGCTATGTCATGATGGCGCACGTAAGGCGGATTGCCGATGAAAAGCGTAGAACCGGAAACTGGCGGCAGCACCAGGCTTCTGTAATCGGCAAGATGCAGGGTCAGACGATTTTCAAAACCGTGCACGGCAGCGTTGGCGCGCAGCATCAGTGCGGCGAGCGGGTCGATTTCGACACCAATAAGCTGGGCACGGGGAAAATTTCGGGCAGCAGCGACCAGATACCGGCCCGATCCGCATCCCGGATCGACGACACGCGCCGGCGTGGAAATCTCGGCGCCAGCCCATGCCGACATGGCTGCGACGATCGAAGGGGGCGTATAGGTGGCGCCATATGGCCGTCTTTGCTTTGCGCTTCGAAGCAAACAGAACTCGGTTCCCAGCGGATCGTGGCCCGCCAGTATCTGTTCGCGTGTCCGGGCAACCTCGGACGGCGCAACGGGTCGCGAGAACGCGACAAGTTTGGTTTCCGGGCTCGATAGCGCTTGCGTTTTGCCAATGAGCGCCACGGCGAGGGAAACGAGCCGGCGCTCGCCACGGTTCATGTCCTGAGCCAAGTCGGATATGCCTGCGCCCCCGCTGTCATGCTGAGGAGTCGTTGTCGAGTCGGGCGCTTTGGTCAAGGGCTGCAAGCGCGACAGAAGTGAATCCCACTGCGCACGTTCGTCATCTCGGACCGGCTCCGCGCCGAGTCGCTCAACGAGCCAAACTTTGGGGTTGACCATGGCCAGTCGCCCATCTGGAACATAACGTGAACTTAAACGCACTTTGCGACCGGTGTCCAGCAGGTTTCGAACCGCGAAGGCGATCCGGTATTCCTGCGGGAGGCGCGTTGGTGATTTGGGCAGAGGGTTCGCGCGGCCGAGAGGTCATAAAGACGGCGGCTGATCGCCCGACCGCCTGTCGATTTCAAAGCCTGCTCTAGAATTGCACGGACGATTTTAATGCGGCGCCTGGATCGGCGAGCGCGGCTTTCAACATTTGGCTCTCGCGGTTCGAAAGGGTATCCGTTTTTACTGTGCCCAGCGCCAGCCTGTAAGCGGTCTCCAGCGCGGCGCTTCCGGTTGTTTTCACATTCGGCTGCACGCCGGTGCCGTCCCAGTTCTCATGTGTCACGGCACCTTCGATCGAGCCGGTTGGCACAAATATGGAAAATCCGTCTGCGAGCGGAAAAACATCTCCGGAATTGGCTCCTCCGCCGGTGTCCTCGCCTACGACTTTGGCGCGACCCAATGATTGCAAAACATATGTAAAATATTCCGCCGCCGAGAATGTGGCGTGCGAGGTCAGAATGTATACCGGCCTTGTATATCTCGTCCCGCCTGCCATCGGTATCGAATACCGACGCTCGACGGTGAACGTGCCATCCAGTTTGCGTTCTCGCACATCCGCAATAAGCTCGCGGCGACCCAGAAGATACCCGGCCATCATTTCCGCCATTTGCGGCAATCCGCCGTGGTTTTCGCGAACATCGATGATGAGCGCGTCGGTATCGCCCGCCAGGGTCATGACGGCCGACAGATAGGCTGCTGCGTCCGGACCATAGTTGAAGCTGTGCAAGTCAATGTAGCCGATGTTTCCAGGAAGCCTGCGAACGTCGTAGAAGCCATAGGCGGCGAAGGCGCCGCGTTCTGCGTCCGATTCCCCGGTTTTGGCAGACGGCGCTTCCGTCGGAAGTTCCGAATGGGCCATGACGTTCAGGTGCTTGTCCTGCGAAACACGGCGCAAATCTTCGGTCATGCTTCGCGCAAGCACGTCCCGGTCGGAGATGCTCAAATAAACTGGTCGCTGCTTCTCCGCCTCGGCTTTCATTCTCTCCGCAACGGCCGGAAAGATGTAGCTGTTGAGGGCTTTGATAACGCCGTCGCAAACCTCGGCACGTGCCCTGAAGGAAACCGGTTCAGCCGGCGAAGGCCGCCACCAAAGAACAATCGAACCCATGACGATTATGCGAAGAAATTCCATGCGCACGCGGCGTTCCCCGTTTGACACTACAGTTCCCGTGAGACGAGGTGTGCTTTATTCGTCTGTATTCGCGTCATGCGTCCGCGCCGCATCGAGTTTTCGTTCGGCGCGGTCGAGGGCCTGGTTCACGCGCTCTTCGATCTTGGCGTCGATATGCGCTTTGGCGATTTCCTTTCGCGCCTGTGCGGGCGCGCGGTCGACCTCCACGCGCACCTTGCGGCTGTCGTATTTCGTGATGGCCTGGTCCATGGCTGCATCGATGGCGGGCTCGGCGTCGCGCACGGCGTCCGCGACGTGCTCGCTGAGTTTCGCATCCGCGATGGCACGTTCAATTTCGGGTTTTGCGCTGGCCATCGCCGCGTGGGCTTCGCGTGTTGCCCTGGCGACCGCTGCGTCGATTTCGGGCTGGGCTTCGCGGACGGCACGCATGGCTTCTTCACCGCTTTTGGCCCGAGCCCGTGCGCGCTCGATCTCGGGCCGGGCCCGCGCGACCGCCTCGTGGGCTTCGCGTTGCGCGCGCGCGATGGCCGTGTGGATTTGCTCGCGTTCGGCTCTGGTCAGCGCATGCACATGGATATGTGTTGCCGGCATTTCAGGGGCCGCCGGAGCTGGAGGAACCGTTGGCATATCCGGAGCGGGAGGTGCGTGGGGTGCAGGTGGTGCGAGCGGGGCGAGCGGCGGGAGTGGCGGGAGTGGCGCGGTTTCGACCGGCGCGGGTTGCTTGTCTCGCGCGAGCGATGGGAGGGCGAAGGCGATGGCGCCTGCGCAAATCACGCCCAGGCCCGCCATTCTGACGATGTCCATTGCAGTCACTCCCGTTCGCGGACATGTGGGTTCAAGGACCGATTCGACGCGCGCTTCGAGCGCGGAGGGCGCGGCCATGAAGAAGGAAAGCGCCGAAAATTCCGGCGCGCGCGTCCGGAATTCCTGGGCCAGCCGCAGCAATTCTCGCGCGTAGGTGGACGGTTTCACGCCGGCGACGATCACGCTGTCGTCGGCCGCGATCTCCGCTTCGCGGCGCAGCGCGCCCGCGCCGATCCAGACCAGCGGATTGGGCCAGTAGAGCGCACAGACAAACAACGACATCGCCTGCACCAGACTGTCGCGCCGGCGGATATGTGCAAGCTCGTGCAGCAGCACCGCGTGCAGCCGCTCGCGCGGCCAGAAGACGGCGCTGCGCGGCAGGAGGATCACGGGACGGAATATGCCCCAGCTGATCGGCCCGTTTTCGCAATCGGACAGACGCAATTCGCATTCCCGCCGCGCGGCTGTCACTCTGGGCAGATCTTCGGGCGCAAGCGCAAAGGGGCGGCTGCGGCGCCGCAGCCGTGCAAGACACCAGACGCCGAACACAAAGCGCAGCGCGACGAAACAAATTCCGATGAGCCAGAGAGCGCCGAGCGCAAGCGCGAGGGTGGAAGGGCCGAAGCTGATGCCGCTGTCGGGCGGCGCGGACAGCGTGGCCGCGGACGCGGCGTCGTTCAACGTCTGCAACGGAATGTCCTGCGGCGGCGCCGGAAGCAGGATTCGCAGCGGCGACGGAATGATCATTGCGAGCAAGGGCAACAGAAGCGCGGCACCGAAAGCGCCGGCCCAGGCGAGATGGCGCGCGCTCGCGTTCTTCTGCGCGGCGAACAGCCACGCGCCCGCCATGATCAGAGTGGAACCTGCGAGCAGTTCGCCCGCGAACAGCAGCGCACGCAGCGCGAAGAGCGGAGTCATCGTCCCTCCTTCCTGGCCTTGTCGATGAGACGGGCGAGCCGATCGAGATCCTCGCGCGGAATGTTGGCGTCGTGGCGCGTCAGCATCGCGGTGACGGCACGTTCCACGGAATTGTCGAAGAAGGTTGCGAGCAGCGAATCCAGCGCCCGGCGGCCCATCTGCTCCCGCGCGACCTGTGGCGCATAGATGTAGCGGGTGCCGTCGCTCTCGTGCCGCACATGGCCTTTCTTCTCGAGTATCGAGAGATGGGTGCGGATGGCCGTGTAGGTCGGGGGATCGGGCATCTGTTCGCGGATTTCGGCCGCCGAAGCTTTGCCGAGCCGGTAGAGCGCCTCCATGATCTCCCGCTCGCGCCGGCTGAAGCCGGCCTCTGTTCCCGCCGCCCCGCGCGATTGCTCCGGATCATGCCTGCGTTGCATGCCAAAAAATTGGCATGGCAGCCGCGCGTTCGTCAACCACGGACCGGATTCATGACCAATTCTTCACGATGATCTGCGACGCGCGAGCGGGCTGGCCGGCAATAGGGAATTAACACCGGAGCGTTATCCTGCGCCGTCCGGTTAACGCACCGCGAGCGCGCATGAAGGCAACATCGGCACAGGACGCGGCAGCCGCCACGCGTATTGATGGCTGGAAACATTTCGCTCTCGCCGAACGGGCAGCCAGCTTCGGCTATTGGCGTCTCGCGCTCGCCGACAATTCGATGTTCTGGTCGGAGGGTCTCTATCGTCTGCTTGCCGCCGATCCGCAGAAACAGGTTCCCGCGCTCGATTGCCTGCTTGACCACATCGAGCCGCGCGACGTCAGGATCGTGCTGCGGCGTATCAGGGAGTCGATCGCGTGCCGGGCGCCGTTTCATTTCCGCGTTCGCACGCGCGCGCAGGTGGTCGACACCGACGGCGAAATCGAGCTCGGCGCCGACGGCAAAGTCGTGGCGATTGTCGGCGTATGCACCGACGTCACCGCACAGGTGAAAGCCGAAGCCGAGCGCGAGATCGCGCGCGAACGCTACCGCATGATGGCCGAGGAATCGTCCGATATCATCGTGCTTTATGAAAATGGCCGCGCTGTCTGCGCCTCCCATGCGCTCGGTCGCATTCTGGGCATCGAGCCTTGGCATCTCGAGGGTGGTCATTATCTCGATGTCGTGCATCCCGACGACAGGGCGGAGGCCGGCAAATTGCGCGGCCGGCCGATGCCGGGAGAGATCTGGACGGCCACCTATCGCGCGCGTCACGCGGGCGGTCACTATGTATGGATCGAAGCGGCGACGCGCGGCATCGCGGATGCGAACGGCGCTCACCGAGAGATCACCGTCGCGCGCGATGTTACCGAACGCAAAGTGCAGGAGCTGAAGATCCGGGCGGCTCAGGAGCGCGCGGAGGCGGCGAACCGCGCCAAGGCCCTGTTCCTCGCCAACATGAGCCACGAGCTGCGCACGCCGCTGAACGCCATCATCGGCTTCGCGGAAATCATGCGCGGACATCTCTTCGGAAGCCTGGGCAACAGCCGTTACGAAGACTATGCGACGCAAATCTACAATTCCGGACGGTACCTGCTGAACCAGTTTTGCGACATCCTGGAAATGGCGCAAATCGAGGCCGGGACGCTCGAACTCAATTTCGAGCCTTTCGATCTCGCCGAGACCGTCGGTGATTGCGCGAGGCAAATGCAGACTGTCGCCGAAGAGCGCGGATTGTCGGTCGCGCTCGATGTGCCTGCCGCCGGCGCGCCAATCACAGCGGACCGCCGTGCCGCGCGGCAGATCGTACTCAATCTGCTGTCGAACGCGTTGAAATTCACGAAGCGCGGCGGCCACGTCCGGATGCAATTGCAGTCTCGCGACGGAAACGCCGTGCTTGTCGTGCGCGATGACGGGATCGGGATTCCCTCAGGCGCGCTCGACCGGCTGGGCCGTCCCTTCGAACAGGCCTGCAGCGATCCTTACCTCGCAAAGGGCGGTCAGGGGCTCGGGCTCGCGCTGGTTCGAGCGCTCGCCGCCAAGCATGGCGGCCGCGTCGCGATTGCGAGCGAGGAAGGAAAGGGCACCGAGGTGTGCGTCGAGTTCCCGGCCGAACCGGTCTGCGTCGCCGCCTGATCCCGATGTCTATCAAGGCAACGCTTTGTGGGAACGACCGTCAGCGGCTGCAATAACTCCTTGGCTTGTGCTATGATCACGCGAAATCTCTGCAGGATGGGAACTCCCATGCGCCCGATCTGTTTGGCTGCCGTGATTGTGGCCGCCGGCTTGTTCGTCGGGCCGGTATTGGCCGCGCCCGCATCGTCGACCGCGGCTTTGCTGGTGGCGCTCGATCCCTTTCTCGTGTCGCCGGATCATTTGGATAATATGAAACTTGCCTCGTTTCTCGCGGGCAATCCCGATCTTGAGAACTACGCTGCCAAGGCGCTCTCCACGGACGGAACCTCGGCCGCCATTCTTCTTTTCGAGACCGGATCGAGCGCCTCGGTTACATTCCAGACCAGCAATGCCGCGTCGCTCGTCCCCTATGCCGACGATTTCCTGACTACGCCTCCCGCGACGGGACAGTCCTCGCTCACGGTCTCCAGCCTCGTCGAGGTCGGATCGACCTGGTACGCGCCGGTGCTCGTTCAGGGGCCGCTCGGCGGCTACTCGTCGAACAATATCATCAGCCTCAGCGCCGTCCAGGGCAGCGAAAATGCGAGCCTCAACATATCGCTCGTCATCCCGCCGCTCGTGCTGGTGCACGGGCTGTGGGGCAACAAAAGAAGTCTTGTCGAAGCCGAAAACTGGCTGCGCGCCAATCCTCCCTGGAACGGCGCGCCGGATTTCGTGCAACCGATCTGCTATTCCAAATATCTGCGCTTCGATGCGAAGAAGGATCCGCTCTCCCGCCGCGGCGACCCCTGTGAAGTCACATCGAGATCTGCGCTGCAAACCGAAATCGATTCCCTCTTCGCCACGCTCGACGCGGACCAGATTGTCGGCGCACGGGTCGATCTGCTGGCGCACAGCATGGGTGGACTCGTGGCCCGCAACTACGCGTCGCAGGGCAAATATGAGTCGCTGCGCAACCGCATGCAGGGTCAGTTTCACGCCATCGTCACGCTCAACACGCCGGAGATCGGCTCGCGGCTCGCGCCGGCCCTGATCAGGAGGCGCGACGCCAAACGCAAGGCGCCGCTCTCGACGTTTCAGGGACTGGCCTGGGAAGCGGTTTGCGGCAATGCGACGTTTGCCAAATGCCTCGCTGCAAACGGCGATCCGATCAACGCGCCGACATTGCCGGTGAAGACGGGCGCGGTTTATTCGCTCGATCCCAATGGTCCGGCCCTGAACAATCCCGATCTCTCGGGGCCCAATATCGCAAATGCGACCTGGCGCGCCGTCAGCTCGACAAGACCCGGAAACAGCGCGCTCGCCTTCGGCATCGATACGCTGATCGCGGCGCTCTACAAAAATCCCGACGGCAAAAACGTGCCGACCGTCGATTCCCTCCTGGGAAACGTCCCCGACGACGCGATCGTGACGGTGGCGAGCCAGACGAACGGGGCCTCCGGCAATCAGCTCTATACCTTCGCAAAGCTCTCCCACACGGGACTTCCAGCGGGAATTCTCCAATATCTCATAGGCGTCAACAACAACAGCGTGGTGCATGATCCCTCGCGCGAGGTGGAACAGCTCGCCGGTTGCTGGATCGAAACGACGGGTGCGGATTCCTGCCCGCCGGCAAGGATGGAGGCGGCGGAAGCCGAGGCGGCGCCGGTGGCGCCGCATCTGCTCAAACCGCTGCCGGGAATGCTTGTCCAGGCGCCGCTCCACGCGACGCTCGGCGAGCCGTTCGAGGCAACGCTTCGCCCCTCATCATCACTTGTGCCCACCGCGGTCTCGGTCTGGCAACAGGGTGAAACAGACCGCGTACCGCCTGAAATCATTGCTGCGTCACCCGCGGCAAACGGCGCGCTTCGGCTACGCGTGACGCCGAAGCTTCTCGGGCCGGTACGTTTCGGCTTCCGCGCGGAATTCGCCGACGGCACGGTTGCGGCGCGCACGCTCCGGGTTTTCGTCGCGCCGCCCGCCGCGCAGCCGCTCGCCTTCAGCGCCAACGATCTACCCGTGCTCGTGCTGACGCTCGATTCCGATACCGCAAGCGCGATGCCGCAACCCTCGGCGCTCTATCCCCCGCCGGTCGGCGAGGTCGATCTGAACGGGCGTTTTGTGGACTGGCGCCGCGTGCCGCAACAGGGCGCGCCGGTGATCACCGTCGACCGCGACGGCCTGATCCACGCGCTCCGCCCCGGCGAGGCGCGCGTCGAAGCCCGCTTCGGTGCCGCCACAGCCACCCTGCGCGTCATCGTCCGCGCGACACAGCAATGATTGCTTGTCGCCGGGGTTCACAAATTTGTCGGGGTCTGGGCATAACAGCGATTAGAACGGATTCCCCTCATCTTGATGCAACACATCCCCCTCCGCCTCGCTGCGCTCGGCACCCCCACGATGGGGGAGGAAAGAAAAGGCGCACATTTTTGCTTTCCTCCCCCATCGTGGGGGAGGTCCGGCCGAAGGGCGGGGAGGGGGGAGTCTTCTTCGCGATTCAATCGGACTGGATCGTTGCCATCGGCAATTCGGGTTGTACGTTCGATGTTTCTCAGAATGTCCCGCAGCGCCGAGATGACCGGGTCAAAAGGCATAGACCGCTTCCACCGCGGCGGCGCTCGGATGAGGCTTCAATCCTTCGCGCCTGACGACATCGACGGGAACGTCGAACAGACTCGCGACGTATTCCTTCAAGCTCACGTAATCGAACAAAGATAAATTTGGACGCCATCCCGGGCCCCAATGACGGGCGGCCCGCTTAACGCCGCCTCGGACTAATCACGTGTTCCAGATCCGGCCTAGCGTATCGACGAAATTGAGGCCGAGAACCTTTTCAGCGACGCGGGCGGGATAGCCGCGTTTGAGGAGCGCGTCGGCGATGATTTCCGAACGGCGCGGCGTGTTCAGGCCGACGACGTAAGGCAGCCGATCCTCGCCGGGCGCGGCGAGCCCGGATTTCTGGCGATGCTCCAGCTCCTTGCGGAACTCCGTCATCGCTCCGGGGGATGTATCGAACGCGGCGAGATCGCTGTCGCTGCCGATGCCGACATGATCCTCCCCGCAAACCGAGAGCGCATGTGTCATATGGGCCATGTAATCATCCAGCGTCGGCTGCTTCGGGCTGGGCGTGAGATAGGGCAGATCGTAGATTCCGACCACGCCGCCCTTGGCCGCGAGCGCGCGCAGCAGCGCGTCGCTCTTGTTGCGCGGATGCGCATAGACGGCCGCGCAGCCCGCATGCGTGACAAGTACCGGCCGCTCGGAGATCTCCAGCACGCCGAAACCCGTCGTCTCGTTGGAATGACTGATGTCGATCGCCACGCCCTGCTCGTTCATCTTCGCAACGGCTTTGCGCCCCAGCGGCGTCAGTCCGGCATGCGGATCGCCCAGCACGCCCACCCCGAAGGGCGTCGCCTTGTTGTAGGTCAGCTGCATCACGCGCACGCCCAGCCCGCGGAACAGCTCGATGCGATCGAGCTTGTCCTCCAGCATGGTGGCCGCTTCGAACGAGAGAAGGATGCCGACGCGCTTCTCCCGCTTCGCGCGTTCGAAATCCGGCGCCACACGAATCTGCATGTAGACGTCGGGATATTGCTCGATCAGGCGCTGCATGAACGAAATCTCGTCGACCGCGCCCTCGAAATTCTCGTCGATGCCGCCCAGCGTCGTCTTCATCGCGGTGACGCCCGACTGCCGCGCCATGTCGAGCATGGCTTTCGGGAACGGGAATTTGTCCTGCACCGGCGGGCTGAGATTGGCGTCGAACACGATCGCCCGTTCGTAAAGCTGCGCCGCCTCCGGCGATATGGCGTCAGCCGCTGACACGGCAGCCCCGCTTCCCGCCAGCAGCGCCGCTGCCGAGCCCGCCTGGATCATGTCGCGTCTGTTCATTGCAATACGTCCCTTCCGCCTCCCCCACGATGGAGAAGGAAAGACAAGGTAGAACATCGGAATATGAAATCGAAATCCTGCCGCAAGGGAAGTGAATTCGTATCCGCGCGCCCGCCGGCGATCCATATTCTCCTTCGTCCGGTTGTTCGCCTGTCCGGTCTGCCCGGTTGTTCGCCTGCCCGGTTGTTCGCCTTGCGTCCGCCACCGGTTTGCGGCTATCATACACCAGTGGAGGTGTATGGATATGCGTACCAACATCGTGCTGGACGACCGTCTCGTGAAGGAGGCCATGCGGTTGTCAAACGTGCGGACGAAACGCGAAGCGGTGGACCTTGCACTGCGCGACTTTGTGGCCCGCAGCCGGCAGCGTGACATTCTCAAGCTGGTCGACGAGGCGCTGATTGCCCCGGACTACGACGTCCGCGCCGTCCGCCGCCGGATGCCTCGTGATCCTCGTTGATTCCACGGTCTGGATCGACTTGTTGCGGAACCGGCCGACGACTCAGGCAGCCCGGCTTCGAAAGCTGGTGGAGACCGGGGAGGCCGCCGCGGCTCCGGTCATCGTGCAGGAAGTCCTGCGGGGAGCGGCAGATCGCGCGGCCTTCGCAAAGCTGCGGCAGTACTTCCTGGGGATTCCGCTCGCCGGGACAAGCCGCGTCGTCGAGCTGCACGTGGCTGCGGCAGATCTGTACGCGCGCGCCCGCTGGCGCGCGATCACACCACGAAGTGCCCATGATTGCCTGATTGCCACCATCGCCGTCGAAGCGGGGTTGCCGTTGTTGCACGGTGACCGCGATTTCGAGCGGCTCGCCGGCATCGAACCGAGGCTGAAGCTTGTATGAGCCATGCGGGTTCCGCCTTGGCGGGCAGCGGGGAAGCCGGACAAATTCGCGAGCGCAGCCGGGGTAACGAAGATCGTTCGTCCGCCGGAGGCTTATCTCGCGATGGCCGCCAGCGGCAACAGCAGGGCGCTGGCGCGGCCAGCGCCGTGGAACAGCGTGATGTGCGCCACGCGCGCGTCCTTCGGGTCCTCGTAGCCGATGCGGCCGCCGGTATTGTAGTTCTTCTGATAGTCCGGCGAATTGAGCGGCATGAGGACCAGCCGGATGCGCGCACCTTGCGGAATCCGCCAGGCCAGCCAGTTGAACCCGAACGGGATCGTCACCACCTGGTCCGGCGTCAGAAGTTCCTGCCGGAAGAACCCGTCGCGGAAGCGCGCGCGGCGGATATCCTGGCCCAGCGTCACGGCGGATCCGTCAGGCTTGACCAGCTGCACCTGTGCCCACAGATCGAAATCCGGCGCATCGGATTGCACGATCAGTTTCAGGTTCATCTGCCCCGCCACCTCCGTGTTCTGCGCCAGCGGCGCGGACTGGAAGACGAGCGCGTCCTTTTCGCGCGCGCGGAACTGGCTCAGCAGATTCTCGCCCGCAAGATCGTTCGCGACCGCCAGCTCCGGCAGGGTGCGCGGATCGCTGACGATCATGGCCGGCGGTTCCGCGCCCGGCCGCGATGTGGAA
>DATAWY010000041.1:0-21941 GCA_036266955.1 Rhizomicrobium sp.
TCCCCAAACCCCGCATCCTTCATCCCTGGCCCACTCAGCGCTTCGTCGTCAAACATCCAAGGTGGGAGCCGTATGCGGGAAAGCCGCACGTACGGTTCTGTGCGGGGGGCGCGTAGCAATACGCGTCCCTACCGCGATCCGCATTCTTTGTTCTTTGATGAACGGCAACCTCGCACCGGGAGCCTCGTGCCTTATGCAGCGGCCTCGATTTCCACGAACTCCCTGCCGGCTTCGGTCGGTATCGGATCGCCTGCCGCTCTGCAGTCTTCGATGTAGAGCTGGCCGCGCCGTCCGGGCGGGTGCTGCGGGCGGCGTTGCGCGACCCATTGCCCACGGAGATCCTCACGCGCCGCAAGCCAGGCTTTCGCGTGCCGTTCCACGCCTGGTTCCGCGACAGTCTGAGCGACCAGTTGCGCGACACGCTCGCGAGCGGAAATTCCTCGGTTGTGCGACTGCGCGATCCTCTGGTCCCTGCGCCGCGCTCTCGAGGGCCGCCGCAACAGGCGGGCTATTCGTTTTTGTAACCCAGAACGGTTGACAACGATACCGTTGAGGTCTATAGGGCTGATCCTGACACCAGAGGCAAGGCTCTCATGACTGCATCCGTCTACACGGTCGGCCCCGGTAAGCCGCCGCTTCATTCGCCGAAGGGTGAGCGTACCGCCCGATTCTCCCTGAGTGAGGGAGAATCTCAGGGAGAAAATCAGCAACGCATTCTGGACATCCTGAAAATCCTCGATGAAAAAGCCGCCGCGGCGAAAGAACAGGGAAAAGCCAGGGAAATCGTCGGAGCGCCGGAAGCCGAAAAGAGCCTCGCGCCGGAGACGCTCCACCAGAATCCGGCTTGCGGAACCTGTATATGACGGCAATATCGCGTATGCTGGACCTCAGGGCCGTCGTCGGGTTTTTCCCGCCCTTGGCACTAAACCCTGTGGCCTTGTTGACTCAGGAAAGGTATCCTGTGGCAGAACACCGCGATTCGCACGCGATTCCAGAGGGAAAAGTCGGGTGACCAAGAACACGGCGGCACAGCGCCAGATTCCGTCCGCCGACGAGGTTCTCGGTCGGGACGATCCACGCTGGGGGCGCCTTCACGAGCTCATTCTGGAGCATTCTCTCCAATTCGGCGACTTCATCCTCTCGTCGCAGAGGCGAAGCAAGTACCTTTTCCAGCTTCGTCAAACGACCATGTTGCCGGAAGGGGCCTCGCTGACGGGAGAGATAATTCTGGAATACATGCGCAGGAACAATCTCCACTGCGTAGGAGGTATGGAACTTGGGGCGATTCCATTGGTGGCTTCCGTTTCCGTGACAAGCCACAAAAACGGGTGGCCGGTGCGGGCTTTTTTTGTACGCAAAAAACCCAAGGAGCATGGCGCCCGCGAACTAATCGACGGTCATGTCAACGACGGCGAAGAGGTTTTCATGATCGACGACGTGGCAACGTCCGGCAAGTCGATGCTTGAAGCCCTAACGGGGCTGCACGCCAAGTATCCTGGCTGCTATGTCAAGAAGGCGCTGGTGGTAATCGACCGCGAAGAGGGCGCGTCCCAAACGCTTTTGGACCGAAATATCCAGCTTGTCTCCATATTCAAGAAATCCGACTTCCCGATTCCCGCCTAGGAGTTCCCGCGGTCGGCTTGGCTAACTGCGACCAGAACCCTGCTGGCGGCTCCGGTCTATCGCGCAAATCTGGACCTGATTGCAGCGTCCAGCGCCGAGGCCGTTACTCTGCGATAGCGGGACACGAAATAGATTTCCCAATATTCCCGGGACAAGAACTACATTTTCCACTGGCGCTGAATGCAGCTGCGGGCGCGCGTTTGGCGGGATGTGAGATTCGCCCCGCTCGCCTGCAGCGCGGCCCGACGATCTCCCGCTAAAGCGGTTTCCGGTCGAATTGAATCATGGGAGAGGACTCCCCCCTCCGGCCCTTCGCGCCACCTCCCCCACGATGGGGGAGGAAAACAAATGCCAGCGCTATTTCTTTCCTCCCCCATCGTGGGGGAGGTCCGGCCGAAGGCCGGGGAGGGGGGAGTCCTCTCCAACAACTCGATTCGACCGGATCAGGTGCTAATTCCACACGTCGGTGATCGGTTTGAGGCCGGCGGAAGCGCCGAGGGGCTTCAGCCCGTACATGGCCTCGACGGTCCGCAGCACGACATAGTGATTGATGGTTTCGCTGTACTGGCCGGGATTGACCATCTGGCCGACGAAGAGCGTCGGTATGCGGTTGTTCTCGGTGCCGTCGTCCTCGTCCCAGGTGACGATCAAAAGGCTGTTGTTGGACTGCGCCCAGGTGGCGTAGGCCGACATGTTGGTATTCAGCCAGGTATCCCCTTCCTCGATCGTACCGTCATGCATGTCGTCGAGAAGATTGGGAATGACCCAGGAGACCGCCGGAAGATCGGCATAGTTGGTGGGAAAGCTGGAGAATGGAAGGCTCGATTTTTTGGGATCGTTGGTGAAATTCGTCCAGGGGACGTGCTTGCGCGCATATTCGCCCCAGGTACAGACTTCGGAGCCCTTCTTGGGCAGTCCTTCCGAATAGCCGGTAAAGGTCAGCGCCTTCTTGAGCAGTTCGCTCTCCTCATTGGCGACCTTCTTGAACGTATAAGGGCAGTCGTCGCCGTCGACGTTCTGGTTCGCGCCCGAGAACAGGTCGAGGTAGTTCGGCTGGCTGGGATGTTCGATGGCGTAGGATTGCGTGAACAGCGCTCCCGCCTTGGCCAGCGAATTGATGTAGGGCGCTTCGCTATTCCCGATGATTTCCGAATAGCTGTGATTTTCCTCCATCACGATGATGACATGGGCGGGCGTGGGAACGCTCTTCCCCGCCAGCGCGCCCGACGCACAGGCGAAGGACGCGGCCGCGAGCAATGTCGCGCAAACGCGGTTTCTCGAAAAAAAATGCATGACTGGATTCTCCCCTGTTGGATCTGAACGTTCGGAGCGGGCGGATTACCGTTGGCGGCAGGTAGGCAAACGATAACGCGATACACCGTTTGATGCCAGAAGATCGCGAATTTTGGATGACAGGCCCGGGGCGCCGAATCGCAGGTTCAGGATGCGGGATGTCGATTTGGCGACGCAATGAAGACGCGCAGCCAGGCGATGGCCTGCGGGTCGTCCCATTGGGCCGGACCGATGGCGCGCGCGCGTTCGCGGCCGCTCTCGTCGATGAGTGCGCTGAGCGGAAGTCCGAAGGCGCCCATTGCCGCCAGGAAAGCGTGATCGGGATCGCGATAGACGGCGAGGCCGCCCGCGCCATGCGCCTTCAGGAAGGCCGCCGTGTCCGGCACCGATTCCTGCCCCTCGCTCACCGCAACGATGATGAGCCCCGGCAGCGCGCTTTGAAGATGCGCCAGCGCCGGCAATTCGCGAACACAGGGCGCGCACCAGGTGGCCCAGAGATTGAGCAGCAGGTAATGGCCGTGAAAACTCGCGAGCGACAGCCGCTCGCCCTTTGCGTTGGTAAAAGCGACCGCCGGTATGATTTTCGGCTTCGCGTCCGGCACGAGCTTGGCGAGCGCGGCGGGCGTTGCGTCGCCCGCGTGGACAGGCCTCGCATGGATCACATATAGAGCGCCACCGGCGGCGGCGGCTGCAACGACGGCAAGGATCGCGAACAGGTGGCGGCGCAACACGGATTTCCGTTGTGAGTGCGAACGAGATGTGGGGCGGCCGTTTCGCCGGCGGCCCCGCCGTGCTCATGCAGGAGATAAACGCCTCCATCGATTTCGACAAGCGCCTTGCCGAACAGGATATCGCCGGCTCCCGCGCCCACGCGGAAATGTTGGCGGCGCAGGGCATCATCTCGCGCGCCGACGCCGATGCGATCCTGGCGGGATTGGACCAGATTGCCGCGGAGATCGCCGAAGGGCGTTTCGCATTCCGGCGCGCGCTGGAAGATATTCATCTCAATATCGAATCGCGGCTCGCCGAAATCGCGGGCGAGGAGGCCGGCCGGCTGCACACCGCCCGCTCGCGCAACGATCAGGTGGCGACGGATCTGCGCCTCTGGACGCGCGCCGCCTGCGAGCGCACCGACCGGAGCTTGCGTGCCCTGCAGCAGGCGCTGCTCGATCAGGCCGAAGCCGGGGCCGATACGATCATGCCGGGCTTCACCCATATGCAGCCGGCGCAGCCGGTGACGTTCGGCCATCATTGCCTGGCCTATGTCGAGATGTTCGCGCGCGACCGCGGGCGTTTCGACGATGCGCGCAAGCGCCTGAACGAAAGCCCGCTGGGCGCCGCGGCGCTGGCGGGCACGTCGTTCCCGATCGATCGCGAGCAAACCGCGCGCGCGCTCGGGTTCGATCACCCGATGCGAAACTCGCTTGATGCAGTAGCAGCCCGCGATTTCGCGCTGGAATTCCTCGCCGCCGCGGTGATCGCGAGCACGCATCTGTCGCGGTTTGCCGAGGAAATCGTGCTGTGGGTTTCGCCGGCATTCGGCTTCGTGAAGCTGAGCGATGCGTATTCCACCGGCTCCTCGATCATGCCGCAGAAGCGCAATCCGGACGCGGCGGAACTGGTGCGCGCCAAGACGGGGCGCGTGCTCGGCCATTTCGTTGCGCTGGCGACCGTTCTGAAGGGGTTGGCTCTCGCCTATGCGAAGGATTTGCAGGAAGACAAGGAAGCCCTGTTCGGCGCGGCCGACGCGCTCGAACTGTCGCTGGCGGCGATGACGGGCATGGTGTCCGACTGGACGGTCAACAGGCAGGCGATGCGCAGCAAGGCGATGGCCGGATTTCCGACCGCCACCGATCTTGCCGACTGGCTCACGCGCATCAAGGACAAACCCTTCCGCGCCGCACACCGCATCGCGGGCGCGATCGTCAAGCGCGCGGAGGAACTGAATCTGCCGTTGGAAAAAATCCCGCTCCGGGAGATGCAGGCAATCGAGCCCGCCGTTACGGCCGAGGTCTTCGACGTGCTCTCCATTGCCGCCTCGGTCGATTCGCGCCAGAGTTTCGGCGGCACCGCTCCCGCCCGCGTGCGCGAACAGATACGGTACTGGCGGGAAAGGCTTGAGGCGTGATCGGCACCGTATTTAACGCAATGGTCGCAAAGGATGCGCAGGGGCCGCAGGATAATAAAGCGCGCGAAGCGCGCAAATTTCACCCCCGCGCCCACCGCGCATACTCCGCGCCCTCCGCGCTGAGCTTTCATCTGGCTGCCATCGTACGGCTCCTCGTGATTGCCTCTTTGGTAGCTCCGCTGGCCGGTTGCGGGACGAAGACGGAGCTCCTGACTCCGAACGGCAAGCGCACGCCCGCCGGCCAACGCGATCCCTCGCAGCCGCCGAGTCCCATCGCGCGATGAATCATTTCGCCTATCGGGGCGGCCGGCTCCATGCCGAAGACGTCGATCTTGCGCGCCTGGCCGGGGAGGTCGGCACGCCCGCCTATGTCTATTCGACCGCAACGCTCGAGCGTCATTACCGCGTCTTCGCGGGCGCTTTTCCATCCGGTACGCTGATCGCCTATTCGGTCAAGGCGAACGGCAATCTCGCGGTGCTGAAGACGCTCGCGCGGCTCGGCGCGGGCGCCGATGTGGTTTCGGGCGGCGAGCTCGCAAAGGCTTTGCGCGCCGGCATTCCGCCCGAAAGGATCGTGTTCTCCGGCGTGGGCAAGACGAGCGCCGAAATGGCGCGCGCACTCGATGCGGGAATCCATCAGTTCAATGTGGAGAGCGAACCGGAACTCGAAGCGCTGAGCGCGGTGGCGGAGAGGCTGGGCAGGACGGCACCCGTCACCATCCGTGTCAATCCCGACATCGACGCGCACACCAATGCCAAGATCACGACCGGCACATCGGAAGTAAAATTCGGCATTCCCTGGCGGCGCGCGCGCGAAGCCTATCGCCTCGCGGCATCGCTGCCCGCGATCCGGATCGTGGGCGTCGATGTCCATATCGGCAGCCAGATCACCGCGCTTGAGCCTTTCCGCGACGCCTTCGTCCGCATCGCGGAATTGGTCGTGCAATTGCGCGCCGACGGACATGACATCGCGCGCGCCGATCTCGGCGGCGGATTAGGTGTGTCCTATGCGCCGGCCGAGGCGCCGCCCGATCCGCTGGCCTATGAAACGACGATTCGACGCCTCATCGAACCGCTCGGCGTCGCGCTCATTCTGGAGCCGGGCCGGCTGATCGCCGCCAATGCCGGAATTCTTCTTTCGCGCGTGATTTACGTCAAGCGCGGCGAAGCGCGGAAGTTCGTGATTATCGATGCCGGCATGAATGACCTCATCCGCCCGGCGCTCTACGACGCGCATCACGAAATCCTGCCCGTCAGCATGCCCCGGACCGGCGAACCGCTGGAACCCTGTGATATCGTCGGGCCGGTCTGCGAAACCGCCGATCTGTTTGGGCGGGATCGTGCCATGCCGCCCCTCGAGAGCGGCGACCTGGTGGCGATCATGACCGCGGGCGCCTATGGTGCGGTGATGGCTTCCGCCTACAATGCGCGGCCGCCCGCTCCCGAAGTGCTGGTCCGCGGCGGCGAGTGGAGCGTGGTGCGGCCGCGAATGAGTTATGACGAACTTGCTGGACTCGACCGTCTCCCGGCTTGGCTGGAAGGCTGAACGGCACGAACGTGCGATTGCGCTGGCGCGGCTCGTGCTCGCCTGGGAGCGCGCGTGGCCCGCGCTGTGGCCCGCCACGGGGATCGCCGGGCTCTATCTCGCCGCCGCATTCTTCGACCTTCCGGCCGTTCTGCCCGGTGTGCTGCGTTCGCTGCTCTGCGTGGGTGTGCTCGCCGCGGTCGGCTATGTGCTCTACCGCGAGTTTCGCGATTGGCGGATGCCGCGCTGGCAGGAAGCAGCGCGCCGCGTCGAGCGCGACAGCGCGCTCTCGCACCGGCCGATTACCGAACGTGAAGACCGTCTGGCCGTGGGCGCGGGCGATGCATTCGCCGAGTCGCTGTGGCGCGCGCATCTGGAGCAGCTGCTGCGACGGATGGGACGGCTGCGCGTATCCTTGCCCGCCCCCCGTCTTGCCGACAAGGATCCGCAGGGCCTGCGCTACCTGGTGCTCGGCCTCGTCATTGCAGGGTTGTTATTTGCGGGTGCGGATTGGGGGCGCCGGCTGGCGCTTGCTTTCTCGCTGGACGAGGGCGCCGGCGCGCCGGCCGCGGCGCTCGATGCCTGGATCACGCCGCCCGCCTACACGGGTTGGGCACCACTTTATCTGAGGCCGGGCAGCAACGCCGCCGTCGCGGTGCCCGCCGGCTCGCAACTGGTGCTGCGCGCCCATGGCGGGCGGACCGCGCCCCGGCTGCAGGTCTATCCCGAGCCGGCCAGCGGGATTGCCGGTTTCGCCGGATCGTCGGGCGCCTGGGGCGCGAATGTGAAGCTGACCGCGGATGCGCAGGTGAGCGTGCATGATGCCGGCCAGGTGCTGGGGCGCTGGCACATCAAGGCGATCGCGGACCAGCCTCCGGTGATCGCCTTCGCAGCGCCGCCCAGCCGCACCGAGCGCGACGCGCTCAAGCTCGCCTATACGGCGGGCGACGATTACGGCGTGGTGAGCGCGCGCGCGGTGATCCGCCCGGTCGCGAAAAATGCGCATGCGAGTCTGTCGATCGACCTGCCGCTGCCGGAGCCCTCGGCAAAGACGGTCTCCGAAACCCTGTATCGCGATCTGACCGCGCACCCCTTCGCGGGCCTCGATGTGACGATCACGCTGGAAGCGAAGGATGGCGCGGGGCAGATCGGCCGCAGCGGGCCGATGCGCATGCGGCTGCCCGAGCGCATCTTCACCAATCCGCTCGCGCGCGCCTTCGTGGAACAGCGGCAAGCGTTGGCCGTGAACGCGCCCAAGTCGCGCGAACATGTCGCCGCGATGCTCGATGCGCTTTCGATCGCGCCGCAGCGTTTCTACGCGAACATGCCCAACATCTATCTCGGCCTGCGCGCCACCTATTGGACGTTGCGCGACGCGCGCGGCGCCCAGGATATCGCCCGGGTGCAGGACATGCTGTGGCAGATGGCGACCGCGCTCGAACAGGGCGGATTGCTCGATGCCGCGGCGCAGCTGCGCGCGTTGCAGCAGCAGTTGAGCCAGGCGCTGGCGCAGGGTGCGCCCGAAAGCACGATCGACGCGCTGATGCAGCGCTACGAACAGGCACTGCAGAAATATCTCCAGGCGCTGGCGCAGAACGGCGCCCATTCCGGCGGGCCGCCGCCGCCCAACGCCAAGGTCATTACGCCCAAGGACATCGAAGCGATGCTGAAGGCGATCCAGCAGCTTTCGCAGACGGGAGCGCGCGCCAGGGCGCAGCAACTGCTCGCCATGCTGCAGAACCTGCTCGAGAACATGCATCCCGGCGGCGCGGGCAGCGGCGGCCAGGGCGACAAGGCGCTGAGCGGTGCCATCCAGGGGCTGGGCGACGTGATCGGGCGCCAGCGCCAGCTGCTCGACAAATCGCTGCGCCAGGGCGAGGGTGCCGGCGATCCGAAGGACGGCGGCGCCAAGGGCCTGGCCGGCCAGCAGGGGAAGCTGCGCTCCGATCTCGACCGCCTTCTCAAAGGCTTAGGCGGGCGCAAGCTTCAGGGCAGTGACAAGCTCGGCGACGCCGGCCATGCCATGGGCGACGCGCAGAATTCTCTCGGCCAGCAGGATTTCAACGGCGCGGAGCAAGCGCAGAAGAACGCGCTCGATGCGCTTGAGAAAGGCGCAGGCCAATTCGCCCAGGAACTGATGAAGGAAGGCGGGCAGGGCAACAACCAGGACCAGCAAGGCCAGGACCCGCTCGGCCGTGCCGAAGGCGCGAACGGCGGCATGGGGGGCACCGTCAAACTCCCCGACTCCTCCACGCTCGCGCGCGCCCGCGCCATCCTCCAGGAACTGCGCCGCCGCGCCGCAGAGCCCGGCCGCTCCAAACAGGAACTCGATTATATCGACAGGCTGCTGAAGGAGTTTTGAGAGACACCGCACGCGACAGGCCATCGCGATGGCGGTGATTATGATGGTCTTGAGCTGCGAAGGCGGGGAGGGCCGCTGCGCTTACTCGCGTCCCCATTGCTGTAACTGCACCTTGGGGACGCGAAACACGCCCTTGATGCATTCCGGATTCCTTACAGCAATCTGGATATGCGTTTTTTCGTCGAAGGCCGATCCGGGATAGATCGGCCTGCCCTCAGTGAAGACACCCCTGACGGTATCGATTCCTGTGCCGCCTTCCTCGTATATCGTGCGCAGGTGCTCAATGACGGCGCAATCCAGTCGGCGTCGCAGCCTATCCTCATTGGACGGCAGGGGGCTTGCCCGCCTTTTTCAACATATCGACAAGGCTCAGATGGACTGCTCGCACCATGTCGATGGCGACCTTTGATAGGAGATCCAGACATTCGCCAAGATCGATGACTGCGCCCACGACTGCGGGATCCCTGATCTTGCGATCTTTTTCTCCTGGCAGCCTCGATCGCAAAATCGAGCCCCCTCTGCGGGTTGGCCTCCCAAAAGTAGATCCCGGATCCCAACCAGTCGTAATCGTTTTGGCTGGCCCGGAACGGTTCGCCACGGAGCAATCGCTCCGCCACGGCGCTGTCGCATCCGTGATAGCCGAGAACGAAATTCGCCGTGAGGTTCTGCAATCAGACTTTGGGCGCGTAGTGTTTGGACAGGCGGCCTTTCGGCGTGAGAATGCCTTCGCGCTGCAGCGTCTTGACGGCCGCTGCCCTGCTCTTCGTCGCTTTTTTTGTATAGCGCTTCGCGGCGGCCCGAAATCTCGCGGCCGTCGCCGACGACTTCAGATGGAAGCTTCTTCCGTTCGCGGTACCCGATTTGGCCATGATTCGCATATTGGTCATTCCTGCGGGCAATGCAACGCGGGCGGTCCGCCCGGGATAGCGGCGAAGGCGGCTGACGTGCCGGTGGCCGCTGGAGCCCGAACGGAATGCGCGTCGCCGCGTTCAATCCTGCTCGAGAACATGCATCCCGGCGGCGCGGGCAGCGGCGGCCAGGGCGACAAGGCGCTGAGCGGTGCCATCCAGGGTCTGGGCGACGTGATCGGGCGCCAGCGTCAGCTGCTCGACAAGTCGCTGCGCCAGGGCCAAGGCGCGGGCGATCCGAAGGATGGCGGCGGCAAGGGCCTGGGGGCGAGCAGGGGAAGCTGCGCTCCGAAGTGCGAACTCGTGCAGTTTCGGCGCAGTGGACGCGTCCGGAAACGAAAGCTTCACATGACACCGGGAGAGGAGTCCGCCTAGTCTGCCGCGGGTGCTCAAAAGAGGCTTTCAAATGATCTCGTCGACGGAATGGGATGGCGCGAGCCAGGACGAAAAACTGGGTTTGCTGCGTTCGGAGCTGGAATCGGTTCTCGAGGCCATAGCCGATCTGTGGCGCGGCATCAGTGAAAAGCACGCCGAGACGCTCGCGGCCATCAACGCGCTCAGGGGCGAGATGGGAGACGTCGAGATCGAAGACGGCGATCTGGAAGAAGACGAATTGGAGGACGCCCATGTCGGAGAGGGCGAGCTGGCGGAGTTCGAGGGGGACGACGATGATGATGACGACGACGAGTAGCCGGTCCTGACCTGGCTTCCGGCCGGACACGCTCGCAACCGCCGGCCGGTTTCCCGCGCCTGGCTTGCTCCGCAAGATGAAAGGCAACACGGCCCGGCGTCCGACAAAGGGACTCCGGGCGGATCTTGCCCGCGGCTTTGTCGGCCGCGCCTTCCGACTGGTACGGCCTGGCGATGCTCGGTCTGGAGTCGCAGCAGGCGATCGCGTCGCGGATGATGAGACTGGCCGAGGGCGGTGCTGCGGCGCATGCGGAAGCAAGCCGCATGTGGCTGGAAAAACTTGCCGCCGCCACCCACGCAGGCGAGCGGCTGATGAAGGGCGACTCCCCCGGGAAGCTGCTCGCCGGCTACCGCAGGAAGGTCCGCGCCAACGCGCGGCGACTATCCGGGAAATAACTTTGCTCCTTGGGTGCCCGAAATCCCGTGCATCTCCGGCTCTGGTGTCTCGGCGGCGGGCGCCCCGTCGACGATTTCCCTGGCTTTTCCCTGTTCTTTCGGCGCGGAAGCCTTTTCATCCAGGATATTCAGGATTTCCAGAATGCGTTTCTGATTTTCTCCCTCAGATTCTCCCTCACTCAGGGAGAACGGAGCGGTCCGATCTCCCTCCGACGATTCGACTTTCGGGCACTCTTCGAAGGATGGCGCCACGCCGTGTTCGGACTCCATCAGCCTTGTGACCCAGTCCTGCTTCTCGCCGGCATCGCGCTCGAGCAGCGACAGCAACAGGCGCTGCGCCGGGGTGCGTCCCGCCACGGCGTCCAGTGCCAGCTGCCGGGCCATGGCGGCAAGCATGTCGGCGGGCCGCGCGGCTTCCAGCGCTGGCGACTTCTTCTCCAGCGCCTCGCGCAAGGCAAGATGGAAGCGCTGCTTCAGCTGTTTCGCCGGCCCGGGCCGTCCACCCGGATTGCCGGACTGCCCCTTCTGAAAGCGCGAATGGAGCGGCGGCCTCCCGGGACCGACGGTATAGGTGGGTGTGGTCATTCGGAACCTTCCATTCCTCTGTCACGGACGGCGTCATAGACCATCACAGTTCTGTTGTCAACCGAATTGGTTCTATCAATTTTGCATGACCCAAGGCCGCTGCAGAGGTTCCGATCCCGGCTCTGATTCGTCCGGAGCGTGCCCGCTTTTCCGGTTAGAGCGGGGTTTCGATGAGATTGAATCATTCGATGTCATTCCCGCGGAAGCGGGAATCCAGGAGAAGCCGCACGTCGCTTGCCCCCGGATGCCCGCTTCCGCGGGCATGACACTTCTCGGTTCTATATAACCGGAATCCGCTCTGCCGCAGCTCTACAATCTGCGCGCCCTCTTCCGGAAGCGCGATGAGTTCAGGCCATGCGCGCCTGAAGCGGGCGAGAAGCACCCGGTTGACGGCAAAGTCTTGGTCCTTTGCTACCATGATGGCGCCGCAGCCGCGCGAATTATACCAGCAGCCTTCTTGGTTCATCCCCTTCCATGTCATGGCCCGCGAATGCATTTGCGGGCCATGACATGGAGAGGGGTAGACGATCGGGGACGCTGGTATGACACCGGGCCGGCGGCGGGTAGTGTCCTAATTTGAGTTTCCCCGGACTAGAGCGCGATGCCCGGACGGTCCCGGGCCATATCCCACCGAATCACTCGGCCGGTGCTCTTTCGGACTGCATACCATCCGACAAGGCCGCTGCAAGATTGTTGCCCGTGAGGGCACGGCAACCCTGCTTGTAGTCCGATCACGAAGAATGCCGAGTTAGTGCTCGGCAACGGGTCGCACCAAGGCCGCGCTGGTGGCCCCAACTTGAATACCGCTTTCCCACGGCTGATTACCGCGCGACAGGCGTCGCTCTCTGCGGTTATGGGCCGATGATGCGCGATAGCGGCCACCGTCGCCATGAGTAAAAACGCGATGGCCGCCGCAGGGACTATTCTCATCTTGAAGTCTGCTCGACCAGTTCCTCAAGCGTCCACAGTTCTATCCGAAACCCCCGCCGCCATGGCAAGGGTAATCCGCAGGCTGCGATGCAGGCGCACGAAATTGTAATGGGCGAAGTGTGGGCTCACTGCCGCCTTTGAGGTTTTCGACCTTCTTGCTGAAGCCATTGGTTAGGCGGGTAAACCGGCGCATGTGCATCCGGATAGACAGCTCTTGAAATGCGGATCGCTGAAGGCCGGAGAACTGCGGGCAGCCCGGCCCTTTTTCATCCTGTCCGGATCGTCAAGCAGCTCACCCCTCGGAGCCCGCATGTCGGCCTGGCGAAACAGGTCGCCCGGGCCCGGCGTGTCAGGCGCGCACCTGAAATCAGACCTTCTGGCTTGTAAAGGTCGTGACGTGGCCGTCCAGCGTGTCGTGAGAGGACACGTTCATCGTCTTGCCGTCTCTGCTCATGCCACCTGTTTCAAGCCCACCTTGCCGGTCACCGGCGCGCCGCTGCCGCCGCTGTTGGTGAAGTCCACATTGACCCTGGCGCCAACATAGGTTAAGAGGCTGGCCGCGTTGGCAAGTTTCCAAATCAACGCTGGGATGCCGGCACCGGAGCAGCCGAACGCCACGCTTCAGCGAGGATGGGCATGACGGTGCTGTGGACGTAGCGGGCCTCTACGGCCGCGCGTGCCGCCGCGCCGATCTCCGCGCAGAGGGCGGGATCGGACACAAGGCGCGCGATGGCGTTGGCGAGCGCGCGGGGATCCCGCGCGGGCACGATGGGCGCGCCGGTGCCCTCGACGATTTCGGGAATGGCGCCCACGAGGCTTACGATCGGGGCAAGACCGAGGGCCATCGCTTCCACGAGCGCATTTGGGAAGCCTTCGGCGCGCGACGGCAGAAGAAAGATTTGCGCGCGGCGCATCGCTTCGATGGTGCGGCCATGCGGGAGAAACCCTTCGGCGGATACGGTATCGCCAAGCCCGGCGTCCGCGATTTGCCGTTCCAGGTCTGGCGTAGCGGCCACGACATGCAGCCGCACGCGCCGGCCTTCCGCGCGCAGGAGCCGCAGCGCTTCGACAATCTCTTCGAAGCCCTTGCGCACGGCCTCCGAACCCGCCGCGAAGAAGCACAGCGGAGTTTCGCCGCCCGCAACGCGCGGCGATTCGGCGAGGGCATCGGGCACCGAATTGGGGAGTACGACGATGCCTTCCGTCCGTCCCAGCGCTTCGACCGTCTGCCGCCAGTAGCGTGATTGCACGATGAGACGGTCGGGCCATAGCAAGACGCGCCGGATCATGGTGCGCGCCCGCGGCGACGAAACCGAATGGAAATGATCGAAGGCGCCTCCGAGCCGCATCAGCACGGGAAAACGCAAGGCCCGCGCTATGCTCACATAGAGCGAGGCTTCCCAGAACACCTGGAAATCCGAGGACTGGACCTGCACCACATCGGGCCGCCTGGCCAAAAGTACAAATGGAAATTTTGCGAGGTGCCACAGCGTAATAGCCACGCCGAGAAACAGTCGGACGATGCCTCCCTTCAGGATGGCGCCATAGCCGTAATTGTCGGCGACGTTCTTTTTGGGTGGCCGCGCGATGTTGAACCGCAGAATCTCATGCGACTCGCCGAGCGGCGAAGCGGCGACATTGTTCATGAAAGTGGTGACACCACCCGTCGTCCATTTCCATGGACCGACGAGCATGACGAGCGGCCTACGCCGCATCGGCAAGCGAACCGGCCGTGAGGCCGAAGCGGCGGCACCAATGTTCGAATATCAGAAGCGCCCACAGCGCGCCGTCCCAGGCGCGTGCCCCGCGCTCATGCTCGGCCAGGATGCGCTCGATTGTCGGCCGGGGAATCACGCCCGCACTTGCGGAATCGGGTGCCGCGACCACGCTGCGCAGATGGCGGGTCAGATCGCCCCTGAACCAGCGCTGGAGCGGCATGACGAAGCCCTGCTTGCGGCGGTCGAGAAATTCGGCCGGGAAGTAAGCCGCCATGGCTCTGCGCAGGATGTATTTCTGCCGGCCGCCCGGAAGTTTGGCGGAGAATTTTGTGCGGTTGAGCAGCTCCGCCAGCCGGTGGTCCAGAAACGGCGCGCGCACCTCCAGCGAATGCGCCATGCTCATGCGGTCGACCTTGTGCAACATGTCGTCGGGCAGGCTCACGCTCTGTTGCCAGAGCGCAATGGCGCCCAGCGGATTCGCTGCCTGTCCGAACAGCGGAGCAAACAATTCGCGATCCGCGTCCGCGCCCGCCGCCGCCGCGCAAAGCGCCGGGGCGATGCCGCGCAGGAATTCACCCCGGAAGACCGTCTGTTGCTTGGCGATGAAGCGTTCCGCCGCCGGCAGTCCCGCATCCTCGATATTGCGCGCGAGCTTCAGCCTCAGCCTTCCGTCGCCGAAAGGCGCGCCGGCCCGCAGCCCCGCCGCCACGAGTTGCCGGATCGGAGACGGAACCGCGCGCACGCGCTCGCTGAGCCCGTGGCTGCGGTAGACGTCATAGCCCGCGAAAATCTCGTCGCCGCCGTCGCCCGAGAGCGCGACGGTCACATGGCGGCGCGTCATCTGCGCCAGAAACCAGGTCGGCAGCGCTGCCTGGTCCGCGAAAGGCTCGTCCGCATGCCAGGCGATGGCATCGAGCGTGTCGAGATTCTGTGGCGTCACCACGAATTCGTGATGGCGCGTACCGAACCGTTCGGCAACAAACCGCGCATGGGGACGCTCGTCGAGTGCAGGATCATCGAAACCGATGGAGAATGTTTCGAGCCGGCCCGCCCCGGTTTCCGCAGCAAGCGCCACGATGGCGCTCGAATCGACACCGCCCGATAGGAAGAAACCGAGCGGTACGTCGGCCACCATGCGCAGCGCTACGGACTCGCGCAGGATGGAAAGCGACCGGCTGGTAATTTCATCGATATCGTCGAGTTCTTCGGCCGGTGCCGGCGGCCGCCACCATTTGCGCGTCTTCAGGCCGGTTTCGACCGAGAAGGTCAGCACCTGACCCGGCGCAAGCCGCCTGACACCAGAAAAGATGGACTGTTCGCCGGCCACATAGCCGAGCGTGAAATAGGAATAGAGCGCGAGCGGGTCGAGCCGTTTTTCAACCACGCCGCCGGCCACAAGCGCCTTGAGTTCCGAGGCGAGCCAGAGCGTCTGCGGTGTCTCGATGTAATAAAGCGGCTTCTCGCCGAAGCGGTCGCGCGCCGCCTTAAGCGTGCCGCGGCGCGCGTCATAGACGACAAGCGCGAACATTCCGTCGAGACGGTCGAGGCAGGCTTCGCCCCACTCCTGCCAGGCGGCAAGCAGGACTGCCGTGTCGGATTGCTCGTGGAAGACATGACCGAGCACCTCGAGTTCGCGCCGCAATTCGCGATAATTGTAGATCTCGCCATTGTGCGCGAGCCACAGCCTGCCGTCGGCGCTGGCCATCGGCTGCTTGCCGCCGCCGAGATCGATGATGGAGAGGCGGCGGTGGCGGATCGCGACGGGGCCGATATTACGTGCGCCATATTCGTCAGGCCCGCGGTGGGCTAGGGCGAGGTCCATGGCGTCGAGCTTCGACGGCTGCACAGGCGCGGCCAAACCCTTCGCGAATGCCACGACAAATCCGCACATCGGCCAACTCCATCGCCCGCGAATCAATCGCGGATCAGCTTACCCGCGGCCGGTTCCGCGCGCATCGGCGACCGCAGCAAGAAAGACATCCGCGCCAAATCGAGGCGTCCGAATTTCGAATTCTCAAAACACAAAAGTATTTCCGCTTTGCGTGCACACGCAGCTCGAATTATTTCTAAAACATGGACAATACATTGCAAGACTGGAAGCCATTATCATTGTGCTCGCGTTACGCCGCTGCCTGCATTGACATTGCCTTGCTTCGGGACGGAGCTTGGACAATATACCTGCTGCATGTATGCAGTACAAAATGAGACCCCTACCAGCTGCCCAAGGAAGGGCGTCACGTTTTCGATGGCTGAAGGGATTGGCGCGCTCGCGGACACCGGATTGTGGGTCGAAGAAACCTACGAAGAAACGGACAGGATGGCTTCGTTGAGCCGGGCTACGTTCGTACGCGGGCGGGGGCGCGCCTATACGTTGGAGGAAAGCGGCCGAAGCGCCGCGAGCACGCGCAAATTGGCGCTTTCATAACCGCCGACTGCCGGCCGCCCCGGCTCCGCGACCGGCCCGACACGCGTGATTTGCGAAATCCTGGCCATGCGTCAGGATCGTGTCATAAGATCGCGATAGAGACTGACGTGGTCTTCCGTCAGTCGCTGAATACTAAAGTGCTGTTCGATGCGTCGCCGGCCCCGTTCACCAAGGGCACGGGCGACCGATGGATTTTCCAGCAAATGCAGAATGCGGTGGCCAAGGGCCGGCGCATCGCGATCGTCAATAAGGTATCCGGTTACCCCATCCTCGACGAGTTCTCCCGTGCCGCCGAAGTTGGTTGCTATCACGGGTTTGCCCGCTGCCATACACTCGATCAGCGCGTTTGCGATTCCCTCGCCGTGAACGTCACAGTTCGACGTCAGCACGCCTATTGTAAATATGTTCACGATGCTTTCGACATCCGTCCTTCCGCCCAAAAATTTGATCAAGGGAAACCGTTCACATGGATAGGCAGCCTTCAGACCCTCCAATAGCTCTCCCGACCCGACGGCAATGAAGGTCACGTCACTGCGCTGTGCCAGAATTATTTTTGCCGCTTCCAGAAACGTGACGTAGTCCTTGCGTGCCGAGAATGATGCGACCATCCCGACAACGAAGGGAGTTGTAATGCCGAGCGACTGTCTGACATCATCAGGCGGCGCGACCATTTGCAGACGCGTGGGATCGAATCCATTGTAAATGCAAACTGCCTTGGAATCTGGAATGCGATATGCGGCAAGTCCGGCCTTCGAATTGCCAATGACTGCATGCGCTAAAGGAAGAAACAGCTTTACGCGAAAATAATCACGGTTCTTCAGCGAAAGGTTCGGTTCGGCAGCCTGGACGGCCGCATCTATGAATTTGGCGCCCGCAAGTCTGGCCAGAGGTGCGCTGTAAACAGTACTCATGGAATTCCATGATTGCACGACGCTAGGCTGAAAGTGCCGCATGAAGGTATGGAGCCGGAACAGGAGGGATGCGTCATATCGCGTGCGCCGCGGCATAATCGCAGTTTCGATGTCAAGGCGATGGAACTCCGGGTATGCGATTACATCGGACATCACGACGGCGCCGCAAATGATGTCGCTTTTCGCCTTGAGTCCCTTGAGCAGCTCGATGAATTGCCGTTCCTTTCCGCCGGCTGCAAGCGAGTCGATTATTTGCAGCACGCGCATGATCACGGCTGCCCCGCGTTGAGAGATCGAAGGATGCCGACGAGTTCAGCCGTCTTGGCAGCAGGCGCGTGATTTTCTGCCACATAGGTCTGGCAGCGGCGGGCCATCTGCTCGTATTGCGAAGCTTCCATCTCCCAGAGGCTGCGAATGCCCTGTTGCAACTCACCTTCGCCGACTGCGGAAATCCCGAGCGAATTGCGGCCGATGATGCCGTCGGGATCGACGATCGAACGCCCAGCCACCGGCGTGCCGACGGAAAACGACTCGAGAAAGGTGTTCGAAAATCCTTCGAAGTCCGAGGTAGAAAGCAGCATCGCGGCGCGGGAAAGAAAATCCGGCACCTGGCTCGGTCGGACATATCCCACCATGCTTACGTTCCGGAGTTTGTGCAGCAGATCGAGCGCCTCCGCGGTCGGACGATCGAGTTCCCCGTCGGGCCTGCCCGCGACGTGGAATTCGATCTGCGGCTGGCTTGCGGCGAGGCGCGAAAGCAAAGGCAGGTTCTTCAGTGGACGGAATACGGCGAGCCACGCGACATAGGCCCGGTCGCTACGCGGCCGGATCGCCGGCGGCGGGTCTGACAAGCGAAAGGGATTGTGGAGGATGTGGAGAGGCTTGTCCGGAAGCCGATGACGTAGTGACGAGAATTGATAGTGGTTCTGGCACAGAATCGAAGCCGTACTGCGCAGGCCGTAAAAGTATGCAAGCCGCTCATAAGCGCGCAGGTGATTTCTAATCCGTCCATCCACGTCCATGTCGCTTGCGGCGCGGTAAACGAAAGGACACCCGAGGCGTGCGGCCACGAAAGCCATGATGCCGGTGTGCAGTCCCGAGGTGGCCTGCAGCAACACATCCGGTTCGAAGCCGCGCGCGGCCATCACAAGCTTGGGGATATAGGAGTAAAAATATTTTGCGACCGGGATGCCTTTCGCGGGATCGTAGGTGTCGAGGAGATCGCAGAGCGAATTGGGTCCCACATAATCGCGGGCGCCCTTCCAGGTCAGGACGCCTGCGCGGTGGCCATCGGCTGCAAGGCCCCGGAGCCAATTGCCCAGCTCGGTGGCCCAGCCGCCAGCAGGAAAGTCCGCATCGCGCAGCACATAGGGTAGCGTGAAATCGATAAAGAGCAACCTCATGAGTAACGCCTTACATGGGAGCCGGGGCCCCTCGCGCAGCCGCGAGGGAGCGTCGGACTGGAGCGCTGCCGTTCGAGAGTGGAACCGGTTGCTGAGGAGCAAGTCCGTGCCGTGCAACGTTGATAAGCAGGGCGACAATCGGAAACACCAGCATGTTCATGTAGGAGGGATAGAACGACTGCCCGGTCACAGTGCCCATCAGATAGTCGAATAGGCAAACAAGCAGGCACCAGTATAACCTGCTGTGCAGCCGTCTTCCGAAGCGCCACGCGATGGTGAACAGCATCAGTAAAGTCAGGACCAGCCCGGCCAGAAGAATGATGCCGCTGTCGAGAAAGAAATCGATGAAGGCGTTATGGGCGTGTTCCGCTTGGTATATACGGCCTACATGCCACATCGGGCTGGTGAGAATTCCATAGCGTCCGGCACCGAACAGCAGCAGGTTGTTGTCGCTGACCCATTCCCCGATCAGCGGTACCCACATGGTGCTTGTTCGGTCGGTGAGCAGCGAATCGATCGTGAAATGGGAGCCGCGAATACCCTCCGTCACCAGGGTCTCGAGGGTCGGCGCCATCTTTGCCATGGCGCCGACCACGACCAGGCCGGCTCCCGCGGCCAGGTATTCGACGCGACGGAAGATCAGAAGGACGCTGCCGACCCCCGCGGCGAACACGATCAGGCCCGTTCGCGACTGGAGCAGCAGGATGGATACCGCGGCGAGGAACAGGTTGAGCGCCCAGATGCCCCCCCGCCTTATCGCCAGGAACGCCACAATCGGGGCGGTCGTGAAGTAGATAGTCGCCATGTCGTTGTAGTGCTGCCCGAAATACTTTTCTGTCGTGGCGCTCATCAGATCCCGATCGGCGCCGAGCGCCGACGGACTGAGAATCAGAACCACAACGAGGAAGGCGCATGACATCGCCAGAATGGAAGCCCCGATCGCCCTCAGCACGGATTCCATGTCGGCCTGCGAACGCATTTCCTTCAGGATAAAGATAAAGGGAACCAGTTCGAACAGCGGCCGGAGATAATAGGAGAGCAGATAATTCGACAGGCCCGGTCCGAAATCCTTGGGCATTTCCGCATGAAAGGTCCGGATGTTGTCCAGAGACCGGAAAATCGCAAGCGTGAAGAACGCAGCATAGATGCCGAGCGCAATGAGTGCCCATTTTTCGAGCCGATCGCTCACATGAAAAGTGCGCGTTCCGTTGAGCAGCGCAAAGAACGCAAGCGCGGCGATGAGATTGATGAGCTTGAGACCCGTCACGTCGAACAAATTGTTGTTGAGAACCGGCGCGTTGAAGAACGGCAGCGCCAGAATCCACAACAGCATCAGGTTCTTGCGCATCATGTCCGCACCGTCTGAGAACCGAAGCGGTGTCTCAGCGCCGCCGCCGGTCTTTCGAGCCCGTACCAGGACAGCGCGGCGATTGCGAAGGCCGCTGCGAGCGCCATCGGTGCCACGAGCGGCCGGGGCAGGGACGGCAGCGCCGCGTGGAGGAGGGTCGGCACAAAGGTATGCCACACATAAAGCGAGTAGCTCAGCGTGCCAATCCAGCGGATGAAGGGCAGGTTGAGCATAATGTGGACGAACCGGTAGTGGGGCGAAAACACGATGGCGGCAACGATTGCCGCCGTGCTGGCGCCGAGCAGGGTGTACCGCAAGGTCTCGCGAAACCAGTCGTTTCGGACCGCCATGCACAGCAATATTGTCGCGAAAGCGACGGTGATGAAGGCGGCCCGTTCCAGAAGCCCGACGATGCGGACAGCGTCGCGTTCCTCGCAAATGGCCGCCAGCAGGACACCAAAGGCGATCGAGTCCAGTCTTATATCCGTGTAGTAGAAGACATGCGTGGACAGCCACTCCGGATGGGCCTGCGCGAGCAGGATGCGGGCGGCCAGGCACCCCGCGCAGATCGCGGACATCCAGGCGACCAGGGCCTTTCCGCGCAGCAAGATGAAGAGGAGCGGAAAGAACAGGTAGAAATGCTCTTCGACGGACAGCGACCAGAAGATTGCGAAGGGCATTGATGTTGCGGCCGCGTGCCCTGCCATCGAACTCGCGGAGTAGAGATAATTGGCGAAATAGAACAGCGCCGAGAGGGGTTCGTACCAGTCGATCCGCCGGCCGCTGAGAGCGAAAAACAGCACGACGCATGCGGCGTAGACGGTCACCACGGGATAGAGCCGGAAAAAGCGCCGGAGATAAAAGTCCCGCAGGTTCACCCTGCCGCTGCGTTTTGCTTCGGCAAACAACAGCCGCGTGATCAAAAATCCGCTGACGACGAAAAAAACGAGCACGCCGAGCACGCCCGGGAACAGTCGAGAATCGGCGTAATGCGACAGTATGACGAGAAGGATGCTGACCGCCCACAAACCATCCAGGCTCGGGACACGCGCGAAACTCGCCTGCGTTCCGTCCAGATGAAGCGGCCGGCCCGGCGCAGCCTCGATACGCGCAACCGCTGCTCCGCTCACAGCCGCAACTCACGTGGTATCGCGATCATCGGGCGGTCGTGGCACGAACTCATTGAAGCACCGGTTCGGCCTTCGCGGGTGGACCGGGCGCGAATCGCATCGCCAGCCGGCCATACGAAAAGGGCCAGGATGACTTCGGTGTCGCTGAGGGACGGAAACACGGCCCCTTTCTGTTCGCAATCGCGTCGCAGTTCCTGATAGCCGTAGATTTTATCATTGAACACGTTGGCGTTGCCGCTATCCGGGTCTTGCATCAGCTGACGCGCCAAAGGGCCCAGATCGATGACGCTGAGCCTGTAAAACGTGAAGCCGCACCGGCGGCGCCCATCCATCGACAAGCGTTCGTTTTCGGGCCCGTGGTGGGGAATGCCGCCAGACGTGGCGTCGAGCGCCGCTCGCGCCACGCCTCCGTCGACTCTGACTTCCCCTAGTGGCTCGCGTCGTTGCAGTTGACGGGGTTTTCTGAATCACTGTCGCCTTCGGTGAATTAACGGAGGTGATTCGTGGCCGTGAAAGAAGTTGCCGTCAAGAAATACGTGGTTCGGCTGAGCGCGGATGAGCGCTCG
>DATAWY010000042.1:0-16252 GCA_036266955.1 Rhizomicrobium sp.
TGGCAGGCTATAGCATCTTTGCACGCGGTTGGATCGCAGCCGGCGCATTCCTATTTAGTGTCTGATGGCCCACAACAACGGCATGGTCCCCCGCGCGGGCAAGCGCGGTAAATCCCGCATCCAGAAGACGGCGGAGGATAACCCCGCCCGGTTCCATGACGCGGTGCAAGCCGCGCCCGGCATCGTGGCGGATGCCGGAATTGATCCCGCCTATCTGGCGACGCCGCTGGCGGCGATCACCGGCACGGACGCGGCGAAGTTCATTCCACACCGCCCGGCGCGGCCGGAGAAATCCGAAGGCGGCAAAAAATTTCAACTGGTGTCGGAGTATCAGCCGGCGGGCGATCAGCCCACCGCGATTGCCGAACTGGTCAAGGGCGTGCAGGCGCAGGAGCGCGACCAGGTGCTCTTGGGCGTCACCGGTTCGGGCAAGACTTTCACCATGGCGCAGGTCATCGAGAAGACGCAGCGGCCCGCCTTGATCCTTGCGCCCAACAAGACCCTGGCGGCCCAGCTTTACAGCGAGTTCAAGGGCTTCTTTCCCAATAACGCGGTGGAATATTTCGTCAGCTATTACGATTACTACCAGCCGGAAGCGTATATCCCGCGCACCGACACCTATATCGAGAAGGATTCCTCGATCAACGAGGAGATCGACCGCATGCGCCATTCGGCGACGCGCGCGATCCTCGAACGCGACGACGTGATCATCGTCGCCTCGGTGTCCTGCATCTACGGCATCGGCTCAGTCGAGACCTATTCCGGCATGACGGTGACGCTGAAGCGCGGCCAGCGCGTCGATCGCACCGATCTGATGCGCCAGCTGTCCCAGCTGCAGTACCGCCGCAACGATGACAATTTCGTGCGCGGCGCCTTTCGCGCGCGCGGCGACACGCTCGATGTGTTCCCCGCCCATTATGAGGACCGCGCCTGGCGCATCGAACTGTTCGGCGACGAGATCGATTCGATCTCGGAATTCGATCCGCTGACCGGCCGCTCCGCAGGGACGCTCGACACGATCAAGATCTATGCGAATTCGCACTACGTAACGCCCAGGCCGACGCTGGCCCAGGCCATGAAAGGCATCAAGCAGGAGCTGATCGACCGGCTGGATTGGTTGCGCACCAACGGCAAGCTGCTGGAAGCGCAACGCCTGGACCAGCGCACGCAGTTCGATCTGGAGATGATCGAGGCGACCGGCTCCTGCGCCGGCATCGAAAATTATTCGCGCTGGCTCACGGGGCGCAAACCCGGCGAGCCGCCGCCGACCCTGTTCGAATATCTGCCCGACGAGGCGCTGGTCTTCGTCGACGAGAGCCATGTCACCGTGCCGCAGATCGGCGGCATGTATCGCGGCGACTATCGCCGGAAAGCGACGCTCGCCGAATACGGTTTCCGCCTGCCCTCCTGCATCGACAACCGGCCGCTGAAGTTCGAGGAATGGGACGCGATGCGGCCGCAGACCGTCTATGTCTCGGCGACGCCGGGCCCGTGGGAGCTGGAACGCACCGGCGGCATTTTCACCGAACAGGTGATCCGGCCCACGGGACTGATCGACCCGCCGGTCGAAGTGCGTCCGGTCGAACACCAGGTCGATGATCTGATCGCGGAATGCCGCGACATCGCGAAGCGCGGCTATCGCGCGCTCGTGACCACGCTCACCAAGAAGATGGCCGAAGACCTCACCGAATACCTGCACGAGCAGGGCATCCGCGTGCGCTACATGCATTCCGACGTGGAAACGCTCGAGCGCATCGAGATCATCCGCGATCTGCGGCTCGGCGCCTTCGATGTGCTGGTCGGCATCAATCTCCTGCGCGAAGGCCTCGACATTCCCGAATGCGCGCTCGTCGCCATTCTCGATGCCGACAAGGAGGGCTTCCTGCGCAGCGAAACCTCGCTCATCCAGACCATCGGCCGGGCGGCGCGCAATGTGGACGGCAAGGTGATCCTCTACGCCGACAAGGTGACCGGCTCGATGGAGCGCGCGATGGCGGAAACGACGCGCCGGCGCGAAAAGCAGCACGCGTTCAATCTCGCCAACGGAATTACACCGGCCAGCATCCGCAAGCATATCGGCGACATCATGGGCTCGATCTACGAGCGCGATCATGTGACGGTGGGCGCGGGCGTCGCCGAGGACGGCCAGCCCTTCATCGGCCATAACATCCGCGCCCATATCGCAGCGCTCGAAAAACAGATGCGGGACGCCGCGGCGGATCTCGAGTTCGAGACGGCGGCGCGGTTGCGCGACGAGATCAAGCGGCTCCGGGCCACCGAACTCGCCATCGCCGACGATCCCTTCGCGCACCAGTCGCAGGTCGAGTTGGCCGTGGACGATGCGATGCGCACCATCTCGACGGAAACGTCACCTTCGCGCCGCGCCGAGGCGGAAAAGTCCCCGCGCAGCCGCATGCGCCGCGCAGCCCGCCCCAACACGCCCAAGACCTTCGGCAGCAGGAGATAGGTGTGTTCGTTCTCCCCCTCGCCCGCTCCGGCGCGGTGGAGAGGCTTGTGCGCTGCATCCCTCTCCCACAAGGGGAGAGGGAAGAGACGGGCGTTGTACAGACAAATTGCTTATGCAGCGCATTGCATTTCCCCTCTCCCCTTGTGGGAGAGGGATGCAGGAAAGACCGTTTGGGACAGTGTAATCGCGGGTGAGGGGTTTTCTCCCCAGCGCAAATCTAATTTCCTATTGCATAGAGCGTCGCATTGTTGATGGCGTAGATCGTGCCGTCTGGGCCGAGCAGCGTGGGCGTGTAGGCTTCGCCGGTCGGTGCGTTCAGTTGCAAATGCACCTGCGTGTTGTTGGTCAGGTCCCATCTGTACGCGTAACCGTCCTCGGCATTGGCGATGACCGCTTTGTTCTTGCGGTCGACCACGGCCGTATTGAGGCACCACTCGTAGACGGCGCCCTTCGGTTCGCCCGGAACCTGGTTGGGATCGAGGAGTGTCTCGACTTCCTTCATCACAGTCACATCGCTGTATTCGTCCTTCCGCGTCGCGTTTGGATCGAGAATGGCGATTTCGTTGTGGCCGTTCCCGGTGCCGCAGTCGTAGTAGTTGTTGTACTTGGACATGAGATAGTACGAGCCTTTGCCCGCATATTGCGGCGCCGCGTTGGCAGGGACGATCGAGACCGTATCGTCCCAGCCGAAAGATCCCGGCGTGTTTTCAGTACCCAGATCGGCGGTGAAATTGAGCAGCCAGCCGCGGCAATTGTGCTGAGTGGGATTGGATTGCGACGCGACAACGCCATAGTAAACCTCGCCATCCGGACCGATCGTCGGCGCCGCCGACGAATCGTCGCTGATCCCGGCGCTTTCCAGCGTCTCCGGATCGATCAGCGCAGTGCGGTATTTGGGTTTGAGAGTCGTGGAGTCCAGCCCGACCAGATATCCCGCCGCCCCGTTGCTGACGGCGATGTAGATGGTGGTGCCGTCCGCGGAAATGGCAGGCGCGCAATTCATCGCGACCTGAGTAATCTGGGGATCGGCGGCGGCGCTGGACGCGCTGATCCAGGTGCCTTTGCCCTTCGCGTCCATGCGGGCGATTCCGCTCACGAGACCCGCCGGGTTGGAGGCGAGCACCACGAAGCCGAAATAGATATTCCCCTTGTCGTCGGCGGTGATCGGCGTGTCGATCATCACGTTCTGATTAAAGGTCTTCTTGTTTTTCTGATAGGTCGCGATGCCATAGAAGGCGAGCTGTCCGCTGGCGCCGGTCGTGGAATCGGGAGAGTCGCGGAACCAGACGGTTCCCCCCGCGCCCGCGACGTAGAGCCGGTTCTGGCGGCTTAGATGCGCCGGCAGGGGCGGCACCCAATCATAGGGCGGCAGCAGATAATCGCTCTTCATCGTCCAGATGTTGCTGCCGTTCGTCCCTGCGACGGCCTGGATCTCGAAATTTCCCTTCGCTGTCGTTTTCACGGGCACGAGGACCGTGTTTGCAGCGGTGATCATCGGCGAGGCGTAGTGGATCAGAAGCTCGCCGCCGCCCGGTCTCTTGTTGCCGGGTTCGAAAGGCGGCGCGAGATCGACCGCCGTGCTCCAGTGAATTTTCGCCAGCGACTGGCCGATTGCGGGCGCCCGCGCGGTGTGCTGGGCATTGGCGGCATGGCCGCGCCAGGCCGGGACATCCTTTCCCCAGACCGGCGCCACGAGACAAGCCGCGGCAAGGGCCGAGCAGACGATCGTTTTCATGGCGATGGTGCCTCCCGGGAAAGGCAGGACAGTAGCGCAGTCCTGCCGGATGTCATAGACTGCCGCCAAATCGGCGATGCGCGTCGCCGCAAAAAACATGCAGGGGAAACCATGCCGCATATCGATACCGGCAACACGGGCTTCATGCTGCTTTGCAGCAGCCTCGTCATGCTGATGACGCCGGGCCTCGCCTTCTTCTATGGCGGCCTCGTCAGCCGCCGCAATGTGCTCGCGATCATGATGCAGTCCTTCGTATCGATGGGCTGGACGACCGTGATCTGGTACGCCGTGGGCTATTCGCTGTGCTTCTCGGGCGGCCAGGGCGGCATCATCGGCAATCTCGACTTGGCGTTCCTGCACGGCGTGACGCTCGCCACGCCGTCTCCCACACCGGGAATTCCGCTTTTTGTCCATATCGCCTATCAGATGATGTTCGCCATCATCACGCCCGCGCTGATCACCGGCGCCTTCGCCAACCGCGTGTCGTTCAAGGCGTATATGCTGTTCCTCACGCTGTGGCTGCTCTTCGTCTATTTCCCCTTCGTACACATGCTGTGGGGCGGCGGCATCCTGCAGCAATGGGGCGTGCTGGACTTCGCCGGTGGCATCGTCGTGCATAACACCGCTGGTCTGGCCGCGCTGGCTTCCGTTCTCTATGTCGGACGGCGACACGTGATCGACACGGGCGCGCACAACATTCCGCTCGTGGCGCTCGGCACCGGGCTTCTGTGGTTCGGCTGGTACGGCTTCAACGCCGGCAGCGAATTCCAGGTCGATTCGGTGACGACCGTCGCCTTCCTGAACACCGATCTGGCGGCGTCGTTCGCCGCCATTGCCTGGATGGCGGTCGGCTGGTGGCACGACAAGCGGCCGACCTTCGTGGGGCTGCTGACGGGCGCGGTCGCGGGCCTCGCCACGATCACGCCGGCGGCGGGCTATGTGTCGCCGTTCGCCGCCGTGATCATCGGCATCGTCTCTGGCGGTGTTTGTTTCTTCGCGGTCGCGCTGAAGAACCGTCTGCAGTGGGACGACGCGCTCGACGTGTGGGGTGTGCACGGCGTCGGAGGCGCGCTCGGGATCGTACTTCTGGGAGTCTTCGCCACCACCGCCTTCAATCCGCATGGCGCCGACGGTCTGCTTGCCGGCAATTCCGCATTCCTCGGCAAGCAGATCGCCGCTGTCGCAATATCCTCCGCCTGGGCGTTCTGCTTTACCTACGCCATGCTGTGGCTCATCGACCGCGTGACGCCCGTGAAAGTCAATCAGGCCGCCGAAGTGAGCGGCCTCGACCTCGCGCTCCACGGCGAAACAGCCTATCTCGGCGAAGCCTGATTTTTCGGCGAGCCCATCATGCGGCCAGTCGCGCGCATGATGGGCTCATCGAAAGTACAAACCATCAGTCGTCGCGATAGACGCGCTCGCGGCGCTCGTGGCGCTCCTGCGCCTCGATGGAGAGGGTGGCGATGGGGCGCGCGTCCAGACGCTTGAGGGAGATCGGCTCGCCGGTCTCCTCGCAAAAGCCGTAGGAGCCATCTTCCAGGCGCCTAAGTGCGGCGTCGATCTTGGCGATCAGCTTGCGCTGGCGGTCGCGCGTGCGCAGTTCGAGCTGGCGCTCCGATTCGGTTGCGGCGCGATCGGCCAGATCGGCATTGGGCACCGTATCGGCCTGCAGGTTCTGGATGGTCTCGCGGCCCTCGCGCAGGATGTCGTCTTTCCAGCGCAGCAATTTGCGCCGGAAATATTCGCGCTGCCGTTCATTCATGAAGGGTTCACTTTCCGACGGCCGATATCCGTGCGGAAGTTCGATACTCATGAAAACACCCCGGATGCGAGTGAGACCCTCCTGCGCGGGCCGGTATATACAGACGGCCCACCGCTCCAGCAAACGAAATTCGCCCCGCGGCGGCGGTTATCCCCGGTGGTACGGATGGTTTCCCAATATGGTCAGGGCGCGATAAATCTGCTCGGCGAGCATCGCGCGGACCAGAAGGTGCGGCCAGGTCTGCGGACCGAAAGCGAGGCTCCGTCCCGGCTTGACACTCCGGCCGGGTTCGAGCCCGTCAGGGCCGCCAATCAGGAATATGAGGTCGCGCGCGTCGGCGTCGCGCATTGCCGCCAGCATCTCTGCGAAAGCCTCGCTGGTCATTCCCTTTCCACGCGAATCGAGCGCAATGACATGGGCAGCGGCCGGAATGCGTGCCGCGAGCTTTTCGCCCTCCTCCGCGATCCGTGCGCGGGCCTCGCGAAGCCTTGAGATGGCCACTTCTTCGACGGCGAGCGAGGTGATGCCGTGCTGGCGGCCAATGCCGCGTGCGCGCGTCAGATATTCCTCGACCACTGAATTGTGGGCGGTGCCGCGCGCGAGGCCGGCCGCGAGAATGGCGATGCGCATCGAACGCTGTTCCGCGCGTCAGCGCGCGACCGCGCGGGCGGGTTCTTTGACCGACCACATGCCCTCGAGGTCGTAATAGGCGCGGACCTCGGGCCGGAAGATATGGACTATTACATCGCCCGCATCGACGAGAACCCAGTCGCCGGACGCCAGACCGTCCACCGGTCTCGTCCCGTAGCCTGCCTCTTTCAGCCGCCGCGCCAGATGTTCGGCGATTGCGCTGACATGGCGTTGCGAGCGCCCGTTGGCGATGACGATCGAATCGGCGAGCGACGAACGGCCATCAAGGTCGATCGTCACGATATCTTCCGCCTTGTCGTCGTCGAGGGAAACCAGAATGCGGGAAAGGAGCGGTAGCTCCTCGTGAGAAGTTGCGCGATGGGCCGCGACTTTGGTCGGCGCATGGGAGGCGCCGGTCTTACGCGTGGGAATGCGATCCTCCGTCTTCGGTGTTCACGGTAAACGCGCGGATCGCCGGACTCTTTCCCGTTGTTATCAGCCGAATGACCGCGCGCCTCGCCAGTTGCAGGGTCACTCTAACATACCGCAGGCGTGGCGACCAAGAGCCCTTGTGCGGATTGCCGTGGCACTGGCTGGGCTGCGCCGCGCGTCAAGGATAACCAGAACCGGCGGGCGGATATCGGCGAGGCGCCGCTCGCTGCGAATTCGGACCGGAAAGCGCCGCGCCGCCTTGGCCTTGAGCGCCGCGAGTGTGGTTCCCGGACGCATCACGACCGCAATGGGAATGCGCTGCGCCAACTCCTGCCATTTGCGCCAGCGATGGAATGTCACAAGATTGTCGCTCCCCATCAACCAGACAAAGCGCAGCTGCGAAAACCGCCGCCCGAGCTGGACAACCGTGTCGATTGTATAACGTGTGTTTAGGCAAGTTTCGATGCCGGTTACGCAGATGCGCGGCGCGTGGCGAGTGAGCAGGCGCGCCTGTGCAAGGCGATCCCACAGCGGCGCCATTCCCCTTGCGGGCTTCAACGGATTCTGGGGCGATACCAGCCACCAGACGTAATCGAGACCGAGCCGTTTCAGCGCGATATCGCTCACGTGAAGGTGACCTTCATGCGCGGGGTTGAACGAGCCGCCCAGAAGGCCGACGCGCAATCCGGAGGCGACAGGTCCGGGCGGCTTGATCCAGCCGACACCCATGCTCACGGCGACCAGGCTGGCACCGGCTGCGCGCCGAGTCGCTGCTTTCTTTGCTCTTCGACGTCGCGCGCCAATGCGCGCAGGACTTCGTTCACGCCCTCACCTGTCGCGCCGGAGAGCAGCCGAACCGGCCTGCCGCTCGCTTTTTCGAGCGCCGCTTTCTTGCGCGCGATCAGCGATTTCGGAATGGCATCGATCTTGTTGAGCGCGACGATCTCTGGCTTCGCGGCGAGGCCGTGGCCGTAAGCAAGAAGCTCGCGGCGGATTGTTTTGTAGGCGCGCGAGATTTCGCGCTGAGTGCCGTCGACCAGATGCAGGATCGCGCCGCAGCGTTCGGCATGGCCGAGAAAGCGATCGCCGAGGCCCGCGCCGTCATGAGCGCCTTCGATGAGACCGGGAAGATCGGCGAGGACGAAATCGGTTGCGTCCGCGCGCACCACGCCCAGCTGCGGCACGAGCGTAGTAAACGGATAGTCGGCGATTTTCGGGCGTGCCTGCGACACGCGCGAAAGAAAGGTGGATTTGCCGGCGTTCGGCATTCCGATCAACCCAGCGTCGGCGATCAGCTTCAATTGCAGGATGATGAATTTCTCCTGGGCCGGCTGTCCCGGATTGGCACGACGCGGCGCCCTGTTGGTCGAACTCTTGAAATGCGCATTGCCGAAGCCGCCGTGGCCGCCTTCGAGCAGCAGTGCCCGCTGTCCCGGCGCGATCAGATCGCAAATGAGCGTTTCGCCGTCTTCCTCATAGATCGCCGTGCCCACAGGCACGCGCATCACGGCATCGGGCCCGTTTGCGCCCGTCATCTCGCGCCCCATGCCATGTTGGCCGTTCTTTGCCTTCACGTGTTGCTGGTAGCGGTAATCGATCAGAGTATTGAGGTTTTCGACAGCTTCCGCCCACACATCGCCGCCACGTCCGCCATTGCCGCCATTGGGTCCGCCGAACTCGATGAATTTTTCGCGGCGGAACGAGACGCAGCCGTTCCCGCCGGCGCCGCTCGCGATATGGACCTTCGCTGTGTCGAGGAACTTCATCTAATCGCCGCGCGCGGCGGCCTCTCACCCACGCCGCTGCGCCGGAGATATCGCGCCTGTTCCCCTCTCCCCCAAGGGGGGAGGGCGCATCGTGCGCCGGCTAATGACACGCGATCGATGCAATCCAATCCATCGCTGCCTATGCAATGCACCGCATTCCCCTCTCCCATTGTGGGAGAAGGCTGCCACTGCAAGCACGTGCCACCGAACAAATGCGGGTGAGGGGCGATCCCTACGCCGTACCTTCTGCCGGCGCAGTCTGCACCGACACGAAGGTGCGGCGCTTGAAGCCCTGGTGGAACGCGACCTTGCCGTCGCAGAGCGCAAACAGCGTGTGGTCCTTGCCCATGCCGACGTTCTCGCCCGCGAAGAATTTGGTGCCCCGCTGGCGTACGATGACGTTGCCGGCACCAATGACCTCGCCGCCGAATTTCTTCACGCCGAGCCGCTGCCCGGGAGAGTCGCGCCCGTTGCGGGAGGAGCCGCCTGCCTTTTTGTGTGCCATGTCGAGAGCCTCTTACTCGCCCGCCTCGATGCCGGTGATCTTCAGCGTCGTGTAGTGCTGACGATGACCGCGCTTCCTGTGCGTGTTCTTGCGCCGCTTCTTCTTGAAAGCGACCACCTTCTCGCCGCGCCCATGCTCGACGACCTCCGCATGGACGAAGGCGCCCGACACGAGCGGAGCGCCCGACTTCGGGGAATCGCCGCCCAGAAGCAGCACTTCCTCCAGCTTGAGCGTGGCGCCCAGCTCTCCGTCGAGCCGCTCGACGTTGAGCACGTCGTCCACCGCCACCCGGTACTGCTTTCCGCCACAGCGGACGACCGCAAACATCGCCAAAATTCCCTGAGATTCCGCACGCGCCAAAGTACCGCCCGACCGGCTGCCCCGGCGCGAAGCCGGGCAATATACTTACGCGCGCCGCCGGGTCAAGCGACGCGCGCAACGACTGGGCGTTCGCGCCCGACGACCGTGCGTGCCGGCCGTCGGTTGTCACGTTATCACCAGGTACAGGGGGATGGTTCGGATGAGAGGATTGATCGCGCTCGGTTTCGCTGCGGCAGCCGTTGTGCTGACAGCTCCCGCGCATGATGGGGGCGCACTGCGGAATTATTCCGCCTGCACGGCGCGGGCGGCGCTGCGGCTGGATGACGGCAGGCCCGACTACGCGCCGGTTGCGCGGGCCGTTGCCGCCGCATGTCGCGACAGTTATCGCGCCTACGCCAGCTACATGGAGCGGCATAACCCCTCCGAGCCGCTGATGAGTGACCGGGCTCTTGCGATCAGCGCCGTCCAATACGAACGCAAATTCGGGCCGCCGCCACTTCTGAAGCATCGAGCGCGGTAGGGATCGAGGGCTGCGAATTCTCTCCCGCCCGCAAAGTGGGGAAAACCGATTTTCCTCAATTTTTCCCTGAGGAATTCCCTCAAGCAGGGAATTTTGTGACGGATCGGGGACCGCGACTTTTCCCACTCGGAGAAGTTTGCTCGCGCATGCTGGGCTCCTTTCCTGCAAGGCACGATTCGGTGTTTGTACCTTATCGGTATTATTGTCAACTGAAATGGAATGTACGCCCGACATTTTTATGACAATTTGTCATTCTGCGGCAGTCGCATTAACATAGAGCTGCCTTTCGAGGATGCGCCCATGGCCGACGCTCCACTGTCCGGCATGTTCGATCTGACGCCGCTCAACCCGGACTTCAACCGGAACCCCACGCAATTCTCGACCGGCTGCGGACGGAATGCCCCGGTAAGACGCGATCCCCAGGCGGGGACTTTCATTCTCACCCGCTACGCCGATGTCCGTGGCGTGCTGTCCAACACCAGCCTCTGGCGCGATCCGGACAAGGCGGAGCCCGAAGCCGTTCTGCAGAAGCGCATCCCCAAGGAGCGCCTCGAAGGGATGCAGGCCGATCCCGACGGAGCCGGCCGCTGGTCGAACGACATGGTGGCCCTGCAGGCGGAAGGCGCGCCGATCGGCGACGGCGAACTCTCCGTCAATCTGCAGTCGCTGCCGGTCGGCGGCAATCTCACCACCACCGATCTGATCGGCAACGGCGTTTATCACTTCCTGAAAAATCCGGGGAAACTCGCGAAACTGAAAAGCGATCCCTCGCTGATCAATTCGGCGGTGGAGGAAGTGTTGCGCTGCGAAGGGCCGGTGGATCTGACCGGCCATCGCCTCGCGCGACATGGACGTCGGGGGCTGCCCGGTGCGGCAAGCCCAGGCGCTCACGCTTTCGCTGCGCGGCGCCAATCACGATCCTTCTGTATTTCCGGAGCCGCACCGCTTCGACATCGCACGCAAGGGTGCGCCCCATGTGGCTTCGGCGGCGGCTCCCATCTTTGCATCGGCGCGCCGCTCGCACGGCTGGAAGCGCAGTTGGCCCTGCCGGCATTCTTCGAACGCTTTCCAGATCTTCGTCTTGCGGATCCGGATGCACCGCCGTGCTGGCGCTCGCTGCCGTTCTTCCGGGGTTTGCACGAGCTGATCGTCGAGAGTTGAACTACATTTCGCGCCGGGCGCGAAAGGCGGCCGAAAGCGTGCCTTCGTCCAGATAATCGAGTTCGCCGCCGACCGGCATGCCATGGGCAAGCCGCGTCACCTTCGCTTTCGAACCGGCGAGAATGTCCATAAGGTAGTGAGCCGTGGTCTGGCCTTCGACGGTCGCGTTCATCGCCAGAATGACTTCGTCAACACCATTCGCAACCCGCGCGGCGAGCGGCGCCATGTTCAGCTTTTGGGGCGTGACTCCGTCGAGCGCCGAGAGCGCTCCGCCCAGCACGTGATAACGCCCCCGGAAAACGCCCGCGCGCTCCAGCGCCCACAGATCGGCAACATCTTCGACCACGCAGAGGACATTTGTGTCGCGGCGGGGATCGCGGCACAGCGCGCAGGGGCTCGTCGTATCGAGATTGCCGCAGCTTTCACAGACGCGGATGGCGGCCGCCGCTTCGCGCATCGCCTGCCCCAGCGGTTCGAGCAAAACCTCGCGCTTCTTCAGCAGCACCAGCGCCGCCCGCCTGGCCGAACGCGGTCCGAGCCCCGGCAGCTTCGCCAAAAGCTGCACCAGCCGCTCGATCTCCGGACCCGCAGGCGGCGACGGCATGTGTTACGTGTGCCCGCTGTGCGCCTGGCGTACAAAAACATTTGCACGCGGAGGCGCGGAGGCGCGGAGCAAACAAAACTTGTCATTCCCGCGAAAGCGGGAACCCAGTAGCGCGCGTCCGCGCGCGGAACGAGTCATTCGCGCCGCCGGCGCGTCGCGGCTGGGTCCCGGCTCGCTTCGCGGCCGGGATGACAGCGATAATTCGGTTCTCCCCGCGCCTCCGCGGCTCTGTGTGAATCCATCTGCGCGCTCAATTGTCCTCCGTAGACGGAGGAGTGTCATCGGCGCGGTCGCGGACGGCGACGATTTCGGCGCCGGGGAAGCGGTCGAGCACGGCGCGGACCATCGGGGCCTGCGCCACCTGTTCGAACTTATGCGCATGCGCGGCTTTTCTCTGTTCGGCCAGGGTGGGCTCGCCGCCCTCGCGCGCCACCGTCACCACCCAGCGCGCGCCCGTCCATTCCTTCAGTTTCTGGGCCAGATCGCCCGCCAGCGTGCGCGGCGCGGCGGCGGCGGGGCGGAATTCGATCTGGCCGGGTTCGAACCGTACCAGATGCAGGTGGTTTTCGATCTGCACCTTGAGCACCGACGCGCCCTTCGCCGCCGCCAGCGCTGCGAGATCGGCAAGCGACGCAATGGTCATGGTTTCCGGAGAAGCGGACACCGCTTCGGCGCGCGGCAGCGCTTGAGCGCTCAGATTTCCAGGGACCACCGGCGTTCCGTCGGCATGCCGGCCAGAGGCCGGCGGCCCCGGGCGCGCCGGTGCGGATGTCGGCGATGTTCCCCGCTCCATCACGCCGCGCAGCAATTTGTCCGTAGGCGGAAGATCAGCGGCATAGGCCAGGCGCACCAGCGCCATTTCCGCCGCTGCGATGGGGCGCGCCGAATCGCGCACTTCGAAGAGGCCCTTCAGCAGCATCTGCCAGGCGCGGGTCAGCGCAGAGAGCGGGAGTTCCGCGGCCATCCTCGCCGCACGGCTGGCTTCGCCCGAACCGCCGTCGAAGAAACCTTCCGCTGCGGGTGCCACTTTCAGCCGCGTCAGGAAATGGGTGATCTCAAGCAGGTCCTGCATCACCGCCAGCGGATCGGCGCCGCCGTCGTAGATATCGGACAGATCGGCGAGCGCGGGCGCGATCTCGCCGCGCATGGTCTTCTCGAACAGGTCGAGGATGCGGCCGCGGTCGGCCAGCCCCAGCATCGCCCGCACGCTTTCGGCCGCGATCGCGTGGCCTTCCTCATGCGCGATCGCCTGGTCGAGCAGCGACAGCCCATCGCGCACCGAACCTTCCGCCGCGCGCGCGATCAGGGCGAGCGCCGCAGGCTCGATCTCCACCGTCTCCTGCGCCGCGATCTTCGACAGGTGCGAAACAAGTTCGCCCGTTTCGATGCGGCGCAGGTCAAAGCGCTGGCAGCGCGACAGGATCGTGACCGGGACCTTGCGGATTTCCGTGGTCGCGAAAATGAACTCGACATGCGCAGGCGGCTCTTCGAGCGTCTTCAGGAGCGCGTTGAACGCCGGTTTCGACAGCATGTGCACTTCGTCGATGATATAGACCTTGTAGCGGGCGCTGGCCGGTGCGTAGCGCACGCTGTCGATGATCTGGCGCACCTCGTCGATGCCGTTGTTCGAGGCGCCGTCCATCTCCTGCACGTCGAGATGGCGCGATTCGGCAATCGCCACGCAGGGCTCGCAGACGCCGCAGGGTTGGATGGTCGGCTCCCTGCGGCTGCCGTCGGGTCCCACGCAATTGAGCGCGCGGGCGATGATGCGCGCCGTCGTCGTCTTGCCCACGCCGCGCACGCCCGTGAGCATGAAGGCATGCGCGATGCGCCCGGTGGCGAAGGCGTTGCGCAGCGTGCGCACCAGCGCCTCCTGGCCGATCAGGCCGGTGAAATCCTGCGGGCGGTATTTGCGCGCGAGCACGCGATAGGCGTCCGCCTTCGCGGGCGGCGGCGTGAAACCGAGCGTGGGTTCGTTCATGTCGCTCATTGCGGACGGACTATAGCAGGGCCCCGTGGCCGGGCGAGTTTTTCAAGGGAGGATGAGAGGTCGGCCGCGACCCAAAGCGGATTCGTTACGGCTGCTTCCTTCCGGACCTGACCGGATTGGCGAGCGCTTCGTCCGCGACCGGCCTCCCGGCATCGATATAGCGACCCGGAACGCATGGCACAAAAAGATTCAACGCGGGGGCTGCGGCGGATGCGCGGTGGTCGCGGGGATGAAAGCAGCGCGCAATCCTCCTCTGCGCACCCTCCGCGGGCCCCCGCGTTAAAGAATACGTTTTCCGGATCCGGTCGTTGCCTTTGGCCAGAACCACGATCATGCCGCGCGCGGTCTTGGGTCTGCTGAGTGGTGATGCGGACGCAGTGGATCGTGGCGCCGCACAACCGTAATATGTCGCGACCTAAAATGCTTCGGTCGTCGATGACGGTGCGCCCCGTTCCGCTGCCACGACCCGGAAGCCACCGCTCATGGAATTCGACACGTGCAATCGCTGACTCCCGCGCCGGGTCCAACCCTGCTGGTCCCCGATGTTGCCCTTTGGGGTGCGAACACCGAGTCGGACCCGCTCGCGCAGGAGCGCAGAGATTTGTACGAACTGGAGCCGATCCGCGATCCGAAGCTTCTGAATGCGGCTGCTGCATTGGAGGGCGGCCGGACAGAAGAGGCAAACCGGATCGCATCGAAATTCCTGGAGAAAAACCCGCAGAATGCCGACGCGCTGAATATCATGGCCGAAGTCGCCGAGCGGGCGCACAATCCCCATCTCGCGGAGCAGCATCTGGCGAGATGCGTCCTCTGCGCGCCGGACCACCTGGCCTACCGGTACAACTACGCGGCCGCGCTGATGAAGCTGGACAGGCTGAAGCCGGCGCTCAATGAAATCGAAATCCTGCTGGTGAAAGCTCCGCACAGCCGCCTCTTCCGGTCCATGAAAGGGCATTTGCTGAACAGAACCAAAAAATATGCCGAGGGAGCGGAGCTGTTCCGGGGACTGACAGCGGAAGTTCCGAATTCCGGCCAGGTCTGGATGGGCCTTGCCGCTTCGCTTCGGAGTCTGGGGGGACATACGGACGAGGCCGTTTCCTGCCTTCGCCAGGTTACCGGCCTCGATCCCGCAGCGGGCGCGGCGTGGTGGGCTCTTGCCAGCATGAAAACCTCGCGCTTCACGAAGGAGGACGTCCGCGTCATGGAGGCGCAACTCGCAAATCCGGCCATCGGCGCCGCCGAGCGCATCGACCTCTGTTACGCGCTCGGCAAGGCTTGCGACGACGTGAAACAATACGAGAAGTCATTCCAGTACTATTCGAAGGGCAATGCGATCCGGCGCGTTGGCATCAACTACAATCCGGATTCGACGACATCGATGGTGAACCGCGCCCGGGCGGCCTTCACGCCGGAACTTTTCCGCGCGCATGAAGGGGAGGGCTGTCCGTCTGCCGAACCAATATTTGTCGTGGGCCTGCAGCGGTCGGGGTCGACGCTCACGGAGCAAATTCTCGGCGCGCACGCGCAAATCGAGGTCGCGGGCGAACTGCAGACGATGATCCGGATTGTCGGCACGGACGTCATGCCCAAGACCGGTCCGGATTATCCCAGTGGCATGGACAGGCTCACCCCCGACGATTTGCGGTCGCTCGGCGAGAAATATCTGGAACAGACCCGCATCCATCGCTCGCAGGGCAAGCCGTTCTTTGTCGACAAGAACTGCTACAATATCTGGCAGATCGGACTGATCCGGCTCATGCTGCCCAATGCCCGGATCATCGACGTGCGCCGTCATCCGATTGCCTGCTGCTGGGCGAATTTCACGATAAGTTTCGCGCATGCTCCGCCTCTCTCCTACAAGCTCTCCGACATCGGCCGCTTCTATCACGACTATGTGCGGCTGATGGCGCATTACGATCGCGTCATGCCCGGAAAAATCCATCGGGTCATCTACGAGAATCTCGTCGCGGATCTGGAAAGCGAAGTGCGCCGCATGCTCGATTTCCTGGAACTTCCGTTCGAGCGGGACTGTCTCGAATATTACAAGAGCGACCGCGCCTTCAATTCGTTCAGCAACGAGCAGGTGCGCCGCCCGATTTTCAAGGAAGGGGTCGAACGGTGGCAGGCATTCGAGCCATGGCTCGGGCCGCTCAAGGCCGTGCTCGGCCCGGTGCTCGAAGCCTACCCCGCCGTGCCCGAATTTCCTGATTGAACCTTGCCCTAGTGGCTCGCGTCGTTGCAGTTGACGGGGTTTTCTGAATCACTGTCGCCTTCGGTGAATTAACGGAGGTGATTCGTGGCCGTGAAAGAAGTTGCCGTCAAGAAATACGTGGTTCGGCTGAGCGCGGATGAGCGCTCG
>DATAWY010000043.1:0-22303 GCA_036266955.1 Rhizomicrobium sp.
CGAGAGCAGCCCGAGGGCGCAGGGGCGCCGGCGGAGATGACGCCGCAAGACCCGGAGTGCGGGCGGCATCGCGTCGCCGAATTCGAAAGCCTGGTCGAGGCAGACAGGGAGCGGATCGAGGCAGAGGCGGGCGGCAGGAACAAGCCCGCTGCACCAATCTCAGGGAATTTTCCGCCCCGGCGCGCGCAGGACCATGCGGCCGGGACGCCGCGCGTCGGCGGCAGGCGCGTGGAGGCGTAGGCAGAGGGAGCTCAGACAGACGATCCCGGCCGGCGCTTCCCGTGGCCCCCCCTCCGCCGCTTCGCGACACCCCACGCTCCGCGCGGGGGAGGAAAGACAGGGCGCGCACATTTGCTTTCCTCCCCCATCGTGGGGGAGGTCCGGCCGAAGGCCGGGGAGGGGGGGAGTCTCCTCCAACGATTCAAAGCGAACGGGTCACGCTTTGGGCGCCGCTGCGCGCACCGGCAGGGGCACGTTGCAGACGCCGATATGGCCCGGCGAATGTTTGTACCAGGGATCGGGGCGGGTGCGGCGCTCCTTGAGAAGGGCGCGGAAGGTGGCGCTGTCGGTGCGCAGCGCTTCGAGGTTTGACCGCTCGGCGGCCGGCATGTCGCTCGCCAGCCGGATGGATGAGATCGGTAGGCGCTGCGAAGGTTTTTCGTAGAAGCCCAGCGCACCGGTGCCGCGCGGCAGGGTGGAGAGAAGCTCCATCCCTTCCACGACGCGGCCGATGAGCGTGACATTGCGGTCGAGATTGCGCGGCGACTGGCCGATCACGGCATAGAGTTCGCTGCCGTTGCCGGAATCGGCGGCATTGTCGCGGCCCACGCCTACCATGCCGTAGCAATGGGTGAGCCAGACGCGTCCCTCAGCGGGATCGCGGGCCGCCGGGAAGTCCGACGAAAATCCGGTCTGGGGCGCGTAGGTGTCCGGATCGGGAAGCGGCGTGAAAGCGATGTCGCGGTCCATCGGCCTGTCGAACTCCGGCGCGATCGTGGATTTCGCGGCGCCGAACAGGCGATGATCGCTGCGCGCCCATTGCACGACGTAATTGTCCTGCGCCCGGACGACCGCCGCGCCGTCGAAATAATGCGCGCGCGCCAGCGTCTTGATATTGGCGATGGCCATGGGCGCGAAAGCGGGTGCGAGTTCGATCACCACGCGGCCTGCCGGCAGTTCCATGACAAGCGTTTCGGACGGATCGATGGTGCGCCAGTCGCTGGGCGGCGAGGCCGCGAGGATGTCGCTCATCGACGGCGGCGCCGGCGCAGGACCGGACAAAAGAACCCCAATGCCCAGCGCCAACAGAATCCGCGGCGAGTTGATTTTGCCCATCATATTTCGACTCATCCCCTCCGTCGTTTCGAAGCCGCATAATGCAGCAAATTCCTTTCTCGCCAATCCGGTCTGGGCATTTGCAGGCAAGGCGTGAACGAGCCCTTGATGGGTGCCGCAACACTTCCCAGCTAAGGTCGGTCGCGCAAAGATCGGAGAACGAGATGACGCGTCAGCTTGCCGGAATGCTTGCCGCCCTGATGCTCGCCACGACTGCTGTTCCCGCCGATGCGGGATGCCTGAAGGGTGCCGCGGTCGGCGCCGCGGCCGGGCATTATGCGCATCATCACGCGATCCTCGGCGCCATCGCCGGCTGCGCGATCGGGCATCACCTGGCGGTAAAGGCGCGCGAACAGAAAGCCGCCGAGGCAAAGGCGGCGGCGGCGCATCATCCCTGACGCTTGTACTACACGGCTTTCGGGCCGAAAGGGATCAGCATGGAAACCTTGCGGCGGTAGGCATCGTAGGTTTCCGCCCCAAGTTCTTCACGCAGCCAGTTCTCTTCGGCTCGTGCTTTCATCCAGATTCCGATGGTGATGAGGAGCGCGCCGATCAGCCCCAGAACCGTTCCTTTCGCGGCGGCCGTCGCGAAGATGGCGAGCAGGATACCGGTGTAGATCGGGTGGCGCACCATCGCGTAGGGGCCGGTGTCGATGATGCGGTGATCCGCTTTCCTGGTAATGGTTCCGGACCACAGCGGGCCCAGATGAATGCGCGCCCAGGCGCTGAAGGCGAAGCCCAGCACGATCAGGCCGACACAGATCCAGGCTTCCGCGCGGCTGACCAGCCAGAGGCGCAGCGGCCCATGATAACCATGCGCGGGAACGAGAAAGATGAGCCCGCCCAGGATCAGGACGATCCGGTAGCGGAGCTCGGTGCCGAGGCTCGCGCGCTTCTCTGTTTTGCTGCTCCAGGCTGCGAGTGCGATCCATGACGCGATGAACAGGATCCACAAACCGGCGATGACCAATCCGACGGGCATGGCGGAAACTCCCCTTCAGTCCCGCAACAACTCGTTGATCGAGGTCTTGGCGCGGGTGCGCGCATCGACGCGCTTGACGATGACGGCGCAAGCAAGCGCGGGCCGGTCGGGCGCCTGCGGCAGCACGCCGGGGACGACGACGGAATAGGGAGGAATGCGGCCGTAAACTATCTCGCCGGAATCGCGGTCCACGATTTTCGTTGATTGCCCGAGGAAAACGCCCATCGAGAGCACCGAACCCTCTCCCACGATCACGCCTTCGGCCACTTCCGAGCGCGCGCCGATGAAACAATCATCCTCGATGAGGACCGGTCCCGCCTGCAGCGGCTCGAGCACCCCGCCAATGCCGGCGCCGCCGGAGATATGACAGTTGCGCCCGATCTGCGCGCAGGAACCAACCGTCGCCCATGTATCGATCATGGTGTTCTCGCCGACACGGGCGCCGACATTCACGAAGCAGGGCATCAGCACCACGCCTTTGTCGATGAAAGCGGAGCGGCGCACGAGCGCGCCTGGAACCGCGCGGAAACCGCCCTCCCGGAACTGCGCCTCGCTCCAGGTCCCGAACTTGGACTCCACCTTGTCCCACCAGCACGCGCCGCCGGGACCGCCCGCCATGAGCTGCATGTCGTTGAGACGGAATGACAGCAACACGGCCTTCTTCAGCCATTGATGTACCTGCCATTCGCCCGCATGTTTCTCGGCTATGCGCAGGCGGCCTGTATCAAGCGCATCGAGAGCTTCCTCGACCGCGTCGCGAAAACGACCCTTCGTCGACGCATTCAGCGCCTCGCGATTTTCCCACCCCTCGTCGATGATTTCTGCCAGTTCGTCCGTCATCTCAAACTCTGATCGTCTCCAGAAAGCGGCACAGATCGGTTGTTTCATAATGGACATGCCCGGGCGCGACCACCGGAAAATCGGGCCCCTGTTTCGACCACGCCGAATCGTTTCGCAGCCACACGGTGGTGAGCCCAAGCTCGTGCGCCGGGACAAGATTGCGCGCGATGTCGTCGAACATCGCGCTCCGCGACGCGCTGGCCGCCGCGCGCGCCAGCACCGCGCGGTAGGAAACCGGATCGGGCTTGGGACGGAACGCAATGGTGCGGATGTCCCACAGATCTTCGAACAGATGGGCCAGCACGAGTCGTTCGAGGACGCGGGCCGCGTGATTGCGGCAGCCATTGGTGAACACGAAGCGGCGGCCGGGCAGCCGCGCAATGGCGCGCATGAGCGCAGGTTCCTCCCCGAGCGCGGAAATGTCGATGTCGTGCACGAACGCGAGATAGGCTTCCGGTTCGACGCCGTTAAGACGCATCAGGCCGTTCAGCGTGGTGCCGTGCTCGCGGTAATAGGCATTCTGAACGCGGCGTGCTTCTTCCCTGTCGAGCCCGAGATACCGCTGCACGAACAGCGTCATGCGCGCTTCGATCTGCGCGAACAGCCGGCTCTCGGGCGCATAGAGCGTGTTGTCCAGATCGAATATCCAGACATCGATGTGCCGGAAATCCGGCGCGGCTTGGATCGCAGAGGCGGCCTGCATTGCGCGGGGAACATGGTCGATGGCACAAGGCCGCGCAAGCCTCGCGCCGGACCTCTTCGTGCCGCCCTCCCCCGTCCTTGTCGTCTCCAATCTTCGCAAGACCTATCGCGACACCGTCGCAGTGGACGGAATCTCTTTCACGATCGCACCGGGCGAGATCGTGGGGCTTCTGGGACCGAACGGCGCCGGCAAGACCACGACGGTCAACATGGTTCTGGGCGTGCTTGAACCCTCCGCGGGCAGCATCGGAATCGACGGCGTGGATCTTCTCAAACACCGCAGTGACGCGCTTTCCTGCACCAATTTTGCCGCGGTCTATGCAGCGCTCCCCGGCAATCTGAGCGTCGAGGAAAACCTTCGGGTCTTTGGTCTGCTCTATGAAGTGCCGTCGCTCTCCAGAAGGATCGCCGAACTGCTCGAGCGGTTCGGACTGGTCCGCTTCCGCAAGACCCGCAGCGGTGTGCTGTCCTCGGGCGAGCAGACGCGGCTGTCGCTCGCCAAGGCGCTGCTCAACAGTCCCAAACTGCTGCTGCTGGACGAACCAACCGCCTCCATCGATCCGGCAACAGCGCGCGAGATTCGCGCCACCATCCGCGCCTTCGCGGAAGAAAATGAAAGCGCGGTCCTGTGGACCAGCCACAACATGCATGAGGTGGAGGAAGTCTGTCACCGCGTCCTCTTCATGTCGCGCGGACGCCTGCTGCTCGAAGGCGATCCGAAAGCGCTGCCGCGCGAGCACGGTGCCGCCAATCTGGAAGATCTGTTCGTGAACGTGGCGCGCGAGCAGCTTCATCCGGAGCCCGTCTGATGCACGCCAGGCGCGTCGCGGCGGTGGCGCTGCGCCAGTTCTACCTCTATCGCGGCAGCCCCACGCGGGTCGTGCCGCTCTTTGCCTGGGTCGCCATCGACATCACCCTGTGGGGATTCATCTCGCGCTACCTCAACACCGTGGCAACGCCGGGATATAATTTCATTCCCGCGCTTCTGGGCGCCGTGCTGCTGTGGGATTTTCTCGCCCGGGTGATGCAGGGTGTTTCCACGGCCTTTCTCGAAGACGTATGGTCGCGCAATTTTCTCAACATGTTCGCGGCGCCGCTGCGCATCTCCGAATATGTCATGGGGCTCGTGATCACGTCGGTCGTGACGAGCCTGATCGCGCTCTTCACCATGGTCCTGCTCGCTTCGCTGGTGTTCGGATTATCGTTCCTGGCGTACGGAATGGCGCTCGTGCCCTTTTTGCTGGTTCTGTTCCTGTCCGGCATCGCGCTCGGCATTGCCGGGAGCGCCATGGTGCTCCGCCTCGGTCCCGCGTCGGAATGGTTCATGTGGCCGCTGCCGGCGCTGATTGCGCCCTTCGTCGGCGTGTTCTATCCGGTTTCCGTGCTGCCCCGCTGGATGCAGGCGTTCTCGCGCCTGCTGCCGCCGGCCTACGTCTTCGAAGGCATGCGCGCGATCGTCCGCCACGCGCCCTGGCAGCTCTCCGATCTTGCCATCAGCTTCGGCCTCTCGGTGTTCTACATCCTGGCGGCCAGCCTCTTCTTCCGGCAGGTCTACCGCACCGCCGTGCGCACCGGCCTCTTGGCCCGCTACAGCGCCGAAAGTACGGCCTGAAGAAGGTTTTTAACGCGGGGGTCGCGGAGGACGCGCGGAGGGCGCAGCAACCGCGGCGCGGGTCTGGGTGAGCCTGGGCGCGGGAGGAAGAGGTCCGTCATTGCCGATGTGGACGACGAAACCGGTCTTGCCTTTGGTGTTGGTAGCGGCGAAGCCGGCGGTGGTGAGCCCGCGTTTCGCGCAATCCCTGTTGCCGAAAATTTCAAAGGCCACGTGCGTCACACAGAAGGTAGTCGGGCCGCTGACGAGCTTGTCGTTTCCATTCTTTTCAGCAAGCAGATAAACCGTATCGAAAGTGAGCGCGGTGGTCAGCACTTTCGCACAGGCGCCCGGCGGCACATCCCACCAGCCGCGCGCGACGCTGATAATCTGCGAGCGCAGCGCAATGGCCGTCCACAGTTCCGACTGTCCGTCGTTGCAGACGGAATACCCCTGCGGCGCCGCGGTTTTCAGCGCTTCGGTTTCCAGCGCGTCGAACAGATCCGCGTCGGTGATGTTGGCCGGAAGCCGCATGCGGACGCGAAAATCGGCGAGCGCCTTGGCGTTCGAGCCGGGACCGGCACCCAGACTCACGCGATAGCCGATGTCGGACAGGAGCCGCGCCACACCCGCGTCGCGCGCGGCAGTGGGCGTTGCGAAGGGCCTCGTCCCCGTCAGGGTGGTGGTCCACGACGCTTTGTGACCGGTCGAAACGGGAGCAAACGGCAGCAGGAACGCATCGTCCGAGCCGCAATGCGCCGCGCCCACCGGCACGTCGATGGCGAAATTCGTTTCCTTGCCGCAAAGCCGGATGCGCCCGCCCCAGGCGCGTATCGGCCCGGCATGCGCGCGCGAACTGCGCGCATAGAGGAAATATTCGGGCTGGTTGAGCGGCCCCTGCAGGGCAACGGCACAATTGCCGGGCACGACACGGGTCCAGCCCCGCGTCAGCATCTGCACGCCCGATTCATAGCCGACGGCGGCATAGAGGATGTAGCTGGTACGACTGCAGACGCGCAGATCGGCAAGGGCCGGCGCGGCGTGAAGAGCCGCACCCAGAACCAACGCCCCGCAGAAGACCGCGACGCGTTTCATTCCCGCGTGATCATCGTTCCCGCGCCGTGCTCGGTAAAAAGTTCGAGCAGCAGCACATGTGGAATGCGTCCGTCAAGGATGACGGCGGCGCGGACCCCCGCTTCAACCGCCTCGATGGCGGTTTCGATCTTCGGGATCATGCCGCCCGAGATCGTGCCGTCCGCGATCAGAGCGCGGGCCTCGGCAATGCTGAGCCGCGGCATCAGCTTGCCCTCGCGATCGAGTACGCCTTCGACATCGGTGAGCAGCAGCAGACGCGCCGCTTTCATCGCGCCCGCGACCGCGCCCGAAACCGTATCGGCGTTGATGTTGTAGGTCTCGCCCCTGGCGCCGATGCCGATCGGTGCGATAACGGGGATCAGATCCGAATTGATGATCGTCCGCAGCACTTCCGGGTTGATCGTGTCGGGCTCGCCCACGAAGCCCAGATCGACCGGTTTCATCTCCAGCGTCTTCGGATCGAGCTTCAGCCGCTGTAGCTTTTTTGCGATGACGAGATTGCCGTCCTTGCCCGAGAGACCGACCGCGCGGCCGCCGGCGGCATTGATGCCGCTCACGATCTGCTTGTTGATCGCGCCGGTCAGCACCATTTCGACGACTTCGATCGCGGCCTCGTCCGTCACGCGCAAGCCATCGACGAAGGACGAGGGAATGGAAAGCTTCGACAGCATCGCGCCGATCTGCGGGCCGCCGCCATGCACCACGACGGGATCGATGCCTGTCTGTTTCATCAGCACGATATCCTGCGCGAAATGTTCGGAGACGCCGCCTTCCATGGCGTGGCCGCCGTATTTGACCACGATGGACTCGCCGTCATAGCGCAGGATGTAGGGAAGGGCCTCGACGAGAACGCGCGCGGTCGAGCGCCAGCGCGCCATGACGCGCAGGTTGCGATCCTGACCGACTTCGTCCTGCAGCGACATCCCGAAACAATCCGGCCAAACCCGGAACCTATAGCCTATTGCCCCACGCGCCTGCCAGCGCCGCAATGTGATCCTTGAGGGAGTCGAGAGCCTCGGGCCTGCGGGCGGACGTCGCGAACAGGCCGGGATAGGCCGCCGTGCGCTTCGCCAATTCTTCGCCGCAGCCTTCTTCGACGCGCTGCAACTCCTCCTTGGTCAGCTCGTCGGTCTTGGTGAGCACGCCCACATAGGAGACGGCGGCCTGGTCGAGCAGCCCCATCGCATCGCGATCGGGCGGCATGATGCCGCGCCGCGCGTCGATGAGAAGCAGTGTGCGCCCGAGATTGGCCCGCCCGCGCAGGTATGCGAAGATCAGGTTCTGCCATTCCCGCGAGAGTGCCCGAGAGGCCTTGGCGTAGCCATAGCCTGGGAGATCCACCAGCGTGCACGCGCTGCCGAGGCGAAAGAAATTGATCTGTTTGGTAGCGCCCGGCGTGTGCGAGACGCGCGCCAGCGTCCGCCGCCCCGTCAGCGCGTTGATCAGGCTCGATTTGCCGACATTGGACCGGCCGACGAAGGCGATCTCCGGCAGCGCGCTCTTCGGCACCGCCTCGATGTTCGCCGCCCCTGCCACGAACTCGCACGGCCCCGCAAACAGTTTACGTCCGCCACTTCCCAGGGCCGCGGGCGTCTCGCCCGCACGGGATAGCGGGCGAGACGCCCGCGGTCCCAGGGTGTCCGATGCTCTTCGTGCAATCAAATTATTCGCCGGGCGGAGTGGAGGTGCGGGGGGTGGAGGAGCCCAGTCGCTTCAGGAAGGCGGGCGCCTTCAGATTGTTGAAGAGACGCACGTCCACGCCCTGGCGTTTCATCATCACATACTGCTGCGTCGTGGAGAGAAGATTGTTCCAGGTCCAGTAGATCACCAGGCCCGCCGGGTACGTCGCAAGCATGAAGGTAAAGATCAGCGGCATGAAGGTGAACATGCGCGCCTGCACCGGATCGGCGGGCTGCGGATTCATCTTCGTCTGCAGCCATTGCGTGACGCCCATAATCACCGGCCAGATGCCGATATGGAGGAAACCGGGTATCCAGGCCGGGATGGCATAGGGCAGGAGACCGAACAGATTGAGGAAGTTCGTCGGATCGGGCGCCGACAGATCGTGGATCCAGCCGAAGAACGGCGCGTGGCGCATTTCGATGGTGACGTACAGCACCTTGTAGAGCGAGAAGAACACGGGAATCTGGATCAGCATCGGCAGGCATCCGGAAACCGGATTGACCTTCTCGCGCTTGTAGAGCGCCATCATTTCCTGCTGCTGGCGCATCTTGTCTTCGGCGAAACGCTCGCGGATGCGCTCCACTTCGGGCTGCAGCTTCTTCATGCGGCTCATCGAACGGTAGGAAGCGTCGGCGAGCGGGAAGAAGACGAGCTTGATGGTGACGGTGAGCAGCAGGATCGCCACGCCGAAATTGCCGATGAAGCTGTAAAAGAAATCGAGCAGCCAGAAGATCGGCTTGGTCAGAAAGATGAACCATCCCCAGTCCACCGCGAGGTCGAAGCGTTCGATGCCGAGCGTGTCTTCGTAGTGGCGGATGACCGACACGACCTTGGCGCCGGCGAACAGCCGCTGCGTCAGGCCGATCGTCGCGCCTGGCGCTATGGTGCGGCCGTCGAGCCGGTAATCGGCCTGGTAGGTTTTGGTGCCGTCGAGCGGCGCCGCGCGATAGGAGCCGTCGAACTGCTGGTTCTGCGGCGGAATCGCCGCCGCCATCCAGTATTTGTCGGTAATGCCCACCCAGCCGCCGGTGGACTGGAAGGCGACGGGCGGCGTGCCCTCCTTCTTGAAATCGTCGTAGCTCGCGTCCTTGAGCGCGCCGTTGGCGGCTCCGACGAAGCCTTCGTGCAGCACCCAGTAATGTTTGGTCTCGGGCACGCCGTCGCGCGCCACATAGCCATAGGGGTAGAGCTGCACGGGCTTGCCGCTCTGATTGGCCACCTGGTCGCTGATCGTGAACATGTACTGATCGTCGACCGATATCCTGCGGGTAAAGACGAGTCCCTTGCCGTTGTTCCACTGCAGGGTCACCGGATGACCCGGCCCGAGCGTCCGACCACTCGCGAGCTTCCAGGGCGTGTCGTCGCCGGGCACCGCGACATGGGCCCCCGGCGCGCCGACGTAGCCGAACATGGCGTAGTAGGGATAAGGCGTGCGGACCGGTGACAGCAGCGTGATCTCAGGGCTCTTCGGATTGACCGTCTCGCGATAGCGCTTGAGGCGAAGATCATCGAAACGTGCGCCGGTGAGGCGCAATGATCCGTCGAGCGTTGGGGTGTCGATCGGCACGCGCGCACCGGATTGCGCAAGTGCCTGCTTCAGCGAAAGCCGGCCTGCGCCCGTCACCGGCAGCTGTTTCGGCGGAGCCTGGCGGGGAGCCACCGCGGCATTTTCCTTGTGGAGGACAGCCTGCCGGGCGTGCTCGGCCTGCATCTGCGGCTGGGCCACGAAGTGGTCCCAGGCGATCCAGACGACAAGGCACAGCGCGATGGCAAGGACGAGATTGCGATTATCGTTCATCGGTTTCTATCTGGGCGGCGGGACGGGATCGAAGCCCGACGAACCGCCGAGCCAGGTAAAGGGATGGCAACGCAGAAGCCGGCGTGCCGCCAGGGCAGCGCCCTTCAAAGGTCCATGGGTCTTGAGCGCCTCGACCGCGTAGGTGGAGCAGCTGGGCTCGAACCGGCACACGCGCGGCAACAACGGCCCCAGGAACCAGCGATAGAAATAGATTGGCGCCAGCAGGACGGCGAGCGCGGCCGCGCGAACAGGCTGGACAAGAGCATACCTCACCGAATGTCTCCCGTCCGGGACCGGCCGAGCCTGGCATGGGCCGCTACGAATGCGGATCGGAGGTCGCAAAGCAATTCGTCGAACGACCGGGTCAGGGTCTCCAGGCGCGCGACAACAACATAGTCATTGCCCGGCAACCCATAAAGGGGAAGAAGCCGTTGTACCGCCGCTTTCAGCCGCCGCCGCGCCCGGTTCCGGGCGACCGCATTGCCGATCTTCCGGCTCGCGGTGAAGCCGACCCTTATGCCGCACCCTGCGCCCTCCGGCGCAGGGCAGAGTTCGACGGTCAGTCCGTTGGTGACCCGCCGGATGCCGCGCGCCGCCCGCAGGAAATCCTGTCGTTTCTTCAGTCGCGAGATCGCAGGCTTCAGGTCCGGGCGCTGCGGCCCGGCATCTCCGGCGTCGTTCAGGCCGACAGCCTCTTACGGCCATGGGCACGGCGGCGAGCCAGCACCTTGCGTCCCCCGGCCGTCGCCATGCGCGCGCGGAAGCCGTGCCGACGCTTGCGCACGATCTTGCTCGGCTGATAGGTGCGTTTCATGACCTCAACTCCGGGCGGACCGCCAGAAAGAACCGAGCTTCTAAGGAGTGGGCCGCGGTGTGTCAACCGGGCGGCGAGTCGTCGTTTCGGGGCTGAAATGGCTGACGGTGTCGCGATGGGCTAATGGGTCAGTTTGAATTATCCAGGTCGTGTGCCGGTAAGCAGGCAAACGACAAAGAGCGCGGCTACGGCGGCCACGCTGACGTAGCCGCCCGTTGGGGTGCCTCTGAACGCGATAGTGGCTGCAATGACTACGGCCCCACACAGGGCGGTTGCGAGCCAGCCCTCCCAGCTCACCGGCCTCCAGCCCCAGCCGATTCGTTTCGGTCCAAACCAGGGATGCTTCGATAGCATCCAGCCTCTCCGCAGGCTTCCCGTTCCTCAATCATATTAATCATACCGCAAACTTCCCGGCGGCGGGAGTCCGCTCCGACGGCTTGGGCGGGTTCGCGATGCGCACCGATGCCGTCAGGACCACGTTCGGATTTTTTTCGGGCTTTCATTTATGATGGTTTTAAGCGGGAATTTTGTTTCCATCTTCTGTAAGAGCGACAGAGTGGACGGCTAGTGGTCACGCTGCGAGTCATTCGGGGAGGTGGGGAGCCAGCGGGGACGCCCGCGCCGCAATCGCGCAGCGTCGAGCCTCCCTCACCCCAGCCCTCTCCCGCTGAGGGGGAGAGGGAGAACACTGCATTGCGGTTGCGGAGGCGCGTCGCCGCGGCATGGGCGCTCGTGGCGCACAGCCTTTCGGGGCGGCTGCTGCTGCTCACCATCTCTTACGTTCTGCTGACCGAAGTGCTGATCATCCTGCCGACGCTCGGCCGCTACTACACGAGCCTGCTCGAGTCCCATATCGCCAGCGCCGAGATCGCCATTCTGCCCTTCACCGAGCCGGGCGGCGCGCAATTGTCGGAGGGCCTGCGGCAGCAGCTGCTGGCACGCGCGGGCGCCGCTGCCGTGATGCTCACGCGGCCCGATCAGCGCGAACTGTTTCTGGCCCATGACGAGCCCAGCCATTTCGACCTGACGGTCGATCTGCGCGGGCAGAATCTCTTTACCCAGATTGCAGGCGCCCTTGATTGCCTGTTCGCGGGCGACAACCGGATTTTGCATGTGGTGGCGGCAACGCAAATCCTCCATGCGCAAACCGTCGAAGTCATCACCGACGAACATCCGATCCGCGCCGATCTGCTCGCCTATTCCAGCCGTCTGGTTCTGGTCGCGCTCGCCATCTCGCTGGCGACGGGGATGCTGGTGTTCCTGAGCCTCTACGCCGTCTTCGTGCGGCCGATGGGGCGGCTCACCCGCGCCATGGTGCGCTTTCACGAAAATCCCGAAGACGCGCGCCGCATAGTGACGCCTTCGGACCGCCACGATGAGATCGGCCAGGCCGAGCGCGAGCTTGCCGCCATGCAGCGCGACATACTCGGATTCCTGCAGCAGAAGGCCAGGCTTGCGGCGCTGGGGAGCGCGGTCGCCAAAATCCAGCACGATCTGCGCAACATTCTGGCGAGCGCCCAGCTCGCGTCGGACCGCCTGGCGCGCATCGACGATCCCGTCGTGAAGCGGCTCGCGCCGCGCATCGTGTCCTCGCTCGATCACGCGGTCGCGCTGGCGACGCGCACGATGCGCTTCGGCCGCGCCGACGAGCATCCGCCGCAGCGCGAGCTGTTTCCCCTTGCCCCGCTGATCGACGAGGTCGGTGAAGCGGCGATCGCAGGCGAGGCAGGCGAAAACACGATCGTCTTCGAGAACGCCACCGATCCCGTGCTCGGCATCGACGCCGATCGCGAACAGCTGTTCCGCATCCTGCTCAACCTGGTGCGCAATGCCGCGGAAGCCGTGAAGGATCGCGAGCGCGGTTTCGTGTCGGTGAGCGCTGCGCGCGATGGCGCGACCGTCGCGATCCGTATCCGCGACAATGGCGCGGGCGTGCCGGCAGCCGTGCGCGACAAACTGTTCCAGCCTTTTGCCGCCTCGACGCGCTCCGCCGGTACCGGCCTGGGACTCGCCATCGCCCGCGATCTCGCCCGCTTCCATGGCGGCGACGTGGTCATGGAATCGACAGGGGAATCGGGTACCTGCTTCCGCATCGAGATCCCGGATTGGGGAAAGCCCAGGTGACATGGGATCCGAAGACGTATCTTGCCTTCGGCGGCGAGCGGACGCGCGCTGCCGCCGAACTCGTGGCGCGCATCGGTGTCGACTCGCCAAAGCGCGTGGCGGACCTCGGTTGCGGTCCGGGCAATTCGACCGCGCTGCTTGCTGCGCGCTGGCCAAAGGCGCAGATCGAAGGCATCGACAATTCGCCCGCCATGCTTGCCGAGGCGCGGACGACGGGGATTCCCGCGCGCTGGATCGAAGGCGACGTGGCGCGGTGGTCGCCCGGGGCTACTTACGACGTGATCTATTCCAACGCGACGCTGCAGTGGATCGGCGATCACGAAACATTGCTGCCACGTCTTGTTTCGTTTCTTTCGCCCGGCGGTGTGCTGGCCTTCCAGGTGCCGAGGAATTTCCGCGAACCCAGTCACGCGATCGCGCAGGACCTCGCGCGGGAGCGGCGCTGGGCGGACAAGCTCGCCCGCGCGCGCGACTGGTGGAGCGTGCTCGAGCCGGAAGCGTATTATAACATTCTCGAGCCGCTTGCGGCCGGGATCGACATCTGGGAAACGCGCTACGTCCAGGCGCTCGAAGGCGCCGATGCCGTCTATCGCTGGGTGCTTGGCACAGGCCTGTGTCCGTTCGCGGATGCGCTCGAAGGTGACGGCCGCGAAGCCTTCCTCGCCGCATACCGTGCCCGCGCCGCCCACTCCTATCCGCAACGCGCCAGCGGCGTCACCCTCTTCCCCTTCCAGCGGCTCTTCTGCGTGACGGTCAAGAAAGGCTGAACCGCCAAGGCGCCAAGACGCCAAGGGAAGCTTGCGCGCGAAGGCGCACCGTCTGTTCTTGGCGCCTTGGCGGTTATTTCCTGTGAGAAGCTCGCACTGCTTTCAATCGCCTTTGGCCACGCCGTCGCGGCGGGGGTCGGAGCCGCCGAGATAGCCGCCCTTCACGCGCTCGACGATGTTGAGACCGCTTTCGAGCGGCCTGATGATCACGTGATGTCCCATGGCGGTGAGTTCGGAAGCGTATTCCACGATCGGCGTATCGGCTTCCAGGATCGTGGGACCGTTCGGATTGGCGTGATGGGGCAGCGCGGCCGCGCTTTGCGGCGACAGCCCGCCGTCGAGCATCGCCACCAGCGTTTCCGCCGTGTACGGAATGATGATCGGCCCGCCCGGCGAGCCCAGCGCGATGCGGAAGCTGCCGTCGCCGTTGAACACGATGGTCGGCGACATGGCGCTCATCGGCCGCTTGCCCGGCGCGGGCGCGTTCGCCACCGGCTTGCCGTCGCGCACCGGCTCGAAAGAGAAATCGGTCAGCTGATTGTTCAGGAAAAATCCCTTCGCCATCATCTCCGAACCGAAGATGTATTCGACCGTGGTCGTCATCGACACGACCTCGCCGCGGTCATCGACGATCGACATGTGACTGGTGCCGGGCAACTGCCGGCTGCGCTGCGGCGCAAAGTCGAGCCCGGCGTGTTTCATCGGCGGCTCGCCGGCGCTCGCCGTTCCCATGTCGTGCTTTGGGTTGATCAGCGCGCTGCGCGCCTCGAGATAGGTCTTGTCGAGCAGGCCGGAGACCGGCACGCGCACCACGTCGGGATCGGCAAGCCACATGGCGCGGTCCGCGAAAGCGAGCCGGCTCGCCTCCGAGAAGAGATGAATCTCCGACAGCGTGTTCGGTTGCAGCTGTTTGGGAGGAAATCGCTCCAGCATGCCGAGGATCTGCAGCACCGACACGCCGCCGGAACTGGGCGGCCCCATCGAGCACAGACGATATATGCGATAGGTGCCGCAGACGGGCGGGCGTTCCTTGGCCTGATAGGAGGCGAGATCGGCGAGCGTCATATGCGCGGGATTGACCGGCGCGTGATCGACCTTGTCCACGATCGCCTGCGCGATCGGGCCGGAGTAGAACGCCTTGGCGCCGCCCGCTGCGATCAGGCGCAAAGTCTTCGCCAGTTCGGGATTGCGTAACATGTCCCCCTGTTGCAGCGGCGTGCCGTCGGGCTTGTAGAAGTAGGCTTTGACGTCGGGCATGCGCGCCATTTCGGGCTCGTTGCGCAGCGTGTTTGCGAGCTTGCGGCCGACCGGGAAGCCCTTTTCAGCCAGCGCGATCGCTGGCTCGAACAGTTTCGCCCAGGGCAGCCGGCCATAGCGCTTGTGCGCCAACTCCAGCATGGCGATGTCGCCCGGCACGCCGACGGAAAGTCCGCCAGGTATCACTTCGCCCTTCGGCCGCGGCTGGCCGCTCGCGTCCAGAAACATGCCGGGCTTCGCGGACGCAGGCGCGGTCTCGCGGCCGTCGAAACTCGTCACCTGTTTGGTGGCGGGATCGTAGAGCAGCAGAAACGCGCCGCCGCCGATGCCGGAGGATTCCGGCTCGACCAGCGTCAGCACCATCTGCACCGCAATCGCCGCATCCACCGCCGAGCCGCCGGCGCGCAGCATCTGCAATCCCGCATCGACCGCATAGGGATTGGCCGCCGCCACCATGTCGTGCTTCGCCGGCGCCTCGGCCGCGCGGGAGAATGCAACGCCGGTGACGAAACTCCACGCAATCACAGCAGCGAGCGCCGCAATTGCTTTCCTCCCCCAGCGTGGGGGAGGTGTCGAGCGCAGCGCAGCGAAGCGAGACGGAGGGGGGATGGACGCAGACGTCAGAGCCCCCTCCGGCGCGCTGGCGCGCGCCACCTCCCCCACGCCGGAGGAGGAAAATAGTCGCCTGGGCATCGCCATTTCGCTTCCCTTTTCGTGCGCGGCGGTTACGGTTGCCAGCGATGACGCGGCCGGGCAAGCGCAATCTCATTACCGATGTGGCCGGGCTGTCGGTCGGCCAGGCCGAGGATATCGCCGCACGCACGGGCGTCACCGTTGTGCTTGCGGACCGGGCCTGCGCGGCGGCGGTGGATGTGCGTGGCGGTGCGCCCGGCACCAGCGACACCGAGACGCTCGATCCGGTCAATCTCGTGGGCGCCGTCGATGCGATCGTGCTGTCGGGCGGTTCGGTTTACGGCCACGACGCGGCAAGCAGCCTCATAGCCTGGCTCGGTGCCCGCGGCCGGGGTTTGCGCATCATGCCCAATGCGCCGTCCGCGCCCATCGTGCCGGGGGCCGTCATCTTCGATCTCGCCAATGGCGGAGACAAGAATTGGGGCGAGCTGCCCCCCTATCGCGCGCTTGCTGTCGCGGCGGCGGAGCGCGCGGGCGAGGCGTTCGCGCTCGGCAATGCCGGCGCGGGGCTGGGCGCTACCGCGGGTGTGTGGAAGGGCGGTGCGGGCAGCGCATCCATCGTGACCGAAGACGGCATCATCATCGGCGCGCTCGCCATCGTCAACGCCGTCGGGTCGCCCATCATTCAGCACACGGATGTTTTCTGGGCCTTTCCGTTCGAGCAGAATGACGAGTTCGGCGGCCGCCGGCTGCCGGCTGATTTCCGTTCGGTCGATGCCGGCCTGCCGCCTGACGTGAAGGCTATTCCGCGGGCCGGCGCCAACACGACCATCGCCGTCCTCGCGACGGACGCGGATCTTTCGCGCACCGAGCTGAAGCGGCTGGCGATCATGGCGGCGGATGGATTCGCGCGCGCGCTCAGGCCCGCCCATGCGCCGTTCGACGGCGACACGGTGTTCGCGCTGGCGACCGCCCGACGCGCGCTCGGCGAGCCGCGGCCCTTTGAGTTGATGCGTCTCGGCAATGCCGCCGCAGACTGCATGGCCCGCGCCATCGCCCGCGGCGTCTACGAAGCAACGAACCTCGGCGAGCTGCGCAGCTATCGCGACATCTGCGCGGCCAAGGCGAAATGAACAGCGTCGGGGATCCCCTTCACCCGCGCAGATTTCGAAAGTCATGCCTGCATTCGGCGGGCTAAGCTGGCGCTACCGCCCCACAGGGGGAGAGGGGAAATGCCGTGCTCCGCACGAACAAAGTAGTAATGTCGCGTGCTGCACGAACAAATTAGTCATGTAGCACACCGGCTTCCACTCTCCCCTTGTGGGAGAGGGAAACAGCGCGAGGTCTATCAATCGCGCAGGCGCGGGTGAGGGGTAACGCGGCGCCGCGTGCCTATTTCACGTACACGCGCACTTCGCTCGAAGTGACGGCAGCATCGGTGGAAGCGGAGAGGCTCATCCGCGCGGCCGGGACTCCCATCTCTCCCATCGCGTGCATCACGGACCTGGCGTCATGCCCGGCGCTGTCCGCGTTCCCGTCCGAGGGCGCAACGCCCACCACGTTGAAGGATGCGGCGGGCTGTGTTGCGAGCGCCTGTGACAGCGCCGAGTAGAGGTCGGATTCGTACGATACATGGGGGTGGTCGAATTTGATGGTGACGATCGGAGCACTGCCTTCGGGCGCCGCGCCCGCGACGGCCGGCGCTTCGGCGGCCGGCGCTTCGGCGGCCGCAGCTCTCGTCCGGTGGCGGCGTGCGGGCGCAGGCGAAGCCGAAAGCAGCAATGAATATTCCCCCGCCCTGATCGCGTTGGCGAGCCTCACCAGATTGCCGCGCTCATTGGCGACATAGGCCGTCTCGCGCAGTAGCGCCTGCTTCACATCGCGCAGCAGCCTGTCGATCTGCACGGCCGTTTCGTTCGCCTCGTCGGAGAGCACCGTGAGCTGGCGATGATCCTCATCCACCGCGCCCGATTCGTCGAAAGCGGACTGGATGGCGTTCAGCTCGTCGTGAGCGGCTTTGGAATCGGTCTCGACCTCTCCGGCGAGCGCGGCCAGCGCGTTGATGTTCCCGGTCATCGAATCGAGCGCGCCCTGGGCGCTGTTCCATTGGCCGATCAGTTCGGGATTGCCGCGCGTCGTGCCGGCCACGAGCCGGGCGGCAATCTGCGCCGTGACCAGCTCGTAGGTGCCGGACTGCTGCGTGCCGGTGGTGTCCAGATCGGCGAAATTCTGGGCGCCGCTCGCCAGCTTCGATTCGAGCGCCTCGATCTGGGAGCGCAGTGTTTCGATGGTGTGGCTGACGGTGGTGCCCGTGGGCGTGCCGGGCGCGATGGGAACCGGCGTGAATTCCCCCGCCACCGTGGGCGCCGGCAGCTGCACGCTGGTTACCGGAGCCGGCGCGGAGGGCTCTGGAGGTACCGCTCCGGCGGGCGCTGTCGCGGGCGGGGCCACCTGCGGCTGAGCAGCTGCGGGCGGCGGAGCCGCCGTTTGGGCGGCTTCTTGCCCCTTGGCGCCCGCATTGGCCGGCGGCTGTGCGGCCTCTTCGGTCGCGCCAAACAGCATGTTGTCGATGCTGCCGCAGCCCGACAGGCTGAAACCCGCCGCCGCGAGAAGGCCCAAGGCAAGAAGGCGCGGTGCTGCCGCCCCTGTGCGTGTCATTCGTGTTTTTCTCCGCTCCGCGGGCAGGCGATTGCCCCTACGCCCCTTGGGTCTGCCGGCGCGCCCCGCCCGGCAAACCGGAATCGGGTCAGTCTTAACCACGCCGCACCGCAGGAACAAGGGACAGCCGCCATCCATCCCAAAGGATTTCCCAAGGGGGCGGCAACCCGGCGCGTGGCTTCGTGCGCCTTGCACTTGCCCCCATCGCTCACTAGGTTTCGCGCCCGCCGCACCGGTAGCTCAGCTGGATAGAGCACCAGACTACGAATCTGGGGGTCAGGGGTTCGAATCCCTTCCGGTGCGCCATTTCAGAACAGAACTCTGAACACCGACTACGCTCGGTTTTCCGCTTGAGGCGGCAACCAGGGTCCGCAGCAGTTCCGATTTCGATCCCATGATGCGGACCTCCTTGTCCGCGACCTCGACGCGCTGGGCCAGCGCCCGCAGGTGATCGCGGCAGTAGCCGCCGTCGTCCAGCCGGATGCGCTGGCGGGCCGTGCGGGCGAAGGTTCTCACCATATCGGGGCTGACAGCCTGATTGCCGGCATGGTCGAGCGCAGCCTGGGCGCGCTCGGCGTCGGCGCTGGCTTGTTCTCGAATCGCCTTGAGGCCGGTGATGCGCTCCTTCAGGCCGGGAGCTTCGAGATCGGCGACGCCAGATTCGATGGCGTCAAAGAGCCGGTTGAGGCGCTGGTCAGTCTCAGCGATCCGCTTGTGTAGCTCGGCAAGGTGCTCGCGGCGGCGCTCGGTGCGCTCCTGGCGGCGGTCGAGGACGCTGGCGAGGATGGTTTCCAGCCGCTCGGGCTGAAGCAGACGCTCCTCCAGATGGCTCGCGACCAGTTGATCGAGCCGGTCCATCGGGATCGAGCGGCCCTCGCAGCCGGTCTTGCCCTGCCGGGCCTTGGTCGAGCAGGTGTAGTAGCGATAGACACCGCCCGCGCTGCCCTTGCCGGTGCGCAAGGTCATCGCGCCTCCGCATTTGGCGCAGAAGCAGATGCCGGTAAGGAGGGTGGGGCCGCTGGTGACGCGCGCCGGCGTCATCCGGGGGTCGCGGGCCTTGAGGCGGGCCTGCACCGTGTCGAAGGTTTCGCGGTCGATCAGCGGCGGACAGGCCATGATCGCCACCTCGCTCTCGGGCTTCTTCTCCCGGTCCCTGTGCGAGCGTCTGTTAAACCTGTGCTCGCCGATATAGGTCGTGCGGGTGAGAATCTGATGGATCGAAGCCAGCCCCCAGCGCCCGCCGTCGCGGGTGAAGATGCGCCGCTCGTTGAGATAGCAGGTGATCGCCTTGACGCCCATCGGGCCGGACGTGCCGTCTCCCTCAAGGAACAGTCGATAGATCAGCCGCACCGTGTCGGCGTGCAGCGGGTCGATCTCCAGCCTCTTCTTGGTCTTCGATCCCCGCTGCTCGGCCGCGACGATGCGGTAGCCGATCGGCGGCAGGGCACCGTTCCAGAAGCCCTGACGGGCGTTCTCGTTCATCGCCCGCAGGACGTGCTTGGCGTTCTCCTTGGATTGATACTCGTCGAACAGCGCCATGATCTGGCGCATCATGACGTGCATTGGATCGTCGCCCATCTCCTGGGTAATGGAGACGAGCTTCACCCCGTTCTTGGCGAGCTTCCTGACGTAGAACTCCAGCTCGAAGTGATCGCGGAAAAAGCGGCTGAACGAATGGACGATCACCACGTCGAACGGCGCGGGCTTCGACGTGCCCGCCTCGATCATGCGCTGGAACTCGGGGCGCCGATCATTGGTGGCCGATGCGCCCGGCTCCACATAGGTTTCGACGAGTTGGTAGCCGCGCGAGACGCAATAGGCTTCACCCTGGCGCTTCTGGTCGGGGATGGAGACATCGTGCTCGGCCTGCCGCGCTGTCGAGACGCGCAGATAGAGGGCGGCCCGCAGCGGCACGGTCATGTGGGCAAACTCCTTACGTCATCGCGACGGCCCGAACAGTTCGTCGAACAGGTCGCCGAACCATGCTTCGAATACGTCGATTTCGGCGTCCATAACCGGCACGCGCGCGGGCCAGTCGTCGATGACACGCCACGACGCGACATCATGTTTGACCGGGCGGCCAAGGCGCGGCCAGGGACCGGGCACGACATATAAGTCGGGCGGCAATTCGCCGACTGCGGCGCGGTCGCGTAGGAATGAGCGGTGCCGAGACATTGGGCCAGGATCGCGCGAGCAGAGAAAAAACGGAACGACCCAATCCTAGCCGTGGCTACGCTTTGGGCCATTGCTCGTCACGCCTCCTGCTTGGTCCTTGGCGAGACAGCCAGTCCGAGGAACACGAGAACGGCCTGGTTGACCCGCAAGATATCCTCATCGTCCAGCCGGCCGACGCGCGCGCCAACCTTGGTCTTTGGCACCGTGGTGATCTTGTCCACCATCAAGCGGGACGCCGCCCGCAGGCCATTGCGCTCGTTCGGCTCCACCGGCAGGCGGAACAATGGCGCATCGGTCTCGTCCGTAGTGAAGGCGTAGATGGTGATTGAATCGGTAGCGTCGAAGCTATCGTCCTGAACGATGACGACGGGGCGCGGCTTGCCCGCATAGTCCTTGCCGCCGGCGACGGTCCAGATGTCGCCTCGCCTCATACATCGCCCCAATCCGATATCGCGTCGATGAACGCTTGATCATCCGCGGCATGAGCACTGGCGGCGATGGCAGCGGATTGGCGATGTGCTTCGGAACGGAAGGCGGGGGAGCGCACGTCCGGCACCCAAATCTGGATGGGGCGCAGGCCCTGCTCGCGCAGGCGCTCGCGATGTTCCCGCACCTTTATGCGCGAGGGCTTGGCGCTTGATGCCGAGGCCATGACAAGTCTCCAATACAGTTACATGTAACCTATCATAGGCCGCTGGCTTTCGCCAGGATTTTCACCGGCGTTCGCTGCCGGGACGAACCCCTCCTCTTTCCGGCCCTTTCTTGCCGCAGTGCGGTGCGGATGGCGCTCGGATCGTTGATATCATTAGTGAATTCGCACAAAGCGCCAGCAGGCCCTTTCGGCGAGAACGCTGTAACCCATTGATCGGACCAACAAAAACGACCAACGACAGCAGCGCTTTTATCTTGCCGTCCTACGAATCGATCGGATTGCGCCCAAAGCTCCGTAATCGGTGATGCTCGATCGCAGCTCGATCCTCTAAACCAAGTTGCTGCCAAGTGGCTTTGATACGCCCCTCGGCCCACTCGATCACTGCGCTGCCATCGTCCTGTTCAGCCAGCCTCGACCAGTTCGTCTCCAAGTCGTCCCACGGGACTTGGTAGACGAACGAGGCATAGGGTTCGTACGGAACTGCAACCCAGAGCTGGCCGCACACTGCGCACGCCGAAAGCGTGAACCAGTTCCTGGTCTCTCGCTTCTCAAACGCCGGCTGCGGCGTTGAAGGAGGCCAAAAGGGCCGGCCGGGTGCGCCGCACCTCTCACAGGTGGTCACGGCGCTTCCTTCCAATCCCATTTTCGGTGAGTAGCTACGATCTTGACGATGTCTGCCTCGGTGAACGGGATGTCCGGCAATCCGCGTACTCGATCAACGTAACCCGTGTCGCTGATGAGAACCTGATCATAGGTACGCCCGTTGCTGAGCGTAACGCCTACGACGACGTAGCCCATCCCCGTTTCGGGCAAGCCGCGGACGTGGTCCCGCCATTGGCCGGTGAACTCAAATGAGCCTCGCCGCCGCGCCAATGGGATTGGGATCGGGCTGCTCACTGAGCGTTATCCCTCCGGGTGCGCATGCGTAATGTTGTGGTCACAGTCGTAGCGCGAGGCCGGATCTGCCTCCCGGCATTCGGTAACACGTGCCCACGTGGCTTCCCAGGTATTCTCTTCGGTTATTGGTTCTCGATCTCCGGCGGAGGCAGTTCTAAACACACGCCAAATGGGAAGTTCTGTAGCTGCCGAAGATTCAAAATACGCATCCAGGAAAGTCGAAAACCAGCCGGAGTCCATCCCCATCGACATGTGCTGTCTCTCGTCGCTTCCCAGCCACACCAAACCCCATGGATTGCG
>DATAWY010000044.1:0-7776 GCA_036266955.1 Rhizomicrobium sp.
CGAGCGCTCATCCGCGCTCAGCCGAACCACGTATTTCTTGACGGCAACTTCTTTCACGGCCACGAATCACCTCCGTTAATTCACCGAAGGCGACAGTGATTCAGAAAACCCCGTCAACTGCAACGACGCGAGCCACTAGCCTCTTTTGACACCGCCAGCACGAAAAACCTCAACAGTCTCTTCTTCAGTGCCGTTGAGTACGGAACTGACTTTCGACTCCACGACAACGACCCGACCTTGTACGAGCGCCTCTATGAGCGTCTCTGTGCTGTCGCTGGAACTGACGACACAATGATACTGGCGGAACGGTGCCATGATGCCTATCGCGCGCTCAAAGGGCGGACTTTAGGCCCGCCCGAAGATAAGTTTCTCGCTGCCCTTTGCGCCGGAGAGTCTCGCGCAGTGCAGGATTATCTGGACGGGATCACTCCACAGAAGCGCACGCGTTCAGGGGCTAACTTTCTTGCGACAATCTTGCTCTTTGTCCAGGCTGCTGGCATTCGCAAGGTCATGCTTTTTTGCGATCAGCTTGAGGACTTCGCCTCCCCTCAGACGCCTAAGAGAACCCGCAGCGTGGAGGTAGAGAGGTTTCGAGATTTCATCGTGGAACTACTTCCGATGGCCGACATGGTGAGCATCGTGGTCACAATGCATCCTCGCGCCTTAGCTTCAATCGAAGAATTTTGGCAGCTGGCCGATTTGCCGTCACTTAGGGTTGACGAGGCCAACCGCCATATTGTCGTCGTCATGCCGCCTCTGGCCACGTCTAAACAGGCGAAGCGCCTTTTGGCGACTTACCTTAACGCTTCCCGTCGCGACGGGACGGCCGCCGCGGACGGGCTCAGTCCATTCACCGAAGACGCCGTAGAAGAACTATGGACTCACTCTAGCAAGAAACCCCGTGACCTATTACGCAAGGCTCACAAAATGATTACTTTTGCAGCGGCAGAGAATTTGGAGAAAATCGACGCTGCCGCTGTCGAATCGCACCTCACGCTGATAACTGCCGGCGATGACGAAGTCATCACCGAACGTCTGCCGACTACCGCAATCACAGCTCCAGATTTTTCGAAGGAATAGTCCGTGGTTTCCTTGACTACATTCCTGCGCGATTTGTTCTGTCTAGCAAACGCGCACCTCGCCGCGGGCGAGGCGGGAGATGGGCGAGCTTTGGAGCGGCGTATCGAGCGGCACCTCGCAGTGATAGGCGTTCAACCGGTACAGTCGTTCTCTGGTGTGCGTTCGCTCGGCTGCCATTCATTGTCAGGTCTTTATCATCAGATCGACGCGACTGGCCGCACTCGAGATGCTGTCGTGATCGGTGAGTGGAAGGCATACCGGAAGTCGATACCAAAGAATGACCTGCTGCGATTCAAGGCAGCGACGGACGACTACTGGCTACAACAACAGCTCTATGGAGCTACTCCCGTTATTCGCGTCTTTGGCGGAACGGGTTATGTATCGCACTCTCTCAGAAGGTACGCCGGTCAGTGGGGGATCTGTCTCATAACGCCTGATCGTTGGCCAGCCCCCGTCCTTGCTTCCGAGACCAGCGGATGGCCGGACACGCGGCCCGATCGCAACGCTCGCCGGTATTTGGCATGGTTGTCCCGACCAATGAATGCGGTTCTCAAACCCGATCCAGGTGGCGGCTGGTTGATTCCCAAGCCACCTACTAGTGCAACTCTCGATCATGTACTCGGTCTCCATGATCGCTGGTCAGGCGAGTATTGGCGCCGATTCGACGGTCGGCTTGGCGGCTTCAAACGATGGGTTAGCGAGGCAATCCCCTGGGGGGTCTCAGCATGACGCGATGCCTCCGATGTGATGCCGAACTCTCAGCTTGGGAGCTACAGAGAGCAGAACAACTTGGTGTGGTTCCCTGTTGGTGCGAGGGCGTTCCATCGGGAATATCGCGCACGTTGGCAAACCTCGCCTACGCCGAACTTTGTGATGTATCACTGACTCGGCCAGTGAAAAGTCACGACGTGATGCGATTCATGCACGACAAATATACGCGGAACAGCAACCACTCGATTAACGTCATGCTGTCCCAAGATAAGAGATTTTGCTGGGGCGGATGCAGCCTTTACGGTCTTTCTCGTCACGGCCTCATCCCCGGTGCCCGGAGCCTAGCAGAAGTTGCTTACGCTGTTTTGTTGGCAGCGCCACATAAGCTGTACTTACAGGAGGTAGATTTCGTTCTTGAGCAATTCAATTACCGCTTCAATTCGGATAGCCTATTGCACCATCTCCGAGGCTACACTAGCAACCGCTGGAACTTCTTCTTTCATATCGACCGGAATCGGGTCGGGGTAAATACCGGGCTAGATGCCCGAAACGCTTACAATGCAAAGGTGCGCGTTTGCCCCACACACGTCGCATTTGAACGTTGGCTCGATAGTAATTTGGCACCTCGAGTCCAATGCAGCCTTGCGGACCGGAATCGTAGACTCGTCGAGATCAAGGGAGGCAAAGTTGATATCGCCGGAGATCGCGTTGAGTTCCAGTAATGAGATTTCCGGGAACCATAGGTGCCAAACCCCGAATTGTTAATCGCACAACGGCGCTTTTGTTTCTAACGCTTTATGCATCCGCCAGGAATGGTGAAACGCTAAGCGGATTCTTTTGTAGCCTGAAAAATTCCTCATTTTTTCCAACTCATTGCGGATCGTGGTTGCGCTCCGAGCATCGGCAGTGAACGGAGCGACGGTATAGCTGCCTTTACTACACTCCTTTAGTGGTTCCGGCCCAAATTACTGATTCGACCGGAAAATCGAGGTCATGAACTCCGGGACATGAAATGCATTCCCGGCGTTCAACGCCGCCGAACCGCGCGCCCCGGCCAGAGCGCGGTCAGCTCCCGGATCGCTCTATCCGTTGCCGGACGAATGCCAGCGAGCCCCACCGCAGACTATCTCGAGAACACGACCCCATGGGCAATCGCCGCGCCGGTCCAGCCATGCGGCCAGGTGCGATTGTCGAAGTCGAAGCCGGGCTTGCCCTTGTCGTCGTGAAAGGCGGCGTCGATGGCGAGCGCGCCGGTCTCGGGATGGAATGTCAGCATGAACAAACGATCTTCGTCATAGCCGGTCACGGCCAGACGATGGGTCACGGCGTCATGGCCCGTCCAGTGCGGAATGATCGCCGAATCCAGCGCGACGCGGGCGACCTCGACCGGTTGGGCGCCGTCCCTGATGTCCAGCACCACGAGCCCATGCAGGATCGGCACGCTCTGGATCAGATAATGCGAGACGATGCTGGGCACGCCGCAGAAGGAGCCCGGGAACTGCCACAAGAGCTTCGACCGCGGGTGATCGGCGGCGATGCCGGTGACCCGCTCGATGCCGCAGCCCGTCGTCTGGACGTAGACGGCGCCGTCGGGCCCGCGCCGGGCCTCCTCCGGATTGACCTCGCCATAACGGCCCGGCGGGGCGTCGAAATCATTCGTCGACAACAGCTTCAGGTCGGACAGGCGGAAGATTTGATAGGTGTGTCCATTCCGGTCCTCGGGCCGCATCGAGGAGTTGGTGACGATCACCCGGTCGATGTCGGGCAGCGGCAACAGGCTGTAGGCCATCAGGAGATCGCCGGGGCGCGCCGGATCGGCGGTCGAGGCCGCGCGCACCGCCCGGCCCTCGTCGTCGATCTCCACCAGCCGCCATGGACGCCGGGCAGCGTCCCCACATCGGTCATGGGCATCGTCATCGTCGGGCTCGCTCCCATGTCCGGATCCGGGCCGTGGTCCATGTGGCCCTCGACCTGAAAGCTCGCCAGCACATGGCCGTCGGGCAGCCCCAGGAACGAATGGGGGTGGCTGAAGCCGTCCAGGTCTGCAAACGTCGCGTGCACATGGGGATGCAACGGGTCGCGAAGGTCCATCACCACGGTCTTGCCCGCCACGTGGTTATTGGCAAACAACAGCCCGCCGGCCGGCATCCAGTATTCGGTGTGGTGCACCTGATGGGTGCGGATTCCGGAAGCCGCCGAAGCGACCAGCCTGCCATAGAAGGGCGAAGCCGGATCGGCGTCGATGACGGCAATGAAATCCTCGGCCTTGCCCGCGCGATCGCTGGCCCAGGCGAAGAGATAATGCCCCGGCGCCGCGGCCCTCGCCGTACCCGCCGCGAGCAGGAACGCCCCCAGCGCCGCACCTGCCAACCCCTGTTTCATCGCACCCCTGGCTTTCTCAAGTCCGGCTGAACCTCCGCTCGCGCGCACTCTGTCACGAGGCAATGCGACGGCCCCGAGCCATTTGGGCGTCTCGCGTCGGAGGTAAAAAACCGCGAAGATGCGAGCAATGCGCGCGCATGTCTTTCCGCCGGCCGTCAATGCCAGCTGTCCGCGCCGGGGAAACGTCGTTCACGTCCCGGGGTGCGGATATTCAGACCCGAGCTGGCGGCTGACGGCCGGGGTTGGCCCTTCGCGCCTCGCGTGCCGTTACGATTGGCGCAACACGCTCCTTCATCCGCTCAAGAATTGCGATCTTCTCGGCGAAGGTCGCGCGCGCATTCTCCCGGCGTCCCTCGGCTTTGCGCGCCAGGATTTCAGAGTTGTCCGGATACTGCGTTCGATGACCATCCATCCAGTCAATTCCCGAAAAGTGGGTTCTTGATCGCTGCCTTGAGGCAAAACTCGCTCCAGGCGGCCATAAGATTGTGCCTCTCAAGAACGCTTTGCAAGCGATTGAAGTCTACTGCATCCTGCTCCAAGAATGCCTGAATTCTCGCTAAGTCCTTGAGTCGGCCAATTGTTAGGGCAGTCGCGACAACATGCTCGGCCCTGAGGCAGCGTGCCTTTAGGGGCGCTTCGCCAGGCTCGGCAACGTCGATCTCTATGGCCTGTTCAAGCCCCTCCTCGTCCAGCGGAGAGGCAACGGGCAAGAATTGTACGGGCCATCCTTCGATCTTGAAGCCGACATTCGTGCGTTCGGTGTAGCCCATTTGGGCCAGCGCTTTTTCGATGGGACCCAGGAGGAGAAGCCCTGAGGCTCGCTTCTCGAAACCGTCCACCGAGACAGGAATATCGGGATCCTCGGTGAGCATGGGCTCGATATAATTCAACGCAGCCACAGCGCCCGCAATTGCGTAATTGGCGATTGCTCGCTTTGCCGCGAGCTGGGTAACGACCTCAATCGTTTTGCGCAGAGTCATAAAGGACTGCTACCAGGCTGAAGGATCGAACATCATAGCCTTTTCCGCCCGGAGTCGGCCAAGGTTTGGGCCCCGAATGTAGTTCATATCCCCGGGGTGCGGTGGACCAGGCCCCGGCTGTTGCCGCTCACTCGCAGCTGGAAAGCATCCGTGCCACAGCCATTTTCAGGATCGGAAGATCCCGCACCAATGTTTCCCAAAGAATATCGTCGTTCATTGTGAAATAGCCATGGCGAAGCCAGTTTCCCATATCTGCGATGTTGCGCCACGGGATGTCCGGCTCGTGGGATTTTGTTTCCTGCGGCAGAAATCTCGCGGCCTCGGAAATGACCTCAAGATTTCGCACGATGGCATCGTGCAGCATCGCATCGGAAACGAACGAGCTGAAATCGCGTCCCGAAAGGAAGCGCTCGATCTTTCCCGTCGCTTCGTCGATGTCGAGCAGTCGCTCGCGGGGCGTGCGGCGCGTGTCCATTCAGAAAACCGGAATGGCGTCCCTCTCGATCGTCTCGCGATAGCCGGAGCGCAGCCGGCCGCGCAATGCGATGTCCGCGCGCGCGCCGACAAGATCACCGATCAGGAATTTGATTTCCGAAAGGTCTATCAGGCTGAATTTGCGGCTGTCGTCCAGATCGACGAGCACATCGACGTCGCTGTCGGAGCGGGCGTCGCCGCGGGCGGTCGAGCCGAACAGCGCGAGCGAACGTACGCCGTGGGCGCGGAGAATCTCGCGACCCTGGCGCAAACGGTTTATCGCCTCCTGACCCTGCATGCCGGCAGTCTAGCAGCGGCTGGAGCGCCACGCACCTCCATTGCAGGAGGCGGCATCCCGAATTGCGCTGCGCGACGTCATTTCGGCTGCTGCCCGGTGAATTCCCGCGACTTCACGAATGCCCGCAGCACGTTGTTCATGGGCGTTTGATAGCCCTTGCCGGTGCGGCGAAACCAATCGAGCACGTCGCGGTCAATCCGCAGCTTCACGGCCTCCTTCCCAGGGGGAAGGCCAATGATGACCGTCTTTTCCCAGCCCTCGGGCAGGGGGCCTTCGTCCTCGTCCGCCAGGCGCTCGACTTCCTTTTGGCTCATGGCATCTGCCTTGGCCCAATCGGTTCGGCTCTTGCCGGCCGCCCGCCTGGCGGCGATCTCTTCAGCCGTGTAGCTCACGGTATGTTCTTTTTTCGCCATCTCTCGCTCTTCGCAATGAAATCAACCTGATCCCGTCCTCCCGCTCCAGCCACCACGGCAACCATGCGCTGGTCGAGCAGTCCCACCTACACAAGCCGCAGCACATTCCAATTCCGGCAACGAGGGCGCGGCTTTCCAGCGAGGATATCCGTGAGAATGTTTTTATCCCATGCCGAAACTTGCTCTCTACCCCGGGGCCGCGATAGGCTAGCTCCATGAATCTCATCCTTCACATCCCCGACGATCTCGCCGAGCGTCTGCGCGCCGCCGGTGATATCGAGCGCCAGGCGCTGGAGGCGCTGGCGGCCGAAGCCTATCGCGCCGGCCGGCTGACCAGGCCTGAGCTATGCCGAATGCTGGGTTTGGTTGGGCCGCATCGAGCTTGACGGGTTCCTGAAGGCGCATGAGATCTATGAGCCTTACACGCTTCCCGATTTCGAGCGCGAGCAGCAGGTTCTCGACCGGCTCGGCCTTTGAGGCCGCTGCCGATCGTCGTCGCCGACACAACGCCCCTCAATTACCTCATTCTCATCGGCTCGATCGACCTGCTGCCAAAGCTTTTTGAGACCGTGCTGATCCCGGAAGCGGTTCGATCCGAATTGCGGCATCCCGGCGCGGCATCCCGGGTCCGCATCAGGGCCACTCAACCCCCGGCCTGGATTGAAATCCACGCCGGGTCAGCGCTGGCGACGGACGATCCGATGCTCAGCGCACTCGACGCAGGTGAAGCGGCGGCCATCGCGCTTGCGCATCAGGTGCGCGCCGATCTGGTTTTGATGGACGAGCGCAGCGGTGTAGCAGTAGCGACCGCACAGGGTCTGGAGACGACCGGCACGCTCGGCGTGCTCGACCGCGCCGCGCGGCGCGGCCTGATCGAGCTTTCCGACGCCTTCTCCCGGCTCAAGGCGACGAATTTCCGTTACCAGCCGGAACTGCTGGATGCGCTGCTCGCGCGGCACGCCAGGAAAAAGCCCGAATTATGAGTCCTGCGGCTGTCGCGCCAAAATCTTGCGGCCTCGGAAATGAACTCGAGATTTCGCACGACGGAATCGTGCAACATCGTATCGGAGACGAACAAGCTGAAACCGCGTCCCGAAAGGAAGCGCTCGAGGCCGGGGCATGATTTCGTCTACGTCAATGTCGGGCTGGAACAGGCGGATGGAGGCTTCGACGTGACCCAGGTCGCAGACGGCTTCCCGGAGCTGGCGCTGCAGGTCTTCGATCTTGCCGTCCTTTCGCCCGGCGAAGCGGTGAAGCGATTGGAGAAGAGAAAACGTTCCCGACGGGGAAACGCTGTCGCTGTCAGTGCGCCACGAAGCTGGCGCGATCCAGCCGGTGAAAGTCCGGCCCAAGTAAGCCGTAGCGGGCGCTTGGTAGTGAGTGTTGCGGGGCGGAAGGCAACGACCGTCGCGAAGCGTACACAGCAATCGTTGCGGGG
>DATAWY010000045.1:0-23769 GCA_036266955.1 Rhizomicrobium sp.
AAGTCACCAATTGCTTCCGCTCCGAGTGGGGCGCAAAACTCTATGCCGACATTCGTTCCGTCCTCGAAACCGCCCGGCGACGGACCGTCGACCCCCTCCGCGCAATCCAACTAACTCTCGACGGGCTGCCAATCCCCGATAGGATCGCTGCAACGCCCCACCCGCTGGTAGGGTTCATATTCAGCCGCAACCAAGCCACGATCGAGCGTTTCATCGGCGAGTTGTCCTTCGGTGGCGGCGCGGTCAATCAGGTCAACGTCAACCTGTTCATCGAGACGATGCCGTTCGGCGGGGTTGGTCCGGCAGGCATGGGTCACTATTACGGCAAATATGGCTTCGACATGCTGACCCACGCCAAGTCGATGCTCATCTCGCCCCCCGATATTGAAATCGATCACCTGTTTCCGCCCTATACTCCCCAGAAGAACGCCGCGCTGAAACAGTGGATTGAATATTGAACGCCGCCTTCGCGACCGCCTCACCGAAGCAATAGCAAGAAGCCGGAGCTACCATGACCAGGCCCACGCGCGAACAGAACAAGGCGCTCGTTCTCGAAGCTTTCGACACGTTGTTCAACAAGCGCGACTATGCCGCGGCCGAACGGTTCTGGTCGGATCGCTACATTCAGCATAGCGCCCACATCGCCCCGGGCCGCGGGGGGCTGTTCGATCTTGTCCGCGCGGCACCGGATACGATGCGGTATGAGAACCAATTGGTCGTGGCCGAAGGCGACTACGTCATCGCCCATGGCCGCTTCTCCGGTATCGGACGCCCCGCGGCCTGGATCGCCGCGGATATCGTCCGTGTCGAGGACGGTAAGCTCGCCGAGCACTGGGACGTCCTCCAGGACGAAGCGACGAAAGCCCAGTCCGTGAGTGGATTGCCCATGTTCGGCGACTGCTTCCCCGACTGATCCCACTGCACTGTATCAGCCGCCCGGCGAAAAATCGCGAAGCGAACGGATCATCTTCAACTTGTCCTCCGACAGGCCGGCAAGGCGTTCTACCTCCATGTGTCCCATCCGAATGGCCCGGGCGAAGACCACTGGCAGTTGCGAGTAGCGGTAGTCGAACATCTCGCCGATGTCCTTGCGCTGCTCGCGCAACCAGGCCGCGTTATAGGCTTCGCGCGCGATCTTCTTTTCCGAGGACGACCATTTGAAGTCGAACATGTTTCTTTCCTCCCTCCCACCCGATCGTCCCCGGCGGCTTGCTGATCACGTCATATACCACCCGAAACATTACGGGACTTCGCGGGCGGTTCGGTAACGCGGCGCATGCAGGATCAGGCGCCCGCTTCCGCCATCGCCCGCACCAGGTTGCGGGTCGACCAGCTTGGGACGCCGGTTCCGGCAAAATCGCGATCCGAGCTCCAGACATCGGCGCCGGTACACCACGCCAGCGCCAGGACATGCGCGTCGCGCACCGATCCGTTCGCGCTCTGAACGGCATCCCGAAGCACGGTTTCGGCGTCGGGCAAAAGCGGCTCCAGCTCGGCGAGGGGCACGACAAGCAGCGGGTCCACGATCGCGTCGAGCAGCGGCAAAAGCCCGGGCGCCTTCAGACCCAGTTCGATCTTCCGCCGCCCTTCTTCGATCACGCGATCCGTGGTGACGAGCGCGGCAATGCGTTGCACACGCTCGATCACGGGACCGGTGCGCCCGAGCACCGCGGAGATGAGCACGGTTGCATCCACGACGATGGTCGAGGGCAGCGCCCTCATCGCCGCCCGCGCCAATCCTTCTGGATGGCGCGTACGGTTTCTTCCGAATACTCCGTCGGATCGATGTCCATGGCGATCAGCGCGGCGTCATCCGCTGCGCGGTCGCGTTTTTTTGCTGCTTCCCTTGCCCGCTTCAGCGCGGCCGACAGACGCTTCGGATCCGGTTTCCTGAGCGAAAACAGGAGAGCCACGGTGCGGTCGCCGGATTTGACCGCCGTGGGTCCCGGCAGGCGCTGGATTTTCTCGCCGGACAGCTTCTGGAGATCGCGGATGCTGATGTAGGTCATCGTGCCTACATATGTCTGTATGTAAGTTGCGTCAAGCCGCGGCTCTGCCAAGGTGTAACAGTGACTGACGGCCAGGGAGACTTGCCATGCACGACCGGGAGATTCGCGCGGCGCTGGAGCGGCACTGGGCCGCCTCCGACGCGAACGACTTTGAGGCCGAGCACGAGATCTACCGTGACGACGCGGTGCTCGAATATCCGCAATCGGGCGAGCGCATCCGCGGGCGGCGGAACATTCAGGTGTCCCGCGCCGCGCAGACGAAACGGAAACGCTTCACGGTGCGGCGGATCATCGGCGCGGGCAATCTCTGGGTCGGCGAATTTGTCCTGACCTATGACGGGCGGCCGTCTTTCACGGTGAGCATCATGGAGTTCGTCGACGGGAGGGTGGCCCGCGAGACCCAGTATTTCGCCGATCCGTTCGCGCCGGGGGCGTCGCGCGCGCAATGGGTCGAGCCGATGTCGTGAAACGCGGCCGCCGCAGGCACGGCCATCGCCGCCCGCTCGCGCGTCGGGACCTGCCGGTCGATACGGAATCTCTCGCCCGCTATCTGCTCGGCAAGCTGGTGATGCGGGAGCTGCCCGAAGGCGCCGTCAGCGGCCGTATCGTCGAGACCGAGGCCTATATCATCGGCGACGCCGCGGGCCATGCCTTCCGCGGAACGACCCCGCGCAATCGCGCGCTCTTTCTCGAGCGCGGCCGCGCCTATGTCTATCTCGCCTATGGCATCTCCTGGATGCTGAACGTCTCGAGCGAGGCGCAAGGGACCGGAGCCGGCGTCCTCATCCGGGCGCTCGAGCCGCGCGAGGGCATCGAGATCATGCAGCAAAACCGTGGTATCGAGCGTGTGCGCGATCTGGCGCGCGGTCCGGGGCGGCTCACCGCCGCGCTGCGGATCGATCGTTCGCTTGATGGGCTCGATTTGTGCCGGGAAGGGCCGCTATGGCTTGGATGCGATGACCACGAGCCCGGCCACATCGGGCAGAGCATCAGGATCGGCATCACGCGCGAGGCGGAGCGGCCCTTGCGATTCTATCTGCGCGGCAGTCCGTTCGTCAGCGGTCCAGGATCGCTCAAAGAATAGGAGATCCGCGAGAGCACAGGCTCCACCACATCACCGAATTTCATGTATCACGCCGACAACCAACCATTGTCATCCCCGGCGAGCGAAGCCGGGGATGACAGGGGGAGCGCTATCTCATTACCACTCTATTGTTGCTAATCATTCATACGACCATCCCTCACCGTGGTGCGGTGGCGGGGGTGGCTTGTGTCATGAGATCGCCGCCGCTGGTGAAGCGCAGACGCCAGCCGTCGAGGCGCAGGCGCAGGTGACGGGACTTCGCGAGGTACACGAGTGCTACGATCGCGGCCGCGAACCCGGACGCAGCGCCGACCCCCAGCGCCCAACGCGGACCGAAGGCATCGGCGACCCAGCCGACGATCGGCGCGCCGAGCGGCGTCGCCCCCACGCCGATGGCCAGACGCAGCGCCATCACGCGCCCGCGCATCACGGGCTCGGTCGTTAGCTGCATCAGGCTGCTCGTCGCATTGGTGAAGGTCAGGGCCGACACGCCGATGATGATGAGCGCGGCGCCGAACAGCCACGCATCGGGCGTGATGGCGGCGAGTGCGAAGCCGATCCCGAAGATCGCGGCGCCCACGAGCAGATGCCCGAAGCGCGGTCTCTCCCGGGCGGCGGCAAGCAGCGCGCCTGCGAGTGTTCCCACCGCCATGACCGAGGTCAGGAGCCCGTATTGCCCGGCTCCGCCGTGGAAGATTTTCACTGACATGGTGGAGATGAAGATCGGAAAATTGAGCCCGAAGGTGCCGATCAGGAACAGCATCCAGAGGATGGCCCTCAGGTCCGGGCGCGACCGGACGTAACGCAAGCCCTCCTCGAGGTTGCCTTTGGACTGGCCGGCGCGGAGGACGGGATGAAGCTCCGCCACGCGCAGAAACGCGAGCGACGCGAGCACCGCGGCGAAGGAGGCCGCGTTGATCAGGAACGCCCAGCCGGTGCCCACTGCTGCGATCACGAGTCCGGCCACCGCGGGTCCGACCATCAGCGCGAGGTTGATGGATGAGGAATTCAACGCCACCGCGTTGGAAAGGTCCGCGTCTCCCACGAGATCGGCGACGAAGGTCTGGCGTGCCGGCATCTCGATCGCATTGACGCAGCCGGACAGGAACGCGAGCACATACACATGCCACAGCTGGACAAACCCTGTGACCGCGAGCAGGCCGAGCGCGAGCGCCAGAAGACCCGAAGCGGCCTGCGTGACCATCAGGAGCCTGCGCCGGTCGAAGCGGTCGGCCGCATAGCCGCTCCAGGGCAACAGCAGCAGCTGCGGACCGAACTGCAGCCCCATGACGATGCCGACGGCGGTCCCGCTGTGATGGGTGAGGCCAGTCAGCACCAGCCAGTCCTGGGCGGTGCGCTGCATCCAGGTGCCGATGTTGGAGATTAGCGACCCCACGGCCCAGAGGCGGTAGTTGAAGACCCTCAGGGAGCGGAAGGTCCCCGTCGCCATGCGATCACAGGCCAACGGGGGCATTGCCGCCATAAAACCGCCCGAACATACGCGCGGCCATGACACCCATCACGAGCACGCCCGCGCCAAGGGCGACGATGTTGTCGGTCGCGTGGAGATCGAAATCTCCCACGCGCGCGATGAGAAGATACGCGATGACGAAATTCGCAAATCCCCACAGCACGTTCACGGTCGAGGAGGAAAGGCCTTTGCCCGGTGGTCTGGCGAACGGGCTCTGAAAGGGCCGCCCCATCATGCCGCTGACGAAATGCGGAACGGCGTTGGCGAGAAAGGCGCCGCCGAAAAAATAGGAAACGTCGTGAAGCCAATCCATGGTCAGGCGCTCCTGTTCATGAGGCTGATGATCTCCTCGCTCGCGCCGGTCCCGCCGGCAGAGGATTGGGCTTCGGCCAGACGTTTGATCACGGCGACCGCGGACATGAGCGTCTCTTGTTCGCCGGGATCGAGCCTGGCGATGGCGGCCAGGAGCCATTTCTGCTTCGCGGCGCTGCGCTTTCGCCGGGCCTCGACGCCTTCGCCGGTTAGTGCGAACAATACCTGCCGCCCGTCCGTCGGATGCGGGTGACGCGCGACCAGGCCCTCGCGCTCGAGCTCGGCGAGTGTGGCCCCCATCGACTGCGGCTTCACCGATTCCGTGCGCGCGAGGTCCGCCGTCGTCATCGGACCAGCCTTCGCCAGCCGCGCCAGCGCCACGGTCTGCGACCAGCTCAGCTCGTCCGCGTTCGCTTCCGCCCGCAGCCTCCGCAGAAGCTGCCCGACCGCCAGCGAAAGCTCGGCGGCAGCCGTTTCGAGGGATGTGGAACCAGCAGCAGGATCGCTCATGGCCGGGATATAGAGATAGACAGGAAAACTTGCAAGGCTTCCTGTCTATCTCTATATCCCACTTCAGAAATCAAAGTGATCGTTGCGCCTGCCATCGTATTTGTGGATTGTCGCCGTGATTCCCGCGACCTTTCATCCGTTCGGAACGATCGAGCACCACGAGGAAACATGCAGAAGGGCTTCCGGGAGAAGGATTTCGGCGAGCGGCTAAGCGAATCCGCGAAGGCGAAGCAGGCGCAGCTGGAGCGGGCGCGTGCGAAATCGGCGGTCAACGATCCCGCCTTCGCCGCGCGCCAGGAAGCGCGCCGCGTGGCCGATCTCGCGAGAGCCGCGCGGCAGGAAGAGCGCCGGCGGGCGAAACTCGCGGTGCTCGAGCGCGAAGCGGCCGAGAAAAGGGCGGCCGAACTGGCCCGCGCTGCCGAGCTCGAGGCCGAAGCGCAGGCGCAAGAAGCCAGGCGCGTCGAGCAGGCGCAGCGCGATCTGGAGCGCCAGGCGGCCCAAAAGGCCAGCCGCGACGCCCGCTATGCCGCCCGCAAAGCGCGGAGCAAATAGGGGGTTTGGACGCTCTGACAATGGGTGACCGGAGCCTGTCACCCAATTCCTCGTGTCTTCCGCTGTCGCAAATTGTATGTGGGACAGGCATGGCTACAGCTTGGGCAAACCTTTCTCCATGCACCCTCATATAATTCATCAGCAACTGATGGCCGTTGCCGGACCATGGAATTTGAACCGCAAAGGCGCGAAGGCGTAACGATCGTCGAGCCTTCGTCGCGACACAATGACGTGTCGAGGACCATCGTGGATGCTGCCTTCGTCGTGCATACGACGCTCGGTGCGGGACTGTTGGAGTCTCTCTACGAGCAGTGTCTGGCGGCGGAGCTGAAAAGCCGCGATCTGTTGGCCGAGCCCCAGGTGAGCCTGCCGATTTCCATAAGGGCATGCGCCGGTTCGTGAATTCATGACTCCTTTGCGCCTTCGCGCCTTTGCGGCTCATACAAGTCTGCCGCAACGCTGACCGACACGGAAAGGGAGCACGGACCGGCGCGATCCGCCTGACGCGTCGCGTGACAAGTGTGGCGTTGGGGCCGGCCGACTGCAACGAGCGCGACACCACCCATTTCGGCTGGCGCCGCCACGCCGCCGCGAAGTCGCGTTCCTCCGCGTCCCACCCGGGACGGTCTTCGTCCCAATAGCGCATGACCTCGTACATGCCGCGGCCATACACACTGCCGGTCAGGCCGCGCATCTGCTCGATGAAGTGACGAAACAGCGCGGGGCCAGGCGCGAATTCCTGGTGGTCGACATAGCCGTCCAGAGACTGGTTCAATCCGAAGATCAGCTTCGCCATGGCTCGCAAATCTCCATTCCAGGGTCTTCAGAACAGCATGAGCCGCCGTTGCGCAGAAGCGGGGCTGGGTACAAACCGCGCACCGCCTGTTCCGTGGCTCGGCCGGCGCGCGCCTGGCAATTTCGAGTGCTTCCGCTACGCGCATGCCAAAGGAGCGGCGCGCCCCCGGTCCCACTCGACCGGCTCCTGCGGCAGACCGAAGTCACGAGCGGGCCGACGTGATCGAAGGAACTGTCCCCGGAATTCTGGGAACGAACCGCGACCGATTGTTTCATGGGAAATAATCGGTCGCGGCCTGGGTTGTTATTCCCCTGTTTGCTGTTGCTCCCGGCGATGCAACAGGCTCAGCGGCGTCACGGGACCCGCGGGCCGGGGCATGTCGGCCGGAATCGTGACGGCACGCCCGGTCGCCGCTTGTTTGCCCTTCGGCGAGGCGTCGAAGATCACGCCGCACCCCTCGCTGCAGCTGGTGTTTCCGCCTTCCGTCGATCCCCCATAGAGCCTTCCGTTGCTCGCCTGCACCACGCCCGCGGCGATGCTGGCGCCGTCGGTATCGTTTACGCTGTACACGCTGGTGAGCTTTCCTTTCCCGGTCAGCCGATAGACGTTGCCCCAGCCTTCCGGTCCACCCAGCTGGGTCGTGCCATAGAAGTTGCCGTCCGTGCCCTGAATGACTCCGGCGGTCGGATCGATGCCGTCCGAGCAATTGCTGCCAGGACAGAACCTGTAAAGCGTCGCGAGCTTCCCTTTCAGGCTGATCTTGAAGATGGTGCCCTGACCGTTGCCTCCATATTGCTGGACTCCCCCTACGTCCGTCGTTCCATAAAGGTCGCCGTCCTTGGCCTGGATGAGCTGACCTTGCGGAATGCCGCCATCCATGCAGCCCGATTGGGTGCAGAACGTGTAAAGCGTTGTGAGGGCGCCCTTCGGCGTGATGCGGAAGACCGTCCCGCAACCGTAACCGCTAAGGCCGCAATAGGTGCCGCCGGATCCGCCCTCTGCCGTCACCCCGTAGAAGTTTCCGTCGCTTGCCAGCGCCAGCCCTGTGAACGGATTCGAACCGTCGGTGCATCCGGATTGGGAGCAGAAGCTGTAGACGATCGTCGGGGCTTTGCCCGGTACGAATTTGAAGACCGTGCCCTCGTTGTTGGCCCCGCCGCCGATCGTCGTGCCCCAGAAGCTGCCGTCGCTCGTCTCCACGAAAGCCGATTGCGGGTTCGCGCCGTCGGTGCAGTTCGTCTGCGAACACCAGCTATAGAGCGACGTAAACTTGCCACCGGGCGTGATCTCGAAGATCGCCCCCTCATTGGCGCTCCCGCCGCTATAGGTCTGGCCATAGAAATTGCCGTCGGCGCCTTCGGTCAGCCATTCGCCGTTTGCGCCATCGGTGCAACTGGACTGCGAGCAGAAGCTGTAGAGCAGCGTGTATTTGCCCTTGGGCGTCAGCCGGAAAATCGTGCCTTCGCCGTTCGCGCCGCCGAAAACGGTCGTGCCGTAGAGATTGCCGTCGCTGCCCGGCGTCGGCGATGCGAAGACATCTTCTCCATTGGAGCCGTCGAGCGTCACCAGAGTCTTGCCCTTTGCCTGCGCGGGCAGCACGAACGCGATCGTCATCGCCGTGCAAAGCAGGGCGTTACGCAACATGCCGAACATGAATACACCTCCGTGTCCTGCGGCGGCCGGTCTTTCGCTTCGGACCGCAGCCGCGGGCCGCATCCATATCCATTCGCCGCGCCGATGTCCCGCCCTTTGCGATTCACATTTCCGTGGGCGGCCCGTCATCAAGCGGCCGAATTTCGATCCCGCTTGGTCCCGGCGCGGGATTGGGGCAGCGCTTCACCCACGCGACCGCGTCGTCCATGTCCTTGACGTCCCATGGCCAGAGGCCGGCGCCCGTCGCCTCCATCGTCGCGGTCGTCCAAGGATGCGGGAAACAGCCCTCTTCGCCGTCCTCCGTCGCTTTCGCGAACACCGAGTTACGTTTGATGTCTCGCAGGCAGATGCCGTCAGTTCGCCGGAGCCGGCGGCGCCGGCAGTCCCGTCTTGCGGCAGAAGGCGGCGAAGCGCGGGTCGGGCCAGTAGGGGCGCAGCAGCGGGTCGAACAGCAGAAATTGAATGCCGGGGTCGCGGGCGGCCCACGCTTTGTCCAGCCATTCGAATGTCTTGTCGGGATCCCTGCGCAACGCATAGATCTCGGCGATCTGATAGGGCGCGCCGTCGGAATATTTGTCGATCACGGTTTTCAGCGCCGCATCGGCTGCAGCGCGATCGCTGCCGGCCTGGCGCGCCAATGCGAGCCCGACATCCTGCCACGGACCCTTCGGCCCCGCGAGCGCCGCGGCGAGCGCCGCCTTCGGATCGCCGCGCAGGATTTCGACGACCGCGAGCTGCACGTAAAACGTCTCCGCCTTCGGCTGCAGCTCGATCGCCTTGCGCTCCGCCTGCGCGGCTCCGTCGAGCCGGCCGAGCATCCCGAGAAAACGCGAAAGCTGGTCGAACCAGAACGCGTCGAGCGGATCGCTCGACAGCGCCTGTCTCGTGAGCTCTGCGGCCACCTGCGGCTGACCCAGGGTTCCCAGCACGGCACCGAGATTGCCTTTTGCGGCGGCAAGGTTCGGCTCGAGCTGCAAAGCGCGGCGAAATTCCGCTTCGGCGCCGGTCCAGTTCGAGTCCGCGCTGAGCAGCAGATTGCCCTTCGCCGAATGCGCGTTCGCGAGATCCGGCGCAAGCGCGAGCGCCATGTTGACGGCGGAGCGCGCCTTGCCATAGGCGGCCAGCGCGGATGCGCCGCCGAGAAATTCCTGTCCCAGATCCGACCATGCATTCGAGAGATCGGCCCAGGCGTCGGCGTAGCGCGGATCGATCCGCGTGGCTGTCGCGAACGCGTCGATGGCTTTTCGGATATCGGCCTGGTTCTGGCGCGCCAGATAGAATTTGCCCTGCAGATAGGCGTTGTAAGCGTCGAGGCTGCCGTTGGGCGGCCGGTCGTTTTGCGCGACCACCTTGCCGCCCCCCAGCAGCTTCGTCTTCAGCACGCCGGCGACGGCATTGGTGATATCGTCCTGCAGCCGGAACAGGTCCTTGTAGGGCCGCTCGTAATGCTGCGACCACATCGTGCTGCCGTCCCTGGCGACGATCAGTTCGGCGTAGATGCGCACCATGCCGCCTTCGCGGCTCACGCTGCCTTCCAGGAGATGGGCGACGCCGAGCTTCGCGCCGATCACGCTGCTCGCCTGCGTGCTGTTGCGGAATTTGAACGAAGAGTTGCGGCCGATGACCTTCAATCCCCCGAACTGCGACAGCGCGGCGATCAGATCTTCGGAGAGGCCATCGGAGAAATAAAGCGCATTGGGATCGCCGCTCTCGTTGACCAGCGGCAGCACGGCGACGGATTTCTCCGCGATGGCGGCAATTTCCGTGCCGACGGCAGCTTGCCTGTGCACCATGAATCTGTCGGTCAGCAGCAGCACGACGGCCACTGCGAGCGCGCCGATGATCCAGAAGTCCAGCCTGCGCCCGGTGGCGCGGGCGATCGCGTCGCTTGGCGGGGCTTCGCTTTCGCGCCGGATTCCCTGCGGCGTCAACTCGTAGTACCAGGCGAATGCGAGCCAGAACGGGAAGCCGATGGCGGCGGCCACAAGGAACCAGCGCGTCGTCCCGGGCGGTGCGTTCACGGTCGGTCCGAGCGACGCGATGCCTTGCGCCAGCGCCCACACGCCGGTCGCGTAGAGCGCCGCCGCGCGCAGGATGTTGCGGCGCCGCAGTTCGTGCAGAAAGCCAGCCAGTGCTTCTCTCCCGCGACGAGCGTGGGTCATCGAACCGATCCGCGACCCCGCACGCGCTGGCACGGCGCGACGGAACAATCGGGCCTCCCCGCGAGCAATTGAATGCCGCGCTGCGCCACGTCGTCAACCGGAAGCCACCGAGGCAGGATGACAGGGGTTACTGTCCCTTTCACAACGCGCAACTGAGCGGCAGGTCGATTTTGTGATCCGACTCTGGTATTCTGGGGCGGAGCGGTTTCTTTTGGGGAAAAGCGGAAATGGCCGGCAAGAAAGCGATGGAAAAGCTCGTGCGCGAGCTCTACGCGGCGCGCAAGCGCGGCGACTACGACGCGATGGCGGTGATGTGCGCGCCAAAGGCGAGTTTGCGGCTCGCAGGGGCCGCCGAGCATTGCCCCGTGGCCGGAACGACGCGCGGACGCGCGGCCTTGCGCGAACGCTTTGCCGCTGGGAGGAGCACGCGTTGTGGCAAAGGAACGGCTTTCACCGGATTTGCAGGAATGGGTGGACGCAAGGCGGCGACACCGGCTTTCTCACGCCCATGTCGCCATGGCGCGCGAGCTTGGAATGAATCCAGGAAAAATGGGCAAGATTGACAATCACCGGCAAGAGCCATGGAAGGCTCCGCTGCCGATTTTCATCGAAACGCTCTACGAAAAGAGGTTCGGCCGGCAGCGTCCGGAAGTGATTCGCAGGATCGAGGAGGTGGAAATCTCGGACAGGCGACCGTTCCCGGCCAGGGATTGCCCAGCTACAGTTTCGAGCGCGCTCCCGGCGAGTCGTGGCGGTCGCGCTTCGACCCCGCGCGCAATCTGATCCTCGTCAACAGCCGACACCGGGACTTCGTCTTCGCCTCGCGCAGCAAGGCGCTCAAGCTGCGCTATTTGCTGCGGCTCTACGCCAAGGAACTCATCATGCGCAACTTCGCCGGCCTGCCGACGGAACAGCTGCTCGAGCGCATGATCGAGCTGTCGCTGCGCACCGAAGAGCATTTGTGAGAGGAGCGCTCGGCGCGCGACGTACAGAGGACTTATACCCGCGGCCCTGAATTCCGACTCTTTCCCCAAACTTGTCATGGCCCGCGAATGCGGGCCATGACATGGAAAGGGGTGAATCATATGGGCCGCCGGTATTACAAGCAGCTGATGGCCGTTGCCGGACCATGGAATTAGAACCGCAAAGACGCGAAGGCGCAAAGATCGTCGAGCCTTCGCCGCTTACCGACAGGAAGCTTTCCGGTCACGCGCTTGGATTTCTGATCAATTTCAACGTCGCACGAATTAGGGACGCCATGCGTCGGTTCGTGAATCCATGACTCCTTTGCGTCTTTGCGGTTCACACAAGACCGGTGCAACGTCGATGGCTTGAGCTGCTCAGTTCGCACGCCCGCTGTCCAGTCCTCTGCGTATCATCTCCTGCCGCAACTTTTTCATCGCTTCGCGGCGCGCGGCGCACGCAAGGGCTTTCGCACCCTTCTCGCCATGGGTCGAAACGTAAAACCTGCGGCGATGCCGCGTGCCGTCGACGTCCCCCCAGAACGCATCCCATACCGCCACCATATTCTTGCCGGAGCGTATCCTGTATCGCGCGACGCCAATGATGCCGCTGGTATTGGGCGGGTGTCTATTGTTGCTCAGCCAGCGCCGATAAGCCGTATCCGAAACGGTCCCAAGGACGGAGTCGCGATAGTCCTTTGCTGCCGCAAGCGCCTTCGCCTTGCCACCGCATTTCTTGTCGGAAAAATATTTGCTTTCGCGTTTGCCGCGACGCTGGATAGAGACCTTCCAGCCGGCTGCATTTTTTGGGCTTACCGTTTCGCGTACAATGTTCTGGAGCTTGGAGATCGCGCGTGGGGGCGACGCGTATTCCAAAAAGTGCCGCTCGCGCAGCGGTGTTTTTTTCTTCGATCGAGGCGATGTTCGACTGTTCATTTCTCCAGGGCTCTCTTCCAGGCGGGCGATTGAAGGGCGGCGGTTTGCCGGTCGCGTCGTAGCATATCCGGTTAAGCCTTTCACCTCCTTGATGATGCGCGTGATTCGCGCGTGGGGTCTTTCCAACTTCGACCCCAAAATCTTTCTACCTGCTCAAGCAGGATCTGACGCGTGCGGCGCTGGAGACGGCACGGTGTGACAGGAGTATGGACTGTCCCACTACGCGCGGCTCTACACGGCTCTATGGAAACAACACCAGAGCCTGGCCGTACAGCCGGGGACACCGCACCGCTGCGCCCAGGCATCGGCCGCTCGCGAAATCGAACGCCACGACCTCGTCCTGCGCGACGCAGTAGAGAACGCCGTCGGTAGCGAAGCGCAGACCGCGCGGCTTGCGGAATTCGGCCGCTCTCTCTGCCGTAAACACGCGAAGCAGGCGCCCCTCGACCGGGTCGTACTCGCGGACGCTCGTGACGGCACCGGTCGCCCCGAACGGATGCTCGCTGGATACGATGACGTTGCCGCCGGGCGCGATTGCGAGATCGAGCGGACTGAGGTCGGGATCTGCGACCAGCCGGGTCGGCAGAGTGCCGCCGTTCGCGGCGAATGCGAGGATGGCGTTGTCTCCCTCGCCGTTCGGCCCGATCCCCGAAGCGAGAAACAACCTTCCATCGGGGCCGAATGCGAAGCCGCGGGGAAACGGCACGATCCGGGGCGGCAGAACAGGCTCGCCGGCGGCGTCCAGCCCGACGGGAAAGGCCATGATGGAGCGCGCGCTCCGCAATCCGACATAATACCGGCCGTCCGGCCCGAAATTGCCGCCGCCGGGATTCAGGCCCTGGATCGGGCCGGAGTCGCGAACGATGTTTCCATCCCGGTCGAGCGCCAATATGCGATCCGCACCACTGTTCAGGAACAGCAGATTGTGCCTGCGATCGACTCCAAGGCCGCGGGGATCGGCAATGCGACGATCCTCGCTGAAGGGAGCGAGCGGACGGCCGTCAGCATCGAAGGCGAGCAGCGCACCATATCCATCGCCGTTGATGCCGGCTGCACTCGTCACCAGAAGCGGCATGGCCATGTCTCCTCATTGCTCGACCGCTTCCGCCGCCAGCTCGCGTTCGACGAAAGCGGCGAAGGCGCTTGCCTTGGCACTGGCGCGCCGGCCGGCCGGGAATACGGCCCAGATGTCGATCGAAGGAAGCCGCCACTCGCCCAGGACCTCGCGCACCGCGCCGCTCCCGGGCTCGACGCCAAGCATGGCGTCGCTTGTGACCGCAAGTCCGAACTCGGCGAGCGCGGCCTCGCGCACCGGCTCGGCCGCTGTCGCGCGGGATGCGGCCGTTGAGCGCCACGCGCTTCTCTCGAGCTTCGGATGCAGCACGAGGAAGCGGCCGAGCCTCGGCACGATCTTGAGACGGGCGAACGTCACCGCCGCGCTGATCCGCAGCCGTCCGGCAAGGCCGGCGCCGGCCCCGCGCGCGGCAAGCTCTGCCTCGTCGGCCCGGGCGATCGCGAGCTTCGCGCGTTCATGGAAGATCCGGCCTGCTTCGGCCGCGCTGCAGCTGCGCGACGAGCGCAGGAGGAGAGAGGTCCCGAGTCTTTCTTCGAGTAGCGCTACCATCTTGGAAACCGCGGGCTGGCCGACCCGCAACCGGCGCGCGGCGCCGGAAAACGAGCCCGTCTCGATGACCTTGACGAAGGTCTGCATCGCGGCCAGCCGGTCCACCTATTTCTCGCGGGGAATGAAAGCCATCACCGCGCCCTTTCTACACGCATCGGCGCAGCATGAATAAGTGTTTCCCGGACCAGTCTGCTGACCCATGGAGGCGAAGATGAACAGCCTGAAGAACAAGGTCGCCATTGTGACCGGCGCATCGAAGGGAATCGGCGCCGCGATTGCCAGGGGTCTCGCCCTGGCCGGCGCGGCCGTCGCCGTGAACTACGCGTCGGACAAAACGGACGCCGACCGGGTCGTCGCGGAAATCGCCGGGAAGGGCGGCAAGGCCGTCGCGATCGGGGCCGACATGTCGAAGCCATCCGATGTGGAGCGCCTTTTCGAGGAGACGCAGAAGACGCTGGGCGCGCCGAACGTGCTCGTGAACAATGCCGGCATCTTCGAGTTCGGGCCGGTGGAGACCATCACCGAGGCGCAGTTCCACCGCAATTTCGACATCAACGTATTTGGAACGATGCTGGCGGTTCAGCAGGCCGTCAGGCATTTCCCGAAAGAGGGCGGCAGCATCGTGAATATCAGCTCGATCGCGAGCGAGAGCCCGGTTCCGAATTCGAGTCTCTATGCTGCAAGCAAGGGCGCGATCGATACGCTGACGCGCGCACTCGCCAGAGAACTCGGGCCGCGCGGAATTCGCGTCAACGCGGTCGCGCCGGGCTACACGGATACGGAAGGCAATCGCGGCTTCGTCGCCAGCGCCCAGGGAGCGGCCATGGTCGCGGCGACGCCGCTGGGCGCAAGGTTCGGCCGGCCCGAAGATATTGCGCCTGCGGTGGTCTTCCTTGCTTCCGACGATGCGGCGTGGCTGACCGGAGAGCGCCTGAACGCCTCGGGCGGCGTCCATTGATCTTTGGCGAACGCCTGGCACGATCGCGCGGTACACACGCAGCTGCCACCGCCCCAGCCTCACTGTGACCGAGGGCATTTGACGCAACAAGGACTATTCGGAGGAGACGCTGGCGGGCAAGTGACGATTTATGATGCCGACTGTCCTCGCAAGGTAAGCCATGACTCCGAAGAGCCGAAAACTCGATCAACGCGTCAGGCAGGCGGCCGAGGCGGCGCTGGCCAAGAAGGAATATGTGAGCGCAATCGACGTGCTGGTTGGCATCGGCTGGCTCGCGCCGAGCAATGTCGACGCATGGCGGCAAAGGCGGATCGAATATCTCGAGCGGGTGATCAACGCGAATCTCTCCCGCATCTCCGAGGCCATGCATGTGTTCCGATCCTGGGCAACATCCAAAGGGCTGGTGCCCAGCGAAACCGACTATGTGGCACGGCAGCCGGGCCGCCCCGCGCTGCGCTTCAGCAAGAGCGGCGATGCGAATATCGAGCGGCAATATCGCACGCATTGGATATCGCCGAAGCTGAAGGAGAAGGCGCGCCGGGAGCTCACGGAGAAGATGAACCGGCCGCCGGAGCTGGTCGCAATCGTGCCGCTCAAATCCGAATGGACGTGTCATGCTTGCGGGCGGGGGGGCGACCTTCTCATGATGCAGCCGCCGGGCCCCTGTTGCCTCAAATGTGCCGGGTTTGACGATCTGATCTACCTTCCGCGCGGCGATGCCAAACTCACGAAACATGCGGCCAAACTGAGCGAAAGGCGGCTCGTCGTTATGCGCTTCAGCCGCGCCCGCGAGCGCTACGAACGCCAGGGGCTTCTGATCGAACCGCGCGCATTATCCGAGGCACGCAAGGAGCTGGGGCTTGATTTCGCGGATGATGGCTTCGCGTGAAGCGCCCCGGTCATGCGCTCAACCCCAATATTGCGAGCGTGCTTGGATCTCCCTTTCCCCCGAAAAATTTTCCCAGGGCGTCGCAAAAGACTCGCTCCGTGCCCGCCACCTGGGCGAACAGGGTCATGCTTGATCGAAATTTCAGACAATCGATCGAGCCGAAAATCTCGAGAGCGGACCGTCCTTTTGTTTCATTCACGGCATCGGTACAGGCACGGAGTCGTTCGCCCAGGAGCGGGTGATGCAAATAGGCGCGGGCTTCATCCAGCGACGCGATCGCAAACAAACAGGAATTGCGACTGATCCCAAGTCCGGCAACCTGTGGGAAGATGAACCACATCCAATGTCCTGCCTTGCATCCATCCCGCAATTCGCTCAGCGCGATATCGTACCAACGCTCTTGGGCCTCCGCGAAACGGTTCAGATTAAATGGATCACTCATGCGTGCGACAACACCGGCTGCGCGATTTTGCCATTCGTCTTCGTCTACCGAAAGGGCCGTATAGCCGCTCGATTGCGCTACTGTCACTTCCCCCTCAGGCGGCGAGCGGTTTGATGGCTTTCAGGGCTCGCCGCGACTTGATGGCGGCTGCCGAAAGATCATATTGCGCCTGAAGATTCATCCAGAAATCGGCGGTCGTTCCGAACACTCTGGCCAGCCGAAGGTCGGTGTCGGGGGTGACCGGTTGCGCCTCACGCACGAGGCGTTCGATCCGCGTGCGGTCCCGCAGGCCCATTGGCCTTCGCAAGCGATCCGGCGGTCACGCCGAAGTCCGGCTGGAAATCCTCGCGCAGATGCTCGCCGGGATGCGGCAAGGGCGACACAAACTTCGAATACTCCCGCGCAGTCAATTGATCCTCCCGATGGTTCACTTACGCCGACATGATGCTCATTGCATCAATGCCGTTACCGAAGATGCCGACGTGGGGATTGCCGAAATCGACTACGCTGTCGGCGAAATATATTCTTACCTTTTGCGCACCCATTTACGCGGGCTTAATCGCATTGCTTCAGAGTGCACCGCTCCCGAATTCTCCAGGAGTGTGCATCATGACCGCTTCCGATCTGCCCGCCGCCGGCGGAATCAGCGCCGGCCAAGCTTTGGAAATCCGGCAGGCGGTCTATTCCCACGCTCCGCTGACCCCGGCCGATATGGACCTCGTGTTCCGCGCCCAGCGCAGCTCCGCCGGGCCGGATTGCGCCGAATGGACCGCTCTGTTTTCGGAGGCCGTGACCGATTATGTCGTCCATCAGAACGATCCGGCCGACTACATTCCGGAAGGCAAAGCCGATTGGCTCGCGGCGAAATTGACCGGCACGGGCGGCATCGCCACGGCAGCGGAATTTGCCGTGCTGATCGATGTGATGACGAGCGCGCTGGACGTTCCGCCATCGCTGTCGGGTTTTGCGCTCCGGGAAATCGAGAACGCGATTGTCAGCGGCCGCCGCACCGCCATCGGCGGCGGGGACCACGCCGCCGGCACCGTAACGAAAGCCGACGTCGAGGCTCTGCGGTCCGTCCTCTATGCGGCAAAGACGGGCTCGGCGGGCCACGTCACCCGCGAGGAAGCCGAAGCTTTGTTCGACATCGCGCACGCGACCGCTTCCGGCGCCTGCGATCCCGCGTTTGGCGAGCTGTTCGCGCGCGCAATCGGCAATTACCTGATGGCGATCTGCTGGCACGAGCCCGGCCGCGAACAGGCGTTGCATCGCGAGCATTGGCTCGACGCGCGCGAAACGCTCCTCCAGTTCCTCATGCACAGGCCCGCTCCCGGACAGGCGGAGAGCGTACGCGCGCTGATGCGATCGCCGCTCGATCAGGCGAATGCGGATATGGGCGCTGAGGAGCGCCAGGATGATGCGGCCCGCGCCGAAAGGGCGAAGATCACTGACGACGAAGCCGATTGGGTGATTGCCCATCTCACCCGCCGGGGCCCGCTCAGCGCGGCCGAAACGCGCCTGCTCCAGTGGCTCGGCGCCGAGGCGGCCAACGTGCCGCCCAGGCTTCGCACGGTCATCGAGACCGCAAACATCACCCGCTCCCGCGCCGCTTGAACGCATGGCGAACCGGCCTCGCAACGACGCGTAACACCTGACCTGTCGCCCGATTTTCGCGTCCCAAAAATTCCCTGAGAACGTGCCTGCCATGGATTGGAACGTCGCGAGTGGTGCGAATTTTCCCTGAGATCGTGCGGGGGCCGTTGGTTTCTCCCAGCATCGGTTGGTAAGTGAAGATTGCGCGCAACCGGAACGTGCCGGGCGTCACGTGAAAATTCCCTGAGAATCTGCGTGCGGCGGGCCGTTGCCTGGTGCATGGCGCGAAATTTCCCTGAGTTTGTGCACGCGACAGGCATTCGTCGCCTGTTCCGCCGCACCAAAGCGACAACCGCCTCGCCGTCGCAGAAATTTCCCTGAGAATTCCCCCGACTGGGGGAATCCGGCGGCACGTCCAGATTGGACGGGCGCCACCGGCTGTTCGCCCGGCATGCGTTCGACCAATCCGCGCACCAGATACAGCCTACCCGACCCATGTTCGCGCAGCCCGGTTCCCACCACACCCCCGGCACCATACGAATGGTTGGTTTCATTGTAAACCGATTCAGTTAGGTTATTCTGTCACCGGACGGCAGGCGTCCCATTGGCCGGCGGGCTGTCTGGCAGCGCTGCAGTAAGCAGGGACGCCGACCAATCTTGGCAATTCCTGTCCTGTCGCGTGGCACGACCTGTATCCTTTCCCCGCTTCGCTCTCCGGGGATGACAGGAGTGTGAGCACGTACAGACTAATTTGTATATGTGATTGGTGCAGGTGCGACGTAGAACATCATGGAAGTAGCGTTGGCGCTTGCCGCACGGCGCGGGCCGCCATCGCCATCGCCGATCTCGGCTCGCGCCGCGGAGTAGCGCTCGACCGGTGCTTTCCTCCGCCGCCTCTGGCAAGGGAGGAAACAACCGGTGCGTGTTGTTACGTCCGCGGAATTATCGGGCGCGTAGGCACGCTGCGACGTTCCTTTCCCTGTTGACTTCACCGAAAAAAAGAAAGAAAATATCCGCGATTCGCTTCGGGGGTGGTTTCGTTGCCGTGCGCCGGCAACGGTGTGGTGCGTGGTAAGCGGCAGCATTTGCCGCCCCGCGGGGCCGCGCGTGCAAGGGGAGGCGGACATGAAAATCCTTTCGGCCATTCTGGTCGCGATTGCGGTGGCGGTTGCCTGGTGGGACGCGTCTGCGCAAACCCCGCCGGACGCCGTTGGCGTCCCTATCGTGGGCACTCCGCCCTGCGGGAGCACAACATTGCGCTGCTCGAACCTGACCGGCTACCCATACGTGCTTCTGGGCGGATACTACAACCAGGGGGATGGGGCAGGCGGATACCTCGCCATGGGAAAGCCCGGCTGCACCGACAATAGCGGCACGGTCTTCAAGGACGTTGCCGGCAACTGTTTCTACCGGATGGACGACAGACCCGCCATTCCGGTGAATTGGTTCGGCGCGAAATGCGACGGAACGACGACGCCGGTCGGAGGGTCCATCGCGGCCGGTTCGACCACCTTCACCTCGACAAGCGTGACGTTCCAGCCCGGCGACGTGGGAAAAGTGATCCAGTTCGATTATCAGGCAGGCGTCCCGTTCCGCACCACGATCAGCGCCTACCTCGGCGCAAGCCAGGTGACGCTCGCCAACGCTCCCGCCACGGCTTGGCCCGGGCAGGTCGGCGCCACCAGCGCGAATTTCAATCCGCAGAACGGGCTCGATTCGCCGGGCGCAAGCTACGCGCCGCAGGATGTGCTGACCGTTCAGGGCGGGTCGTTTTCCTCTCCCGCCACGGCAACGGTCCGGGCGACCGGCCTGGTCGGGTTCGGGTCGACAACCGGCGGAACCGGCTACGCGGTCGGCGATTCGATTTACTTCATCGCCCTTCCGGCTGCCGGCTATACGACGGTCGACGCCGCGGAGATCCAGGTACAGAGCGTCGACCCCGGCACCGGCGCAGTGACCGGCTACACCTTCGTGAGCAACGGGGACTTCCGCCCCATCTCCAGCAGCACCACCACCAATCCGCTGACTTTCGCGATCTCGACGAGCGGGGGCGGCAGCGGTTTTTCGGTTTCGCTGGCTCCGGGCAACGCGTCGTTCGGCGTGGCGGAAGTGTACAAGGCGCCGACCAGTTCCGGCCAATACGCCCCCACTCCAGCCGGTCTGCCGCCGATCCCGTCTTCAACGTCCGGCAGCGGCACCGGCGCGACCATCACCCTCGCTTTCGAGATGCCGACCTTCACCTACGCCACCGACGATACGGGGGCGCTGCAGGCGCTGGAAACCTGGATGGAGACCGAGTCCAGCCTCGGCATGTATCCTGCGGCGGAGGTGCCGGGCGGCCACACCTGCCTGTTGCAGACGCTGGAGATCCAGCGTCCGGTGACGTGGCGGTCGAGCGGATCGCGGCAGGCGCGGCTGATGCAGGTGATGGGGTCGCAGGGCAGCACGGTGGACGGCACGAACTACGCCTTCATCCTGGTGGCGGCCAGTTCTTCCGCCGCCGGCCCCTACCAGGACGCGAGCGCGGGCGCGGGCGAGATCCAGGTGGGGCTGAACAACCTCTCGATCATCGGGGCGACGAAAGCCGGCTCCGTGGTCGTCGACGGCACGAGCACGGCCTATGCGAATGCCGGCCTGCTGTTCGAGGATCCCACCGGGACGGCGCCCAACGTCAGAGGGGCGCTGGAGACCCTGCAGGTGAAGAACTTTCCCGGTAACGCGCTGGCCGCGAACAGCTTTTCCGGCGAGCTGCGGGGGTATAACGTCGCTGCCGGCTCATCGGCGGGGAACTGCGTGGATCTCGAGCACACGGCCAATCCCTACCGCTTCTACGGGCTGGCGGCGTCGGGCTGCACCATCGGGATCAACCTGGTCAAGACGAAATCCGAGGAGTTCCACGGGGTGAGCGCATTCGACAACACGGTGGACGTGTCGGTGACGGGTTCGCACGCGCTTGCCGAAGCCTATGTGCTGTTCGACGGGGCGCAGTTCGGCCATGCCGTTCACGAAAACATGTATCTGGACCAGCAAAACGAGACGGTGCTGTGCGCGGCCAACTGCGTCCTCACCGGGGCCTGGGACAATGGCTGCGCGACGGCCCAGACCCCGGCCTGCGTCGCCGTCGAGATCGGCCCGGACGCGCGCATCAAGGCGACGGGACTCACGCCCATCATCGCCCAGTTCAACCAGGGGGTGTTCGAGGCGGGGGTGCCGTATGACGTGTATTTCGACACCGGCGCGAACGGCAAAACCTGCAACTGCCGGGTGGCGCTGGGCGGGGGCATGGTCGACGTGGCGGCGCCATCGGGCATCCCCACTACCAACGTCCCCTCCCAGCTCACCGGCCAGACCACCTACGCCCCGCCGGTGTTCGCCAACGCGGCATCTGTCGGCGTGCCGCTGAGTCTCGGCCCGGCAGAGCTTGGGATCGGTTTGAGCAGGGACGTGGAGTCACAGCCGAATGGAGCGGGCGTCAAGCTCCGCGTCGAATGCGGGACAAAGCAGGGCACTGCAAAGATTGTGGCACTCGCGGGAACTTCGAGCGCTCCGTTCACGGTGCTCGATGACATAGGCAGTGGCGTAGGCGGGTGCCAGTAAGTTGGAGTGATGCAGAAGAGGATGACCGGCATGAGGTACCTCCCGGTCCTTGTCTGCTCTATCGCGATTTTGGCAATCGGATATCGTCAGACAGAGGCGGGCAAAATCGTCACGTTTGATCCACCGGGGTCGACCGAAACAACTCCTGATGGGATCAATACCAAAGGACGGGTCGCGGGAGATTTCATTGACGCGAACGGTAAGGTGCGGAGCTTCGTGCGCGCTACAGACGGAACAATCACGGTTTTCGACGTCAAGGATGATAAGTGCGGAACTGATGCATCGGCCATAAATCGCGCGGAAGTCATCACGGGCGAATATAAGGACGGTGCCTGCAACGCACACGGTTTCGTGCGCGCTGCCGATGGGACAATCACTACATTCGATGTCCCCGGTTCGACAGAGACCGGCGCAGAAAGCATCAACGACAGCGGAGCGATTACGGGATTTTACAACGTCTGCTCCCACGGATGTCTGCAGGACCATGGGTTCGTGCGCGCCTCCGACGGCACAATCACGAAATTTGATCTCGATGGGTCGGTGGAAACCGCTCCTTATTCCATCAACAATGCCGGTGTGGTGACAGGAACCTACGAAGATAGCAGCAACGTTTGGCACGGATTTGTGCGCGCGGCGGATGGAACTGTCACTACCTTCGATCCGCGAACCTCGACCGGCACATTTCCATATGGAATCAATCGCTCTGGTGCCATTGCAGGCTCCTACAGCACCCCTCCGCCCGCGTCCGGATATGGTTTCCTGCGGGCCTCCGGCGGAAAAATCACGACAATCGATCCAGGAGGGGCAAGCAACGTGGAGGTCTTAGCCCTGAATGACAAGAATGCCGTTACGGGCTATTACGTAACCGATACTGCGGCTCCGGGCTTCGTGCAGGCCGCCGACGGGACGTACAAGAGCTTCAGCCCGAAGGGAGCAGTCGGAACGATTCCCGAGAGCATCAATGATCATGGTGCCGTTACGGGTTTTTACTGGGATGGCAACGAACAGGAGCATGGCTTCGTACGAACGCGCTAATGTGATGGGATCGCAGGGCAGCACGGTCGACAGCACGAACTACGCCTTCCTGCTGGTGGCGGTAAACCACAGCCCTTCCGACCCCTATCAGGGCCTCAGCATGGGTCAGCCGGCGGTGGGGTTCAACAACATGTCGATCTCCTGGACGGAGTTGCCGAACTGCGCCCCGTCGAACAGCACGTAGCCGCTCGCCTCGGTGGGGCCGGTGAGCGAGACATCGATGGTGTTGCCGTACGCGCTCACCCCGTGGAACTCCTCGGCCCTGCTCTTCGATGGCGGCGCAGCTCTGGTTCGTCAGGCAAGGCCCCTGCCAGGCGCTGTGCAAAACCTGCAAATGCAGTGTGGCGCTGGGCGACGGCATGGTCGACGTGGCGACGCAATCGGGCACCGGAGTCCCCACCACCAACGTTCCCGCGCAGCTCACCGGCCAGACCGCCTACGCCCCGCCGGTGTTCGCCAACGCGGCCAGCGTCGGCGTGCCGCTGACGCTCAATCCGAATGAGTTGGGGATGGGCGTGAGTTCGGATACGGAAGGGCCGCCCCAGGGAAATGGATTGAAGCTCCGCGTCGAGTGCAGTAGCCCACATTCGGGCAGTGTTAATATCGTGGCGTTGGCGGGAACATACAGTAACGAGACTGTAATAGCCGGCGGTATCGGAGGCGGCACCGTAAGAGCCTGCCAATAATGGGGCGTTGTGCCGTGCTCGCTTTGCTGGTCCAGAGAATCGATTGTGCATTTGCTGGAGTCACTGCAGCGGCAGGCGTTGTCGTGCAGTCCCGGACGGAATGTGGTCCTAGACCAAGCCGTTTGCTGCGCGGATTATTTGCAGGCTCTCGTTATGTTGATGGCAAGCCTCGACGGCCCGGCGTTGGCCAGAATCATCGCGTTCGATCCCAGGGCTCGGTCAACACTGAGCCTTTCTCGATTAATTCAGACGGCGCCATCACTGGCTGGTATTACGTTGCAGAGAACGACTATGGGCATGGGTTCCTTCGCTCGCCCGACGGCACGATTATGACATTCAAGGCACGCTGCGACGTCGCACGGCAGGGAATCCAGGTTAACGTCACTTGAGCTGGAGGATTTGCAGGAGCAGCTGGGGGTTCCAGCCTGCGGCTTTGCGGCGGGTTTTGACGCTGCCTTTGGTTTTGTTGGCGCGCACCAGGCTCAGGGCGAAGCGGCG
>DATAWY010000046.1:0-24462 GCA_036266955.1 Rhizomicrobium sp.
CGAGCGCTCATCCGCGCTCAGCCGAACCACGTATTTCTTGACGGCAACTTCTTTCACGGCCACGAATCACCTCCGTTAATTCACCGAAGGCGACAGTGATTCAGAAAACCCCGTCAACTGCAACGACGCGAGCCACTAGCCGTCACGGCTTGATGGCGTTTGCGCCATAATACCGGAAAAAACGGGAATAAAATCTGCCATGTGCGGAAAATGCAGCAAATAAGGCATTCTGAGAATGACGGCGACGATGCTGTGGGAATTGGGTTTCGCGGATCAGGGAATCTTCTGGCAAATGGGGACTCTTGAATCCGACAACGTTTACGCGCTCGATTCGTCCCACGTTCCATCAGCCGCGGCGCGATGAACCGCCCTTGGATCTCCGCCGCGCCTTCGAAGATGTCGGGAGGCGGGCGTCGCAGAGCGCGCGGCTGGTGGGGAATTCGAGCGCGACGGCTGCGCATATCTCATTGCGGCGGCTGGGGCAGGTACCACCGTGTGCTGATGATGGCGGAGAGCGGACCGGCAAAGGTGACCGCCGCCCAGAATAGGGTGGGAGGCACGCGAACGACGTCTCCGGGATGGATACGGGTCGTGGCATCGGCCGGCAGGCGCTCTTCGGTCTTCTCACCGTCCCGGCGCACGTAAATCCAGGAATCGCTTGCCTTGACCGTGTAGCCGCCCCCCAGCGCAATCGCGTTGGGAGCGGTCATGTCGTTGACGTAGGGATACTGGCCGGGCTTGTTCACCTCGCCGATGATATAGAAGGGCCGGTAGTCGGTGACTTCCACGCTCACGCGAGGTTCGTTGAGATATCCGGCGGCCAGCGCCGCGGCGATATGGGTTTCAAGCTCGCGCGGCGACAGGCCGGTTGCGTGCAACTGGCCAATCAGCGGCAGCCGGATGAACCCGCCGTCATCGATCTGAAACTCGCCGCCCAGATCGTCCTCGCCGAAAACGATGACACGCACCTTGTCTCCGGTCCCCAGCCGATAGACCGGGTCGCTTTCGGGCTGTGTGGCCTGATCGCCGCGCAGCGACGGCTCGGCCGGGGCCGCGCGCGCGCCACTGGTGCTCGCAACGGCGCAGCACGCGAAGACGAGAACAGCCACGCGCGCGAACAGTCGGGTCAAGGCCCGTGTCGTCGTCATGGGGCGAAGTTACCCGCCGAGGATTGACGAATTGCTACTTCGCGGCGCTTTGCGGCAGTATCATTCCGTAGCCTATCCGCAACGGCTGCGCCTTCGGCGTGTTTGGCCAGGCGAATGATTTGACGCCCTCGATCCGCAACCGCTTGAGCGATGCAAGAGCCGGAGGTGGTGCGTCGTTCGTCCGGACGCGCCAGAGCACCAGGGCGCCTTCGCGCGCCACCCTTTCCGGCGTGATCCAGGGCGATTTAACGGAGCTTGCGTCGATCCACACCGACGGGCGGGGGTGCGCCCCCATGGCGACGAGGCCGCCCAGCCAACCGTCCGCCGCAACGATCCGGAGCGGACGATGCACCTGGTTTTGCCAGGCTGCGGCGAAGTCCTGCGACAGTTCCCGCTGCGGCCATTGAATGCGTGAAGGCTTGTTCTCGATACCGGGAACGAACACGTTCGTCAGCAGCCAGGCGGCGAGGCCGATGACGAACAAGACGGCCGTGCAATATCCGAGCCGCGGCAGTGACACCATGTCGTGGCGCGCGGCGGCGGCCTGCACGATCGCGAGGCCCACGAGATTCCACATGGGTGTCCCCCACATGTCGCGGACGCCGAGACCCGTCGCAAGGGACAGCGCCACGGTGAGCAGCGGAGGTCCCAAGGTGAGCCAGAGCAGAAAGCGCAGGTTTTCGTCCCGCCTGAACTGCGCCGGGTTCCAGGCAAGCAAGCCGGAGACCCCCGCCACGAGGAATGCGGGCGCAAGATCGATCGCCTGCGCCGCCACAAATTTGAACGGCGCCAGAAAGCGATCAGCCTCATTGGCACCCACGCCCGCGCGGGCGACTGCATAATGCAGTGTGGGAAAGTGGTTTCTGAAAAGCCATACCAGGTGCGGCAAATCGATGGCCGTGCAGAAGGATACCGCCAGCCACGGGCCTGCGGACGTGATCGCAGCTTTTGCCCCGCGCGTACGCATCAGATGCGCGAGCATGGTGGCAAGCAGCAGGGCCGTCGGATACTTTGCCAGAAGGCCAAGTCCTGCGGCCGCGCCGAGCGCGAGCCACCACCGCGCCGCGTCGGTCTTCCAGGCCTTGTAGTAAAAAAGGCTTGCCGCCGCCCACAGCGGCATCTGCGCGACGTTGTGATTGAATTCGGGCGTTGGAACGGAAAAGTAGTACACGCCGGCGAGCAGCAGTGCGCCGGCCGCCGCCCGGCGTACCGACATGAATTCCCGTCCCAGCAGGAACACGACGACATAGGTTGCCGCGATCGCAATCTGGCTGAGCAGAAATGGACCCAGATTGCCGAATGCGTCGAAGAAGAGTTCGACCGTCCACGACGGCAAAGGCGGATGTTTGTAATAACCCATTTGCCACTCGTGTCCCCAGGAAATGCCATCGCTGACCACGTCGAGCGGGAGGCTCGTCGCAACCATCCAGGGAACGACGGTCCAGAAGACAAGCTGGGCGCCGACGAGAAGTGCGAGCCAGTTCTGGGGGGCCGCGAACCAACCGGCCAGCGTGGCGGTACGTCCGACGCTGTGTGAAGCAGCTGTCAATTGGGGGTGGCCCGCATTTGTGGGCCATGACATGGAAAGGGGTGAATGACCCGGCGCATGTCCTTCACCCTGGCGAAATTGATTCCCCAGTCCATCGCACCAAAGGACGCAGGAAAGCGGCGTTTTGTGGACGCGCGCGTTCTGGAGAGGACACATGTCCGGGCAAGCCGCTGCCGACCCGCTGCAATGCAAGGGCCGCGCAGCCGGGCCTCGGGCCTTAACCTTTGCGAAGCGGTGCCTATCTGATAGGCGGATGGCGACCGCAACAGGTGCGGGAACTGGAATGGGTCAGATAGGCGGTCTCGTGGGGTGGACGTTGTGCCTCCTCTCATTCGTGGCAGTAGGATTCACGCTGGCGGCCGCGGTCGCCTCGGGTCCGGTCTTGCGGCGTGCAGGTCCGCGAAAATCCAGCCGGAGGCCGGTGACACTGCTCAAGCCGCTTCACCTGGCCGAGCCCGGCCTCGAGGAAAACCTCCGCAGCTTTCTCCGCCAGGACTATGACGGGCCGATACAGATCGTGTTCGGTGCCAGATCCTATGACGATCCGGCACTGCGCGTGGTCGAGAAGCTGCGTCGGAACCATCCCGGCGCGGATATCCGGGTCGTTGCCCATCCGGGGCTCGGCGCCTCAAATCCCAAGATCGCCAATCTGATCAACATGATCGCGCATGCAAAGCACGAACTGCTCGTCATGAGCGACAGCGACATCCGTGTAAGGCCCGATTATCTGCGTCAGATCGTGGCCGCATTGGAAGAGCCCGACGTCGGGGCTGTTTCGTGCCTCTACTCGGGGAAGCCGGTCGGCAATGTCTGGGCCAAGCTGGCCGCGATGGGGATCGACTATCACTTCCTGCCGAACGCGCGGCTCGGGATTGCGCTGCATCTGGCCGAGCCCTGCTTCGGCTCCACGATTGCGCTTCGTCGCCAGACGCTGGAGGAGATCGGGGGATTCGAATCGCTCTCGAATGTGCTCGCGGACGATTACGAACTGGGACGTGCGATTCGCGAAAAGGGCTATCGGCTCTCGATACCCGACTCCCTGACCGTCGAGCATGTCTGCAGCCAGAAGAGCGGACTGGCGCTACTGCGGCAGGAGTTGCGCTGGGCCAAGACAAACCTGCTGCTGGCCAAAAGCGGGTATGCCGGTACGCTGTTGACCTATCCGCTGCCACTGGCGCTACTGGCCGTTGTGTTTCAGGGTGTTTCGGAACCGTCGCTGCTGGTGGTCGGGGTAGCTCTCATGTCCCGCCTTTACCTGGTGTTTCGGAGCGGACGCTCACACGGAATCCGCAGGGAGGACATCTGGCTTCTTCCGCTGCGCGACATCCTGTCGTTTGGGGTATTCATGGCATCGTTTTTCGGAAGGACGATCGTCTGGCGTGGCACCCGCTACGTGGCGGATGCGGACGGCGCGCTGGCGCAATTTTAGGAGATGGAGATGCTTCGGACATTGTTCCTTCAGGGTCCTTCCTTCGACGGTTTCGACGGCGGCGCGGGGTCGCGCTATCAGGCCAAGCGCGAGGTGCGCTCTTTCTGGTATCCGACCTGGCTCGCCCAACCGGCGGCGCTTGTCCCGGGAAGCCGGCTGATCGATGCCCCGCCTCACGCCCTCGGTATCGACGATATCCTGCCGCTCGCCAAAGATTACGATCTTGTGGTGCTGCACACCTCGATGCCGTCATTCGGTTCGGATCGGCGAACTGTCGCTGCGTTGAAGAGCGCCAACCCTGCCCTCAAGGCGGGCTTCATAGGAGCCAAGGTCGCCGTGGACCCGGCAGGCAGTCTCACAGACGCGCCCGAGATCGATTTCGTCGCCCGCAACGAATTCGATTTCACCATTCTCGACGTGGCGCAGGACATGGCGTGGGATCGCATCGCCGGCCTCAGCTATCGCAAGGCCGACGGCGCCATCGCCCACAATGAGGAACGTCCCATACTCGAAAACATGGATTCGCTCCCCTTCGTGACGCCCGTCTATAAACGCGACCTTCGCATCGAAAATTATTTCATCGGCTATCTGAAACACCCCTACATTTCGATTTACACCGGCCGTGGCTGCAAATCCCGCTGCACCTTTTGCCTCTGGCCCCAGACGGTCGGTGGTCACCGCTATCGCACGCGCAGCGTGGGCCATGTCGTCGAGGAGATCTCCTGGGCCAAACAGGCGTTTCCGCAGGTCAAGGAATTTTTCTTCGACGACGACACCTTCACCGACAATCTTCCGCGGGCGGAAGCGATCGCCCGCGAACTCGGCAAGCTTGGCGTCGAATGGTCATGCAACGCCAAGGCGAATGTGCCGCGCGCGTCCTTGAAGGTGATGCGCGACAACGGACTGCGCCTGCTTCTCGTCGGCTATGAATCGGGCAACCAGCAGATCCTGCACAACATCAAGAAGGGCATGCGAATCGAGGTCGCCGAACGCTTTACGAAGGACTGCCACGATCTCGGCGTTACGATCCACGGGACGTTCATTCTGGGATTGCCCGGAGAGACACTGGAGACGATCGAGGAGACGGTGCGGTTCGCCAACCGCATCAATCCCCACACGATCCAGGTTTCGCTTGCGGCCCCCTACCCGGGAACTTTCCTCTACAAGCAGGCCGTCGAGAACGGCTGGCTCGATGCCGCCCATGCCGAACTGGTCGACGAGCGCGGCATACAGATCGCGCCGCTTCACTATCCGCATCTGAGCCACACCCAGATTCACGATTCGCTCGAGGATTTCTACAAGCGCTTCTACTTCCGCTGGAACAAGATCGGGGCCATCGTGGGCGAGATGCTGCGCAGCCCCCAGATGATGAAGCGCCGGCTGCGCGAAGGCGCGGAATTTTTTCAGTTCCTGCGCGCCCGCCGCGAACACGCGGCATGAGCAGCGCTGCGTTCCCATTCCAGGACCTGACTTATCAGGCCGCGCGCGTTCCGCCGGATGCTCCGATCGTCATCGGCAGCGGCGTGCACAAGACGCTGTTCTGTCGCACGCTTCTGGATACGTTCGATCCTTGCCGGCCGGCGGTTCTCGATTGGCCGAAGCTGGACGACGCGGCGCGCGAACGGCTTGTCAATCTTCCCATCTGGGACATCGCGGTACAAACGGAAGGCAGGGCAGGACTGCGCGTCAAGACCTATGGCGAGCAGATCGCCGACCCGTTGCTCGCCAAAGCGATTGCGCTGAACGCCTTGGAGGAGAGCCGCCACAAACATGTGCTGTCGAATCTCGTCGAGGCCTACGGCATCAGGCTTGCTCCCGAGCGGGAATACATAAGGCCACGCGACGCGGAATGGGCGTTCATGGTGACGGGTTATAGCGAATGCATCGACAGTTTCTTTGCTTTCGGCCTGTTCGAACTGGCGCGTCGCTCGGGCATCTTTCCTCCCGAACTCGTCGCAACCTTCGAGCCTGTCATGCAGGAAGAGGGGCGTCGCTCCTCAAACGCGCGCGCGACATTGCGCTGGGGGTGCCGATCCTTCTGGCCTGGCAGGCCGCCGAAGGCGGACACGCTCTCAAGGCGAGCCGCGCGGCCGATCGCGGACGAATAGACGAGCATTGCCCGTCCCGCAGTTCTGCAAGGGCATCGTTGTCACGCAGCGCATGGATTTGGCAAGCTGAGGCCGTGACACCGATTCCCGACCGCGCCTGCGCACCATGAGTCCGAAAAAAGCGACTCTCGATCTTCTGCGCCACCTCGCAAGCCGGCCCGGGCACGACGAGGTCAAAGCGGCTTTCCAGCAGTTGCTGATAGAGGAATTCGGCGTGGAGCTGGGGGCGCTGGAATTCGAGCGCCGTGTGCCCGAAGTCCGCGGGCGGCTCGACGCCTTGATCGGTCGCACGATCTTCGAAGCAAAGAAAAACCTCGATCGCGAATGGCCGGATGTAATCCGGCGCATGCCCGATTACCTCGCCGACCGCGAGCGCGAAGAAGGCGAACGCTTCGTAGGTATCGCGTCGGACGGCCTGAAATGGGCGCTGTTCGAACTTTCCGAAGGCAGAATCGTCAAGGTCAAGGAAACAACGCTCGACCCGGAAAGCGGCGAGCAGTTCCTGGCATGGCTCGACGGCGCGGTTGCGCTGAAAAGCTCGCTGCCGCCGGATCGGTTGAACATAACGGCTCAGCTCGGCCCGGATTTCGAAGCTTATCGTCGCGCGCGCGAGATGCTGGCGTCCATCTGGCGAAAGGTGAAGAACGATCCTGCCGTCGCGCTCAAACGCCAGCTCTGGGCGCAGCTCCTGAAGCTCGTCTATGGCCATGAGATCGAAAGCGACGAACTGTTCTTTCAGCACACGTTCCTGGTCGTGGTTGCCAAGGCCATCGCTCTCGCCGTGCTCGATCTCAGGGAGGACGACCCCAGGCGGGTGCTGTCCGGCGCGGCTTTCGAAAAGGCGAATGTTCGCGGCGCGGCGGAAAGCGATTTCTTCGACTGGGTGGTGGCCGACCCGGAGGGCGAAGATCTCGTTCGCCGCATCGTCGCGCATGTGCGCAGATTTCGCCTCGATCGGGTCGAAAGTGACGTTCTGAAGATCCTGTACGAGTCATTGATCGACCGCGCGGAACGTCACGGCCTCGGAGAATATTACACGCCGGATTGGCTCGCCGCGAAGATCGTACGGCATGCCGTCACCCGTCCGATGGAGCAACGGGTTCTCGATCCCGCCTGTGGCTCGGGGACTTTTCTGTTTCATGCGGTCCGGAACTTTCTCCGCGAGGCAGAAGAAGCGGGCGTGCCGCCGGAAAGGCAGGCCGCGGAAGCTGCGGCCATGGTGGCCGGCGTGGATATCCATCCGGTCGCCATCATCATTGCGCGCGTGACGTTTCTCCTCGCATTGGCGCCGGCCCTCCGCCGGCGCAGGGGTCCGATTACGATCGCGGTCTATCTGGGCGATTCGATGCAGTTGTCCATCAAGCCCATGCTGGATACGCAGGAACTGGTGATCGAGGTGCCGGGTGACGGGCTCGGCAACGGGCCGGCGAAGCTCAATTTCCCGGAGACGTTCTGCGGCGATTCCGTCCTCTTCGACAAGGCGATCGAAACCTTGCGCGCGGCGGCGGAAGCGGGCTGGACGCGGGCCGACGTTGAAGCACAGCTGGGCCAGGTAATGCATGAGCATTTTGTGCGCACGGCGGGTCTCAGGAAGGCGCGCGAGATCGGCCGCGTCGAAGAACACGCGATATCCGAACTCGGCGCTACTTACGAGACCTATGACAAGCTCCGCCGCAACCGGCGCAATTCGATCTGGAGTTATGTCGCCCGCAATCTCTCGCGGCCGCTGGCACTTTCCTCCAGCGCTGGCTGGGCCAATGTGGTCGTCGGCAATCCGCCCTGGCTCGCGTTCCGCTACATGAGCCGCGATCTGCAGAAGCTCTTCCGCGAGCTTGCATCCGCGGAGAAGGTCTATGTCGGCGGAAGGTTTGCCACGCAGAACGATCTGTTCGCGCTGTTCACGGTCCGTGCCGCCTCCCTCTATCTCCGTTCGGGCGGGAAGATAGCCTTCGTCCTGCAGCAGGCCGCGCTCACCCGAGGGCAGTTCGAGACACTGCGCGGCGGCGCCTTCACCAGCGTCAACATCGCGTGGGACGAAATCTGGACCGTCGATGCGAGCCTCGAAGCACTGCCGCTGCCGTCTTGCGTGGTGTTCGGCCGGCGGCAAGCGCGGGCGAAAGCGATGCCGGACAAGGTGCTTCGCTATTCCGGCAGGCTGCCTTTCCGCGACGCGCCGGAAGAAATCGCCGATGTGCACCTGGCAGTCACCAAAGACGCTCCGAAACCCGCCGAGGCCGTGTTCGCGGGCGGGTCTCCTTATCGCGAAGCATTCCGGCAGGGGGCGACATTGGTGCCACGAATGCTCTGCGTGGTGGAGCGGCGCGAGCCCGGACGGTTGGGCGCCGATCCCTCGGCGCCATTCGTAACAAGCCGCCGTAACGGCCAGGAAAAACAGCCGTGGAAATCGCTTTCGGGAATCGAGCACCGCATCGAGGCCGAATTCCTCCATCCCGTGCTCATGGGCGAAAGCATACTGCCCTATCGCATCTTCCATCACTTCGAAGGCGTGGTGCCCGTCACATCCAGCGGCGAAGTGCTGGACGCGAAAGCGGCGGCCAATCGCGGCCGTGCCGGCCTGCACGGATGGATGTCCAGGGCGGAAGCCGTGTGGAACACGCATTCAGAAAGCGGCGAAATGACGCTCACAGACCGTTGGAATTATCACAACGAATTGGGCGCGCAGTTTCCGATCGCTCCGTTGCGTGTCGTTTATGCAAAGGCCGGCACTTTGCCCGCGGCATGTATTGTGCGTGACGGATCGATCATTGATCACAAGCTTTATTGGGCAGACGTCTCAAGCGGAGACGAAGCGGCCTATCTCGAATCGATTCTCAACAGTGAAACTGCGCGCCTCAGAATTGCTGAACGGCAATCGCACGGACAGTGGGGCGCCCGCGATTTCGACAAGGTCATGTTCACGCTCCCAATCCCTCGTTTCGATGGGAAACTGAAATTGCATCGCGATCTCACAGCGGCCGCCGGCGAAGCCGAAATGGTGGCGGCCAAAGTCGCGTTGCCCGAAAGCGTCAAGTTCCAGCACGCCCGCAAGCTCGTTCGCGATGCACTCGCCGAAACCAAGCTCGCGCAACGCATCGATGCGCTCGTCGCAAAGCTGCTGGACACGGCATAGCGGTCCGTGCGGAGACCTCAGGCCGCTTGGGCCAGGCAGCATTTCTTGAATTTCCGGCTGCTGCCGCAGGGGCACGGATCGTTGCGGCCGATATTGCGGTGCGGATTGGTCGCCGGTTCACTATGGATTATGATGGACTCTTGATCGTCGAGTGCGCGCTCGATGCCGGCCGGAAACCCCTTGCGATCCGCAGGCGCCATCTTATTCAGTATCGCGCGCTCTTCATCCCTCCGTATGTGGAGCACGACATGCACAGGAAGTGAGGTCGGCTGCTTCCGCTCGTTGCCGGTCGCGTCCTCCTCATCCCGGTCGTACCACTCGCGCAGTTCCTCCAGCGTGTCGAGGAAAGGTTCCCAACACGTCGGGAGGAGATCAGGATAATTCAGTGTATCCTGCAGTTCCTGTTCAAAGTTAGCGATGTCCAGTCCTACCGGATCGATGAGCCGGCGCTCGAAAGCGTCCTTCACCAAGGGGACGAGATCTTCGGTGCCCAGAACCGAAATCGCTCTCTGCCAGCTACGCCAGACCAAGCCGCCTGGTTCGTCCTGGAGCGCGAGAAAGCAGTCGCGCAGAAATTCTATCATTTCCTCGCGCCGGATTTCGCCGGCACGGTCCAGCATGGACATCGTTTCGAGCATCAGACCGCGCACCAATTCGTTGGCTTTCGCGTCGAGGATCAGCTGTCGCAGTGGGCCCGTATCGCCGTCGAACACGGCGGCGATGACGCGGTGTGACGTCTCGGTGATGATAGGCCCAAGCGCTTCGATTGCGGGGGAGCGCAGAAACCGGAGGAGCGGCCGGTAGGCTGATTTCTCGCGCCACTCGCCGAGCAGGTGAAAGACGACCAAAAGGAGGTCAGGTTCATCCTGCCAGTCGCGAGTCCCCGCCGCATGGGCTTCGATGAGGTTGATGAATTCGGGGACGAGCGTTGCCTTCTCCAGTCGCACCGCCCGTATGGCGTCCTCCGGAAACACATCGCCGGTACCGAGCTGTTCGAAAACCTCCGCCGCATGCATATTGCCACCCGAATCGGTCCCTGATTGGAGGGATACTACATTGTATGTCCAGCATGTCCGAACCTCAGCTTTCTGGACACGTCGATATCCGCACCCTTATCAAGCTCTGCGCATTTATCCACAGGAACCATGGCCAAAGGCGACATCGTCCTCGTGACCGGCGCATCCGGCTTCGTCGGCTCCGCCGTGGCCCGGCTGCTCGCACAGCGCGGATTCGCCGTGCGGGCGCTGGCCCGGGCGACGAGCCCGCGCGGTAATCTCGATGGCATCGACGGCACGGTCGTGGAAGGCGACATGCGCGAGCCCGCGGACATGCGCCGCGTCATGCGCGACGCGCGCTACGTCTTCCACGTCGCCGCGGATTACCGGCTGTGGGCGCGCGACCCAGAAGAAATCGTGCGCAACAATGTGCGCGGCACGCAGGCGGTGATGGAAGCGGCCTCGGAGGCCGGGGTCGAACGCGTTGTCTATACGAGCAGTGTCGCCACGCTGAAACCGGGCACGCTCGCCGATCCTTCCGATGAAAAGTGCCGCCTGACCGAAGCCCAGGCGATCGGCGCCTACAAGCGCAGCAAGGTCGCCGCCGAGCGCGTCGTCGAGCGGATGATCGCGGAAAACGCCCTGCCCGCCGTCATCGTCAATCCGTCGACGCCGATCGGCCCACGCGACATCAAGCCCACGCCTACCGGCCGCATCATCGTGGAGGCCGCGTCCGGGCGCATGCCCGCCTTTGTCGATACCGGCCTCAATCTGGCCCATGTCGAGGACGTGGCCGAGGGCCATCTGCTGGCGCTCGAGAAAGGACGGACCGGCCAATCCTACATACTCGGCGGGCAGAATGTGAGCCTGAAAGAGATGCTGGCAACCATCGCCGAGCTTTCCGGCCTCAAGCCGCCGCGCTTTCAATTGCCGCGCCGGCCGCTCTTTCCGCTCGCCTTCGCGGCGGAAGCCGCCGCGCAGATCACGGGCCGCGAACCTTTCCTGACGCGCGACGCGCTACGAATGGCGGGCCATCACATGTTCTTCACCTCCGCGCGCGCCGAACGCGAACTGGGTTATCGCGCGCGCCCGCACCGTTTGGCGCTGCAGGATGCCCTCTCCTGGTATCGCGCCGCGGGTTATCTGCGATGATCGTACTCGCAGCGGTTCCACTTGCAATCTGGATCTATCTGCTGCTTGGACGCGGCATGTTCTGGCAGATGCGCGAACGCGATGACGACTGTACGCCGCGTGCGAATGCCGAACGCTGGCCGGCGGTCTGCATCGTTGTTCCCGCGCGCGACGAAGCCGATGTGATTGGGCGTGCGGTCGAGAGCCTGCTCACACAGGACTATCAAGGGTTTTTTCATATCGTGCTTGTCGACGACCGAAGCTCCGACGGCACGGCCGAGGCGGCGCGCCGTGCCGCGCTCGCCTGCGGCATGGGCGATCGGATGGAAATCATTTCTGGACAGGAGCGGCCGTCAGGGTGGACCGGCAAAGTATGGGCCATGCGTCAGGGGTTCGCACGCGCGCAGCTGTTTGGTACGCCCGACTATCTACTTTTTACCGATGCCGACATCGCCCACACGCCTGACAACCTGCGATGCCTGGTATCGCGTGCCGAGGCGGGCCGGCTGGTGCTGGTGTCTCTGATGGCGAAGCTACACTGCGAAAGCTTTGCGGAGAAGCTGCTCATTCCAGCCTTCGTATTCTTTTTCGCCATGCTGTTCCCGTTCGGCTGGGCGAATGATGCCGCACGTCGGCCGGCGGCCGCGGCCGGGGGCTGCATGCTGGTCAGACGCGACGCGCTCGCCGCCGCAGGCGGGCTGGAGGCCATCGCGCGCGAGATCATCGATGATTGCGCCCTCGCCCGGATTCTCAAGCGACGGGGACCAATCTGGCTCGGCCTGACGCGGCGTGCGCTGAGCATTCGGCCCTATGGCGGGATGGGCGAGATCGGCCGGATGGTGGCGCGGTCCGCCTTTGCGCAGCTCCACTACTCGCCGGTTCTGCTTTGTGGCACGGTGGCCGGCATGGTAATCGTTTATGCCGCGCCGCCGCTGCTTGCATTATTTGCTCCAACGCCGGCGCGGATCATGGGCGCTGTGGGGTGGCTGCTGATGGGCCTGGCCTATCAGCCGATGCTGCGTTTCTATCGGCTGTCGCCGCTCTGGGGCGCGGCCTTGCCGGCGATCGGGGCGCTTTATGCCGGCTTCACGGTGAATTCTGCGGTCCAGCACTGGCGCGGTCGTGGCGGCATGTGGAAGGGCCGCGCCCAGGCGTTGGCATGAGCGCCGTGGCAAGCGCGCGATCGCTGTCGTCGGGGAAAGGTCACCGGGACGAGAACTTTCCCGTCGCTTCCTTCCTGATTCGCAAACGGCTTCGCCCTGTCATTCTCACCTTCTATCGGTTCGCGCGGGCGGCCGACGACGTTGCCGACCATCCAGCCGCCTCGGCGGCCGAGAAGCTCGGCCTGCTTGACGGCATGCAGCGCACGCTGAACGGCGAAGCTGATGTTTCGCCCGAAGCTGCCGCGCTTCGCAAAGCGCTCGCCGAAAGAAGTCTTTCTGCGCAGCACGCGCTCGATCTCCTCACAGCGTTCCGTCGCGATGTCACGAAGCGTCGCTATGCTGATTGGGACGAGTTGATGGAGTATTGCCGCTTTTCGGCGATGCCTGTGGGCCGCTTTGTCCTCGACGTCCATGGCGAACCGGCGGCTGTCTGGCCTGCGTCGGACGCACTTTGCGCGGCGCTTCAGGTCATCAATCACCTGCAGGACAGCGCAAAGGATTACCGCGATCTCGACCGCGTCTACATTCCGCTTGACCTGCTCCACGAGAACGGACTTGAGCCGTCCGCATTGGCGGGCGCATGCGCCACGCCCGCACTGCGCAAAGTCATTACCTGCCTTGCGCGACGCACGTCATCGTTGCTCGCAGAGTCGCGGTTTTTTGCAGATCAGATTGCGGATTTTCGCCTTGCGCTGGAAGTCGCCGTCATTCAGCGCGTGGCCGAAGATCTGAACCGGCGCCTGCTCGCGCGCGATCCGCTGTCGGATCGCGTGCATCACCGACCGGCCGAAGTGGCGCGAATTGCCCTTCTTGCGGCTGGCCGATTTGTGATGACACGGCGCGCTGCAAGACCCGCAGGCGGCGCAGTCCGGCATCAGCAGCATGAATCCCCTCATGGCCATTGAAACAGACGCTTCCAAAGCCCGGCAGAAAGCCTCCGGAAGCTCGTTCTACCAGGCGATGCGGCTGCTGCCGAAAGATGCACGCGAAGCGATGTTTGCGATCTATGCCTACTGCCGGGCGGTGGACGACATTGCCGACGATGGCAAGGAGGCGCGGGCTGAACGAAGCGCGCAGCTGGATGCCTGGCGGCGCGACATCGAAGCGCTTTATGCGGGCGGTTCACCGCCGCGCACGGCGTTTCTTGCGGTGCATGTCAGGCGCTTCGGTCTGCACAAGGATGATTTTCTCGCCGTGATCGACGGAATGGCGATGGATGTGACGCAGGATATCTGCGCGCCGGATCTGGCGGCGCTCGATCTCTATTGCGAGCGGGTGGCAAGCGCAGTCGGGCGGCTGTCGATCAAGGCGTTCGGCATGGACGAGGAGCCGGGATTTCGCCTGGCGCATCATCTGGGCCGCGCGCTGCAGCTGACGAACATCCTGCGCGATCTCGACGAGGACGCGGCGCTCAACCGCCTTTATCTGCCGCGCGAACTTCTCGAGGGAGCATCCGTCACAATTCTCGATCCGGCACGCACCATCGCTGCGCCCTCCATTGATCCCGTCTGTCGGGCCGTCGCCGGTATCGCGCGCCAGCATTACCGCGATGCGGATGCAATCATGCGCGCGTGTCCGCGCGGCGGTCTGCGTCCGGCGCGGCTGATGAGCGCGGTCTATGCATCGATCCTGACCAAAATGGAGCAGCAGGGCTGGTCTCCGCCCCGCCGACGCGCACGTGTCGCCAAAACGCGGCTGTTCTGGCTGTTCCTGCGTCACGGCCTTTCGGGATGACAGCGCGAAAAGTTTATGTGATCGGCGCGGGCCTCGCGGGTCTTGCCGCCGCCGTCGCCCTGGCCGGGCGCGGAATGCCGGTCGAGGTCATCGAAGCAGCGCCGCAGGCCGGAGGCCGTTGCCGCTCCTGGTTCGATGCCCAAATCCAGGATGTCATCGACAACGGCAACCATCTTGTTCTGAGCGGAAATCGCGCGACCTTTGATTATCTGAAGACGATCGGCGCCGAGGATCGCGTCACCGGTCCCGATGAGGCGATTTTCGCGTTCTGCGACGTGCGCAACGCAAGGCGCTGGACGATCGCGCCCAATGCGGGCGTGCTGCCGTGGTGGATATTGTCGCGCGCCCGCCGCGTCCCCGATACACTCGCGATCGACTATGCGAAATTCGCGCGCCTCCTGTCGCGCAATCGCGGCCAGCGCGTGCGCGATGTCATTACCTGCGAGGGGCCGGCGTGGGACTGTTTGATGCGGCCTCTTCTGCTGGCTGCGCTCAACACCGCGCCCGAAGAGGCATCGGCGGAACTGGCTTCAGCCGTGCTTCGCCAGACGCTTGCACGCGGCGGCCGCTATTGCCTGCCGCGCATTGCCTGGCCCAACCTCGCCGCAGCTTTCGTCGAACCTGCCGTCGGCTATCTCGCGCGGAAGGGTCTGCGCCTGCGGCTGGGTGAACGGCTGCGCGAGGTCGGATTTGGTGGAGACGCTTTGTCCGCGCTCGATCTTGGCGAGTCCCGAATCGAACTCTCTGCGGACGATCGGGTCATTCTCGCCGTCCCCCCGGGGATCGCCACCGCACTTCTGCCCGGGGTCGCCGCGCCCGACCAAAGCTCGGCGATCGTCAACGCCCATTACCGCGCCAGAGCGCCGGCAGACGCGCCTGCCATGATGGGGTTGGTCGGCGGCACGGCCGAGTGGGTTTTCGCCTTTCCGGGCCGGATTTCGGTGACGGTGAGCGGAGCCGATGCCATCGTTGATCGGGAACGGAACGATCTCGCGGAGATGCTCTGGCGCGACGTGGTGGCCGCCTATGACCTCAAACCCGATCTGCCGCCCTGGCAGATCGTCAAAGAAAAACGCGCGACCTTCCGCGCCACGCCCGAGCAGGCAGCACGTCGTCCACCAGCCGAGACGCGTTGGGCCAACCTCTTTCTCGCAGGCGACTGGACGGCGACCGGCCTGCCGGCCACCATCGAGGGCGCCATCCGATCGGGACAGACGGCGGCGCAATTGGTAGTAGGGTGAATGTCGGGGTTTGCGCGAAAAGCTTCAGTGCCTGCATTCTTGATCCATGTTGCCTGCTGCAACAGTATGCGCGAGCTTAAGTCCGATGCGATGATATAGAACGAGCGCCTCGATGAACGGCTTGCCGCGACGGCCCGAACGGATGCGTCGTTGATTCAAAATGCCGGATACGCTCTGGAGTGGCTTCACACAGGCCTTCGTCTTCCGAAATCGGAAGCGAGATGCTCAAGCGATACGATTAATCGGAACGCATGGACATCCCCGCTCCACGAGGCCGCGAATACGTTCCCCGGCGCCAAGGTAGCCCGCGAATGAACGATGCAATGACCTTCCCCATCACCGCGCTTGATGATTCGATCGGGCGGGCGACGCGCGCGCTGCTCGCGCTGCAGCGGGGCGACGGGCATTTTGTGTTCGAGTTGGAAGCCGACGCGACGATTCCTGCGGAATATGTGCTGCTCGTGCATTATCTGGGCGAGACGCCGGATCTCGAACTTGAACGCAGGATCGGAAACTACCTCCGGCGCATCCAGGCCGCTCACGGCGGTTGGCCGCTCTTTCATGGGGGTGGCTTCGATATCAGCGCGACGGTGAAAGCCTATTTCGCGCTGAAGACGATCGGCGATTCGCCCGACGCGCCGCACATGCGGCGTGCGCGCGAGGCGATTCTTGCGCAGGGCGGCGCCGGGCGGAGCAATGTGTTCACGCGCATCCTGCTCGCGCTTTACGGCGAAGCACCGTGGCGGGACATTCCCACCATCCCCCCCGAAATCATTCTTCTGCCGCGCTGGTTTCCGATCCACCTGACGAAGATGTCGTACTGGGCGCGCACGGTGATCGTGCCCCTCCTCGTGCTTGCGGCGCTCAAGCCGCTGGCACGCAATCCGCGCGGCATTCATGTGCGCGAGCTGTTCGTCGAGAACGCCGTGCCCGCGCCCTGGCATGCGCCGCACCAGAATTACTGGTGGGCGGCGTTGTTTCATGTGCTCGACGTCATTCTGAAGCGCATCGACCCGGCGTGGCCGAGAGCGTTGCGAAAACGCGCCGTCGCGCGCTGCGCGGCTTTCGTGACAGAACGTTTGAACGGCGAGGACGGCCTCGGCGCCATCTATCCCGCCACGGCCAACAGCGTGATGATGTACGATGTGCTCGGCTACGCCCCGGAACACCCCGATCGCGCCGCCGCGCGCAAATCGGTCCAGAATTTGCTGATAGTCAAAGACGATGAAGCCTATTGCCAGCCTTGCGTGTCGCCGATCTGGGATACCGCGCTGGCGGCCCATGCGCTGATGGAGACGCGCAGCGATATCGCCGATGCGCAGATCGTGCGCCTGTGCGACTGGCTCAAGGGGCGGCAGGTGCTCGACGTGAAGGGCGACTGGGCGGAGGAACGCCCCGATGTGCGGCCGGGCGGCTGGGCCTTCCAGTACAACAATGCCCATTATCCCGATCTCGACGACACAGCCGTGGTGGTCATGGCGCTCGATCGCGCGCGGGACCGGTTGTCCGACGGCAGTTTCGACGAGGCGATCGCGCGGGGGCGCGAATGGGTGGAGGGGCTGCAAAGCCGCAACGGCGGCTGGGCCTCCTTCGATGCCGACAATGTCTATTATTATCTCAACAACATTCCGTTCGCCGATCATGGCGCGTTGCTCGATCCGCCGACCGCCGATGTGACCGCGCGCTGTATCGGCATGCTCGCGCAACTGGGCGAGCCGTCCGACAGTCCGCGGATCAAGGCCGCGCTCGATTACATGGCGCGCATCCAGGAAAAGGACGGCAGCTGGTTCGGCCGCTGGGGCGTCAATTACATTTACGGGACATGGTCGGCGCTTGCCGGACTGAACGCCGCGGGCCTGGATTGGGGTTCGCCGATGGTGCGCCGCGCGACCGACTGGCTTATCGCGATCCGGAATCCGGACGGCGGCTGGGGCGAGAGCTGCGACAGCTACAGGCTCGATTACCGCGGCTATGAGACCGCCCCCTCGGTCCCCTCTCAAACCGCCTGGGCACTCCTGGGGCTGATGGCGGCGGGACAGGCGGATCATCCCGCCACGGCGCGTGGCATCGCCTGGCTGCAGGAACAACAGGACGAAACGGGCCTGTGGCCGGAGGAAAGCTACACCGGCGGTGGCTTCCCGCGCGTGTTCTACCTGCGCTACCACGGTTACGCGAAATTTTTCCCCCTGTGGGCCATCGCGCGCTACCGCAATCTGCGCAAAGGCAATTCCAGTCGCGCGATTTCCGGGCTCTGACCCACTAACGCATCGGAAACTTATCTTGCAGCAAGTCTTTCCCAGGCAGCACCGCCTGCGCTATATGAGCGCGATGGACCTTCTTCCCGTTGCGGGCGGTCGGGCGATGCCGCAACCTGCGGCTTCGTAAATTTAATCGCGCTGTATCCGGACGTTCATGATCATTGCCGTCACCGGCCTCGCACGCGAGGCACGTCTGATTGCGGGCCCCGATGTGCTGCCGGTCGTCGGCGGCGGTGATGTGGCCGCACTTGAACGGCGGCTGTCTGCCGCGTTCGAGAAAGGCGCGCGGCGGGTGCTGAGCATCGGCATCTGTGGGGCGCTGTCGCCCGATTTGCGTGTGGGCAACACAATCGTTGCGTCGGAAGTCGTCTCCTCCGCGGAATCTTTCCCGACCCATGGCCCATGGTCGCGAGAGCTCGCGACCCGTCTTCCCGGCGCCATCCTGGCACCCCTGGCCGGCGCCGATGCCATGACCGCGGACAGTGAGGGCAAGGCGCGGTTGTGGGCGGCAACGCGGGCATCGGCGGTTGATATGGAATCCCACATCGCCGCGCGGCTGGCCCGTCTGCGGGGTCTTCCGTTCGCGGCGCTGCGGGTGGTGTCCGATGCCGCCCACCGCACGCTTCCCGATGCGGCGCGCGTCGGAATGCATCCTTCCGGCCATTTCGACATTCCGGCCGTGCTTCGCTCGCTTCTGCGGGCCCCGGCGCAGCTGCCCGCGCTCATCCATACAGCCTGGGAGGCGGAGATCGCGTTTGCGGCCCTACTTCGCTGCCGCCGCGTGCTCCACGCCGGATTTGCGCGCGCGGATTTCGGCGAGCTTGCGCTCGACGTGGGATGAGAAGACGAACTGCGCCGGCCGCTGGCCGTCGAGCGGGATTTCCGGCGCCATCGGACCATCCGTCCGCACGCCTTTGAGCATCACCCCGAAGGCGGCAAGCGGTCGCGTCACGCTGTCGATGACGGCGGTCGCCTCGAAGCCGCAATGCACCATGCAGTTCGCGCATTTCTCGTAATTGCCGACGCCGTATTTGTCCCAGTCTGTTTCTTCCATCAACTCGCGGAAGGTCGCGACATAACCTTCGCCGAGCAGATAGCAGGGCCGCTGCCAGCCGAACACTGTTCGCGTCGGATTGCCCCAGGGGGTACAGTGATAGGTCTGGTTGCCGGCGAGAAAATCGAGGAACATCGCGGACTGGCTGAAAGGCCATTTCTTTCCGCCCTTGCCGCGAGAGAAGATGCTCCGGAAGATATTCTTGGTGCGCTCGCGGCTGAGGAAATGTTCCTGGTCCGGCGCCCGCTCATAGGCGTAGCCGGGCGACACGGTAATGCCGTCGAGCCCGATCGCCTTCATCTCGTCGAAAAATGAGGCCACACGCGCCGGATCGGCATCGCTGAAAAGCGTACAGTTGATGGTGACCCGGAAGCCTTTCGACTTGGCCAGGCTGATGGCCTCGACGGCTTTCTCGTAAGTGCCCTGCAGGCAGACCGATTTGTCGTGCATGACCTTGTCGCCGTCGAGATGGATCGACCAGTTGAAATCGGGATGCGGCTTGTACTGGTCGATCTTCTTGGCGAGCAGGAGCGCGTTGGTGCAGAGGATGACGAATTTTTTCCGCGCGAGTAAGCCCTGAACGATCTCGGGCATCTCGCGATGCAGGAGCGGCTCGCCGCCCGCGATCGAGACGACGGGCGCGCTGCATTCGTCGATCGCCTGCATGCATTCGTCGAAGCTCAGCCGCTGATTGAGGATCTCGTCGGGATAGTCGATCTTGCCGCAGCCCGCGCAGGCGAGATTGCAGCGGAACAGCGGCTCCAGCATCAGCACCAGCGGATAGCGCTTGCGTCCGCTGAAGTGCTGCTTCATCACATAGGCGCCCACTCGCGCCGCCTGTCTCAAGGGGATTCCCACTTTCTACTCCGCAGCCACGGCGTGGCGTTTCCTGTTTCTCAGCTCCGCCGGCAGGCGGAATTCGATCTTTTCCTCGACACCATTCATCTCCGACACCTCGACTTCGCCAAGGCGGCGCAGGGCCTCGATCACATTGCGCACCAGCTGTTCGGGTGCTGACGCGCCGGCGGTCAGTCCGATCGTCTGTTTGCCGGTCACCCACGCCGGATCGAGTTCGCTCCCGTCGGCGATGAGATAGCTGGGAACGCCTTCCTCGAGCCCGATTTCCCTGAGGCGGTTGGAGTTCGAGCTGTTCTTGGCGCCGACCACGAGAACCACCTCCGCGACCTTGCACAATTCGCGCACCGCCGACTGGCGGTTCTGGGTCGCATAGCAGATGTCGGAGGTGTCGGGTCCCACGATGTCCTTGAACCGCCGTTTCAGCGCGGCGATCACCCCGCGCGTGTCGTCGATGCTGAGCGTCGTCTGGGTCACATAGGCGGTGGGCGCCTCTTCGGGAAGGTCGAGCGCCTGGACATCGGCTTCGGAGGACACAAGATGGACCGGCGCTCCCACCTGACCCATCGTGCCTTCCACCTCGGGGTGGCCGGCATGGCCGATCAGGACGAGCGTGCGGCCCCTCGCGACGTAGCGCTTGCCCTGGGCGTGCACTTTCGAAACGAGGGGACAGGTGGCGTCCAGCACCGGCAGTTCGCGCTGCACCGCCTCACGCACGATCGCCTGCGGGACGCCATGGGCGCTGAACACGGTCACCGCGCCCTGCGGCACTTCGTCGAGTTCTTCCACGAAGCGGGCGCCCTTTTGCTTCAGGGCCTCGACGACATGGCGATTGTGGACAATTTCGTGACGCACATAGACGGGCTCGCCATATTTCTCGAGCGCGTGCTCGACGATATCGATGGCGCGAACCACGCCCGCGCAGAACCCTCGCGGTTGTGCAAGAATCACCCGCATCGTCGGAACCGTCTTGTCGTTGCGCTCAGTCACCGAAAGTATCCTCTGCTGCCGCTTGCCAAACCCGCCTCCGGCCTATAGCCGAAAAGCGGGCGGGGGCGAAGCCTCCTTATCTTTAAGCGGCCCGTATGGCCAATCGATCCCGCGCCAACTGGTTCCGCGCCGACTTGTCCGAGGAAACCGGCATGGAGTCTGCGGCGATCTGCCGTGAACAGAGACAGGCTGCGGCCTCTTTGGCAAGGGCGCGGTCCGAAGCGCCGCCGGCCCGCCCGGCGATCCGGAGCCTGGAGGCGCCATGGCCCGTGCTCGCGATTTTCGCCGGCGCGGTTCTGCTGGTGCTTCCGCTCTGGATCGCGCCGATGCCAGCGATGCCGGATTATCCCGCCCATCTTGCGAGCTTTTACCTGCTGGCGGGCGGCGCCAAGTCGCCGCTGCTCGCCCAGTTCTACCATGTGCAATGGGCTTTCGTGCCCAATCTGGCCGCGGAAGCGATTGTTCCGCCGCTCGCGCCGGTCATCGGGCTCGGAGCGGCCACGGCAGTCTTTCTGAGCGCTGCGGTGCTGCTCTGGGTGCTGGGTGCGGGCGCGGTCCAATGGGCGCTGTGGCGGCGAATCGGCATAGCACCGCTCTTCGCCGGATTTTTTGCCTACAACGCGAATTTCATGTGGGGTTTCTTCAACTATTTTTTTGCGATGGGACTGGCGTTCATCGCCTTCGCCGGCTGGATCGCCGATACGAAGCGGCGAAGTCCGTTCCATCTCGCCGCCTTCGCCAGCGCCGTCCTTGCGATCTATTTCTGCCATCTGTTTGCCGCGGCGGTGCTGATCCTGCTGATCGGCTGTTACGAGATTTCCGGCATCGAACGGCCCTTGTCCCTTTCGAACGCACTGCGCCGCGGGGCCGCCGTCGCGGCGATCTGCGTGCCGGCCCTGCTGGCCTTCCTGCTCCTCAGGCCCGCCGCCGGCGGCGGCCTGTTCGAATTCAACCTGCGCGACACGATCGGGGATCGTCTGAGCGCGGCGGTGCAGTTCTGTTTCGACCAGCCGGCCTGGATCCTGTTTGCCGGTCTGGTTGCGCTCTTTGCCGCCGGATTGTGGCGGCGACGCATCGTCCTGCATCCGCGCATGACGCTTGTTCTTGTCGTCCTGCTTCTGGGCTGCGCCTTTGCGCCGGAATGGGCGATGGGCGGCTGGGGTGTCGATCTTCGCCTGCCCGCCGTGCTCGGAACGCTGGCGTTCGCGGCAGCGGGCTTCCGCTTCGAACGCCGTACGGGCGTGGCGCTCGTCGTGGCGGCGCTCGTCATCACGGCCTGGTGCGCCGCGGCGCTTTCCGGCAACTGGCTCTACTACGACCGGCGCTTCGCGGAATTTCGTGCCGCCGCGAAGAGCCTCCCGCCCGGCTCCAGACTCGTGACGGTTCTGGACGGCGATGCGATGGGCCTGGCCTCCGACCAACCCTACTGGCACATGGCCGAATATGCGATCATCGACCGTCAGGCCTTCACGCCGCTTCTCTTCACCACCAGGGGCCAGCATGTGATCCGGCTTCAGCCTTCCGTCGAACGCATCGCCGCTTCTACCGCGGAGCAAGGCTCTCCGCCCGACATTTCCGAACTCGACGACCTGGCGGCCGGCAACGCCAACGACGATCCCGACATCCGCAAGGTGTTTCCTTATCTGATCCGTTTCCAGTGTCATTTCGACTACGCGGTCGTGATCCATCTGGGCGGGCACAGAAGCCCGGTGCCCGACATGCTCGCGCTCGCGCACGCGGGCAGCTTTTTCTCGCTGTACCGCATCCGGCCCGACGAAAACTGCAGGAAATGAGCATCGCGGCGGTCCGGCGCGCCACCTCCTTCGATCATGCGATTGCACCGGTTGTTCCTGTCCTTCTGGTCGTAGCGGCTGCCGCCTGCATCGCAGGTTTCGTGCGTGCCCTCGCGATCGTGCCGCTGCATGTGCCATTGGATCCGAACGAAGGCTGGAATGCCTATCACGCCGCCGCCGCCATGGCGGGGCACGGCCTCTATCCCGATGCCTCCAGCTTCATGAGCAACAACTATCCGCCGCTTTCCTTTTATCTGGTCGGGTTTCTCGGCACGCCGATCGGGGACGATATCGTCGCGGGCCGCATTGTTTCGCTGGTTTCCTTCCTGTGCATGGGCGGCTTCGTCGCGCTCGCCGTCCGCCGCATGGGGGATGGCTGGCAGGCGAGCTGTTTCGCGGCGCTCTTCCTCGCGGGTGTCCTGGTCCTGACCTCCGACTACGTAGGAATGGACGATCCCCAGCTTCTTGGGCACGCACTGCAGCTGGCGGCATTTCTGCTCATAGTGCGCGAACCGCGCACGTTGCGCGCCGTCGTCGCAAGCGCCGGCTTGTTGGTCGCCGGCGGATTCGTGAAGCACAATCTCTTTGCTTTGCCTCTCGCCTCTCTTGTTTGGCTTGCGCTCTATGACCGCCGCGCCGCGCTCAGGCTCGCCATCGCTATTGCGGGCCTGTCGCTTCTGGGGCTTGTCGCCTTCCGCCTTTGTTTCGGTTTCGACCTGCTCGACCGCCTCGCCTCCGCGCGCAGCTGGTCGCTGGCGCCGCTGCTGGACAATATTATTGCCTGGTTGCCGGTTGCCGCGATTCCTCTGTGCGGACTGGTAGCCCTGGTGGCGCGGCGGCGGAACGACCGGCCCGTCGCGTTCGTGGCGATTTACGCGGCGATCGCCGTTTCGGCAGGCGTTCTCCTGCTGGGCGGCGCCGGCGTCGACGTCAACGCGCTCTTCGATGCCGATATCGCGCTGGCTCTGGGCGCAGGTCTGGTACTCGGCAGATTGTTGAAGCAACGTCATGCTGCGCCGCATATCGCCGGCCGCGCTTTCGCGCTGGCGAGCGTGCTGCCGCTCGCGGTACTCGTATCCAGAAATCACGAATGGCGGGATGCATCCTTCTGGCTCGATCCGATGCGCGATGAAACGGCACTGGCGAAAGACGACATCGCGTTCCTGCGCGCCCGCCCCGGCCCTGCGATCTGCGAGACGCTGGCCTTCTGCTACTGGGCCGGAAAGCCCGGTCCTGTGGACGTCTTCAACCTCGACCAGCAACTCGTCACCGGCGCGCGCGATCCGGCGCCGTTCCTCAAGTTGATCGAAGCGCATCACTTCTCGGCCATCGAACTCGACGAAATCACGCCCTTCCCGCTGCCCCCGCCCGAGCAAACAGCCATCCTCCGCAACTACCGAATCGACCACACCGACGACGAAGGGTTGTTTTACGTTCCGCGATGAATTTGTCGCCGGACTTGCGCGAATGGCAACAAACAACCAGCATCGCCAGGTGCGTCCTTCGATCCGCCTTCGCCAAGGCTTCGGCGGACAAGAATTGGGAAACGACTCGCGGAAGTTTCAGCGTAGGCGGGCAGGCTCAGCATGAGGGCAACTGTGCGTTGCACAACCGCCCATGGCACCAAAACTTCCCTCATGCTGAGCCGGCCCGCCTTCGCTGAAGCTATGGCGGGTCGATTGCCTGCTCTTGTCCGCCGAAGCCTTGGCGAAGGCGGATCGAAGCACGCGAGGCGGCAGTCCGGGCCGATCGTTCACCTCTCCAGCAAACGACCGCCGACACGGATGGTGCGTTCAGGCTGCGGCGTGGCGGGGGCTTCCGAATTCCCTGAGATCGGCACCTCCGTCATCGCACCCCCGGCATTCTGCGCTGCCGCGAGCCGCG
>DATAWY010000047.1:0-67179 GCA_036266955.1 Rhizomicrobium sp.
CTATGCAATCCCCTGTCAACGCTTCGCCACGCCCTCGCGGATCGTCGACGCATGACTCGGGGCCAGTGCGGTTCGCTACTCCTTCACTGCGATGGACTTGCACCATCTACTCCTTGCCGGTCTGTCCCGGCGCTTTCAGCCTGGCGAAGCACGCAAGGCGCTAGCCCCGGTATGCAAAGTGAGTCTGCATCGAAGCACGCGCAGCGTCGATGCGGGATTCAATTTCTCTTAAGCTGACTACATCCTCGCCGGCACTTCGATACCGAGCAGGTCCAGCACCATGACCAGAACCCGCAGGGTCAGTTCGCAGAGGCCCAGCCGCGCCGCCCGCAGATCGGTATCGGATTCCGAAAGGATGTGGTGCGCGGTGTAGAAGCGGCTGAATTCCTGGGCGAGCGCGAATACGTAGTCGCAGAGGACGTTCGGTGCGCGGCGGGATTCCGCAGTGGCCAGCGTGTCCGACAGACCAAGCAGCAACAGCATCAGCCGGCGTTCTTCAGGAGAGTGCACCGCAGGCAGGCCGCGCGCAAAGCCGTCTGCGTCCGCCTTGCGCAGGATCGACTGGATGCGCACGGCGGCATATTGGAGATAGGGACCGGTGCGGCCCTCGAACCGTGTAAATCGCGCGAGGTCGAAGACATAGTCGGATGTCCGGTAGTTCGAGAGGTCGGCAAATTTCAGTGCAGCCAGACCCACCGCCTTGGCGATCTGCGCGCGTTCCTCCGGCGGATAATCACGCGCAAGGCCCTGCTCCTCGAGCCGGAGATTGGCCTCGTTCGTTGCCATGGCGATGATGTCGTATAATTTCATCACGCCGCCGGCCCGCGTCTTGAAAGGCTTTCCGTCCGGACCGTTCACGGTTCCGAAGCCGGCGTGTTCGAGCAGCGCGTGCCCGTTCAATTCCGCTTTGCGAGCGGCGCGAAACACCTGCTCGAAATGCATGTGCTGGCGCTGATCGACGACGTAGAGAATGAGATCGGGATCGTAGGCGCCCACGCGGTCGATAATGGTAGCCAGATCGGTTGTGGCGTAGAGCACGGCACCGTCGGACTTGACCAGAATCAGGGGCGGGATTTCCCTGCTGTCGCCCGGCTCGCTTACGGGGAATACGAGAGCACCTTCGCTTTCCTGTACCAGGTGCCGCGATTTGAGATCCTCGATCATGGGCGCGATCAGCGCATCGACGTCGGCCTCTCCCTTCCAGAGATCGAAGCGGACGCCAAGGCTTTCGAACTCGCGTCGCAGACCCCGCTCCGACACTTCGAAAAAATGGTGCCACAACGCCCGATAGCCGGGCCGTCCGGCCTGCAGCTCCGCCGTGGCCAGGCGCGCTTCCTCAAGCCGCGCGGGCTCCGCCTTGCAGGCTGCGGAAGCGGCCGGATAGAGCTGTTCGAGATCGTCCATGCTGACGGGCGATTCTTCGGGATAGGGTCCGACGAAATCCGCGTCGAAATAGACTGGCGCAATGCCGCGGTGGCCGATCTCCGCAATGAGCTGTCCCATGGGCAGGCCCCAATCCCCCAAATGCACATCGCTCAACACCCGCCAGCCATTGGCGCGAAAAAGCCGCTGCAGGCAATCGCCAATGATGGGCGACCGCAGATGTCCCACATGCATCGGCTTGGCGACATTGGGGCCGCCGAAATCGATCACAAGCGCTTTCCCTCGGCCGCTCTCCGGAATCCCCAGCCGACTGTCTGTTGCCATAGCGGCCGCTCTTTCCGCGATGGCCGCGTCGGCAAGGTCAAGATTCAGGAATCCCGGGCCGGCGATTTCCACCTTGGCGAATACCGCCTCGGCGGCCAGGCGTCCGGCAATGCGCTGTGCAATCGTGCGCGGCGGCATTTTCGCGAGCCTGGCCGCTGCGAGCGCGCCATTGCACTGGAATTGTGCGAGATCGGCTCGGTCCGACCACTGCACGGCGCCCAGCGAAATATCGAAGCCCTCGGCGGCGAAGGCACGCCCAGCAATCGCCGACAGTTCGACGAGCAACGGCGTCATGGGCCGTAGTGCTGCCTGTTATATGCGAGTTGCGACTTGCTCAGCTGGAGGCCGGCGAGAATTTGATAGTCGTAGGGATGCTTGCCTTTGGCGACGACCAGACGGGTAGAATCGATCGTGTCTGTGACGGTCGCCGTGGTCTGCCCCGCCTCGAATGCGATTCCAACGGAGTAGATTCGTTTTACGAGGATCCGTTCGCTGCCTTCAGTGACGGCAACGAAATAGGGAAACGTGTAATGCGCTTCCGCACCGCTCGGCGGGCGCGTCGCGAGGAAGTCGACCTCGAGACTGGCGTCAGCCGAACGCTCCTTCTTGCCCATATCGCATTTGCCGCTCACGCTCGTCAGCTCAAGGGTGAAAAGCACATTGGACGGATCCGGCATGCTGCCCGGTTTGAACACCGTCGCCACGGAAGCATCGGTGATGCCGGTAATGGTGGGGCAATCTCCCGTCTTGTCGCTGGAACAGGCGACGAGCGCGGCGCTGGCAAGAATCGCCAGGAGAGTAGCGGATTTCAGAATGTTCATGTGAAAGCGTTCGATCGGATTGGGTCGCGGACGCCGCCGCATTCCTCTGCTTGACTTTGCGCGCGCCCGATTCGACTCCTCGCGAGCGGCACAGGAATGTAGCCAAGCATACCGGACATGGAAAGCCGAAAGCATTTTCGGGCCAGGCTGCCTGTACATGGGACTGCAAGGTGCCTTGCACCGGCGATACGGCCCTCCCGAACCTGAACCCGACATGGCAGTCTACACGGATATTGCATTCGACGATCTCGGCACCGTGCTCGCGGCCTACGACATCGGCCCACCCAGAAGCTTCAAGGGTATCGCCGAAGGGGTGGAAAACTCCAATTTCCTGCTGCAGACCGAACGCGCGACCTACATCCTCACGCTTTACGAGAAGCGCGTCCGCGCGGATGACCTGCCGTTTTTCCTTGGTCTCCTCGAGCATCTGGCACATCACGGCATTGCCTGCCCCCTGCCCGTCCGCACCCGCGGCGGGGCGCAATCGATCATGCTCAAGGACCATCCGGCGGCGCTTCTGACCTTCCTCGACGGGTTGTCTCTCGGACGGCCTCGCGCCGGTCATTGCGCCTCGGCGGGCGCCGCCTTGGCCGCGGTCCACCGCGCAGGCGCCGACTTCGCTCCGCGTCGGGCGAACAGCCTGGCGCTTGCTGGCTGGAAGCGGCTGGCAAGGGCCACGCTCCCCCGGGCAGATCACGTTGAGCACGGTCTGGCAGAGCTGATCGCGTCAAATCTGGCTGTGCTGGAAGAGACATGGCCCGACGACTTGCCGTCCGGAATCATTCATGCCGATCTCTTTCCTGACAATATGCTCTTCCTGGAGGACAGGGTTTCCGGTCTCATCGACTTCTATTTCGCCTGCGACGATTTCTACGCCTATGATCTTGCGGTGATGCTGAATGCCTGGTGCTTCGAACCAACCGGGCGATTCAGCCGCGCCAAGGCGCAGAGCCTGATTGCCGCCTACGCCAGGAACCGGCCGCTCTCCCCGCGCGAAACGGCCGCCCTCCCCATCCTTGCGCGCGGCGCAGCACTGCGCTTTCTGCTCACGCGGTTGCAGGACTGGCTCGACCAGGACCCTTCAGTGCTCGTGCGCCCAAAGGATCCGCGCGAATTCGCGGCCCGGCTCCGTTTCCACGCTTGTGTCAACTCCGCGTCGGAGTATGGCGTTTGAGCGCTCCGCACGTCGAGATTTTTACCGACGGCGCCTGCTCCGGAAATCCGGGACCGGGAGGCTGGGCCGCGATCCTGCGGGCCGGTCCGCATGAAAAATCGATCTCCGGCGGCGAGGCGGCAACGACCAACAATCGCATGGAGTTGATGGCGGCCATCCGCGCGCTCGAAGCCTTGAAGATGCCGTCCATCGTGACGCTCAGTACCGACTCGCGCTACGTGATGGACGGCGCGACGCGATGGATGCCGCGCTGGAAGCTGAATGGCTGGCGCACTGCCGACAAGAAGCCGGTCAAGAACGACGATCTCTGGCGGGCACTCGACGCAGCAGCCCAACGCCACCAGCTAAGCTGGAAATGGGTCGCCGGCCATTCGGGGCACGCGGAGAACGAACGCGCAGACGCCCTGGCCCGCGCCGCCGTTCCGAAGTAATGCGGCCGCGGTGGCCGTCAGCTGGAGAACGATCCGGTTGGATGTAATCAGGAGACGGTTTCCCCCTCCGGCGCTTCGCGCCACCTCCCCCACGATGGGGGAGGAAAGAAAAGTCGCGCACCTTTACTTTCCTCCCCCATCGTGGGGGAGGTCCGGCCGTAGGCCGGGGAGGGGGAAGTCATCTCTAACGATTCAATTCAACTTGGTGGCCCGCATTCGCGGGCCATGACACGGAAAGGAATGAACCAAAAAGGCCGTTGATATCAAAGCTGCTGCAGCATGTGCTCCGCGCTCGACACGGAAAAGGCGCCCGGCTCTTCGACATTCAGCTGTGTCACGACGCCGTCGTCCACGATCATCGAAAAGCGCTGGCTGCGCTTGCCCATGCCGTACTTCGTACCGTCCATTTCCAGCCCGAGCGCGCGCGTAAAATCGCCGTTGCCGTCGGCGAGCATCACAACCTTGTCGCCTACTCGCTGGTTTTCTCCCCAGGCGCCCATCACGAAAGCGTCATTGACGGACACGCAGGCAATCGTACCGATCCCCTTGTTCCGCAATTCGTCGGCGTGCTGAACGAAGCCCGGCAGGTGCTTGGCCGAGCATGTGGGCGTAAATGCACCTGGCAAGGCGAAGAGCGCGACCTTCCGGCCACGGAAAAGGTCGTCTGTCTTCACGGGCTGCGGCGCGCCGCCCTTCATCTCCATCAGCGTCCCGGATGGAACCCTGTCGCCAACCATGATCATGCGCGTCTCCCATTGCGAACCTCCGCCGCTTGTAGCTGATCGTCCAGGCAACGCAAAGAGCACGTTCGCGAAACGCATCGCGCGCTCATCGCCCGGGTTTCGGACTGAATTCCACGCTTCCTTTGGAAGACCGCACGACAGCGAGGGGACGCGGCACCAAACAGGTTGCGCCGCACCTGCGGCAGCGTGCTAAGCTCAGAAGATGAGCATCAGAAATCCGCGCTCGTCGGGCGGTGACAATTTCCTCGAGGGCAAGCTGCTGATCGCAATGCCCGGAATGACCGATCCGCATTTCGAGAAGAGCGTGATCTTCATGTGCGCCCATTCTGCCGAGGGTGCGATGGGAATCATGATCAACAAACCGGTCGCCGGCCTCTCGTTTCATGACCTCGTTCAAAAGCTTGAACTCGCTGTCACGCCGAGCACGCCGAATATTCCGGTTCTCTACGGCGGCCCCGTGGAAACCGGGCGCGGTTTCGTCCTGCACACCGGCGATTATGAAAGCTCGGAGGCCACATTGCCGGTTTCAGAGGATGTATCGCTGACCGCAACCCTCGACATCCTGCGCGCAATGGCCGACGGGCGCGGTCCACAGCACGCAATCTTTGCTCTTGGCTACGCAGGATGGAGAGCCGGCCAGATCGAGGATGAAATCCGGCGCAACGGGTGGATTCATTGCGACAGCGATCCTTCCCTCCTGTTCGACCCGGAACCGGACGCAAAATGGGCGAGTGCGCTGCGAAAGCTCGGGATTGACGTTTCAGGCCTGTCGGCCCACACCGGCCACGCCTGATGTGCGCCCGGCGTTGTCGTCGGGAGCCCGTCTGCGATGCGCGGCAATGAAACCGGGCACCTCGTTTCCGGCCAGCGGCGGCGCAAAAACGAAACCTTGCGCGAAATCGCAGCCGATCTCTTTCAGCCATGCAGCATCGCCCTCGTTCTCGACACCCTCCAGCACGACCACCCGCCCGAGCTCGTGCGCAAGATTGACGATGGATCGAAGTACGACGGCGCCATCGCCGCCTTCAGGCCCACTGCGGTCGAGAAAGCTCTTGTCGATCTTGACCATATCGAACGGAATGTTTTTCAACTCGCTTAGACCCGAAGCACCTGTGCCGAAATCATCGATGCAAAGGCTGACGCCGCAGCTGCGCAGGCGCTGAAGACCACCCAGAATTCCAGCGGTCGAACTCACCGCGCTCTCGGTCAACTCGATCTTCAAACTGCCGTTTGCGAGATCCGCGCCCAAAATCAGACTGACCAATTTCTCCAGCTCCCGTTCGTCGAGCTGCCGCCGCGACATGTTCACGCTCGCAAACAGCGGCGGGTCGAGCGGGAACTTCTTCTGCCAGCGGCCCAGATCGTCGGCTGCCCGCGAAAGCGCGAAACGGCCGAGTTCGACGATAAAACCGGTGCGTTCGGCATGCGCGATGAAATCGTCCGGCGCCAATAACCCCCGCTCGGGATGTTTCCAGCGCAGAAGCGCCTCGAACCCCGCGACCGAACGGTCGGCGAGGCGCATGATCGGTTGATAGACGAGATCCATGTCTCCTTTCGCCAGGGATCGGCGCAATGCGGCGTCCAGCGCCACTGCGTCGGGGACGGCGGATGCCTCCAGTTCCCGGCCATAAAGTCTGGCGCAGGCGCCGCCGTCGAGTTTGGCCTTTCGCAGTGAGAGTTCCGCGTTCTTTATGAGGTCAAACGGGTCCTCTGCATCCCGTCCGAGCGCCAGCCCGACACTCGCAGGCGCGAACGCGCTGCGATCCCCCCACGCATGCGGTTCATTCAATTGTTCGACGATGCGTTCCCCCAGCGTGAGTGCGTTCGGGTCCGGACCCGGAAAAAGCAGCGCGAACGCATCGCCTCCAACGCGGAACACAACCGCACCGCCGCGACCGAGCGCAACCAGGCGATCGGCAACGGAAACAAGTACGGAATCGCCTCCGGCGTCACCCAGGCTTGCGTGGACAGATTTGAAACGGTCGATGTCGACGAACGCGAGAATTCCGCGGGACAAATCCGTTCCAAGCCGTTCCAGCTCGTCGACCAATCCCAACCGCGTTCGCAGACCCGTGAGCCTGTCCCGATCGCGCGCGACCGGCGGAGGATCGGACTCCTTGCGAGTCGTGACGTCTGCAACAAGACCGAGGTAACGGTCGACCGAGGCTCCATTACCAAGCGCGCTCGCACGCAGCTCAAGCCAGCAGTAATGTCCGTGTTCGGTCCTGATGCGAAACTCCACCCGAAAGGCGAGCCCTTTCTGCGAACAGAACCGCGCGATGGCGTCGCGATAGACTTCGCGATCGTCGGAATGCACCCGTGCAAGCCAATCCGCCTCGGTGAATGTTTCGGGACCATTGCGGAGGCCTATCAAGCCAGCAGCCTCCGGCGAGAGCTTGACGGTCTGTCTGCCCAGATCGAATTCGAATACGCCCTGATAGGAAGCACCGATCGCGGCTATCGCATCAGCAGATTCGTCCGGCGGAGCGTACGGGACGCGTTTGTCCGGCAACGGGGCGATCGTCGAGCGGCGTGCAGGAAGGATCGCCATCCCCTCTCCTGCCGCAATTGCGAGCGCAAGAAGGACAGACCCGGTTGCGGCGAAACCGCCCACAATTCCGGGAGCGGCCGGATCGGACTGAAAAGCGCCGAGAGCCGACAGGGCTGCAGCTGTCGCAACGAGGGCAAAAACAGTGGCGCTTGGCGCAGCGACACGGGCCGACTGCGCTCCGGCTAGTCCTTGATGCACGAGATGGGCTGCCATCAGTGCCGCGCCCACGACCACGGTGACCTCCGTCAACAGCATCGTTCCGGGCACGCCCACGGCAGCAGCAACCGACAGGATCACCAGCCCGATGATCACCCCACGCAGGGAGCCCGGACTCCAGAACCTCCCGAACGGTGCGATGGTATCGACGAGGCGCACGCCGGCGGCCAGCGTCAATCCTGCCAGCATTGCGGTCGTGCCATAGGGCCCACCCACGCCGCCGACGCCGATCGCATCGAATAGCCCCGCCGCGGCAAGACAGACGAGAAGCACACCCAGCAGCACCGCGGCTGCCCAGCGCGGGGCAGAATGGCCGGTCATCACGGCAAGACCAGCCATGATGGCGAGTGCTGCCGCGATGAGGCCCGCAATGGTGGCGAAAAGGACGGCAAGTTGACGGTTGTGGGCGGCCAGCTCCGGCTCGAGCCATGCACTGACCTGCGGCTGCGCATCAGCATCCGTCAGCCGGATGGCGAGCTCCGCGGAGGTTGCAGGCGGCATGATGACGCGAAAGGCATAGCGCCCGTAGGCGTGCGCGTTTTCTACCGTCACCTCGGCGTCGGAGGTAGCCACCTGGCGGATCGCCGCACGGCCCCGCCGCGGCAGAATGCGCAGACCCGCATCGTAGGGCTGATCGGCGAGAAGTATCCTGGTAGCCGGTCGCACGGACTGATTGATGGCTGTCATCATATACCAGCGCGAATCGTCCGAATCCGAGCCATTTGCGGCATGATACGGTGCGAGCGACCAGCCGAGCGGGAGCACCGGCCTGGGGCTGGCAAAGTCGGGGTTGTGCGGGGCGGCTGCCGCGGCCCGCAGGAGCGCGGCGGCGGTGCACATCGCAATAAACGCCAGTATCAGCGCCAGCGCATGGGATTTTCGCGAGGCGGCCATGCCGCTCAAGCTGGCTGCGCTTCGTCGCACAGCAGCGCGAACAGAACATGGTCCTGCCACTCGCCGTTGATCTGAAGATAACGTCGGGCGAGCCCCTCCTGCCGGAATCCGGCTTTCGTCAGGAGGCTCCGGGAGGGTTCGTTCGATGGAAGGCATGCTGCTTCGATCCGGTGCAGCCCAAGCGTCCGGAAAATGAAAGGGATGAGGCCCAACACGGCGTCCGACATATAGCCCTGCCGCGCAAACCTCTCGCCCACCCAATATCCCAACGCGCAACACTGCGTGGCGCCGCGGCGCACGTTGGAAAGGGTGCAGCCGCCCAGCAGCGTATGATCGGCTGCTCGAAAAACAAAAAACGCATAGGCCGAATCCTCGCGTGCCTCGCGCTGATAGCGCTTGAGGCGGCGGCGGAACGCACTCTTGGTGAGTTCATCTGTGGCCCATGCCGGTTCCCACGGTGCAAGAAACGTACGGCTCTCGGCCCGCAGGCGCGCCCAGTTTACAAAATCGGAAGCGCGGGGATAACGCAGATAAACACCCTGGCCATGCACCACCGGCTGCTGGCCACCGGGGAACGTCAGTCCTCGCATGAAACCCATGCGACCGCTGTTCATCCGGCCGCGTGCGCGGGCCGCACGTTCCGCGCTTCGCGGCACGGAGACGGCGGCGCCGAACCAAAGCGGCAAGCGAATGTTTCGTAGCTTTCGAGGTTGCGCAGCGGCCCGATCGCCGCGAGCGCAGGACGGCCAGCCGCCACCAGGCCCTTAGCCACTCGCCGAATGTCGTCCACAGTCACGGCCTCGAGCTTCTCCTTGATCTCTGCGATCGGCACCACACGTCCGTAGGCGAGCAGATGCGCAGCAATCTGTTCGGCGCGCGCCGAAGGCCGTTCCAGCCCCATGAGAAGAGCAGACCGCAACTGGGCTTTGGCCCGCGCGATTTCGTCTCCGTCCACCGTCCGCGCGAGCTCAGCCATCTGTTCGGCAACGAGCCCGGAAATCTCTGCGGCTTCCTTTTCCCCCGTACCCGCATAAATGGCGATGGCTCCGCCGTCGACAAAGGAATTTGCGAAGGCGTAGATCGAGTAGCAGAGGCCGCGCTTCTCGCGGATTTCCTGGAACAGCCGCGAGGACATGCCGCCGCCCAGCGCCGTCACATAGACCTGGGCCGCAAACAGCGCATCGTCGCCGCTGCGAACGCCGGGGAACGCATAGGTAACGTGTACCTGCTCCAGCTCTTCCTCGACGCGCAGATCCGTACCGACGTAACGGGCAGGTTCGTTGGCCGGTCCTTCGCCGGACCTGAGATCCCCGAAGTGCTTCAGCGCGAGGTCCACCATCCGTTCGTGCTCGACCGCGCCGGAGGCAATCAGCGTCATCCCGCCCGCGCGGTAATTTGCCCGCATATAGGTGTCGAGGTCGCCGCGCACGAAGCCGGAGACCGTCTCTTCACTGCCCAGAATGGGCCACCCCATCGCCTGATCGGGATAGATCGCAGATTGCAGGTGGTCGAATACGATATCGTCGGGGGTGTCGCGAGCCTGCCCGATTTCCTGCAGGACGACCTGGCGTTCGCGCTCAAGCTCGTTCGTATCAAAAACGGGATGTGTGAGGATGTCACCCAGGATGTCCACTGCAAGCGGGACGTCTTCTTTCAGGATCCGCGCATGGAACGCCGTCTGCTCTCGGCTCGTATAGGCGTTCAGAGCGCCGCCCACCGCTTCGATCTCTTCGGCGATATCGCGGGCGGTGCGCCGCTCGGTCCCCTTGAACGCCATGTGCTCAAGCATGTGCGAGATGCCCATCAGCGGCTTCGTCTCGTGGCGCGCGCCGCAATTCACCCACACGCCGAGGCTGGCGCTCTCAAGCTGCGGCATGGGATCCGTGGCGACGGTCAAGCCACCGGGCAGTTTCGTGATTTCAACGTTCATGATTGATGGTTCTGGCTTCGATGAAAGTGCGGACGCGCTGTGCGTCTGCGGGCAGAACGGTCAGCCGTTCCGTCCCCACATAAGATTGCCCGAGGCGCTGCGGCAAGGGGGAAACCAATCCAGTTGCCATTGCGACTGTTTCGGGGAATTTGGCGGCATGAGCCGTGGCGAGAACAACTGTCGGCATGCCCTCCTGCCGATCCAGCCGCCGGGCTGCGGCCAGTCCGACAGCGGTATGAGGATCGATCAGGCGCCCATGTCGGAGATGGACATCACGGATCGTTTTCACCGTTTCTTCATCGGAGACAGCTTCCGCGCGGTAGCGCGCCTGAAGCGCATCGAGCACCAGGGGCGGAATCACCAGTTTCCGCTCGTGGGCGAAAGAGGTCATGACGGCGCGGAGCCAGCCGGAATCGCGGTTGGAGGCCTCGAACAGCGCCCGTTCGAAATTGCTGGCCACCTGGATATCCATCGAAGGGCTGAGTGTCGCCCGGGCCTCCCGGACAGCGTAAGTGCCGTTCGTCAGCGCGCGCACGAGAATATCATTGGAGTTGGTGGCCGCGACAAGCCCTGCCACCGGCAGGCCCATGCGCGCGGCTGCCTCGGCCGCGAAAATGTCCCCGAAATTCCCCGTGGGGACGACAAAGCGAGCCGGTCTGCCGAGTTTCGCCGTCGCCGTGAAGTAATAGACGCTCTGCGCGACGATGCGGACCAGATTTATCGAATTGACCGCCATGAGCGACATCGCGCCGGCGAACTCGCGGTCTGCAAACAGGGCCTTCACCAGCGCCTGCGCGTGGTCGAATGTACCTTCCAGCGCGATGTTATGCACATTGAGTTGCGTTGCGGTCGTCATCTGCCGGCGCTGCACGTCGCTGACGCGCCCCTTTGGGTGCAGCACGAACAGTTCGACCCGGGCGAGGCCCCCGAACGCCGCAATCGCCGCCGACCCCGTGTCACCGGAGGTGGCGACCAAAATTGTCGCCGAGGAATTGCGTCGCTCGAGTTCGCGCGCCATCAGCCGCGCGAGCAGTTGCAGCGCGATGTCCTTGAATGCGAGCGTCGGCCCATGAAAGAGTTCGAGCACATAAAGGTCCGGCTCGAGTGCGACCAGCGGTGCGATGTCCGGATGTTCGAACCCCGCCAATGCTGCTGCCACGAGTTCACGGGTCTCGGCATCCCCGAAGCAGCCCGAAAGAAACGGGCGAATGACGGCGGTTGCAACGGAGGCGTAGTCTCCTGCCAGCGCCTCAACCTCCAGATTGGGCCATCGTTCGGGCATGTAGAGCCCGCCATCCGGCGCAAGCGCGCCGAGCAGCACATCCGCAAAAGACAGGGACGGCGTACCGCCGCGGGTGCTGATGAATATCATCGAAGTCCAGCTGTGTTCCTGATTGTGTTTCGAGCCGCCCCGAAGCCCAGTCGACCCTGCGCGTGATGATAGGCGAAATACACGGCGACGAGTGCGGCGGCGAGCAGGAACCACGTTAGCGCATATTGCAAATGGTCGTTGGGGAGATCGACGCGTGTCTGACCACCGCGCGGCCAGATTTGCCCATTCGCCGAAGCCGTGGCTTCAAGAATCACGGGCGCGGCCAGTTTCAGATGCTCGACCTTCGATATCCCGGCGATGTCGCGCGCGAACCAGATATGCTGCGCGAGATCGGGAGCCGGCGTAAACGGCCCAGGTCGGTCGGGTGTGCGCAAGATGCCCACAACGCCGACCCATCCGAGCGGTTCGCTGCCCGGGCGCGACGTAGGATTGCGCAACGGCAGAGGCACATAGCCACGATCGATCACCAGCGCGCGCCCATCCCCAAGCAGCAATGGCGTCAAGACATGATACACGGGCGCGCCACGGGGACCCGTCGTATAAACGTAAACTTCTTTCGCGGTTTGAAACCTGCCCGTCACCGCTACAGGCCGATATTGTGCGCGATCATTTCCAAGGGCGAGCGCAGCGTCCAGGCTGATCGGCGCCGCGGCCAAGTTGCGGGTCATCTGCGCGATGAGCCCGAGTTTCCATTGCAGCCGTTCGAGTTGCCAGACGCCCAATCCCACGAGCATCAGGAAAAGCGGGACACAGAGAAGGGTGAAGCCGGGAAGCGGCCGGAAGCGGAACGTCACTCTTTCGCCAGCCGTCCCTCGCGCGCCTGATGCTTGTACTGGAGCACCATGAGCGTCGATTTGACGAGGCGCAGGCCGCCGAGCGTCAGGATTACAATCGCAGGCAGCCAGAGGACGGCATGCACCCAATAAGGTGGTGAATACGCAACTTCGACGATCAGCGCCGCGCCGACAACGAGGAAGCCGGCAATAAGAATGACGAAGACCGAGGCACCGTCACCGACGTCGAACATCGCATAGTCGAGCCCGCAATGGGCGCAACGCGGCGCGACGCGCAAATATCCGGAGAACAACCGCCCTTCGCCGCAACGCGGACAGAGGCCCAACAGCGCTGCGGTAAAGGTGGGTGGCGCGAGACCGGTCACCCCGCCCACTCGGTGACCGCCGAAGCCCCCCAGACATAGATGCAGGAGAACAGGAACAGCCACACCACGTCCACGAAATGCCAGTACCAGGCAGCGGCCTCGAAACCGAAATGCCGCTGCGGGGTGAACTGGCCGGCAATCGCACGGCCCAGACATACGGTCAGGAAGATCGTGCCGATGATGACATGGCAGCCATGAAAGCCGGTCGCCATGAAGAAGGTTGAGCCGTAGATCGCCTGGAAATTGCCGACGCCTGCCGCGAGCGAAATATGTGCGGAGTCCGTGAAGGGCACCAGCGCCAGATGGTTGAAGCCGAACGTGAAGGGCGCGTGCGTGTATTCATATGCCTGCACGGCCGTGAAACAGGCGCCAAGGATCACGGTCAAAAGCAGGCCTTCGACGGCGCCCTTGCGATCGCCCGTCTGCACGGCGTGGTGCGCCCAGGTCACGGATGATCCGGAGGTGAGCAGGAGCAACGTGTTCAGCAGCGGGAAGTGCCAGGGATCGAGAGTGGTGATCCCGTTCGGCGGCCACCCCTTGAGCCCGACATCATGCGGAAAAAGGGCACTGTTGAAATAGGCCCAGAACCAGGCGACGAAAAACATCACTTCCGAAGTGATGAAGAGCACCATGCCGAAGCGCAGGCCGAGTTTTACCACAGGCGTGTGATCGCCCAGGACGACGGACTCCCGGATCACGTCACGCCACCAGCCGGCCATCGTGTAAAGCACGAGCACAGCCCCGACCGCGAATACCCAGGGCTGGCCGTTCAGCGGCACGCCGAAATTCTTGTAGCCGCTGTTCATCCACAGGATGGCCCCGATCAGCATGGTGAAGGCGGCAATCGAACCCACGATCGGCCAGGGGCTCGGAGTGACGAGATGATAGTCGTGATGCTTTGCGTGCGCGTCAGCCATGATCGCCCCTGTCACTGAAAGAAGTTCAACACATGCCCCTTGAGGCGCACCATCGTCATGACGAAGAACAGCACCACGAGACCCGCCAGTACAAGTGCGATCGCAATGCTGCGCCGCCGCCGCTCCCGTGCCTCGCGCCCATCGTCATCCATCGGCTCACGCCCATCCTCCGAACGAAAGCGCGGTCAGCGGCGGCAGACCCGTCAGATGCTCGAGAATCAGTCCGGCAAAGAGCACAAAAAGATACAGGATCGAGACGCCGAACAGCCGCCGTGCCGCAGGCTCGTGCGCCTCGTCCGTCTCGCGCAGCACGCAGACGGCCTCGATTGCGAACCAGCCTCCAAAGCCGACCGCAATGGCAGCGTAAAGCGGACCGCCCAATCCTATGAAGGCCGGCACCAGGCCAAGCGGCACAAGGACCAGCGTGTACAGGAGGATATGCCAGCGAGTCGCGCGCTTGCCCTTCACCACCGGGAGCATCGGCACGCCTGCGCGTGCGTAATCCTGGGACCGGTAGAGCGACAGCGCCCAGAAATGCGGCGGTGTCCACAGGAAGATGATCAGCACCAGGAGCAGCGGGACAACTCCGGTGCTGCCTGTCGCCGCCGCCCAGCCGATGGCGGGAGGCAGCGAACCGGAAAGCCCGCCGATCACGATGTTCTGCGGCGTACGGCGCTTGAGCCACAGCGTGTAGACGAACACATAGAAACCGATCGAGAAGGCGAGCAGAAATGCCGCGAGCGGATTCACGAACAGGCCCATCAGCGCGACCGCGCCAACCGCGAGAGTCCAGCCGAATGCAAGCGCGTCGCCGCGCGAGATGCGGCCCATCGGAATGGGGCGCGTTGCCGTGCGCGCCATCAGCGGGTCGATGTCGGAATCGTAGGCCATGTTCAGCGCGCCTGCCGCGCCCGCACCGACTGCTATGCAAAGGAGAGCGGAGAACCCCGTGAACGGATCAATATGACCCGGCGCGATCAACATGCCCGCGACCGCTGTGAAGAGTACAAGCGACATCACGCGCGGTTTGAGCAGCGCGAAATAGTCCGCCACGCTCGCGGAACGGGCTCCCGAAAGGAGAATTGCCGCGGCGGCCGTCATTTGATGCGCGGCAGTTCGTTGTAGGTATGGAACGGCGGGGGCGACGGCAGCAGCCACTCCAGCGTCGTTGCGCCCACGCCCCAGGGATTGTCCCCGGCCCGCCTCTTGGCGAAGAAGGCTTCCGCCATCGTGATCAGGAACACGATCGTCCCGAAACCGGCGATAAAGGCGCCAATCGATGAAACGTAGTTCCAGCCCGCAAACGCGTCGGGATAATCGGCGATGCGGCGCGGCATGCCGGCCAGCCCGAGGAAATGCATCGGAAAGAACGCCACGTTGACGCCGATGAAGGTCAGCCAGAAATGAATCTGTCCGAGCGTCTCGTTGTAGGTGTAGCCGGTGATTTTCGGAAACCAGAAATACCAGCCCGCGAAAATCGCGAAGACGGCGCCGAGCGACAGTACGTAATGGAAATGCGCCACGACGTAGTAAGTGTCCTGGAGCACGACGTCGACTCCGGCATTGGCCAGCACCACGCCCGTCACGCCGCCGATGGTGAACAGGAGCACGAAGCCCATCGCCCATAGCATGGGAGTCTTGAACTCGATAGAGCCGCCCCACATGGTCGCGATCCAGGAGAACACCTTGATGCCCGTGGGCACAGCGATGACCATCGTTGCGAAGACGAAATAGGCCTTGGTATCGACGGAGAGGCCCACCGTGTACATGTGGTGCGCCCACACCATGAAGCCGATGAAGCCGATCGCCACCATCGCATAGGCCATGCCGAGATAGCCGAACACCGGCCGCTTGGAGAAGGTCGAGATCACATGGCTGATCATGCCGAAGCCCGGCAGGATGAGAATGTAGACCTCGGGATGCCCGAAGAACCAGAACAGGTGCTGAAAGAGGATCGGATCACCGCCGCCCGCCGCGTTGAAGAAGCTCGTGCCGAAATGCCGGTCGGTGAGCAGCATGGTAATGGCGCCTGCCAGCACCGGTAGCGAGAGCAGCAGAAGGAACGCGGTCACCAGGATCGACCACACGAACAGCGGCATCTTGTGCAGGGTCATGCCCGGCGCGCGCATGTTGAAGATGGTGGTGATGAAGTTGATGGCACCGAGAATCGAGGAAGCGCCGGCGATGTGAATGGCGAATATCACAAAGTCCATCGACGGGCCCGGCGAGCCGGTGGTGGACAGCGGCGCGTACATCGTCCAGCCGCCGCCCATGCCGATGCCGCCGGAATCGCCTTCGACGAACATGGAGAGAATGAGGAGTGTGAAGGAGAACGGCAGGAGCCAGAACGAAATATTGTTCATGCGCGGAAACGCCATGTCGGGCGCGCCGATCATGAGTGGCACCAGCCAGTTGCCGAAGCCGCCGATCATTGCGGGCATGATCATGAAGAAGATCATGATGAGGCCGTGCGCGCTGACGAAGACGTTGTAAGTGTGAGGCGTACTGAAGACCTGCAGTCCGGGAAACATCAGTTCGGCACGCATGAACATCGACAGCGTGCCGCCCACCAGCCCCGCGCAGATCGCGAAGATGAGGTACATCGTGCCGATGTCCTTGTGGTTCGTCGAATAGACGTAGCGCCGCCAGCCCGTTGGATGGTCCGCATGCGTGTGCGCGACTTCAGCCATCAACCTGTCCTCTTTTATTTGCCTGCGGCCGCGACCCGGGTGCCGTCGCCGGTTCCGCTGATCGAGGCAAACTTCTTCTTGGCACCCCGGAGCCAGGCGTTGAACGCGTTCTGCGATACCACCTTCACCTCTATGGGCATGTAGGCGTGGCGTGCGCCGCAAAGCTCCGAGCACTCTCCGTAATAGGTTCCCTCATACAGGGCCTTGAACCAGGTCACGTTGAGCCGGCCAGGGATCGCGTCCATTTTCACCCCGAACTGGGGAACCGCCCAGGAATGGATGACATCGGCTCCCGTGGTCAGAACCTTCACCACCTTGTTCACCGGCACGACGACCACATTGTCCACGCCGAGCAGTCTCGGCTCGCCCTTCTTCAAGGCATCCGCGTCCGAAAGGCCCAGCGAATCGAACTGGAAATTGCTCGCGGGATACTGGTAGCTCCAGAACCACTGATGGCCAATCGCCTTGATCGTCACATCGGGGGGAGGAACGTCGGCTTCGAAGTAAAGCAGCTTGAACGAGGGGATCGCGATGACCACCAGGATGATCACCGGTACGATCGTCCATGCCACCTCGAGCAGGGTGTTGTGGGTCGTCTTGCCCGGCACCGGATTGCTGCGGTGGTTGTAGCGGATGATGATCCACAGCTGCAGCCCGAAGACGAAAATGCAGATCAGCGTGACGATGTAGAGCACGCCCGTGTGAAACGACTCGATTCGCTCCATCACGGGAGAAGCCGCCGGCTGGAATCCGATCTCCCACGGCACCGGCATGGCCAGCGCTGCAGTGGCCAGAAGGGTCCCTGCGGAGCAGAGGCCGGCCGCAAGTCCGAATTTTTTCAGAAGCATCCGGCGACCTCGAATTATGACGGGCGTGGCCCGCACCGATGCGGTCACAATCTCTCGTCGCGATGGTTTAGGGGAGCGAAGCCCGTGAAGTCATTGCGACCTTATGCCACGTAAGGATTTCGCTGCGTTTTCAGCGCCTTAGCGCCATCGCCGCAGGATGACTATATCTCGTATTGTCATGCGGCAGAAAAGGACAAAGCGATGGACGGCGATCTGTTTTTCGACAAGGCGGGCCTCGACCGCGGCAATGTGCAGGCGATCGTGGACGATGCGTTGGCCGGCGCCGACGACGGCGAGCTGTTCCTCGAGTTCTGCCGCAGCGAATCCTTTTCCTTCGACGATGGGCGGCTAAAGGCCGCAACCTTCGATACGACCCAGGGCTTCGGTCTGCGGTCCGTTGCGGGCGAGGCAACCGGCTACGCCCATGCCAATGAGCTGTCGGAAGATGCAATCCGCCGTGCCGCCCACACCGTCAAAGCTGTTGCCAAGGGGCATTCGGGCACGCTTGCCCTTTCGCCCGCGCGCACCAATGCAAAACTGTACGGCGATGAGGATCCGTTGGGCAGTGCCGAATTCGCGGCCAAGCTCAAACTGCTCGAGGAGATGAACGCCTATGCGCGCGGTCGCGATTCGCGCGTCTGCCAAGTCTCCTGCTCGCTCGCGGGAGAGCACCAGACGGTCGAGATTCTCCGTGCGGGCGGCCAGACATGGCGCGACACCCGGCCGCTCGTGCACATCGGCGTCTCAGTCGTGGTCGAGGAGAATGGCCGCCAGGAAACGGGCTCTCACGGCGGCGGCGGCCGGTCCGGCTACGAGACGTATCTCGATCCCCGCTACTGGAAAGACGCGGTGGACGAGGCGTTGCGGCAAGCGCTTCTAAATCTCCAATCCGTCCCCGCGCCCGCCGGCGAGATGACCGTCGTGCTCGGACCTGGCTGGCCTGGCATCCTGCTGCACGAGGCCATCGGCCACGGACTGGAGGGTGATTTCAACCGCAAGAAGACGTCGGCCTTTGCCGGACTGCTCGGTGAGCGCGTTGCTGCCCCCGGCGTGACCGTGGTGGATGATGGGACCATCGGCGGTCGTCGGGGCTCCCTGACCATCGATGACGAAGGCACGCCCACGACGCGCACGGTTCTGATCGAGGATGGGGTTCTGAAAGGCTATATGCAGGATCGCCAGAATGCGCGGTTGACGGGCGTTGCGCCGACAGGCAACGGACGGCGTCAGAGCCACGCACACAATGTCATGCCGCGCATGACCAATACCTACATGCTGGGCGGCGACCGGACTCCCGAGGAGATTCTGGCCAGCGTCGACAAGGGAATCTACGCAGTGAATTTCGGTGGCGGCCAGGTCGATATCACCTCGGGAAAGTTCGTCTTCTCCTGCACCGAGGCCTATCTGATCGAAAACGGAACGAAGGGCGCCCCCATCAAGGGCGCCACGCTCATCGGCAACGGTCCCGAAGCACTCACGCGCGTCTCCATGATCGGCAACGACATGCAGCTCGATTCCGGCATTGGCACCTGCGGCAAGAACGGCCAGTCCGTGCCCGTCGGCGTCGGCCAGCCGACACTCCGCCTCGATGGGCTCACGGTCGGCGGCACGGCGGCGTAGCCGAAGCGGTGAGACAGAACTTCCGCTGCGAAGCCAATTATCGACCTCGCGAACGAACAGGGCGAAGAAGCGGGCAATTGACGTAAACCGGCACCTGCGCGCTTACAGCAAGCGCTCGATGGGCTTCCGAAGCGACCGCGGCTTGTCGAGCGGTGCATACCGCCCCAGCACGGCCCCCTGCCGGTTTACGAGAAATTTTGTGAAGTTCCACTTGATTCGCCCGGTACCGAAAATGCCGGGCTTTTCCCGTTTCAAGTACTTGTAGAGCGGATGTGCTTTCTCGCCGTTGACGTCGATTCTCGCGAACATGGGAAAGCTGACGCCGTAGTTGATGCGGCAGAATTCGCCGATCTCCGTCGCGCTGCCCGGCTCCTGCCGACCGAACTGGTTGCAGGGAAAGCCGAGCACCGTCAGGCCGCGGCCGTGCAGATTTCTGTAGAGAGTTTCAAGTCCCTCATATTGCGGCGTGAACCCGCACTTACTGGCCGTATTGACGATGAGAAGAACTTTGTCCCTGAACTCAGCGAGTTTTCTGTCCTGGCCGGAAAGCGTGGTGACCGTGAAATCGTAGATTTCACGTGACCGGGTCGCGTTCATGGCGCTTTTATTGCGCGTTCGTCGCGGCTGGCTGCGAGATCCACCGCCGCCCCCTTAACGCGGCCGCGGCCGAGAAACATCACGGGCGTTGCAATCAACGTCATTCGCGCGACGCCGCTTACTTGCGAACTTTGAACACCGTGCCGAAATCGGTTGCGCCGCCGCCGGATGCGGTGCTGGCGAATCCTTTCCCGTCCTTCAGCAGCGCTCCCCAGGGATAGGCACCGTCGTCGCCATTGGTGAAGGAATGCAGCACACGCTCCTTGCCATGTGGCGTGAGCTCGAACACGACGCCGTATCCGGCGCCCCAGAACAACGTCGTGCCGTAGAGGTTTCCTTCCTTGTCGCTCACAAGCGCGGCGACCGGCTGGCCGCCATCGCTACCACCCGTGAACGTGTAGAGCACGCTCAATGCGCCGCTGGGTGCGAGCTTGAATACTGTGCCGCATCCGGATCCGCCGCAACCGCCGGCGAGTCCGCCGAATTCCGTCGTGCCGTACAGATTACCCGATTTGTCCCGGATCAGACTCGCAACGGGGTTTCCACCGTCGGTTCCGCCCGTGAAAGCGTAGAGCACGGTTTCGGTGCCCTTCGGCGTGACTTGGAAGATAATACCACAGCCGAATCCCGAACAGGCTCCCCCGCCCTGCTTGGTCGTGCCATACATATTGCCGCTCTTGTCCGCGATCAGCCCGGCTTGCGGACCGTTCCCGTCGCTGCCACCCGCGAAGGAATGAAGCACCGTCTCGCTCCCGCTCGACGAAACCTCGAATACAGTCCCCCATTCGTCCGTACCGCCACCGTCTGTCGTTCCGTAAAAATCACCCTTCTTATCCGCGAGCAGCGCCGACATGGGGAAGGCGCCGTCGGCGCCGCCGCTGAACGTATAGAGTTCAGTCTCGGTACCGCCGGGCGTCATCTCGAACACCACGCCGCAGCCGAAGTTGTTGCAGCCGCCGGCGACCCCGCCTTCCTGGGTCGTGCCATAGAGATTGCCGGCGCTGTCCATGATCAGGGGCGCGCCCGGATATTCGCCGTCGGGACCGTCGGTGAACGAGTGCAGCACGGTCTCCGTCCCGTCCGGCGCCAGCGTGAACACGGTGCCGTTTCCATTCCCCGACGTACCGCCGGAAAAGCTCGTGCCGTAGTAATTGCCCTGAGCATCCTTGATGAGCCCCGCATGGGGCTCGTCGCCGTCCGTGAAATTCTGGAATGTATAGAGGAGGTGGAATGGCCTCGCTGACGCGCCGCCTGCGGGAACGAGCATGGCAATTGCCGAAGCGCAGACCACAACAAGCCTGTGTGACGAATAAAATCCGCGAAACATCGAAACCCCCGTTGTGAATGAGCCCGCGGCAACCGCCGCACATCGTGGCATTCTTACGAGCAAAAAACAAAGAAGCAACCCGTCTGGCACGTCCCAAAAGTTGCAGCCATACCTGATTTCGCGCCGGTCATCAGTGCCCGGCAAGCCAGCGTAGCGACATGCAGGACAGGCCGGCGTCCAGCTTTGCCACCTCCGTTACGGGCAGCGGTTGGATCTCAAAACCGAGCTGCACAACCAGATCGCAACTTCGCGGGAAGCAGTCGCCCAGGAAAACGTCACCCCTGACCCTGAGGGCGCTGGCAGCCCCCTCTTCGCCCGTGGGAACCACCACGACCCGGAAGCGGTCGCAATGCAGCAGCATAGGCAGAATGCACCGCGAGAATGCGCTCGTAAACCGGCGCAGCCGCCCGATCGGAGCGCAGGCCGTTTACGACGCTCCGGCCCGGCCGACGCAAAATCGCGTGATCGAACTCAAGCAGACGCACGCGGAACCTCCATTCGAGTCGCCAGATTATCGCGATCTGCAGGCGCAACGCCCAGTCTCGCAAGCGGCGCAAAATCCCGCCGTTCCCTCATGCGTCCTCCGGACGGATTGGATATGGTGCCGACCGACACTGCGCCGGGGAGGAACTTCGTGAGCACTGTACTTGTAACCGGTGGGTCCGGATTCATTGGCGGCCGTTGCATCCTCCAGTTGCTCGCGGCGGGGCACGCGGTGCATACGACACTGCGCAATCTCCGGCGCGAAACCGACGTGCGCATGATGCTCCGGGAGGGTGACGTGGAACCCGGCGAACGGCTCGCCTTCTTTGCCGCTGACCTCGAAAGCGATGCGGGATGGCCGCAGGCGATTGCCGGCTGCGAATATGTGCTCCACATCGCCTCGCCCTTTCCGCAGAACGTACCGAAAAATGCGGACGAGCTGATCGTGCCCGCCCGTGAAGGCGCGCTCCGGGTTCTGCGCGCCGCGCGCGACGCGAGCGTCAAACGAGTCGTTCTCACCTCCTCTTTCGCGGCGGTCGGCTACGGCAAACCGCCGCAGGCCGCCCCCTTCGACGAAACGAGCTGGACGGACCCGAATGGGACCGACGTGATGCCTTACGCGAAATCGAAGACTTTGGCCGAACGCGCGGCGTGGGATTTCATCGCGCGCGAAGGGGGTGAGCTGGAATTGTCGGTCATCAATCCGGTTGGCGTTTTCGGCCCGGTGCTCGGGCCCGATTATTCGACGTCGATACTTCTCGTGCAGCGGCTGATGGATGGCGCGATGCCCGGCTGCCCGCGCCTCAGCTTTGGTGTCGTCGATGTGCGCGACGTGGCAGAGCTGCATCTGCGCGCCATGACGAGCCCGGCAGCGAAAGGCGAGCGCTTCCTCGCCGTCTCGGGAGACTTCATGTCGATCCTCGACATGGCGAAAGTGTTGAAGGCGCGGCTCGGCGCCGCCGCGCGCCGCGTGCCCCTGCGCCGATTGCCGGATTTTGTCGTGCGCCTGGCCGCTCTTGCCGATCCTGCGGTCAAGCAAATCATTCCAGAGCTGGGCAAGACGAAGAACGCCACGGGCGCCAAGGCGAGTCGCCTGCTCGGTTGGTCGCCGCGTTCGCGCGAAGACGCCCTCGTCGCCACAGCGGAAAGCCTGCTTCGGCTCGGGCTGCTCAAGGAAAGTCCGCGAAAAGCGGCGTGAGAACGGACCGGTCCGTCTCATTCGAACTACGGACCGCCTCACACCAGCGCTTGGATTGAAAGTCCCAATCCTATCCGAGCTGAAATGGATCGCGCATCAAATCTGCTTGCGATACATTCGGGGCGTAGACCATTGCGGGTCAGGGCACCGGCAATTCACCCGTTCGAAACTCGCACGATCCGCACCCGCGATCCTACACGTGCGTTGGAGCGCCCGCCCTGCCGGGGCCTTTGCGAGTCAGACTCGCCTGATGCGTGGGCAGTTCCCGCCTGGCCCCTCTGGGCGGCGCCAATGGTTCGACAAGGATATTCGCCATCATGCCGGCGTCCTCATGATCGAGAATGTGACAATGATAGACGAACTCCCCTGCAACCGCTCCGCGGAAATCCATTCGCACCTTGATGCTCGGCCAGGGGCCGGTTCCCGTATAATACGGCACCTGGTAAGTGTCGTACCATTGCCGCCTTTCGGGCGGTACGGGTATGCCGTTCACCGCCAGCAGCTGGAAATGGATCTGGTGGATGTGAAACTCATGCACCTCTTGCGTGTGATTTTGAATCGTCCAGTCCTCGACCGCCCCGCGGTAGGTGGTGATGGCGGGCGGCTCGTAGGGTGTGTACGGTATCTCGGGCTGGCCCTTTACCGTAATGGTAAAGATCATGCCGCCGGACGGGTTCTTGATGGTCTGCGCGATCTTTTCATCAAAATACAGCGTGCGGTGAGCGGTGACCATGTCATCCGTCACTCCGGCAAAACGCTGCGCATGCGCCGGGGCTCCGGTTGCCAGCAGCGCCTTCGGAATCTTCCTGAGATCGTTGGTGAGCTGAATCTTCGCGAGCGGCCGGGCCGTATCCACATCGCCGGCGGGACCGGTGTCGATGTGGTTGGTCCAGAAAACCGCGTTCTTCACGCTCGCCGACGGTCCGGTGACGATGAATTCGGCACGGCCTGCCGGCGGAATCAGAATGTCATGCTGGGTGATGATCGTGCCCTGCTGCGTGCCATCCTGTGATCCCGTCGGAACCCCGTCGAGCGCCACGATCTGCAGCGGCTGAGCTTTTCCGTCATAGAGGAGCTGCAAATCCATGACGGTATCCGCAGCGGCATTGACCACGCGCCAGAACTCCCGCGCGCCGGGCTGCATCTGGATGATCCCGGGCACGTAACCCGGATAGGAAACGGGGACATAATTGAGCGAAACGTCCCAGTACGGCGCCTGCTTCAGTAGCGGCCCGCTCGGCGGATAGGCCAGCGGCTGATCCCGGATGACGAGGAAACGCTGGGGCAAACCCTGCACTGCCGGCTGCAGATTGGCGATGCCCTCGACTTCGATCGCACCAGAAGCCCCGCCCTCCACTGCGGCGTTGGAGATGCCGTGAACATGGGCGTGGTACCAGTACATTCCCGGCGGTTCGTCGTCGGGAACCCTGATCTTATAGCTGAACGACTGGTTCGGATTGACGAGCGTGCGAATGACTTCGTCGCCGTGGCATTTCGGGGAGACATTCATCCCGTGAAAATGAATGTTGACGGACAGGACCGACATGATCGTGGCGCCGCACGCGTCCTTCGCCGCGGAAACAGTCTCTCCTCCCGATCCCAGCGACTGCAGGGCCAGCTCATTCTCCCGCGCGGCCGCCCCGCTGCCGGTCGTCGTAAGTTCATCGTTCGTCAGCCTGACCTCCAGCGTATCGCCGGGATTGACGTGCAGCGTCGGCGCTTCCAATCCGTCCGGCGTCGAATAGCAGAAAAGCGTGCGTCCCCATTGGTCCACCGTGGTGTAATAATTCAGCGCCACGCTGAGGACGCCGTTCTGGCTGTAGAGATCGGGCGGCGCCACGACGACACTGCCCTGGGCCGGCCGCGGACACGGATCATTCGATGCCGCCAGCGCGGCGCAAGGAACAAGCAGCAGAAAAAGCAGCGCGAGGCTCGCGGATCGCGCGAAGCCTGACCATTGGCGCACGAGAAGCCCTCCCTGAGGACCTTGGCAACCTATAGAGATTGATTCTGAGATGCAATAAGACCGAACCCTGAAATCCTTCGGTCGGTGCTCGTCCGCCTGAAAAATCTGAACGGTTCAGGGAAGGAGCGGGTGCAACTTCTGGAGTGGCCGCCGGAACACGAAGCCGGTGGCCACGCAATCCTTGTCCGACGGGCAATAGACGTAATTGCCCACATCCGACGCGATCGCGACCCAGCCCTTGTCGTTGATGCCCCATGCCTGCACAAACGACCGCGCTCCCGGAACCTTGATCTCGTGGAAGGTCTTCGCTGCTATGTCATAGGTGAAGCCGTGGATGATGCCGGACTTGTCGTCATAGTACCCGCTGATGACGCCCTTGTCGTTGATGCCCTCGAGAACCGTGTAGGCGGCGCCACTGTAGTCGATTGTCGAGGCGTTGCCGCGGCTGAGCAGGAATCCGTGCTCGACACCGGCGTTGTCGAGGTACCAGCCAACGATGTCGCCCGCCGTGTCGATCCCGCGGCCAGCGACGCCCGAGTTCGCGATGCCTTTCAGCCTGATGCCTTTTGTGAATGCCGCGCTCTTCCCGACATAGCCGACGACATTGAGAGACTTGTTGTAATAGCTGCCCGTGAACTCGTTCTTCTTCTTGTTGTTGTTGATGCCCTGGACCAGGTTGTTCAGCGTGGCGCCGCCCATGGTCACATTGGTAATCGTACCGTCCGGCGCGCGCTCGAACGGAATATAGGCCTCCGGCGAACGGTTCTGCGAATTGTCAAAACCCATGATATAGCCGCCGTCATTGATGCCGCGTGGTTCCGTACCGGGATCGGTGGGATCGTCGAACGTGGTGTAACCGGCGCCGTCGGGAACGCCGACGTAACCATGCTCGACACCGCTGACATCCAGCCAGCTGCCCGTCGCAACAGCGTGGTCGTTGATTCCAAAGACATTGGTCGACCTGCTCCCGGTGACCAGCACAATCTGGTACAGCATGCTCTTGGCCATGGCGGGACCGGTCGCCAGAATGCCTGCGAGCGCGGCGGAAATTAAGAGAACCTGCCTGGACATTGTCGCTCTCGGCACCACTTGCATTTTCCGGGGAATTCAATCATTCGGAAGGAAAGCCTGTCAATGGGAACGACACGATGAGAATCCCGGGGCCGGATCACCCGATTGCGATCGCGCCCAATCCCAAGCGCGTCACCGTCCGGGTCGCAGGGCGTGTGGTGGCGGATACGCGCGCTGCGCTCACGCTGCATGAGGCGAATTACCCGCCCGTCCAGTACATCCCGAGAAGCGATGTCGACATGGATGTGCTTGCGCGGACCGGCCATGCCACCCACTGCCCGTACAAGGGCGATTGCGCCTATTACAGCATTCCGATCGGCGCCGGCCGCAGCGACAATGCAGCCTGGACATATGAGCACCCCTACGAGGCGGTCGCAGCTATCAAGGACCACCTCGCCTTCTACCCCGACCGTGTGGACGCGATCGAGGAACCATAAAGCGGCAGCAGCGGCGGCTTCGCGCTGATGGACGGCTATCGCACGAAACTCACCGGCCTGACGCAGCCCGAGGCGGAGACGTTGTTTCTCACGGGCCTGCCCGGACCCGCTGCGCAGCTGGGACTTGCGGACGTGCTGTCCGCGGCGCGGCTGAAGCTGCTGTCCGCCCTGCCCGCCCATGCGCAGCCGGGCGCCGAACGCATTGCAGCGCGCTTCCATCTCGATCCCGCGCCATGGTTCCGGGCTTCCGATCCGCAGCCCTCATTGCAAACCGTGGCGCGGGCGGTCTGGGACGCACAGACGCTGAAGCTTCGCTATCGGCCAGCAGGCGAAAGCGAGAGCCGGCTGCGCAGGCTGGCCCCGCTCGGGCTCGTGCTCAAGGCCGGCGTCTGATACCTCGTCGCCCAAGGTGGAAAGTCCGTCCGCACCTACCGCGTGGCGAACATCGCCGACGTGCAGATCACGGAAGAAGCCTTTGAACGGCCAAGAAATTTCGATCTGGCCGCACATTGGGAAAAATCCTCGCGCGCCTATGAAGCCGGTGTCTGGCGCGGCCAAGCCGATATCCGGTTGTCGCCCTGGATGCGCTGCACGATTCCGGTCGAATCGGAAGCGCATGGCGTGCGCGAACTGATGCGGCTTTGTGGAGACGTCGAAGTGCTGGGCCCTCCCTCATTGCGCGAGAAATTTGCCGCAACGCTTGGGGCGATGGCCCGCCGACACCGCATACGACCCGAGCGATCAGCGTGAGCAAGACGGGTACGGCGTTAGCCCGCTCAATGCCCCCCCCCGGAAATCGAGCGCATTCTAGAAAATCAGCCTTCCGCCGACGAGCGCGAGTGAGGACGCCAGGATCGGCCGCAGGAATTTGTCGGGCATGCGCGTGGAGATCAGGCTGCCCACGATGATACCGGGAATCGAACCCGTGAGCAGGGAGAACACCAGAGAAAAGTTCACCGAACCGATCATCCAGTGGCCGACGCCGGCGATCAGCGTGAGCGGAACAGCATGGGCGATGTCGGAGCCGACAAGCTTGCTCGCCGGCAGCGCGGGATAAAGCACGAGGAGGACGGTCACGCCGATGGCTCCCGCACCCACGGAGGAGAGTGAGACCAGCACACCCAGAATCGCGCCGAGAACGACCGTAAACACTGCGGTTCGCCGCGGGTCAGCCTCTCCGCCCCGCCGGCTGAAATAGTTCAGGATCACGCGGCGGAACAGGATTGCGATCGCCGTTGCGATCAGGGCGATGCCGAGAACAAAGGTGATGACGTGATTGGCCGCTCCGCTCTGCGCGCCGGCCCGCGCCAGGACCAGCAGCGTCAGCACCGTGGTCGGCACGCTTCCCGCGGCAAGCCGCCCCACGATTCGCCAATCCACCGTGCCGCTTGCTCCATGAACGGCGGTGCCCACCGTCTTTGTGGCGGCGGCATAGAGCAGGTCCGTGCCGACGGCCGTCGTCGGATGGATGCCGAATAAAAGGACCAGAAGCGGCGTCATGAGCGATCCCCCGCCGACGCCGGTGAGGCCGACCAGAAGGCCGACGGCGAATCCCGACAGCGAATAAAGTGCATTGATCGTGCTCAGGAAATGCATGAGGCGTTCTCCTATGCGACAAAATCCACATACTATACTATAACGATAGTGGAAAGAGGTTTGTGGTATGCGCTGGCGGCCGGCAAAAGGGCACCGTGAAGCTCGCGTTCCGCAAACTCGGCCTGATTGGTGGAGCCTTGGAGAAGCACTGGATGGGACAAGGAACGGGCTAATCGCTTGGCCGCGCTTGGGCTTCATGATTAATGGGGCTGGGCCGGTCCGGTCCTGACGGAATGGCGCGGCGCCCTTGTCTCGCATTCTTGCCGCGGCGTCGCCATGAAAACGACAGGCAAGGACATGATCGAGGGAGGAATTTCCTGTAAAGGCCGAATACTATTCTCTTGACGAATGCGGGCACAATCCGCAGGACCAATCGAGAATTCGAGTCATGCTGCATCTTCAGCGGCTGTCCCCATGCACGTAGAAGGAGAAATATGCATCCTTTTTGTGAACGGCCCGCAATAAGTTCCTTTCTGCTTGATTTCGGCCATGCGAAGCCAATACAAATCGGCCGGTGACAAAATCCGCAGCGGTGAAGGTAAAGCCATGAGCAACGCCAGTGACGGGCATTCCTCGAAAGCGGACGAACTGATCAAGTTCGCCAGCGATATCGTCGCGGCTTATGTCAGCAACAATCCGACGCCGATCTCCGAGATTCCCGGTATGATCAAAAGCATTCACGCAACGCTCGGCGGACTTGCCGGCTGCACGGGCGCCGAACTGCCAACCGCGCAAAAGCCTGCAATCGGCGTGAAGAAATCGGTGACGCCCGAATACATCGTTTGTCTGGAAGACGGCAAGAAACTGAAAATGCTGAAGCGCTATCTTCGCTCGAGGTATGGCCTTACGCCCGAAGAATATCGGTCGAAGTGGGGCCTTCCGGCGGACTATCCCATGGTCGCGCCCAATTATGCGGCGCAGCGATCCGAATTCGCCAAGAAGATTGGATTGGGCCGCAGCGCTCCGGCGACCAAGAGCCGGCGCCGCAGCTGAGTTCTTCCGTCGTCTCGCAGGACAATGCCGCCGGCCGCCGTCCCTAAGCCGCGCGATCGAGCTTGTGCGCCGTCCACACCTCGTCCAGGGCGCGAACCAGCACTTCCATCCTCTCGTCCGAGTGGTTGGGCGACGGCGTAAAACGCAGCCGTTCGGCGCCGCGCGGTACGGTGGGATAGTTGATCGGTTGCACGAAGATCGCGTGATCGCACAGCAGCGTGTCGGAGACGGACTTGCAAAGCGCCGCGTCCCCGACCATCACCGGCACGATATGGCTGGGCGAGTCCATGACCGGCAGCCCCGCTTCCGAAAACAGACGCTTCAGCCGCGCAGCCCGTTCCTGAAGCGCGGTCCGTTCGGCGTCACTCTCCTTTAGATGCCGGACGCTCGCGAGCACCGCGGCCGCAACCGCGGGCGGCAGCGAAGTCGTGAAGATGAATCCGGGCGCATAAGAGCGGACGCAATCAATGATGTCGGCATTGCCCGCGATATAGCCGCCCATCACCCCATACGCCTTGGCAAGCGTCCCCTCCACGATGTCGATGCGTTCCATTGCACCGTCCCGCGCAGCCACGCCAGCGCCCCGCGGACCGTAGAGTCCGACGCCGTGGACCTCGTCCAGGTAGGTGAGCGCGCCGTGGCGCTCGGCAAGATCGCAGACGCCGGAGATGTTCCCGAAATCTCCGTCCATGGAATAGACGGACTCGAATGCGATCAGTTTGGGCGTCGCAGGATCGACGGAACCGAGGTGCGCCTCCAGATCGGCGAGATCGTTGTGACGGAACACGCGTTTGTCGCCGCCACCGCGCCGGATGCCCTCAATCATCGAAGCATGATTGAGCGCATCGGAAAAGATCACCAGACCCGGCAGGAGCTTTGTCAGCGTCGACAGAGTGGCATCGTTCGAGATGAACCCGGAGGTGAACAGCAGCGCCGCCTCCTTGCCGTGGAGCTCGGCCAGTTCCCGTTCAAGCTGCACATGGTAATGGGTGGTCCCGGAAATGTTGCGCGTTCCACCCGAACCTGCTCCATGCAGCGCCGCCGCCTCGCGCATGGCCGCAATCACCTTGGGATGCTGGCTCATGCCCAGATAGTCGTTGCTGCACCACACCGTGATGGGGCGCGATTCCGGTCCGGAGTAAAGATCCGCCTCGGGATATGCCCCGCTGCGGCGCAGGATATCGGCGAACACGCGATAGCGGCTTTCACGCCTCAATCCGGCAAGCGTCTCGCGAAACCTGGCCTTGTACGGATAGGTCAATTGCGCCTCACGGGCCGGCCCCCTCCTTTACCCCGATGTGGCAGAATACCCCGGGCGGCCGGCCGGCACCAATGCGAAATATGCGCGCGGACGGCGGGCGCCTTCGCGAAAGGGCGCGTCAGAGCTGGAAACGGACCTGATCGATCCAGAAGCGCTCGAGGCGGCGCAGGCTGCCGCTGATCGTTTCGAGTTCGCTTACACCGATATTGCCGACGGCTTCCAGGGAGCCGAGGTGACGCTCGAACAGAGCAGCCAGCATGTCGCGGACGGCGTCGCCCTTCGGCGTGAGCCGAACGAGAACGGACCGGCGGTCGATATTCGAGCGCGCGTGATGGACATACCCGGATTCGACCAGCTTCTTCAGATTGTAGGACACGTTCGACCCGAGATAATGGCCGCGGGTGCGCAATTCGCCCGCGCTCAGCTCCTGGTCGCCGACATTGAACAGCAAAAGCGCCTGGACGCTGTTGATTTCGCGCTCGTCGCGCCGGTCGAGTTCGTCCTTGATCACGTCAAGGAGCTGCCGGTGCAGCCGCTCGATGAGGCTGAGCATTTCGAGATACCGCTTGCGGAGCGGCTGATCCTCTTCGCGTGCCGCGACGTGAAGCTGCGGCTTTACCATTGCCGTCATCGCACCCAACACCCACCAGGAGTTATTTTGTGGGAAGTTACGCGCGGACTCTTAAGGGCGGGTAAATCAGAGTTCGCCGCGCAGCATGCGGATGATGCCGGAGAAGTCGAGGCCCGCCTGGCCCTTGGCGGCAAAGAGGGAATAGAGCTGGGTGGCTTCGGCGCCAAGGGGCGTGATGGCGCCGGCCGATTGGGCGGCAGTCTGCGAGAGCCTGAGGTCCTTCAGCATCAGCCCGGCCGCGAAGCCCCCCTGATAGCCGCGATTGGATGGCGCCGAGGGAACAGGTCCGGGCACGGGACAATAGGTCGAAAGAGACCAGCATTGTCCCGACGAAATGGACGAAATCTCGAACAGCTTCTGTGCGTCGAGCCCCAGCTTTTCTGCCAGCACGAACGCCTCGCAGGTGCCGATCATGGAAATCGCAAGGAGCATGTTGTTGCAGATTTTCGCGGCTTGACCGGCACCAGCGCCGCCGGCCAGCACGATGCGCTTGCCCATGTTCTCCAGAACGGGACTGCCGCGTTCAAAAGCCTTTTCGCTGCCCCCGCACATGAACGTGAGCGTTGCCGCTTCGGCGCCCCCGACGCCGCCGGAGACGGGTGCGTCGAGAAAATCGAAACCTGCCTTTGCAGCCGCGTCGTGAACCACCCGCGCCGAATCGATATCGATGGTCGAGCTGTCGATGAGAAGCGCACCGCTCCTGCCATGCGCGAGCACGCCGCGATCCAGATAAACGCTTCGCACATGCTGTCCCGCCGGCAGCATGGTGATGACGACATCCGTGTCCTTCACCGCCTCTGCCGCCGTTTCCGCGCGCCGCGCACCCGCTTGCAGCACCGGCTCCAGAACCGCGGGGCTCACATCGAAGGCGGTCACGGAATGCCCGGCACGCAGCAAATTGCGCGCCATCGGACCGCCCATATTGCCGAGGCCGATGAAGGCGATGCCGGTCATCGAGCATCTCCTTCCTGGATCTGTGGCGCTTGGGGAGAAATCTGCATTATCGCAGCTCCAACTCTCTCTCCCCGAGGGACGCGAAATAGGCCTCCACATCGGAATCGGACACTTCTGGCAGCGTCTCGGGGCGCCATACCGGTTCGTTGTCCTTGTCGATGATCGTCGCGCGCACGCCCTCGTAGAAATCATTTCCACCCATGACGCGATTGACCATGCGAAACTCCATGCGCATGCAATCGTCGAAGGCGAGCGATTTTCCCTCACGCAACTGACGGAAGGTGATCTTCACGCTGGTCGGAGATTTCATCCGGATCGTGATCGCCGCGAGCGGCGCCCATGTGCTTTCGTCCTCGTCCAGCGACGCCAGGATCGCCTCCACCGAGCCGTGCGCAAAACAGCGGTCGATCGCCTCGAGATCTTCCGGAAGTGACGACGCGCCAGGTTCGTTCGGCAGTCCGGCAAGCGCCGCATCGGGCGGCTCGCCCGCTGCAAGCCGGTCGATCAGCATTTCCCAGTTCCTGGCGGCTACCGAATGCGTAGCCACCTGCGCAAACAGCATGTCTGCAGTCTGAAGCCGCGATCCCGTCAGCGCGAGATACATGCCGATTTCGCCCGGCAGCCGCGGAAGAAAATAACTTCCGCCGACGTCGGGAAAAAGCCCGATCCCGGTTTCCGGCATGGCAAAAACGGCGCTCGCGTCGGCGACGCGGTGGCTGCCGTGCACCGACACACCAACGCCGCCTCCCATCACGATACCATGCAAGAGCGAAATATATGGCTTCGGGAAGTGCCTGATCCGCGCGTTCAGCCGGTATTCCGCGCGGTAGAAGTCCGTCGCGCCGGAGCCGCCTGCCCGGCCCGCCTCGTAGAGCATACGGATGTCGCCGCCGGCGCAGAAGGCGCGTTCGCCCGCGCCGCGGATGACCACCGCCCGGATCGCATCATCATCCCGCCAGCGGACGAGTTGGGCATCCATCGCGACGCACATGCCCCGCGTGAGCGCATTCAGCGCCCTGGGACGGTTGAGGGTAATCAAACCGAGCGCGCTACGTTGTTCGAAGAGAACCTCGGCGTCTTCGTGCGCGCTCATTGCCGGAACATTTCCTGCGCCCCAATCACACGCATGATCTCGTTGGTACCTTCCAGGATTTGATGCACGCGAAGATCGCGCACATGCCGTCCGCCAGGAAAATCCTTGAGACGGCAATAGCCGCCGTGAAGCTGGAGCGCTTCGTTGGTGACCGCAATTCCGGCGTCGCTGGGGAAACGCTTCGCCATGGCGCACAGCATGGAGACGTCCGGATCACGCCGGTCGAGCGCCGTGGCGGCGTTCCGGATCATCAGCCGGGCGGCCTCCAGCTCTGTCTCCAGGCAGACCGCCGCATCGACCGCACGCTGATCTTCATTCCGTTCGAAGTCCATGAACTGCCTGCCCGCCGATCCGCCGTGATACGGGCCGGCGCCTGGCGCGTCAATGCGCGAATAGCCTGTGGAGCACCGATGTCCTACAGTCGTGAGCAGCCAGGAGAAAAGCATCGGGTCATGGCCACACGTAAGGCCAAAGAGCGATTTTCTGAACTGTTACGGGAGGTGATGTGTGCGTAATGAAGCCTTCAATCCTGCGAATGCAGAGCGGTTTCGGGAGTTCTTCCGGGAATGATTTCTTCGGCCTATCCCGCGCTGCGCATGCGGCGCCTGCGGCAGCACGCGTGGACGCGGCGACTCGTTGCCGAGCAAACCCTCTCGCCCGGGGATCTGATCTGGCCGCTGTTCCTCATCGAGGGGGAAAACCGTCACGAACCCATTTATGCAATGCCGGGAGTCGAACGGTTGAGTATTGATCAGGCTGTTGGAGCTGCCCAAGAAGCCGCGGTGCTCGGCATTCCCGTGGTCGCGCTCTTTCCCCACACCGAGACTGGCCTCAAGACCGGCGACGGACGCGAAGCCCTGAACCCGGTCAATCTTGTGTGCCGCGCCGTGCGTGCGATCAAACAGGCGGTGCCCGGGATTGGCGTAATGTGTGACGTGGCGCTGGATCCCTACACGACGCATGGTCACGATGGCGTGCTTATCGGCGACAGGGTCGCGAACGATGAGACAGTGGAAATTCTTGCCCGCCAGGCTCTGATCCAGGCGGAAGCCGGCTGCGATATCGTTGCGCCGTCCGACATGATGGACGGGCGTGTCGGCGCAATCCGCTCGGCGCTCGAAGAGCGCGGATTCAGGGACACGCTTATCATGGCCTATGCGGCCAAATATGCCTCCGCCTTCTACGGCCCGTTTCGCGAGGCGGTCGGTTCCGCAAAAGCCCTGACCGGTGACAAGCGCAGCTATCAGATGGATCCGGCCAACAGCGACGAAGCCCTGCGGGAAGTCGCGCTCGACATCGCGGAGGGCGCGGACCTGGTCATGGTGAAACCCGGAATGCCCTATCTGGACGTTTTGCGGCGGGTCAGGGATATGTTCCAGGTGCCGACCTTCGCCTACCAGGTGTCGGGCGAGTACGCGATGCTCGTTGCGGCGGCGGAGCGCGGCTGGCTTGAACGCGAAAGCGCCATGCTCGAAAGCCTTATCGCCTTCAAGCGCGCGGGCGCCTCGGGCGTTCTCACCTATTTTGCCCGCGACGCCGCCCGGCTTTTGCGCGGCTGATCCGGTAAAGCCCCTGTCCCATGCTCGCGCCGGGCTCGGGTTCGCCGCTCTCGGTCGGCAGTCCGAGATAGTCGAGCAGACCCGGGGCAGTCCCGCATGCCGACCAGTACCGTGCGGATCACTCGGACGTGATAGCGAATCACGCAAGCGTGTGCCGGCCACCCTTGAGTATCTGTCCCGAACGGCGCCAGACTCCTTACGCAAGATTCATGGAGGAACCCATGCGCATTCAGCTGATTGGCCTCGTTTCGGCACTGGCAATTCTGGCGCCGTTGGCAGGCGTTGCCGCCGAACCCGGAAACACCGCAGGAACCGCCCAGCCGGTCGCGGTGGAGCAGCAGACCAATCCGGTCGTGTGTCACTATTTCTATTATCAAGGTACCGTCATCAACCAGCAGATCTGTCGCACGAAACACGAATGGGAGCGCCGCAGGTTTGCGGAACAGCGATTCATTCGCGAATTCCAGCTACACGCGCTCAGCCAGAACTGATCACCGATGGCCGCGCTTATTCGCGGCCGCGGCGCAGCGCCTCGGTGCGCACGAAGAGACTTGACGTGTCCCAGCGCGGGCCACCCATGCGCTCGACCTCGCCGTAGAACTGGTCCACCAGCGCGGCGAGCGCGAGCGAGGCACCGTTGTGCCGCGATTCATCGAGGCAGATGGCGAGGTCCTTGCGCATCCATTCTACCGCGAAGCCGTGATCGAATTTGCCCTCGAGCATCGTCGCATGGCGGTTCTCCATCTGCCAGGATTGGGCCGCGCCCTTCGAAATCACATCCACCACGGCCTGTGGCTCGAGCCCGGCCGCGCGCGCGAAACTCAACGCTTCCGAAAGCCCCTGCACGATTCCGGCAATGCAGATCTGGTTGACCATCTTCGTCAGCTGGCCTGCACCCGCTTCGCCCATTCGCTGGCAGTGGCGTGCATAGGTCTGCATCACCGGCGCCGCTTTTTCGTAATCGGCTTCGCTGCCGCCACACATGATGGTGAGCTTGCCGTTGCGCGCTCCCTGCTCGCCCCCCGAGACCGGCGCATCGACGAATCCGAGGCCGCGGGATTTGGCCGCTTCCGCAAGTTCGCGCGCGATGGCGGCGGAGGCCGTTGTGTGATCCACGAACACCGCGCCCGGCTTCATGGCCTGAAACGCGCCATTTTTGCCGCGCGTCACCGCATCGACATCCGCATCCCGGCCGACGCAGGCGAGCACGACCTCCGCTTTCTCCGCCGCTGCGGCTGGCGAGGACGCCGCGCGCCCGCCATACTCATCGCCCCAGAGCTGGGCTTTGTTCGAGGTGCGGTTGAAGACCGTCACCTCGTGACCCGCGCGGGCCAGATGCCCCGCCATCGGATAGCCCATGACGCCGAGCCCGATGAAAGCAACACGCAGCGGCATCGGTGTTCTCCTTCTCGCATTTCAGAAGCCAGTTAACCGCCAGGACGCCACGTCGCCAAGGTGCTCTGCTTCGCTGACACCTACTCCATCACTTCAATCTGCGGCGGGTGCCCCAGCAGCGAAGGCCGGCGCATAAGGAACAGGACGAAAAGCGCGGGCAGCGAGACAAAAAACATGAAGAGGAAATCGTTCGCATAGGCGATGATCTGCGCGTTGTACTGCACGACTGCGTCGAGCTGGCCGGCGCCGAACGGCAGCTGGAGGTTCCAGTAGAGGCTGGGCGCGTCCGCGGCGAGCGCGCGATTGAACGGGGTGGCGTGGGCCGCCAACTGCGCGTGCACCGTCTGGATGCTGTCGGCGAGCATCGTGGTGGTGATGGAGACGCCGATGGCACTGCCCACATTGCGCATCAGGTTGAACATGGCCGAGCCGTCGGTACGGAATATGGATGGCAGGGTCGAGAAGGCGATCAGATTCATCGGTACGAAGATCAGCCCCATACCGACGCCCTGCACGAATGGCACGGTGGCGAGCCACCAAGGCGCGATCTCCGGCGTCCAGTGCGACATTTCCCATAAGCTCCACAGGAGAGCCGCGGTACCCACCGCCATGACGTAGCGCGCATCCAGGCGGAGCGCGAGACGTCCGGCGAAGACCATCGCGATCATCGTGCCGATGCCGCGCGGCGCCATCAGCAGTCCGGTTTCGGTGACGGTATAGCCGCCCAGATTCTCGAGATAGGGCGGAAGCAGCGCAGAACTCGCGAGCATGATCAGCGAGACGAGCAGCATCAGCACCAGCGCCGTCACGAAATTGCGGTCCTTGAAAATCTGCAGCGGCACGAAGGTTTTTTTCGATGTGAGCATGTGCACGACGAAGAGGTAAAGCCCGAGCCCGGCCAGCACCGTTTCGAGCACGATTTCGCTTGAGGAAAACCAGTCCTTGTCGGTGCCGCGGTCCAACATGAGCTGCAGCGCGCCGAGACCAAGCCCGAGCAGGGCGAAACCGAACCAGTCGAATTTCAGGCTCTCGTCGCGCTGCGTGTCCCGCAGGAAGAACCAGATGCCTGTCACCGCCGCGATGCCGAACGGCAGATTGACATAGAATACCCAGCGCCAGTCATAGGCGTCGGTCAGATAGCCGCCGAGCGTCGGCCCGAGAATCGGCCCGACCATCACGCCCATGCCCCAGATTGCCATCACGCTGCCGCGCTTCTCCGGCGGATAGAGATCGAGCATGATCGATTGCGAGAGCGGCGCCAGCGCGGCACCGAATATCCCCTGGATGAGACGAAAGACGATCATCTCATCGAGCGTCTGCGCCGCCCCGCACATCATCGAGGCGACCGTGAAACCGGCGAGACACACGATGGCAAAGTTCTTGCGGCCGAAACGCGCGGCAATCCAGCCGACCGGCGCCGTCATGATGGCGGCAGCGACGATGTAGGACGTCAGCACCCAGGTAATCTGGTCGCGCGAGGCGGCGAGGCTCCCCTGCATATAGGGCAGCGCCACATTGGCGATGGTGCTGTCCAGCGCCTGCATGAGCGTGCCGGCCATCGAGCAAAGCATGACAATTCGAAGTTCGAACTTCGTGTATGCTTCGTGTGAGTGACCGGCGGTTCTCATCTGGGGATTCGGGATCTGGAATTTTCGTCGAAGGCGGTTTCAGAAATCGGGAGCGTATTTTAACGCAGAGGGCGCGGAGGCTGCGCAGGGGACGTGGAATAAATAGCGTGCGAAGCGCGCAAGTAAGTTCCTCCACGTCCGCGGCGAATCCTCGGCGACCTCTGCGTTAAAAAACACCGCCCCTCACCAAACGCCGAACCCGATCATCCATACAGCAGCCGGAACCAGCGGCGGTGGCCGGTGTCGATGGAGACGTACGTGCTCATGCCGGCCCGCAGCGGCGGGTCACCGGGTTTCAGATCGAGTCGAATTTTCACGGTCACCCGCTGAGTCACCTTCACCCAGTTGCCGCTCGCGTTTTCGGCCGGGAGCACGGAGAAATCCGAGCCGGTCGTCGGGCTGATGGAGTCCACCTCGCCCTTCCAGACGCGGCCCGGATAGGTGTCGACCGTCACATCCACCGGATCACCACGGTGCACATGGTTGAGATCGGTCTCTTTCATGTTCGCCTCCACCCAGAGGTTTTTGTTAGAGACGAGGCCGACTGCGCTTGTGGTCGTGAAGGCGGACAGCGCCGATACGACGAGCGTGCCGGGCTGCAGCGAATCCACTTCCGTCACCGTGCCGTCGAAAGGTGCACGCACGGTTGCATGGTCGAGCTGGCGCTGCGCTTCATCGACCTGCGCCTCGGCCTGGAGATATTGCGGCAGCTGTTCGACAGGGATGGCGATGTTGCCGCCCAGCTTGGCGAGTTGCACTTCGGCCTGATCCTTCAGCGAGGCGAGCGTGCTTTGCGCGGTTGCCAGCGTGAAACGCGCCTGGTCGTACTGCGCCTGCGCAATGCTGTTCAGCCGCAGGAGCGCGGCGTAGCGATTGAAGGTGACCTGATCGAGCGCGACCTGCGATACCTGCGCTGCGATATCCTTCCGCATGCGCTCGTAGTCGTCTTTCATCGAAAGCAGCGTCAGCCGCGTCTGGCCGAGATTGGCCTTCGCATTGTCGAGCGCAATCCGGAACTGGCGCGGATCGATGCGGAACAGCACCTGGCCCGCGTTCACAGGCTCGCCCTGACGCACCTCTACATCCTGGACCAGACCTGAAACATCGGTCGAGACCAGCAGCTGCGCCGCATGCACATAGGAATCATCGGTGCCGACGTAGCGATCGCCCATGAGCCAGAAGGCGAGCGAGGCAACCACCACCACGGCGACGCCGCCGATCATCAGCAGCCGCCGCAAGAGATTGCGGTCGGCGTTCAGCCGCGCCAGCCAACGGTCACCGGAAGCAAGTTCATCCGTCGCGGCATAGGGAGACGCGGTATCCGTTCGCATCGCGGCCATTCTATTCTCCCACCGCCACCGGTGCCGGCTCGGCCGTCAGATTGGCTTTCATGCGCAGCAGCGCGTCGACCATCTGCGTGCGGGTCTGCGCATCGACGCCCGCAAGCAGTTCCACACCCAGGGTGTCCCGCGCTTTGGAAATCTCTTCGAGCACAGGTTCCGCGAACGGCAACAGATGCAGGCGCCATATGCGCCGGTCTGCCGGATCGGGCCGGCGCTCCACCAGGCCGCGCGATTCGAGCCGGTCCAGGAGCCGGCCGACGCTGATCGGCTCGACTTCCAGGAGCGACGCCAGCTCGTTTTGCGACAAGCCCGGCTTTGCATTCACCCTCGCCAGGATCACCCACTGGGCGCGGGTCATGCCGCGGGCACGGGCGCGCTGGTCGAAGCGGGTCCGCAAGAGGCGCGCGACATCGTTGAGGAGAAGCATCAGATCGCGATCGAATTGCTGCACTGCATTATTCCTTGAGCCGCGGGAATATAAGCAGCGTTATTATAGCGTACAAGATCAATTTCTGGTTAATGCGCGCGCGCGGCCGGTTTCGCTAAAGGAACCAGGCGAGGCGCGGTCCGCCCAAAAGCCGGGACGCTTCGCCGCATTCGCACTGGCGCAGACACGCGTTTCATAGTCATAATCAGTCAGGCAGGACTCGTGGATGCGCCAGTGACCGACCAGAGAACAGCGCGCGTACCGCAATTCTTCCTCACGCCCGGGGGGCCTTGCCCCTATCTGCCCGGCCGTACCGAACGGAAAGTCTTCGCGCGGCTGACGGGCTCGCTTGCCCAGCCGCTCAACGAAGCGCTAACCCACTCGGGTTTCCGCCGCAGCCAGATGATCGCCTATCGCCCGGCCTGCGACGGCTGTTCGGCCTGCGTCTCAGTGCGGATCGTCACCAGGGAGTTCACGCCTTCGCGAAACCAGAGAAGGCTCGGCCGGCGCAACGCCGATCTTGTGTGCGGCGAAGTTGCGCCCGAGGCGACGCGAGAACAGTTCGCGCTCCTGCGCGCCTATCTCGATTCACGCCATTCCGGTGGCGGCATGTCCGACATGGGCCTGTTCGACTATGTGGCCATGGTGGAGGAGACGCCGGTCAGCACGCATATCGTGGAATATCGCGACAGGCCCACCGACGGCCGGGAACCGCGCCTCCTAGCCTGCGCGCTGACCGACGTGCTGCGCGACGGGCTCTCCATGGTTTACAGCTTCTTTCATCCTGGCGAGGATGCCCGCAGCCTCGGCACCCACATGATCCTCGATCACATCGCGGCCGCGCGCGCGCGAAATCTTTCCTATGTCTATCTCGGCTACTGGATCCGGGGCAGCGCCAAGATGAGCTACAAATCCCGCTTCCGCCCCCTCGAAGCCCTCACCATGGACGGCTGGTCCCGGCTGGAGGTTTAAACGTGCATCAGAATTGCGCGTGCTTCGACAGACGCGCGATAGCGGACCAGGCGCGCCAAATCAGCTGCCTTCCTGCCCCGCAAATCGCGTTTGCCATTCGGCGATCTGCTCGTCGGTGATCTTGGCGACGAGCACCTCGGGCACCTCTACCGGCATTCCGGCGTCGAGCTGGTCGAGGAATTCAGCCATCGAATCGCCTGGCCATGGAATGATCGCCGGTGCGGGCATGATCGCCTCGTGCATGCGGCGTGCCAATTCCGGAATGACCGGCCAGGAAAGATGGCCGAACAGATGCACCAGATTGAGCCCCACGCGCACGCCGACCGCCGCGCGCGCGCGATCGCTCTTGATCGCCGTCCAGGGTGCGGCGCGCGTCATGTATTCGTTTCCCGCGACCCAGATGGCGCGCAGCTCGCCCAGCGCCTTGCGAAATTCGCAGCTCTCCAGATAATCCCCATACGCACGGAGCCGCTCGTCCAGCGCGGCGGCAAGCGCCACTTCCTCCGCGCCCCACGCACCCTCGCCTGGCACGCATGAGTCGAAGCGCGCCCCGCAGAACCGCATCACCCGGTTCACGAAATTGCCGAGCACATCGGCCAGATCCTTGTTCACCGTGGCGGCGAAATGCTCCCAGGTGAAATTGGAATCGGAGCTCTCAGGCGCATTCGCCATCAGGTAGTAGCGCCAGAGATCGGCGGGCAGAATCTCGAGCGCCGAATCCATGAACACGCCGCGCTTCTGGCTGGTCGAGAATTTGCCGCCGCAATAGTTGATGTAGTTGAAGCCCTTGATGCGATCGACCAGCTTCCACGGCTCCCCCGAACCCATGATCGTCACCGGAAAGCCCACGGTGTGGAACGGCACGTTGTCTTTCCCCATGAACTGCCAGTAGGTGACGCTGCGCACCGCCTCGCCGAACCACCAGTCGCGCCACGCCTCGCCCCTGCCGCTCCCCTCCGCCCATTCCCGGGTTGCGCCGATATATTCGATGGGCGCATCGAACCAGACATAGAAAACCTTGCCCTTCAGCCGGCCCTCGCCGATGTCGTCGGGCACGGGCACGCCCCAATCGAGATCGCGCGTAATGCCGCGGTCGTGCAGCCCCTCGTCGAGCCATTTATGGGCGATCGAAACGACGAGCGGCGACCAGACCTCGCGATGGGCGTTTACCCAGGCGCGCAGCTCCTCCACGAACTGCGACTGGCGCAGGAACAGATGCGCGCTATCCCGGATTTCGATGTCGGTGGCGCCCGACAGGGCCGAGCGCGGATCGATCAGGTCCGCCGGATCGAGCACGCGTGTACAGTTCTCGCATTGGTCGCCGCGCGCCCGCTCATAGCCGCAATGCGGGCAGGTGCCGATGACGTAGCGGTCCGGCAGGAAGCGGCGATCGGTGTCAGACCACACCTGCTTGGTGGTGCGCACTTCCAGATGCCCCCGGGCCCATAGCGCCCGCGCGAAATGCTGCGTCAGCTCGTGGTTCGGCAGCCGGGACGAACGGCCGAAGTAGTCCCACGACAGGCCGAAGCGCGCGCCCAGCTCCTTCTGGATCGCGTGCTGCTCGGCGCAATAGGTGGCGACGTCCTGGCCCGCTTCGAGGGCGGCGAGTTCCGCGGGCGTGCCGTGCTCGTCCGTTGCGCAGATGTAGAGGGTGCGGCGGCCCTTGGCGCGCTGGAACCGGGCGAATACGTCCGCCGGCAGCATCGAGCCCACCAGATTGCCCAGATGCTTCACCCCGTTGATATAGGGGAGCGCGCTGGTGACGAGAATGGAATCCATGAACCGCCGGGTGCCCGCTTGCCTCGCGGGCGCCACCATACCCAAGCGGCGCCTTGCGTCCACCCCGGCGGCGCCGGCCCGAAACCCGATTGCGCCCGGCCGCCGGGCAGCGTATGTCCCGCCCCCGGAGCCGGCTTAGCTCAGCTGGTAGAGCACGTGATTTGTAATCACGGGGTCGCGGGTTCGATCCCTGCAGCCGGCACCGAAAAAGCTACGAAAATCATGCACCTGTTGCCGCGGTTACTCGCGCTACATTAATTCGTGGCCACTTTCTCAGCACTGTGTCATCACGTTTCGCGGGTCCCGGGCGCCTCTTTCTCGGGTGTTGGAGCACGCGGTCGGATGCCGTCGAACGCCCGGCGTAAAGACGTACACCGTCATGGCTTGCGCCGCGCTCGCAGCCTGTTCACGACACGGCGCCGATATCGGTCGACTGATAATTATAACGCCTCCCAAGGCGAGCCGGAGTACCTCCAAAAAAGCCTTTTCGATAACCCGCTCTGGCGGATCATTGATGCCAGAGTATCAGGATTTATATCTTCGCCCAGGCGGTGCGCTGCAACGTCAACAAAACGCACTTCTGAAGCGGCAATGGCGTGTCGCCCCCTGCCGATGTTCAATGAAGCCGTGAGATTGAATTATTTCTATGAAGTCCCGGAACGTGCATTTCAGCCAGGGCAAGGTACTTCAAAGCTCGCCTCAAGTCCGTCGCTTCCGTCGCGTGGCCGAATCAACGCATGTACCGCCAAGCGCAGAACGTATTGAACTCGGGTGAGCAGCCGCGGCGCTCGACGTGTGGCACGGGCACGGCGAGGCGGAGCCCCGGAGGGACTTTTGTCTCCCGGCACGGGCGCGAGGTCGACAGCCGACGGCCCATCGGTCTGGTGAGAGAGACCCGTATCGCAACGACGAGTCGTTTGGTGCGCTGCCGCCGAAAGGATCTACCGTCACCACGATGGGTTTAGGCGGCGGAATGACTCACCTCCTTCGTGCTAACGATCGGCAGCCGTATGACAAACACCGTACCCTTTCCGACCGCGCTTTCCACCTTGCAGGTTCCGCCATGCGCTTCGGCGAGGCGGCGGACAGGGGTGAGGCCGAGCCCCGTTCCGCTATGCGAAGCCACGAAGCTGTTGTCGGCGCGTTCAAAGGGAAAGAGGATTCGCGGCAGCATCTCTTCCGGTATGCCGCAGCCGGTATCGGCCACTTCGATCTCCAGCACCGGGCCTTCGATGCGCGCCGAAAGCCGCACTTCGCCCTGTGCCGTGAAGTTGACGGCGTTGGCAAGCAGATTGAGCAGAATTTGCCGCACCGCCGCCGCATCTCCGAGAGCGAGCCGGCCGGCGCATTGGTCGTCGAGGAGGAGCGCAAGCCCTTTTCCGGCTGCCGCCGCTTCCATGCTTCGCGCGCATTCGGCGAGCATTTCGCCAATTGGAAAAAGCGAGCTCTCGAAGGCCATCTTTCCCGCTTCGATCTTCGCCAGATCGAGAATGCGATTGATGAGGCTGAGCAGGTGCCGCGCACTGGCAACGACGTCGTCCGCATATTCCGAATATTTGACCGCGGCAGAATCACCCAATTTGCGGTCGCGGATGACTTCCGAGAAGCCGATGATCGCATTGAGCGGCGTGCGCAGCTCGCGGCTCATGTTGGCGAGGAACCGGCTCTTTGCCAGGCTGGACTCTTCGGCTGCATGCTTTGCGTGCGCAAGCGCCCGCGCCATGCTCTCGTTTTCAAAGCACAGCGCAACGGCGCGGTGGTATTTTCCGGAGAGCTGCCAGCCATAGGACATGATAAGAACGCCGAAGGGCGGCAGGAAGAGGCTCAGCGCGCGCGAAAGGTACCCTCGTTCACCACCAGCCCTGCCAGCGCTGCGGATACCAGACATCCCAGATTGACGACGAATACCATCCGGCACGGCGAAAGCGTGAAGAAGGAGCCGACCATCACCGCCAGCATGATCGTGCAAAGAAGCGTCGCGCCGGCGGGTCTTGCCGGATCCCAAAAGACAAGAATGGCAGCGCCCCAGAGGAGGCCGCGCACGGCCCAGAGAAGGCGCAGGCGCCGCTCCCAACGGGCTGGCGATCCCGGCCCTCGTGGTTGCGGTGGTATTGCCAGAACATGACGGCCCCGGCGCTCCAGGCCATCTGGAGCGCGAGCCACACCGCAATCCGCCCCATCGGCGCCTGTCCCAGACGGGGAACCACGCCGCTCATCAGGACGGCCAAAAGAAGGGCGAACGGAACGCCATCAACATACTGCGGCCAGTTGCCGAACCGATGCGGACGAGTTCGCGCTCGATCCGCGAATTCACGTCCTCGGCGGTTGGCATCTGGGTTTGATTGCCTGCAATTGATAAGCGCGCCGCACCGGGCTTGCACGCAAACCTGACAGAGGTTGGTGAATAATATGATTACACCGGCTCGCGGAGCCGGCGTGGGCGGGTGGCCACGCGCTGCAACTCGGAGCATACAGAAGCCGTTAGGCAGAGAGACTGGTCGAGGTCCGAAAACCGCGCCGGATCAACGGCGTGCCGTTCATCTGCGGTTCAGCTTGAAAGGCCTAATCATGAGGTGGATTTCGAGACGGAAGAACATGCAAAGAATGCATCAAACTCGCTTCGCCGTGCTGCTTCTTGCAGGCGGCGCGCTCATCTGCGCGCCTGCCGTGGCGGAGGTCGTCCATCATCCGGTTGCTCATCCCCATCCGGTGTTTCACCCGCACCCGGGATTCCATCGGGTCGTGCGTCCGGTGTTCCACCCCGTGGTGCATCCGGGGTCCGCTCGCGGCGTCGCGCGCTTCACGCGGCCCGGCTTTCATCCGCTCCATGCTGCCATCGTCGGCCATGTCGGGTTTGCGCATTTCACGCCGGGCGAGCGTGCCGCCTGGGTGCACGGCAACTGGCATCACCAATGGTATCATGGCCGCTACGGCTGGTGGTGGTACGCGGGCGGCGCGTGGTTCTGGTACGGCGCGCCCGTCTATCCCTATCCGACGGTGGTTTCGGACTACTACTATGAAGAACCGGAATACAGCGAACCCGGCCCGGCCTGGTACTATTGCTACAATCCGCCGGGTTATTATCCCTACGTGTCGTCCTGCTACGGACCGTGGCAGCCGGTCCCCGCCCAGGGCTATGGAGCGGAGGAAGGGGGACCCGAGCCGGGTCCGCCGCCAGGCGAACAGCCCTACGACAACGAGCAGGGACCACCACCCGGCTATGACCAGGGGCCGCCATCCGGCTATAATCAGCCGCCCCCCCCGCCGAACTACGATCAGAGCGGGCCGCCGGGCAACGAGCAGGGTCCACCCCCGGGATACGATCAGGGGCCGCAGCCGGGTTATGACCAAGGGCCGCCGCCCGGTTACGATCAGGGCCCGCCGCCAGGCTATGACCAGGGGCCGCCGCCGGGCAACTATCAGTCACCGCCAGGCAACCAGCAGGGACCGCAATGACGATCACACGAACCGTTCTTGTGACGACCGCGCTCGCAGCAGTGCTCAGCGGCTGCGTCACGCCGCCCATGGGCCCGACCATCCCGGTCATGCCCGGACCTAACAAATCACTTCAGGCCTTCCAGCAGGACGAGAATACCTGCGAGGGCTATGCCAGCCAGCGCGTTGCCGGAGCAGCCGAAGCAGCGAACAACCAGGCGCTTGGCACAGGCGTGCTCGCCACCGCGCTCGGCGCCGGTCTTGGCGCGGCGGTCGGCGGCGGACGTGGCGCGGCAATCGGCGCGGCCTCCGGCGCCGTGGTCGGCACTGGCATTGGCGCCAACACGAGCGCTGGCGCGCAGTACACGATTCAGCAGCGCTACGACATGGCCTATGCGCAATGCATGCAGACTCGGGGCGACAAGGTTCCCCGTCCGCGTCGCCCGCGGATGTATCCGCCGCCGCCTCCACCCTATCCCTATCCGCCTCCTCCGCCGCCGTATTGAGGCAGCGGCGATCAAACGGGAACCCTCGCGGCACTCAGCGTCCCGAGGGTTTCTTTTCTTGCGGGACTGACCCGGTGCCGCCGTCCTGTTTCATGCCGAGCGGCAGAGAAGCGGGGCGATCGCTCCGGCGGAATTTTCGCGAGACTTTTGTCCGCGCCTCCGGGTGAAAATTACTTTCGCGTTTGTACCAGCGTGGGCGGGAAATTGGCTGCCGGTACGAGCGGCTCGGGCTTGAAGGAAGCGGCTGCGCTGCGCGCCGCCGCAAGGTCCTCCGGCGCGAACGTGGGGCCGAGGGCAGCGATGCGGACCTGCGACTCCTGGTCGCCCTGCGCGGCGGCGACGGCATACCATTTGTAAGCATCGGGCAGGCTTTCGGGCACGCCCATGCCGCGTTCGTAAAGAACACCGAGATTGAACTGGTCGTTCACCGAACCCAGCTGCGCGGCACGTGCAAACCAGCGCGCGGCCTCGGTCAGATTCTTTGGCGCGCCCCAACCTTCCGCGTAGGCGGTGGCCAGACTGTGCATGGCGCGACGGTTGCCTTTCAGCGCCGCCGATTCGAACCAGTGAAATGCCTGGGCGGCATCCGCTTTCACACCGCGCCCGTTCTCGTACATCAGGCCCAGATCGTATTGCGCCAGCGGCTGGTTTCTGGCGGCCGCGCGGGAGAGCCAGTCGAAGGCCGCCTGCTCGTTCGCGGCCGCGCCACGGCGGTCCAGATATTCCAGCCCCATGAGCAAATCGGCCTCGGGATCGCCGGCCTCCGCCAATCTGCGCAGGCGGGTCTGCACATCGGGTTGCGGGGCGTGCGCCGTCGCGGCGTGCGTGGCGCTGACGGCGATCCTGTGGTTGCCGTGAATGGTGTCGCCCGTCGCGGCGCCGCGCAGCAGCAAACCGGCCGCCGTCAGCATGGCGACAAACAGGAACAGTGAACCCATTGCCAGATAGAGCAAGGTATCCGATTTGCGTTTGGCAGGCTTTCGCTTGTGGCTTTCGTGCACTATCGCCGCCGCCTGCGCGGACCGCCGCGCCGCGGCCAGATAGGACGCTGGCGACTCGCCGGCCGCCCCACCGATCGGCCCCGCGCTGGCACTGTCCCATGCCGGCAGGGGCGAAGACAGCTCGGGCGTTGCAACCGGGCCGGGCGGCATATCAGCCTTCGCCACGAAGAACTCTGGCTTCGTCGCGAACGCGGCGTTTTCAAGTGCCGTCAGTCGCCTTGCGAGCGTAGCGGCATCGGCCTGTCCGTCCGACACGCATTCCCGCAAGCGGTTCTCACAATTATCGAGACGCTGGGACACGTTCAGAGCGCCCTCTTCCATTGCCGTGCGCAGGCGCTGCTCAAGCGCCTCCAAGCCTTGGTGGAACTCACGCAGCCGCTCGTCGAGAGTAGTCTCGGTGGTGTTGCGCTCGACATGCTGGCCCTCCAGAGCTGCGAGGGCGCGTTCGAATTCACGCAGGCGGCGTTCGAGCCACGCGTCGACGGGCCGCTTTTCAAGCCTCGCCACAGTCTCCTGCAGGCGCGCAAGAGTTTCTGCCGGGACGGCGGCATCGGGCGCCTCGGTATCGCGCGATGTTTCTTCCGCCGCCACCATGGGGCCTGCAGGCGCCTGCGCTGGAGGCTGGCTCTCCTGTGTTTGTGGACTGGCGGATGCGTCCGCATCCGAACCCGATTGCGCATCGGTCTCCGGGGCCGGCAGCAACGCCTGGGGCGCAGCGGGAGCATCTGGCCCCTCCTCCCCGTCGCTTCTGTGTTCGTCTGCGCTGAAGGCGCCCTGCATGGCGCGGGCGAGGGTCGCCAGATCATCGGCAATCACGGCGAGGAGAAGATCGTTCTTGCTGCTGAACAGCCCATAGACCGCGCCTGCATCCACGCGCGCGTCCTGGGCCACGCCGATCAGAGACATTCCGAGAATTCCGTCTCGCTCGGCGACGCGCCGTGCGGCCGCGAGGATTGCGGCGCAAATGGCGGCTTCCTCCCCCAACCGGCTGTCCCTTGTGTCGGCTTGCTGCGATCCCATGGACGCAAAGCTAGCGAGTGAAGGTTAACGCCTCCTCCATGCCGGGCGCGATACGCCCTCCGCGCCGAAGATTTTCGCTGCCTGGGTTTACGCCGCCCGCGCCGCGGCGGCACCGATCCGGGGATGTCGGCTGCGTTCGAGCCGCGTGAGCGCTACGATCATCGATACGGTTGCCGCATAGGCCAGAAGTTGCGCCCCGTTGGGCGTGTCGCTGTATCCGACCAGTGTGTGCAGCATCCGGCCGGCAATGCTGCTTTGCGGAAGCAGCCAGGACGTGTCCCAGACCGTGCGGGTGAGAAATTCGAGATAGCCGCCCTGCTGGAGAAAAAGTACAGCCTGGGCGGCCATACCGGCCGCAAGCAGGGTGATGAGACCCGCCGTAACGCTGAAAAGACGGTGTGCCGGAATTGCGAGCAGCCCGAAATACATGAGCGCGGTGACGCAGGCGCCGCCTGCCAGGCCCATCGCGCCACCCGCCAGCATTCCCACCGCCGACGTGCCGCCCTGACTCGCAATGCCATAAAGAAAGAGCACGACCTCCGAGCCTTCGCGGAGCACCGCAACGCCGACGACCACTGCAAGGGCCGCCATCGGCCTCTTGCCGGCCGAGACCTGCGCGCCCACTTCTTTCATCTCGCGCGCCATCGCCCGCCCGTGGCCCGCCATCCACACATTGTGCCAGGTGAGCATCACCACGGCGAGCAGGAGAATGCTTGCGTCGAAAACCTCCTGTCCCGAGCCTTGGAACAACGCCGCAAGCCTTGCCGCGAAAAGGGCGACGAGGCCCGCGCCCATGACCCCCGCCGCTATGCCCACACTCACCCAGACGCCGCGGCCCGCGACACCCTTGGTGGCGGCCAGCACGATGCCGACGATCAGGCCGGCCTCGATGACTTCGCGGAATACGATCAGAAGACTGGCGAGCACGCCGCTACTCCGCGATCACCACGCCCTGCGCGGTTCCGGAGTGATATTCGCCCATGAACGGATATCGTCCCGGTCCAAGCGGCCGCAGCCGTACGATCCCCTTCGCGCCGCCCGCCACCACTTTCTCTACGTGGAGGGAATCCGAATCGAATTCCTCGGCCGTCGGATCCGCGTTTGTGAGAAGGATCTGCGCAGGCGTGTTGGCTTTCACGTGAATTTCCGCAGGCCTGAATTTGTGGTCCCTCAGCGTCACCGGTATGGGTGCTGCTTCCTGCGCCAGCGCAGAGTTCCCGACTGCACCGACCAGCATTGCGGCCAGCCAACAAGCGGCTTTCATGCGACCCATACTTGCGCTCCTATGATGTCGGTGCATTCTAGACGCGACTTATTCTCATTCGCAAGAGGTGAAATGCGACCGGACGCCCTATTTCGGCGGTTGGGGCGTCGCCGCGCGGACCGGCGCCCATTCCTTGACGTTCTTCAGGGCGGGGCTGCGGTCAGCCGAATCGAATCCGGCGCGGATGAACTGGAACCGCGCCTCGACGAAATCGCGCATCATGGGATGGGTGAAAATGAATAATTCGCCCGCCCTGACGCATTCGATCACGCGCGCGCCCACGATGTCCGGGTCGATGCCGTGCATGACATTTTCGGCCGCTTCCTGTCGCGTGGCACCCACGCCGGCATCCACTTCTCCGCTGCCGCCATAGCGCTCGGGCCGGGCGCGGCCGCTTTCGTGAATGCGTGTGCGTACGTAACCCGGGCAGAGGACGGACACGCCGATATTGAGCGGCTGCAGCTGCTGCGCCCAGCCCTCGCTCATCGCGACGACGGCAAATTTGGTGGCCGAATAGGGCTCCAGGCCCGGCGGACTGATCAATCCCGCCATCGACGCGGTGTTGATGAAATGCCCGCCCTCGCCATGGCTGCGGATCAGCGGATAAAAAATCTCCGTTCCGCAAACGACGCTTTTCAGATTGACGTCGATGATCCAGTCCCAGTCGCTGGCGCCGATCGTTCCCAATGGGCCGCCGACCGCAACGCCCGCATTGTTGCAGACGATGTGGACCTTGCCGTAGGCGGCGACCGTCTCGAGCGCCGCGTGTTCCAATGCATGGCGCTGGCTCACGTCGCAGCAGATGGCGGTCGCCTTGATCTGCTCGTGGTGCAGACGGTCGGCAGCCTGACGCGCGGCATCAAAATCGATATCTGCAAGCGCGATCTGGGCGCCTTCCCGGCCGAATGCGCGCGCAAGTGCAAAGCCGATTCCACTCGCGCCGCCGGTGACGAAAACAGTCTTGCCCCGAAAGTCCTTCATCGCAGCGCCGCTTCCCGATCCGCAATCCCAAATTATAGTTTGACTGCGTCCTGCACGAGACAATTGCCGGGGATCAGGCGCGGAGCGCGCGCACGAGAAAGCGCGTGAGATTTCCGACCACGGCTTCGCGGCAGCGGCCGGCGCGCGCGCTTTCGATCGCCGTCTGATGGATGGCGCCGACAACGGCTTGGCCCACGATTTCCGGATCATAGACGCCAGTGATCTGCCGCTGCCATATCTCGGCGCGGATGATGCCGGCCCAGTCGGCGCCCCAGCGCTGCAGCAGCGGAATGGCCTGCGCGCCTTCGGCATCGATGACGAGCTCATCGGTCATCGCCGCGTTCAGCACGCCGGGATGGGATTCCGTGTAGTCGTAAATCGCCTGCAGCGTGCGTGCGATCAGCTCTTCCAGGGTCTTGTGCAGGGCCACGCGTGTGCGCAGGAACTCGTCGAGCTCGCTGCGCGCCTCTTCGACAAAGTCGAGAAAGCAGGCGCGCTTGTCGGGAAAATGCAGATAAAACGTGCCGTGCCCCAGCCCTGCTGCGCGCGAAACGTCCTGCGGGCGGGTGGCATGATAGCCGCGCTCTACGAAAAGCTGTCGCGCCGCCGCCCGGAGCCGGGCGAGGCTTTCGGGTTTGCGACGCGAACTGCGCGCTTCAGCCAGGTTTTTGACGACCGCCGACCGCTCCATGCCCGATTGTCGGCATCTTCGTCCGTCAATGTCAAATCTGTTACGGTGCAGGAGGCGCGAGCTACATCTGCAGCGTGCACACAAAGCATTTCTTCAGGAACCTATCTGCCCCGCAAGGCGCGCCAGATGCGTTCGGGCGTGGCGGGCATGTCGATGTGAGGAACGCCGACGGCGTCGGCAATTGCGCTCATGACCGCGGGCAGCGCGCCCACGGTTCCCGCCTCGCCGCAGCCCTTGACGCCGATGGGATGGGTGGCGCAGGGAAATTCCCGATACTCGAAATGAATGTCGGGAATGTCAGCGGCGCGCGGCATGGCATAGTCGCTGAAGCTCGCCGTCAGAATTTGCCCACTGTCCGGCTCATAGACGCAGTTCTCCATCAGTGCCTGTCCAAGGCCTTGCGCAATCCCGCCATGCACCTGTCCCGCGACCAGCATCGGATTTATCACCCGCCCGAAATCGTCGAGCACATGGTACGAGATCACCTCGGCCGTCCCCGTTTCCGGATCAACTTCCGCTTCGCAGATATGGCAGCCATTCGGGAATGTCGGCGCGGTGCCGTGATATTCGCCGCTGCTGTCGAGGCCATGTTCGAACCCGACGACCTTGTCCCGCCTCAGCGTGTTGGCGAGTTCAGAAACGTTGATCGCGCGCTCCGTCTGTCCGACACGAAAAGCGCCGGTGCCCTCCGTTATTTCAAATACCACCGGATCGCCGTGCGCCTGCAGCACATGAGCCGCCGCGGCCTTGCCCTTCCTTATTACTTCGTCGGCCGCAACTTCGAGCGCCGCGCCCGCCATGTTGAGCGAACGCGATCCGCCTGTCCCGAAGCCGTTCGCCCAGTCGGAATCACCCTGTTTCACCGTCACGGATTCGAACGGTACCCCGAGGCGATCCGCGACGACCTGCGCAAACGCCGTCTCATGACCCTGCCCGGTCGATTGCGTGGCGACGTAGGCTTCAACTCCGCCTGAATCGGTGAACTTCACCAAGGCAGGTTCGCCGCCCGTCGTCGCGGTAATCTCGACGTAATAGGCGATTCCGAGCCCGCGCCGCAGGCCGCGCACTTCCGATCTCGCACGACGTTCAGCGAAACCCTGCACGTCGGCGATGCGCGCCGCTTCGTCGAGCATGAAAGGAAAGTTGCCGGAGTCGAATTCAAGTCCGAACCAGTTCCTGTAGGGCAACTCATCAGGTCCGGGCAGATTCCTCTTTCGAATTTCGATGCGATCGAGCCCGGTCGCGGTGGCGGCAGCATCCATCAGCCGCTCCATGAGATAGGCAGCTTCCGGCCGGCCGGCGCCGCGATAGGCGTCGACCGGCGCACTGTTCGAGAAATAACCCTTCACCGCGGCGTGCAGATGCGGCACGCGATAGACACCCCCGAAGATGCGCCCGCCCGCAAGCGTGGCGATGAACGGCGCGAATTGGGAGAGATAGCCGCCCATATTCGCTTCGCCGCTGATGCGGAGCGCAAGAATTCGGCCTCCGGAATCCAGCGCGAGTTCGCCGCGCATGCGCATGTCGCGGCCGTGATCGTCGGACAGGAATGCTTCCACGCGTTCGGATGACCAGCGCACGGGCCGTCCCAGTGACTTCGCCGCGATCAACACCAGCGGCTGCTCGGGATAGATGAAGCCCTTCATGCCGAAGCCGCCACCGACATCCGGCGTCAGCACGCGCAACTTGTCGAGAGGGAGATTGAGCACCCGCGCGACGCGGTCACGCACGCCGCCCGCACCCTGCGATCCGGTGTGCAGCGTGAAGGTTTCCCCTTCCCGATCATAAAGCCCGATCGCGTTGCGCGTTTCCATCGGATTGGCACAGACGCGATTCTGGACGACCTCGAGTGAAACCTTGTGCGCCGCGCCTGCGAAAGCCTGCGCGCAGGCTTCCGCGTTTCCGGCAGCCCAGTCGAAAACAAGATTGCCCGGGGCGCTCTCCCAGATCTGCGCGCCGGCTGGCGCGGCGTCCAGCGTGCCCGAGGCAGCGAGTGGGTCGTATTCCACCGCGACAAGTTCCGCCGCATCCTTGGCCTGTGCGTAGCTCTCGGCCACGACCATCGCCACCGCTTCGCCCACAAAGGTGACGCGATCGCGCGCGAGCAGCGGTTTGGGCGACGCTTTGGGATGCGAGCCGTCCCGGCTCACCAGCGGCGCCATGGAAGGCATCGGCGCCGCCCCGAACCCCTCGACATCCCCATGGGTGAGCACTCCAAGGACACCGGGCGCCGCCAGCGCATCCTCGGAGTCGATTGACAGGATTCGCGCATGGGCATGCGGACTCCTGACGAAGCAGGCAAAGCCCTCGCCCGGGAAGTGCAAATCGTCCGTATACTGACCACACCCCGTGACGAAGCGCACGTCCTCTTTGCGCCTTACCGACTGCCCCATGCCGAATTTCATGAACCGGCTGCTTCCAAAAAATGTATTCACCACAACGCTCACAAAGACCACCAAGGGCTTTTGCGCGCAAGCGCATTCGTCCTTCGTGTTCTTCGTGCTCTTTGTGGTAAATCCTCCGCCCCGCACTCACTGCGATCGCACGCGGGAGACGGCGTCTTTCCAGCCGTCGTACAGCAGGTCACGGGCGGACGCGGCGAGTTGCGGATTGAAACTGCGGTCGGGCAACCAGGCAGCCGCGACCTGATCGAGATCGCGAAAAAGACCGCTCGCGAGACCGGCCAGATATGCCGCGCCAAGTGCCGTCGTTTCGGTCGTTGCGGGGCGCATCACGGTTCGGCCCGTCAGATCGGCCAGCCTTTGGCAGAAGCGGTCGTTGACCGTCATGCCGCCATCCACCTTCAAAGCCTGGGGAGCGCCTAGGCCGGCGTGGTGCATGTCGTCGGCCATGGCTTCCAGAAGATCGCGCGTCTGGTAGCAGATGGCATCAAGTGCTGCGCGCGCGATTTCGGCCGCGCCCACATCTCGCGTCAGCCCGAGAATGGCGCCGCGCGCCGCCGGGTCCCAATAGGGCGCACCGAGGCCGGTGAAGGCCGGTACGAAATAGAGACCATCCAAGGGGCGGGCGCGATCCGCAAGCTCTTCGATTTCGGGCGGCAGTCCGGATGACTCCAAGCGCATCGCGCAGCCATTGTACCACGCCGCCCGCCACGAAAATGCTGCCTTCGATCGCGTAGGCCGCGCGACCGTCGAGGCGCCAGCCGACTGTCGCGAGCAATCTGTTGCGGGACACGGGAGCCACCGCGCCTGTATTCACGAGGGCGAAACATCCGGTGCCGTAGGTCGCCTTCACATCGCCTTGCGAAAAACATGCCTGCCCGAAAGCCGCAGCCTGCTGGTCGCCAGCGACACCGCGGATGGGGACAGGAGCTCCCAGCAGGCTTTCCGTTGTCTCGCCAAAATCAGCAGCGCTGTCGCGAAGTTCAGGGAGCAGCGACCGCGGTACGTCGAAGAGCGCAAGCATCTCCTCGCTCCAGCTGAGCGAGCCAAGATCGAGCAGCATGGTGCGCGAGGCGTTCGTCACATCGGTGGCATGAACGAGTCCTCCGGTGAGGCGGAAGACGAGCCAGCTGTCGATCGTGCCGAAGGCAAGTTCGCCGCGCCCGGCGCGAAGCCTAGCTCCGGGTACATGATCGAGCAGCCACGCGAGCTTGGTCGCGGAGAAATAAGGATCGATGACGAGCCCCGTACGGGCGGTGACAAGCGGCTCGCAGCCGCGTTCCTTGAGCGCGCGACAGCTGTCAGCCGTGCGACGGTCTTGCCAGACGATCGCGTTATGAAGGGGTCTGCCGGTCGCGCGCTCCCAAAGCACCGCGGTCTCGCGCTGGTTGGCAGTCCCGATCGCGGCAATGTCCCTTGGCGCGACACCGCGGGCGACGACGTGGCAGCAGGCGAGAACCGCCCGCCAGATTTCCTCGGGATCATGCTCGACCCAACCGTTGGCGGGATAGATTTGTCCGGTATTATGGCGCAAACGCCACCACCGCCCGGCCACGGAAGTTGACGTAGCGTCAACTATGCGCGAGGCAAGACTCCCTTTCCATTTTCTGCTTATCGTTCTCCCCGTCGAAGGGATGGGGAGTCCAATGGCAGACAAACGAGAGAAGACGGTCAGCTATCGCCGGGCCGAGTACCTCGATGCGAACTGGTCCGATCTAGAGACAAATCTCCGGAACGCTCTCAAAAAGCTGAAGACGATTGCGGAACGGTCCCTTGTCCAAGGGGATCAGTTCGCGCGCGTGGCGCAGGCTGGGGATGGCCCCGGCGGCGGCTTGCTGCTTCACATCACAACCGAGACACCCGGGGAGGCCGCTTCAGTAGTCCCGAAAGTGTCAGCGTCCAGTTCCGGGCTTGACCTGAAAACGCAGAAGCCCCCGCCAGATGGAGAGTGGCTCGACGGCGACGCCTTTTTGTATGTGAACACCCAACACGTATGCGTGTGTGCGACTGCCGTACATGATTCTGCAATAAAGACCTTCCTTTGGGACTTCTTCCGTAAGGCCAAGCTGGGCGATAATGCGCTCAAATTTGAGCTTATGAAGGTTGCTGACATTAACAAGGTCAAACTGCTCAAAGCGCAGGGGGTCAAAGAGTTAGAGATTCGCGCCTCTCTGTACGCCGCTACCGCCAGTTATGAGAGTCGCAAAGCGCATTTCCCATCAGCGTTGGGAGCAGCCGGTAAACATGTGATGTCGATTCTAAAAAAACCTCACGATGTCACGCCGGATGGACTACGCGTCTGTCTTACACTCAAGACCGATGCGCGACACGTTAAGGACCTGACGCTTGGTGAAAAACGCATAGAAACACTGGCGGCGGATGCCGTTAATTCCTTCAAGGAAGGGGACGATTACGTCATATTGACAAAAACCGGCCAGCGAATATCTCCCAAGGAGATTTTTGTACGGACAAAAGTCGCTGTCGAGAAAGACGGAAAGACCGTTAGGCGAGGCCCTATCTGGAAGGAGCTAACTAAATTCTACGATGGCTTGCTTTCGGCCGGAATTTTGGAACAGTAACAATGCGTGCCGTTCTCATTCTCGCGTGCTTCATTGTTTCCGGAGCCACCGCTTATTTTATCGAGCCATACGTTGCCGCAAACGTCAACGCGCTTCTGATAATGGAAACGGTTTTTACGGTCTTTGCTGGCTTCCTCGTCGCCATAATTGCCATTGTCGGCGACCCCGCCCTCATTCCGGAAGGCTCATGGCGCACTGCTGAAGTGCGGCGCGAGAACATCGAAGCTGGTTTAATTGTGCATATGTGGCTTTTCATTCTTTATCTTCTCGCTATCGCTTTGATATTTGTTGGTGTCGTAATTCGGGAGATTCCACCACGCATCATTCCGAATATCATAAAAATTTGGGTAAACCGCGCGTATTTGTTTTGTGGTCTGTCGTCATTCCTGTTCACATTCGGGCTGGCAAAATCGCTATTCCAATTGCAGATTGCGCGAATTGATGCGGAGATTGCGAAGCGGCGAAAGGCGGCAGGTATCCCCGACTAGATGTCTTCGAGTCTCACACCTTCCATTTCGAGCGCCGCCAGCGTTGCCATTAGGAACGTCGCGGAATAGGCGCCCCGAATGATCTTGTTCTTAACTGATATCTCTGTTTCGCCCTTCAATCCGTGTTTCCCCAGCCGTTCGGCAAGCCCGGCATAAGTCACGCCAGCGCGCTTCAGTTCCACTTTCAGGAACCGGCTCATCCGGTCCCGAAGCTCCACTTCATCCTTCGCCAAACCCATGCAATCCCCGCATAGCTTCCATGCTGCGAAAGTAGCATAAACGCTTCAATTCCGTATTGCAAGGGCGCCTATAGTAGCGTACAAGCTACTTTAGACGCTAGAGCAATCCGATGACCCAACATTTCCTCCTCTCCTCCGCCGCCAAGACCCTCCGCCTCGCGGACGTTCTGCGCATGACGGACGCTGAAGCGGAGACGGCTTTCCGCAAATTCCGCTGGCAGGATACGGCTGGCGAGCCGGTGTGCCCGTCTTGCGGCGGAGTGGATGCTTACGATTGCCGCCGCCCAGGTGGCGCGCCTCGCTTCCGCTGCCCGGCTTGCCGGAAGGATTTCAGCATCACGTCGGGCACGCTCTTTGCCAGCCACAAGCGGCCTCTTCGCGACTATCTGGCCGCGATCGCGATCTTCTGTAACGAAGTGAAGGGCAAGAGCGCGCTGGCGCTCTCCCGCGATCTCGGGCTCGCCTATAAGAGCGCCTTCGTTCTGGCGCACAAGATGCGCGAAGCCATGGCGGAGGAAATGAAAGGCCGCACCATCGGCGGCGAAGGCAAGACCGCGGAAATCGACGGCGGGTATTTCGGCGGGTACGTGAAGCCTGCCAATCGCGTTGAGAACCGCCGCGATCGCCGCAAAGCCGTCAACCAGTCCGGCAAGCGCCAGTGCGTCGTGATCGTGCGGGAGCGTGACGGTAAGAGCCTCCCCGCCGTGTTCCGGTCGGAAGGCTCCGCCCTGTCATGGATCAAGTCCCGCGTTGCCAAGGGAACGGTTGTCCATGCCGACGAAGGCACGGGCTGGAATGACCTGCATTCCCGCTTTGAAATGCGCCGCGTGAACCACGAAGAAGCCTATTCGGCAGACGGCGCTTGCACGAATATGGCCGAGGAATATTTCTCTCGTCTCCGCCGGGCAGAAATCGGACATCACCATCATATCGCAGGCGCTTACCTCCTCCGGTACGCGCAAGAAGCGAGCTGGCGCGAAGATAACCGCCGCGTGTCGAATGGCGACCAGACCAGCACGGTTGCCGCCCTCGCCATGGGCGCGGCCCCTCGGTCGATTTCTCGGGCTATTGGCAGCGGCACATACAACCTGTGGCGTCATGACCGCAAAAAAACTGCTTGACGAATTCGCCGGAATCGCCCATATTCCGCCCATCCTGCCCGTGGCAGTACGTCTTCGAACGGATATCCAACGAAGGCCGAACCCTCGGGCATCCCTTTACCGGGATTGACCAATTAGACGGATTGGAGACGCACATGCCAACTGGAATTTTTGTGGACGCAGGTTTCTACCTGAAGCGATTTTCCGCAGTTTACACAAACAAAGACCATCACGACGCTAGCGTTGTGGCTCGCACGTTGCACGAAATGTGCTTGAGCCATCTGACACAACGAGACGGCGCCGAGCATCGCGATCTGTACCGAATTTTTGTGTACGATTGCGCCCCGCTTGAAAAGAAGCTGCAATTTCCGATCAGCAAGAAAACAGTGGATTTCGCAGTTACACCAACCGCCGTGTTTCGACATGCATTCCACAATGCCTTGAAGTCCCTACGAAAGGTTGCGCTGCGGCTGGGTCGATTACAGGACTTGGGCGGCTGGCGTATTAAGCCATCAGTCCTGCTAGCAATTCTGCGCGGCCATCGTGATTTCAATTCTTTGGTGGATCGCGATTTTGAATATGAGGTCCGCCAAAAGGGAACCGATATGAGGCTTGGACTCGATATCGCGTCTGTTGCGTTCAAAAAGCAGGTTGACCAAATTATTCTCGTTGCTGGCGATGCAGATTTCATGCCGGCGGCTAAACTAGCGCGACGCGAAGGTATCGATTTTATCCTCGATCCGATGTGGCATCCACATGCGGACGATCTACACGAACACATTGACGGATTGCGGTCAATGTGCCCTCGACCGGTTGCACGCCCCTATCCCGCTACGTCGCCACGAATAGGCGTGGCGACGTAGCGAGAATCGGGGGTATGGCAGAGTCCGGTTTATTGCGCCGAGTTTATACCTCGGTAGACCCGAAAAGGTCTCGTAGGTCCAAATCCTACTACCCCCGCCACCCTTAAGAAAGGGCTTCAGAAGCCGCAGGGATGATCTGACGGCCAGTCCGATGACCATCTAGGGGCGTTATGCAACCCGGTCTGTTGCCCACCGGGCATCGCGGGTCTTGCCAGACTTCACGACCGCACCTTCGCGGCCGAACAAGCCAAGCCTCGCCACAACCATCTTCGTGACGGCCAGATGGTGGGCTTCCGTGAAGCCCTTCTTCGCCATGATGGCGGCGGTAACCTCGCCAGCCGACAGGGCGCGCGTCGCGTCCCGGAGCGTCTCCCGGACAAGACGTGCGAGTTCATTATGCCCGAAGTAGCGGGTCTTGGGCTTCGGGGGCGCGATGAAGTCGGGATGGTCCGGCATCAAGAGCGCCATCGCGGCGTCAAGGTTCGCCAGCCCGGCCCGCATCTTCGCCAGCTTCTTTTCGGTGTCGTGTACCTGGGCGGAGATTTGATCGCGCTTCGCGCGCAGGACGGTCAGGACGTGTTCGGCCATGCCCGGGATCTAGGGGCTGACGGGTCCGATTTCTTGTGGCGTTTGCGCCATAATACCGGATTTGTCCGAGCTCGATGGCGTGGGAGGCGCAGGGCCGCATCGCCGCGTCGAAGAGGAGGGCGCGGGTGGATGTGGTGCCCTGATCGATCGCCAGAATAAAGGGGGGTTCTGCGGGCATGCCGATACGATATGTTGATCCCTATCGACCCTAGTGGATGGACGGAAAGAGTTGTACCCCTCTCATTCCGTCGTTGCCCGTTTATGCCGGCGATCCGCTTTTCATCGCCTGTCAAATGGATATTCCGCAAAAGACGGGTGGTCGCGGGTGACGAGGTCCATGAACCGAACCCGACGCCGGAGACCGTTCAAGAAGGGCTCGGAAGGTATTAGATTGGGGAAATGATCGATCCCTTCGGACGCAAAATCTCCTATCTGCGGGTTTCCGTGACGGACCGCTGCGACTTCCGCTGCGTCTATTGCATGCCGGAACACATGAGTTTCGTGCCCCGTTCGGATTTGCTCACGCTGGAGGAGCTGGAGCGGCTTTGCAGCGCCTTCATTCGCAAGGGCGTGCAGCACCTGCGCATCACCGGCGGCGAACCCCTGGTCCGCCGGGATGTCATGGGGCTGTTCGAGCGGCTGGGCGCGCGCCTCGGCGACGGGCTTCGCGAGCTTACGCTCACCACCAACGCCAGCCAGTTGGCCCGGTTTGCATCCTCGCTTCATGCGGCGGGCGTGCGGCGCGTGAATGTCTCTCTCGACACGCGCGATCCGGACAGATTCCATGCGATCACCCGCAGAGGCGACCTCGCGCGCGTGGTGGCCGGCATCGAAGCGGCGCAGGATGCGGGGCTGGCGATCAAGATCAACATGGTCGCGCTGAAAGACGTGAACGAGGACGAGATCGAATGCATGATGCTGTGGGCGCACCAGCGCGGGATGGATCTGACGCTGATCGAAACCATGCCGATGGGGGATATCGATGCCGACCGCGTGGAGCAGTATCTTCCCTTGTCGATCGTCCGCGCGCGGCTTGCCCGGCGCTACACGCTGCAGGAGAGCGGCTTTCGCACGGGAGGGCCGGCGCGTTATGTCCGCGTGGCGGAAACAGGCGGCAGGCTGGGCTTCATCACGCCGCTCACGCATAATTTTTGCGAGAGCTGCAACCGTGTGCGCCTGACCTGCACCGGCACGCTGTTCATGTGCCTCGGCCAGGACGACAGCGCCGATCTGCGCAAGCCCCTGCGTGCCTCGCAGGATGACACACTGCTCGACCGCGCCATCGAGGACGCCATTGCGCGCAAGCCGAAAGGGCACGATTTCATCATCGACCGCCGGCGGAAGGCGCCCGCGCTTGCCCGTACCATGTCGCTCACCGGAGGCTGATCCAACGTGCCGCGGACGCTGCATTTCGTGGCTTCGGACGCCCCCGAAGCCCAGGAACCGCTCAAACGCATGCGCGAGCTGTACGGCGATGCTGGCGTCGGGGAAGCGGAGATTGTCATCGCGTTGGGCGGCGACGGTTTCATGCTGCAGACGCTTCACACGTACCTGGACGGCAAGCGTCCCATCTACGGCATGAATTTCGGCTCCATCGGTTTTCTCATGAACGAATTCCAGGAGGAGAATCTGCATCAACGCCTTGATGCCGCGGAGGCTGCAAGGGTCCATCCGCTGCGCATGGGGGCAACGACGTGGGACGGCAGCATCAAGAAGGCACTCGCCTTCAACGAAGTGTCGCTGCTGCGCGAGACGCGCCAGGCGGCGAAAATCCGTATCGTGGTCGACGGCAAGGTACGCATTCCGGAATTGATCTGCGACGGCGTGCTGATTTCGACGCCGACCGGCAGCACCGCCTACAATCTCTCCGCCCACGGACCGATCCTGCCCATTGACGCGGATCTTCTCGCACTCACGCCCATCAGTGCCTTTCGGCCGCGCCGTTGGCGCGGGGCGCTCCTGTCGCACCGCGCGCGCGCACGCTTCGAAATTCTCGAAGCGGACAAACGTCCCGTCAGCGCGGTCGCCGACGATCTTGAGGTGCGTGATGTCCGTGCGATCGACGTGGCCGAGGACCGCTCGGTCACCATGACCATGCTGTTCGATCAGGGTCACAGCCTCGACGAACGCATCCTCGCCGAACAATTCGTGGATTGAAGTCAGGCCGGCTGAACGCGGCCCCGGTTGGTCCGGTCGTCGATTTATTCCGCGGTATCGCGAAGAGGCACACGCGTCTCCTCATAGCCCGCATCGTCCGCGATGCGGAAGAATTTGCCGTCGGCGCCGCTTTCGATCCAGGGTTCGACCGTGACCGGGGGCGCCGCGCGCGCCGCGGCGAGCGCCTCGTCCACGGTTCGCGCCCGCGCCAGCTTCATCAGATTCAGTCTCGTCGGGAACATCAGTTTCCATTGCGTCCGATCCGCGACAACATCCCTTGGCTTCACCCAGACGGATTCCACCGCTTCGCGTCCGCAATGCTGTCCGGTCTGGCCTTCGGGCACGCGCGCAAGGAAGAAATGCGTATCGAAACGCTTCGGCTGGGGTTTCGGCGTAATCCAATGCGCGAAGTAAACGAGCTCATCGCAGGCGAGCCGCAGGCCCTCGCGGAGCAACAACGCGTGCAGGCTGATTTCTCCCTTTTCGATCTGCTGGCGATGTTGTTGCAGCGAATCAAGGCGTGCTGCGCCGATGAGTTCTCCCGTTGCCGCATCGCGCGCGATGAGTACGCCCGCTTCCTCGAAGGCTTCGCGGATAGCGGCGACCGCAAGCGCGTGCATGTCCGCCGCAAACCCGGTCGCGTCATCGGCAACATCCGCGATTGCGGCATCGTAATCGTCCTGCGATGCCTTTCCCCCCGGGAACACGAGCGCACCGCCGGCAAAGGCGATGTCATCGTGGCGCTTCACCATGAACACTTCGAGCCCCTCGCCGCCGTCGCGTACGAGCAGCACCGTCGCGGCTGGAATGGGAGTCGCCGGTTCGGGTACGGCGGTTACGCACATGGTTCGTTTGTTCCTTCAAGCCCCATTTCGCGCGAAGCGGCGCGGCGTAAATGCGGCAAAGTCGAAGGGAACGCGGTTGCCGAGTACGAGGGCAGTGAGAGCTTCCGCGATGGCAGGCGTGTAGAGAATGCCGCTGCGGAACTGGCCACCGGCGATGTAGAGCCCGTCCAGCGCGCTCGCGCCCAGGATTGGCTGATCGTCGGGCGATCCCGGGCGCAGGCCCGCCCAGTGCTCGGCGACAGGCCAGCGGCGCAACGCGGGAATGAGCGAGGCGCCGCGGTCGAGCAGCCAGCTGGAGGCCGCGTCCGTCAGGCTCGAATCGAAGCCGACACGCTCTGCCGTGGCGCCGACGCACAAACGCCCGCGCTGCGCGATCATGTAGATATCGTTCCCGAAGAGCCCAGGACCTGGCAGTTTCTCGCCGGCAGGTGCGTCGAATGCAAGCATCTCTCCCTTCACAGGAACGATGGGCGGCAGCACGTCCGCGGGGAGGCCTCGGATACGCGAGGTCCAGGCGCCGGCCGCCAGCACATAGGCGTCGGATTGATACAGGGCGAATGGAGTCTGCACGCACTGGATTTTGTTGTCGCGCAGATCGAATCGCACCACGGTTTCGTTGACGAGCAGCGACCCGCCGGCCTTCACGAAAGCCGCGGCCAGCGCAGGTCCGAGCGCGCGGTTGTCGACCTTGGACTCGTTGGCAATCCACAGTGCGCCGGCAATTTCGGGCGCAAGGCGCGGCTCGATCCGGCGGGCCTCGTCGGGCGTGAGCAAATCGCCGGAGCGGGATCGCGCGCGCGCCGCCAGCGCGTTCAGCTCGTCCGGCGATTTCGCGACCACGAGACCGCCGGTCACGCCCCAGGATATCGTCCGCCCGCTCGCCCGTTCGATCTCCCCGGCGAAGCTTGGCCATAACTCCGCCCCGCGGCGCGCCAGTTCCGTCTCGGCCTCCGCCGGCGCCGCAATCATGCCGGCCGCCGCCCGGGTCGCGCCCTGCCCCGGCTGGCCGCGCTCGATGACGACGGTCTCGGCTCCCTGCTGCGCGAGCCGCCAGCCGATGGCCAGCCCTGCGGCGCCGGCGCCAATGACGATCACTTTCATCGCAAACCGTTCGCCGATAGCATCGTTCGACTGGCACGATAACGCGCGGCGCTGTCAAGCTTCGCCCCTCGGAGCCCATCGCAAGGAGAACCACATGGAACTGGCGACATTCGGTGCGGGCCGCTTCCGGGGGGTGGAATCCTTCTTTTGCAAGGTGCCGGGCGTGGTTGGTGCCGTGGCCGTCCATGCTGGCGGACACACCCTGAATCGCATGGCGGAGGAATCATGAGCATCGCAGCACGGCTGGCGGGAGCAGCGCTCGCAATGGCAATGGCACTCTCTGTCGCGAATTCGGCCGAGGCGCAGATCGGCCGCGGCGACCGTTATTCCGGCGTGCCCTGGGCCACGCGCTCGCCGGTGCTGGCGCAGCACGGCATGGCGGCCACCGAGCAGCCGCTCGCCTCGCAGATCGCCATCGACATTCTGAAGAAAGGCGGCAGCGCCGTGGATGCCGCGATCGCCGCGAATGCCGCCATCGGGCTGATGCAACCCGTGCTCAACGGCATCGGCGGCGATCTCTTCGCGATCGTCTGGGATCCGAAAACGCAGCATCTCTACGGCTACAACGGCTCGGGCCGCTCGGCGATGGGCCGCGATCTCACGAAGATGACGAGCGAGGTGACGGCGGCCTGGGCGAAGGCGGGTCTGCCGATCAAGCCGCATATTCCGCCCTTCGGATCGCTGCCCGTCACAGTGCCGGGAGCGGTCGATGCCTGGTTCGCGCTGCACGACAAATTCGGCAGATTGCCGATGACCGACGATCTCGCGCCCGCGATCTCCTACGCGACCAACGGATTTCCGGTCACCGAACTCGTCGCGAAATACTGGAAAGGAAACATGGCCGCGTTCGAGAAGAACAAGGCCCTGATCGAAGAGCTCGACAACGCGCGCGCGACCTATCTCATCGACGGCCACACGCCGGCGGAAGGCGAAATCTTCCGCAATCCCGATCTCGCGCACACGCTGTCGATGATCGCGAAGGGCGGCCGCGACGTCTTCTACAAAGGCGCCATCGCGCACACCATCGATGCCTATTTCCGCCGCATCGGCGGCGATCTGCGCTATGCCGATTTCGCCGCCCATCACGGCGAATGGGTCGACCCGCTGTCGGTGAACTATCGCGGCTACGACGTTTATGAGCTGCCGCCCAACGGCCAGGGCGCCGCCGTCCTGCAGATGCTGCAGATTCTCAAAGGCTTCGATCTGAAGAAGATGGGCGCGGGCTCGGCGGATGCGCTGACCGCGATGATCGAAGCCAAGCGGCTCGTCTACGAAGACCTCGCCAAATGGTATGCCGATCCGGCCTTCGTGCATGTTCCGATGAAGCAACTGCTGTCGGATTCCTACGCCGCGGCGCGGCGCAAGCTCATCGATCTGCATCATGCCAATCCCGACATCGGCCCCGGCGATCCCACGCTGCAGGACGGCGACACGACCTATCTCACCACCGCGGACAAGGACGGGATGATGGTGTCTCTCATCCAGTCCAACTACCGCGGCATGGGCTCGGGCCTCGTGGCCGATCATCTGGGCTTCATGTTCCAGGATCGCGGCGAGCTTTACTCGCTCAATCCGAAAGCCGCGAATGTCTACGCGCCGGGCAAGCGGCCGTTCCACACCATCATTCCCGCCTTCGTGATGAAGGACGGCCAGCCCTTCATGTCCTTCGGCGTGATGGGCGGAGACATGCAGCCGCAAGGGCATGTGCAGATACTCACCGACATCATCGATTTCGGCATGAACGTGCAGGTCGCGGGCGACGCGGCGCGCTGGCGCCATTACGGCGGCTCCGAGCCCACCGGCGAGCCGTCGACCGGCATCGGCACGGTGGAGATGGAGTCCGGCTTCGATCCCGCCGTGAAGGCCGAACTCGCACGCCGCGGCTATACCATCGTGCCCGGCACCGGCGCCTTCGGCGGCTACCAGGCGATCCAGTGGGACCCCAAGAACCACGTCTACTGGGCCGCCTCCGAAATGCGCAAGGACGGCGAAGCGATCGGGTATTAGCAGCTGAAAATCGGCACGCCATCGCCCTCGCACGCAGGCGATGGCATTACACCGGGTCTTTCCTCCCCCCGCGCCGACGCCGATGCCAGTACAACTCCCCCTCATCCTGAGCCGTCGAAGGACGCAAAATGCCCGTGCAGATCTTCTTCGCTCCAATGCCACGCCGGCCGGCGTTTTTCCTGTTTCCCTGCGTTTTTCCCCTCTGTGCCAGGAAAAAAGCTCTCTTTGGTTTCGCCTTCCGAATATTCAGCTCCCACTAATAGACCAATTCGGTTTCCATGTCAACCGAGTCGATTTGGGCGGAACGGACTTGCACGCGCCGAGGCGGACGCGCAGAATGTAATACGTAATACGGAATACATGCTCATGACGAGGCCCTTGCTCAGCCGCCTCACGTCCAAGGGGCAGGCGACGATACCCGCTCCGGTGCGCCGGGCGCTCAGGCTTGCAGCCGGAGACAGCGTTGCGTTCGAGCTTACGGAAGGGAGGGCGATTTTGCGCAAGGCCGACATGCTCGACCGCGCCTTCCTGAAACTGGCGGACGCGGCGTTCGAGGAATGGAACAGCGCGGAGGACGAGGCGGCGTTTCGTGACCTATAGAAGATGGGACGTAGTGGCTGTCTCCTTTCCATTCCTGGAAGGGACGGATGCAAAGCGCCGGCCTGCGCTGGTCGTCTCGACCGACCGCCTTGAAATGGAACACGGTCTCTATTGGATTGTGATGATCACCACGGCAAAGTCCGGCAACCGCCGCGACGACATTGCCGTGACCAATCGCGAACGCGCGGGACTTCCGGAGGATTGCGTGATCCGCGTGGCGCGGCTGGCGACCGTAAGCGACGCGCAGATCGTCCGGCGCCTCGGCGAGATCGCGCCGAAGGACCGCAGCAGCGTGATTTCGCTTCTGCGGCGATATGTGGCGTGAGCGAAACCGGCCCACGCGCAGGAGTGAGGCGGCTCCGCAGGAGATGAAACCGATCGCGCAGGGCCTCGACAGCGCCGAGAGCCGCACGCTGCAATATTATGACGGTCGCGCCGAAGCGTTCCGGGAGGGCACGCGCGATCACGACGTGAGCCAGAACATAGCGGCGCTGCTGAAGCACATCGAAGCCCCGCCGCCCCTTTCCATCCTCGATTTCGGCTGCGGCCCGGGACGCGACCTGAAAGCCTTCGCGGCCCTTGGCCACGCCCCCATCGGCCTCGAAGGCTCGGCGCGTTTCGCCGCCATGGCCCGCGCCGAGGGCCTCGAAGTGTGGCAACAGAATTTTCTCGCCCTCGGTCTTCCGGACAACCGATTCGACGGCATTTTCGCCAACGCGTCGCTGTTTCATGTGCCAAGCCTTGAGCTGCCGCGCGTGCTGCTTGAATTGCGCGCGGCCCTCAAACCGCGCGGCGTGTTCTTCAGCTCGAACCCGCGCGGGGAGAACGAGGAAGGCTGCTTTCAGGGCCGCTGGTGCGCCTATCACGACCTCGAAACCTGGCGCCGCTTCCTGCGCGACGCCGGATTCGAGGAACTCGAACATTACTACCGCCCCGACGGCTTGCCCCGCGACCAGCAACCCTGGCTTGCGACCGTGTGGCGGAAGTAATCACTTCGCGAAAATGTCCAGTCCTGCTGTAGAAGAAAAGCGAATACGCAAACACTTGGGAGAGCCGGATTCTGGGATTTTAGAGCAGATTCCGTTGATCTTGGTGCAACACGCCCCCCTCCCCCAACACTGGCTAGCGTTGGCACACATTTTTTCATGAACACGACAAGAACCTTCAGCCCGACTGTCGCGCACCCGGTTTTCCTCCCCCAGCGTGGGGGAGGTGGTTTGCGAAGCGCAGCGGAGCAAACCGGAGGGGGGAGCCGGCGCGCGAATCGCGCGACTTCCCCCTCCGCCTCGCTGCGCTCGGCACCCCCACGATGGGGGAGGAAAGACACGGCGCGCACCGTTGTTTTCCTCCCCCCATCGTGGGGGAGGTGGCGCTGCGACCGCGCATTGCTAAAACCCGATCAGCGCCGCCAGCTTGGCGCGGACGTGGGCTAGTGGCTCGCGTCGTTGCAGTTGACGGGGTTTTCTGAATCACTGTCGCCTTCGGTGAATTAACGGAGGTGATTCGTGGCCGTGAAAGAAGTTGCCGTCAAGAAATACGTGGTTCGGCTGAGCGCGGATGAGCGCTCG
>DATAWY010000048.1:0-37518 GCA_036266955.1 Rhizomicrobium sp.
CGAGCGCTCATCCGCGCTCAGCCGAACCACGTATTTCTTGACGGCAACTTCTTTCACGGCCACGAATCACCTCCGTTAATTCACCGAAGGCGACAGTGATTCAGAAAACCCCGTCAACTGCAACGACGCGAGCCACTAGCCACGATGGGGGAGGAAAATGACGGTCGGCTCCGTGTCTTTCCTCCCCCATCGCGGGGGAGGTGCCGACCCCGGATCAAGTCCGGGGGAGGCGGAGGGGGGCGTGTTGCACCAAGATCAACGGAATCCGCTCCAGTGCTCAGAGTCATTCAGGTAGTGCAGGCGGTAAGCCGCGCCCCTGTTACGTTTAGAGGTGGTGGGTGCTGCACCGTTTAACGGCTCCTGTGGGTAGTTTGCAGACTGCGAAATCGGCAGCGCGCAAATTCTCAGGGGTCCGCGCCCGGTGGTGCTCGACCCGCGAGCAGGACGATCAGAACAGCGGCGTTGAGAAGAAAGAAACGGGCGGCGGCGTCGGAACCGCCCCAGGACTTCGATTGCCACATCAGGAACCATTCGCCGCCGACAGCTACGAAGCCCGCACCGTAAAGGAGCATCGCGACGGTGAGCCCCGCGACAGGCAGCGCAAGTGCCCGATCAAAGCCGCTCTCGCTGTGCGCCTGGCGGAACAGAGCCACGGCACCAAGCATGAGCAGTGCGCCGCTCAGCGCCTCGGTTGCGATGATCGCCAGATAGAAGAGCTGCTGCACCGGCGCCGCATGGATCGCCCGCCACCGCTGGGTAGAGTCGGCGAAGATGGTGTCCATCCCCATGACGTGGTGCACGAAGGCCCAGTTGTCGCCGTAGTCCACGATGTTGTTGAACGCGACGAGTCCCAGGAGCAGCGCCATAGAAGCTACCAGGCTTGCCTTGCAAAGGCGTATCACCATCCCCGGATTGATTTCGTCCACGCCACCCTTTCCCCATCTTTTCGACGGCACGTTAGAGCAGTCGGCGAGATCCGCAATGGGCGCCGAGGCTGTCCGGCGGCACGGTGTTTGGGCTAGAGCGGATTCCGATCACGTTGAAACACGCAAAGCCTGTCATCCCCGGCTACGCTCGCCGGGGATGACATCTCTGGTTCAAGTTCAGCGGATCCCGCTCTAATGGAGCGCTCCGGGAGAAGCCCCGGTCAGGCCGCGTCGCGATGCTCGGTCACCGCCGGCTGCACGAGCTCGTCGAACAGTGCGCGGTAATGGATCATTGCTGTGCGCATATCTTCGGTCGTCGTCGCCTGGCCCGCGGCAAGACGGGCTTCGATCGCATGGGCCGCGCGATAATTTTCCGTCACGCGCGGATGATCGACCGAAATATCGGCCGCGCGCTGCTCGAAATCCGCGACGGGATAGCCGCGCGCCTGCATCGCCGCGGAAACCACATCGTCGGCTTCGGTCAGCGCGCCGCGCGGCGAATCGACGAAAGCGAGCTGCACGGATTTCCAGCGTTCGAGAAACCGCTCCCGCTCGCCAGGCGCGAGATCGCGCAGAGGAAGGCTTTCCACCCGTTTCTGGCGATTTTCCAGGGCCGCTTCCGCCTTGCGCTCCGAGCCATGCGCGGCCACCGCGCGGTCATATTCGGGTCCGAACCGCCGCTGCAGTTTTTCCCGGTGTTTGTGCCGCCAGGCGGCGTAAGCGACGATGGCCGCAATCACGGCTACAACGATAACCGCAATGACGATGATTACGGGCGTGGTCAAATGAACATGCATTTGCGAACTCCCCGCAGGTTTGCGCGATCAGGAAACACTGCACATGGCGGGGAAGTTCCGGGGCGCCGCACGGAGCGGGCGCCGGTTACCCCCGCCTGCCCTTCAATGCAAACATGAAGTCGCCCGCATAGGCGCTGCCGAAGCAGTGCTCAAGCACGTGCCAGCTCCTGCATCCCGTATTGTATGCGTTGTCCGGCTGCTCCCAGATGGCCTCATGATTGGCGATCGTGGCCGTCGTCGCCCAGTCCCACTCGCTGCAGCCCAGGAACGGGGCACAATTGGCCTGGACGGAAACCCAATAATGTCCCGCCCTGAGTCTGACGCCCTTCCTCAGGCGGATCGCAAAATCGGGGTCGCCGCTACCATTGAGATTGGTGAAGGATCCGCCCTTGACCGGCTTGCCGGGCCGTCCCTGGTCGTTCCAGTAGAAGTAGACATTCTCGGATGCGGGGGTGCCCGAACCACTCCCTGTCACGTCGATCTCGGTAACTTTCCAGGTTCTGCCTTGCGGAACGACGAAGTCGTCGGCGGCCTGGTCGTTATAGACTGTGTATACGCCGGACGTGTAGGTGAGATCGTAGATCTGCGAGTTGACAGAGTAGCCGTCGCCGTCGCGGTTCTGGTTGTAGAGCACCGTCATGCCGGGGAAATCGCGGACGACCGGGTTGACCTTAAGGCCCGTGAATGCGCCCATCGGCTGTGCCGTCACCGATGCGCTGCCTGCGACCAGGGCGATCGCGGCAGTCGCGGCCAGCAGCGGGGACCTGCTCATGAGATTCTCCCGGATGTTCCGGACCGGAGATGCCGCGTCCGGTAAGGAAAATCTCGCATTTCCGGCCCGCACAGGCAAGGCGCGCAGGCAACGTGCCTGCCGCCCGATGGGGAAGCGTCGTGCGGGGTCGTATTCCGGCTCAGGAGTGGGGTCACCCGCCGCCGGCGTCGTGCCTATGACGGAGTTCGGAAAAGCGATATCGTCGATATCCATCGACGGGCATTCGGGGAATGTCCGGTCAATCCAGGGGGATCAGATGCAGGCAACGGGAACCACGATGGCCCGGCATTGGCTCGGCAGCGCATTGGGCGCGTTCGCCGCGCTTGCCGTCGCCAGACAGGCCGCTTCGGCGGACGCGGGAATGAGGAACATAGATTTCCCGGGGAGTTACACCACCAGGCCGAACGCCATCAACGATCATGGCGTGGTGGCCGGCTCCTACGCACAAACCGCCGCTCCCGACGAGGGTCACGGCTTCATTCGCACGAAAGACGGCGTGTTCGTCAGCTTCGATGCGCCCGGCGGGAAAGGTCGCACCGGCGCGGAGGCCATAAACGCAAGCGGTTCCGTGACCGGAATTTATGCCGACAAGAGCCAGCACGATCACGGCTTCGTGCGGGACGCCGACGGCACCATCACCACGTTCGATGCTCCGGACGCGTCCGACATCCTACCCTTTGCGATAAACGACAGGGGCGCGATCACCGGTTATGCGATCGGCGACGATCATCATTATCACGGCTTTCTGCGGACTTCCCGGGGCAAGCTCAGCAGCTTCGACGTTCCGGACGCGGACGACACCTACGCCGTCGCCATCAACCGCGACGGCGCCATCACGGGGGACTACGACGACTCCGACGGCACGCATGGTTTCGTGCGCGACCCCGGCGGCTCGTACACGACATTCGACATTCCGGACGTCAACGATGCCGCTGTCGCGCCCGCGGCCATCAATGCAAGCGGCGAAATCGCGGGTACTTGGCAGTCGACGGACAACTACACATTTCACGGTTTTGTCCGGACCGTAGACGGGACGATAACCACGCTCAGCCTCGGCAGCAACACTTACGCCACGGCCATCGACGACTCGGGCGCGATTGCCGGCTATTACGACAGCCAGGGCTTCGTGCTCGCCCCGGACGGCGATATTACGGCGCTCAACTATCCCGGCGCGAACGAGACTTTCGCGGTCTCCATCGCCGCAACGGGCGCCGTCACCGGCTAGTACTATGGGGAGGACGGCGTCTATCACGGCTTTCTGTGGAAGCCGCAAACCGGAAGCATGCGAGTCCAACCCGACCCTGACGATCAGCTCTCCAGCGTGACGGAAACACCTTTGGAGGCGATACCGTTGACGATGACCTGGAGCGTGCTGGCGCCGGTCTCGCAGCTCGCTGGAATGTCGAAACTGGCGCTGGTGGTGCCCTTCGTCCACACACCCATGGTGGAGAAATTGTAGCTGCGGGCAAAGCAGACGTCACCCGACTGGTTGTTGGTGATGCGCATCATCGGGAAGTTGGTGGCCGCCTGCGCCGAGTTGCCGTATGCTCCGCCCAGCGAGAAACCGTTGAAGTTGGTGCCGGAGATCGGGTTCCCCGCGCTTCCCACGGTGAGCGTGGCCGACACGCTGGACACCACCGGCAGCCAGGCCTTCTCCGCCTTGCTCTTGGGCATGTAGATGGCGACTTCGTTCGGTTTCGCCTGGCTGTTGTCCCATAGTACCTGGCCTGTCGGAAGCACGAGCAGGTTGCCTTCGAAGGAAGACGTCTCGTCGGCCGTCTGCGTGTCGTTCACCTGGGTCGCCGTCGCCTTGCCCTTTTTGTTAACCGTGAATTCCCAGAAGTGCGAGGGCGACACGAACGGTCCGGGACTCGCCTGGACGAGAATATTTCCATCGGGCAGCGTCGCTGCCGGCGCGCCGTCGCACTCATAGATGGTCGAGCCGACCTCCATCACGGGACCGGAGCCCCACTTCTTCTTCGCGACGGAATAGACATCGTTGACCCCGGGCGATTGGGTGGTAGTGAACTGGATGATGGTGCCGCCCTTGGCACCGAGTGGCGTGAGCGATGCGGGGCCGACGCCCTCGTAGCCAAGAAAATCCGCGGTCTTTCCCGCCAGGTTCCAGCTGTTGGCCGACGTGTCATAGATACGGTAATCATTGTAGTCGCTGCCGACGTTCCAGGCATCCACCAGGAAGACGTTGCCGTCGGGCAGCGGCGTGAACCCTTCTCCCTCCATGCAGAGACCGTCGTCGGGACAGCTCCAGGTGTCCGACGGTGTCCAGCTCACAGTCGTCCCGCTGATCGTACCCAGCGCCTGCTCGCCGGTTCCGATGCCGCAGCAGTCCGCGAGCATGTACGTGCCGTTCGGTAGAATGATGCTCTCCGCGTTGCCGATGGTGGACCAGCCGCCGGGCGGCCTCACGGACGTCCAGCTGTTCTTCACCGGATCGTAGATTGCGCCCATATCCATCAAGTCTGCACTACAGTCGTTGTACTGGCCGCCATTGATGATGACCTGTCCGTCGGGCAGGATCTGCTGGGCAAAGAACAATGGCGAGTAACCGCTCGGCATCGGGGCGATCTTGCTCCAGGTGCCGTCGGTGTACTGGCCCTTGCTGTCCGGCGTGAGCCTGTACCATTGCGCCGGGCTGGTGCAGAAGTCCTCGATGATGACACTGCCGTCGGTCAGCTGCATCGGAGCCCAGGGGCCCTTGGTGAAAGGAAGAGCCGACGTCACGTCGGTCCATTTTCCGGACTTGTTTTTCGCGGGCGCCACAAAGGGCGCCGCGTGCGGACCGAGATGCGCGAGCGGCCTGTCCGGATCAATCGGCTGGTGCCCCATTCCGTGGGGGTAGTAGAGCTTGTGTGCAGAGGCGCTGGTCGCGATCAAGCCCAATGCCAGGACCGAAATGCCGGCGGCGAGGTATCTGTTCGCTTTCATGAGCGGAATCCCCTAAGGCGTCATCCGCCAACCGGACGACCGCGTGCCCGCACAGGGGCGACCCTGCCGGAGAGTGCCACAAATCCGCCATGCGGGCAACGCGGCAGGAGGAAATATCGTGACATCAAATATGTTGCCCGTTGCGGGCGGCGGCCTGGAACGGATTCCGCTCGGTTCCGTGTCCACTTCCCCCTCCGCCTCGCTGCGCTCGGCACCCCACGTTGGGGGAGGAAAGCAAATAGTGCGCGCCAAATCTTTGCTGAGTCGGTAGCTAGATCCCATCCGGGATTTGCCAGAAAATTCCTGATAACACATACCATTTTTCGATAGGTTCAAGGGCCGGTTATTCGACTGTATTCGCGCGAAGGTCGGCCGCGGCGTCACTCCGCGGGAATTGCGTCGGCCGCCGCGCGCGCGTTGGTTCCCTCCGCGTCGCGCAACAACCAGCCGAACACGACGCAGGCCGCGAGCGTGCCGATGAGCTGGCCCGCGAGAAATCCGGGCATCGAGCGGGGTGCGATTCCCGCGAAGGTGTCGCTCAAGGATCGCGCGAGAGTCACCGCGGGATTGGCGAAGGAGGTGGACGCGGTGAACCAATAGGCCGCGGTGATGTAGAGGCCGACGAGGAACGCCGTCGAGGACGACCGGAAGCGGATCGCCGCCGCGATGGTTCCGATCAAGCCGAAGGTCGCGACGCTTTCCGAAAGCATCTGCGACCAACCATCGCGCAGCTTCGTCGAGACCTGCAGGACCGGCAGCGCGAACATGAGATGCGCCAGCCAGACGCCGCAGAGCGCGCCGAGGACCTGCGCCGTTGCGTAGGCGAGCCCGTCGCGCGCGGTCATCTCGCGCCGCAAAACGAAGAACAGGGAAACGGCGGGATTGAAATGCGCGCCGGAGATCGGAGCAAAGATCGAGATCAGCACCGCCAGCGCCGCGCCGGTCGCGATGGTATTCGCAAGCAGCGCGATCGCGGCGTTGCCAGCCGCGAGCCGCTCGCCCATGATGCCCGAACCCACCACGGCCGCGAGCAGGAATGCGGTGCCCAAGGCTTCGGCTGCAAGACGGCGCGCATCGTACGGTCGGTCGGGTCGATCGGCGCGCATCGTGTTTTCAGGCGCAGCACGCGCTCCTGGGACTACCGGAGGCGGGACCTGCCGGGATCGCGTCTTCGCCGTAGCCGGTTGCCGATCCGAAGGTGAAGAAGGTCTCCCACCGGATGCCGGAGCGATCGTTCACCCAGGCCTTGTTCGATGTCGAATAGAAACGGATCGACCGCTCCAGATCAGCGACGGCGACGTGAACGTGCAGGCGCTTCATGGCGTCCTCCGGCGGGGGTTTCACAACAGGCATGCGAAGCGATACCGGCGAGCGGCGCGCACATTTCCGGGCGGCCGCCGCAGCAATCCGCGGTCAGAAACACCAGCAGACCGCGCATCGCCTCGAAATTGATCGCGTAGATGATGGAACGGCCGTCGCGGCGCGCGCGCACGAGCCCGGCATTCGACAGCACCAGGAGCTGCGCCGACGCCGTGTTCGCCGGCACGTTCAGCGATCGTGCGATGTCGCCCGCCGCCATGCCGTCCGGCCCGGCTTTCACCAGCAGGCGGAACAGTCCGGCCCGGCTTTCACCAGCAGGCGGAACAGTCCGAGGCGCGCCTCCTGCGCGATGGCGGAGAGGCGCTTGACGGCGGTCGAAGATTCCATAGTACAATGATTATTGAAATATCGAAGGAAGTCAAGCGGCGGCGCCGCGGCGGTCTGGAATTCAAAGTGGGTCCGAGTGGACAGATTTCGCGGGGTTCGCCCTCGTGCGGAAGCCAAGCGCGCAATGGGCGCATTTTCCCCGGACAGTCGTGCAGCGTGGGGGAGGCCCGGGCGAAGGCCGGGGAGGGGGACGTAGTGCGAATGCGATTCAACATGGCCGGTATCCGCTCCAGGAAAATCGTTGGCACCGCCGGAGGCGGTCGTGCCATAGAAATCCGATGAGCGAACACACGACTGAGCGCAGGTGCCCCAAATGCGGAACGCGCCTGTCCGTGGAGCGGCTGGATCATCAGCTGAGCGGGCAGGAGCGTGTTTTCTGTCCCGTGCACGGGGAAGTCGGCAGGCTGAACCCCGTTCGCGCCCGGGACTACCCGGACGCGCGGCCGGACCGTGACGAATTCGAGTAGCGGGGAATCCCGGCGTCGTCGCCGTGCCCTCCAGACGGGGGCGTGCCGGATCAATGGTTCGATCGCGTCCGGGCTCTCCGGCAGGTTCCTGATAACGTGAATGAATTTGCGACAAGTCCGGGGGCCGGTTTTTGGCTGGTCATCCGGCCAGGTGGCGAAAAGGCGGCGCTTGCATTAGCCTTGCAAGGGGTAGCCGATCGGGGCGGACCAAGTGCGGAAGGCCGGCAGGGCGGCGGATTATCGATGAACGACCGGTTCGCCCGTGCCGGCGCCATCGCGCGCGTGGACCTCGCGCATGAGCCGGATTTTGCCCTGGGCAGGATCGAGGTTCGTCCTTCGCTCCGGGAACTTGCAGGCGAAGGCTGGCGGGAAACCATCGACCGGCGCGTCATGCAGGTGCTGGTGGCGCTGGCCCGTGCCAATGGGAAGGTCGTCTCCCGCGACGACCTCATCGAAAGCTGCTGGGGCGGGGTGATCGTCGGGGACGAGGCGATCAACCGCTGCATCAGCCGGCTACGCAAGGCCGCCGAAGCGAGCGGCAATGCTTTCTCGATCGAAACCCTGTCCCGCGTGGGTTATCGCCTCAAAATCGCGGAAGCTGCTCCATCCACGCCTGCAGAGCGTGCGGCCGCGGCAGCTGCTTCCGCGTCCTCCTTTTTGGCGACAGCCGAGCCCGCGCAACCTCAATCCGCGAGTCCGGCCGCGGCATCGCCCGCCAAAGCCCGTTGGACCTCGCGCTCATACTGGCCCGCTGCCGTCGCAGCCCTTCTTGTACTGGGAACGGCGGCGGGAATATCGGGATGGCCGTTTTTCTGGCACGCGCGCCCGAAAGCGCTGACCATAACCGACAACGCGCTGGCCGTGCTGCCCTTCGTGAATATGAGCGGAAATTCCGCGCGGGACTTCATTTCCGACGGCATTTCCGAAGAGTTGCTGGACGAACTTTCAAACATCTCGGCGCTGCGGGTGGCGGCGCGCACCTCGTCCTTCGCCTTCAAGGGCAGGAACACCGACGTCAAGCAGATCGCGCGCATCCTGTCTGTCCATTCGGTGCTCGAGGGAAGCATCCGCGAGGACGGCCGCCACATCCGGATTTCGGCGCAGCTGATCGACGGGACGGACGGATTTCGCATCTGGTCGGCGACCTATGACCGGCAGATGACCGGAATGCTCACGCTCGAGGACGACATCGCACGCGCGATCACGGCCGCGATCACGCACAGGATCCTTCCCGCGCCGCGAATTTCTGCCGGCAGGCCGGCTTCGATCGATCCGGACGTCTACAGCAAATATCTCGAAGGGCTGCACGATCTCGCACCGCGCGATGAAGCAGGCGTGACCAAAGCCGTGGCGTTGTTCCGCGAAGTAACGGCCGCCCAGCCCGATTTCGCGGCGGGCTTCGCGGCTTTGGGCCGCGCGCTCATCAATCACGCCGAAAACCATCCCGGGCAGCAGGAACTTCTGCCGGAGGCGCAAGCGGCGCTCGCGCACGCACTCGCGCTCGATCCGAACAACATCGCGGCGCTCGGTGCGCATGCGGATCTCGCGTTGCACTGGCTGGACTGGAAGACCGCTGCGGCCGATACCAGGCGGATGCGGACCATCAGTCCCAACAGCAGCGCCGTGCTGCACGAAATGTTCCGGTACTATCAGTTTCTGGGTTTTCCCGAACGGGCACTGGAAGCCGCGCAGGGCGCCGCGCTGCTCGATCCGCTTTCGGAAGTCGACCGCCTCAATGTCACGGCTGCCCTGATCCATCTCGCGCGGTTCGGCGAGTCGGCGGCCGTCGCCCGGGCCGCGCTCGATCGCATGCCGGGCCACATCTACATCCGGTCGATCCTGTGCACGGCCTACGCCCATTCGGGCGAGCTGGAAAAATCGCGTGCGATTGCCGCCCAGTTTTCGCGGGCGCACGACAAACCCGATACGGATGCCTGTCTGTTCGACATCGCGGTGGGCGAAGGAAAGCTCGACGACGCACGCAGAATCAACGACGCCTTCGCCGCGGAATATCCGAACGGAAGCATGCGGGCGGTCGATCTTGCCGACAATTTCGCGGTCATCGGAGATGCGCACGCCACCATCCAGTGGATGGAGCGGGCCTATGCCCAAAAGGATTTCGAAATGTTCGAAGTTCCGTTCGACCGCGCGATCCCGCAGGCGGTCTTCGCCGATTCCGGCTGGAAGGCGCTGATGCAAAGGCCGCTTTTCAGGGACTGGCAGGCGGCGCATGACAGGCTCGGGGCGGAGCTGGGAGCAGGCGAGTGACTTCCTGCGCCCGGTCTTGACACGCAGGGGCTGCAACGGCAGTGTTCCAAGCTAATCACAAGCCGGGATTGCCGTTTCCTCGCTGCGTATTGCGTTTCGACCAATAGTGATAATCCATAGCCTCCCGGGAGGGGTCCATGAACCGGAATATCCAGCTTTCCAGAAAATGTGTTTTCGGCTGCGGGCTGGCGCTCGGCCTGTTTGTTCCCTTCGCCGACGCCTGCGCGCAGGACACGACGCTTTATACGTTCAGCGGCGGCAGCGACGGCGGCAATCCGCCCTGCGGCCTGATCTCGGGCGGCAAAGGCGTTCTCCCCGCCCAGTTGCGATTCTTTGGCACGACGGAATATGGTGGGGCGTACGGTTACGGCACCGTTTTCGAGGCCACGAACGCCGGCTTTATGACCGTACTCCATTCGTTTGGCGGAGGCGGCGACGGTGCCTCTCCGCAGGCCTGCGTGATCACGGATTCGAGCGGCCATCTTTACGGCACGACGGAAGAGGGCGGCACGTATGACCACGGCGTCGTGTTCAAGCTTTCGGGGGGCACCGAAACCGTACTCCATTCGTTTGGCGGAGGCGGCGATGGTGCGAATCCCTTTGCGGGCCTGATCATGGATGGGGCCGGCAATCTTTACGGTACGACAATTGCTGGCGGTGGAACAGGTTGCGGCGGCGGGGGCTGCGGCACGGTATTCGAGGTTATGCCGGGCGGCGGCGAAACGGTGCTCCATTCCTTTGCCGGAAGCGATGGGGCCTATCCCGTGGCAAGCCTCGCGATGGACAAGGCCGGCAATCTTTACGGCACAACCGCAGAAGGGGGCGCCAGTACCAATTGCGGCGGCGGCTGCGGCACCGTTTTCGAGCTGGCTGCAGGCGGCGGCGAAACCGTGGTTCATTCCTTCTCTGGCGGCGACGGTGCAACCCCCGAAGCGGCCGTGATCGTGGCCGGAGCGGGCAATCTTTACGGCACGACGGAAGCGGGCGGAGCGAATGACGACGGCACCGTTTTTGAAGTCTCGCACAAGGGCAAAGAGGCTGTGCTCCATTCCTTCGGCGGAGGCAGCGACGGGGCCTATCCGCTGAGCGCCGTCCTCAAAAAGGGAGGCTTTCTGTACGGCACGACGTTCGGGGGCGGCGCGAACGGCAGCGGCACGGTCTACAAGACTCCCGGCAAGGGCGGTTCCGATACGCTGCTCTATTCCTTCACGGGCGGCAGCGACGGCGGTCTTCCCGAAGGCGGTGTGCTGATCGAATCCGGCAACCTCTTCGGCACGACATATGCGGGCGGCATGAGCTGCGAAGAGGACGAGAACGGTTGCGGTGTCGTGTTCGAACTCGCGCCATGACGGTCGCGCAAATGGATCGTGCGACGATAAGTTCCACCGACCGGGCCCGCGGTACATGATGAAAGCCCCGTCCTGTTCGCGAAGAAGCGGCGGAATGCCGGAGCGGAGCATACGCGGTCTGTCTCTCTGAACGCTCCTGATCAAAACCTGTAGGAATCCCGCCATGCTGCGGTGCCGCGCCCGGCGCTCCGGAAGGCGCGCCGGTTTTTTCAGGCCGATCGCTGATATTCGCTGTTAAATTCGCTGTTATGCGCCGGCGCGCGGTCTGGCTAACAACCCGTTAAACCGCGCATGCCCGAATTTACGGAATGGTAGGTACGGCCCCCTATACTGGAGCATGGTGTCGCCGGGCAGATCGGGATGTTTCGGCAGAAGGTGATTTTGACAGGAGCCCTCTCTGCCGCGGTCATCGCCGCGGCGATGGCGCTCGACTACATCCTGTCGATCCTGATTCTGAAGAACCCCGCCGGCTACACGCCTGTGGTTACGCTGACGATCAGCACGCTGGTGGCGATCCCCGTCAATTTCGCCATCATCAGCGCCTCGCTCAAATTCAGGCAGGCGCGCGACCAGCTCGCGGCGGCGCAGCAGGTGACGGAGGAGGCACGCGCGGTGGCCCAACGCGCCGTGGGCGAGCTCGAACGTTCCAGGGAAGCGGCGCTTGCCGACCGCGCCTCGGCGCTGGAGGCGAGCCGGGCCAAGAGCGAATTCCTCGCCAACATGAGCCACGAACTGCGCACGCCGCTGAACGCCATCATCGGATTTTCGGAGATGCTGAAGAACGGCATGTTCCATGACAAGACCGAAGAATATGGCGGGATCATTCATACCTCCGGCCGCTACCTGCTCAGCCTGATCAACGATGTTCTCGACCTGTCGAAGATCGAGGCCGGAAAATACGAACCCAATGTCACGCATGTTCTGGTGCAGGATCTCGTGCGCGACTGCGTATCGCTGATGCAGCCGCGGGCGGACGAGGCGGGCATGGCGCTGCGCACCGAAATCCCGCGCGTCATGCCCCTCCTCTATGCCGACCCGCGGGCGCTACGCCAGATTTTGCTGAACCTGCTGACCAACGCCATCAAGTTCACGCCTTCCGGCGGCGAAGTGACGGTACGCGCCCTGACCGTGCCGTCCGGCGAGTTCTGTCTCGAAGTGGCTGATACGGGCGTCGGCATCGCCGAGGAAGACCAGGCGCGGGTGTTCGAAAGCTTCGGACAGGGACGTCATGATGTGGTGAACGCATCGCAGGGCACCGGACTTGGCCTGCCGATCGTGCGCGGGCTTGCCGAAGCGCAGGGGGGGCGCGTGATGCTCGAGAGCCAGGTGAAGCGTGGCACCACCGTCCGGGTCTTTCTGCCGACCGACCGGCTGCGGGCGCGGCCGAGACAGGTGGCCTGAGCGACCAAGGTTCAGCCGGGGGCTTTTCCGGGCGTGCCCGGCGGATGAGGTGTGTTCCGGCCGGTGCCCGGGGGCCGCCGCCCGTCGAGGATATCGTTCAACTCCTCGCCCGCCAGCACGATGATCGCGGAAATCCAGATCCAGATCATGAGATCCATCACGGCGCCCAGCGAACCGAAGGTCGCTCGCCCGCGAACGCTGCGAATCGATTGCCCCGCCGGCAGTGCCAGCCTAACAACGGCCCGCCTTTGCGTCCTTTCCCGACCGGGGAGAGGACGCGGCGGCCGCCGGTCAGTTGGCCGTGCGTTTGGAGATTTGCGCATAGGCGGTGTTGATGCGCGCCATGTTGTGGGTGGCGAGCTGCTCGTATTCGGCGCCGAGCCCCAGGCCCCTGATGCGGTCGGGGTGATGGACCGCGCAGAGTTCGTGATAAGCTTTGCGCAAATCCTCGGGCGATGTGCCGGGCTTCACACCCAGGATGCGGTAGGGATCCTCGCCCTGGTAGATCGCCGCCGCGGACGAGGGCAGCGCAACCTGCTTGATGGCGCGCTTGGCCAGGGCGAGAAACGTGCCGTCGACGCATTCCACAGGCACGAAGCTGCGGTCGTCGTTGAGCGTGTCGCTGAGGCGGCCCTGAAGCGGCACGCAGATCTTGCCGAACACCCTTGAGCCGTCGAGGAGCGTAACCTCCACGGCGACCGGTTTCATCGAACGTCCGCCGCTTTTCATACCGCTGCCGCCGTTTTGTCAGCCGGGGACTATGGGGCAGGCGGGTTAACCGATCATCGACGCCCGCGGCGCCCTTCACGCAGTCCGCGCAAAAAAAAACAGCTCCCCGCCGGGGGAGCTGTTTTCATTCGGGACCGTAGTAAACCGATCAGGGAGGGCTGGTGTAATTTCCCGTGCTGCAACCGGCCTTGCTGTTGAGGTAGACTTGGGTCACCTCGTAGCTGCGCGTCGAGTCGGTCAGCTCTCCCGAATAGCCTTCGCAGAGATCGGCGATCTCGTAACCGTCCGAATTGTTCCAGGCCTGCGGATAGGTGGGATTCGAACCTGGTGTCGGGATGTTGTCGGTCGTCGCTTCGGCGAATTCATGCGACGCCGCATAAGTGATATCGCCGAATCCGGAGTTGCAGTCTGGCTCGACCGCGTAGAAGAGGTTGTTCGACTTTTCTTTCGTGTCGTACCTGGCGAAGTGGTAGGCGCCGAAATCCACGCAGGACGTCAGCCCGTCGAGCGTGATCGTGACGTCCACCGGGAAATAGACCATGTACAGCACGTTCGGGCCCAGCGCCGGCAGGGCGCCGATCTTGATCTGGTATTCCAGTTCCTTCTGAATGTCCTTGTCGGTGATGTTGAGGTTCTGGTTTTTCGGCGTGATTTGCACCTGCCCGTAGAACGTCCCGAGCCCGATCTTCTGCTTCGAGCTCTTGTGATGGTTCACGGACTTCACATGCTTGGTGCTGTATTCGCCGAGCTGCTGCAGAAAAGTGCTGTCCACGATCGCGCCGCTGAAGTCCGGAATTTCCGCCACGGTCGTCGAATTCACGTCCGAGCCCCATATGACCGAGACGAGTTCGACGCCTGTGAAAACCGTCCCGCCGAAATATTCCATTTCGCCGAGGCTGAGATGCGGGTTGCGGCCAGTCCTGGCCTCGTAGGACGGCGTCGCGAAGATGTGGTAGGCGCCGCCGTCGCGGTGGTTGGCCGACCGTGCCCAGGCGCCTTCGGGCGAAGCGGCTAGCGCCAAAGTGGCCGCGGCCGCGCAAAGGGCAGCGGTGCGCAAGATGGAAAACATGGGAAACCCCCGTTGGCTATAGGCGGGCACACCCCGCCTTTTGGGGAGCATGCGTCGGCTCGCCGAGCTTGGCAAGTGGATCGGCGCCTCAGCTGGTCACCAGTTCCCCCACCGCACGATGTGCCTGGTCGATGGCGGAGTCGGTATAGGCCGCGAAGCCCGCGTCGGAATTGGCGATGGCGATGCGGCCGAAGCGCTGCCGCGCGATCAGGTTCGGCGTGTGGCCGGTGTCGAAACCCTTGTCCCAGAGGGAATTGTATTCCGGTGCGTAGCCGTGCGGCCAGCGGTTCACCGCGATGCCTTCAATGTCGCGAGCCGGGTCAAATCCGGTGCCGCCGAGCGTGCGCGCGAGCTGATCACGAATATTCCGTTCGAAAGTTTCGAAAGACGTTTGCAGGAGCTCCATCCGCCCGGCGCGGTTCTGGTCGTATTCGGAAAGGCCCGGGCTTGCGGGCGCGCGCGCCATGCGGATCAGCATCGGCCCGTCGGGCGAACGCACGCTTCTGTAACTGCCGATATTCACGGCGGGATTGAGCGCTATGCTGATGTGGTATGACCCCGGTGCATGCACGCGCCGGAGTCCAAGCCTGTGGAACGCGGCCCAGTCGCGCAGCGCGACATTCGTATAGACAAGCGGGCATTTGACGAGATCGTGCAGCGCCGCCTTCTGCGCCTCGGGCAGTTCGGGGACGAGATAGGGGATCATCGCGTTCCAGTTGGCGAGCACGCAGTCGCGCGCCCGCACGCGATAGACGGAGCCGCCGCCGCGGCTGGCGGTGTAGGCGATCTCCACAGCCGTTCCGGCGTTGCGCGCGCGCACGACAAGATTGTTGAGCCGGATGCGCACATTGTTGCCGGGCCGGTCGAGCTTCGAATAGTCGGCTCTTGCCGTCACGACGTCCCGCGCGTCTTTTCCGGGCATCGCTTCGGGATTCAGCGCGCGCACGAGCAGCCGCGCGATCGAGGCGTTGCCGTCCGGAAAATGAAACCTTTCGGAGCCGCCGGTTGTCGAATAGCCCGCAGGCGTATAGCCCATGCGTTTCAGGCTTGGACCTCCCGGCTCGAGCCTCAGTCCGGCGAAACCCGGATAGCCCATGCCCCAGCAATCAAGTGCGGAAACGGCGTCGATGCCGCAGCCCCACCATTCGTCCGTGTGGTGCTGATAGAAAGGGACGACGGCCGGATCGGCCTTCACAACATCGAGCAGGTAATCCTTGTAGGAGATGCGCCACAGCCGGTCCTTCTTCTGGTCACCGGACAGGCCGGAATAGTAATCGCCTGTGCCGGTTTCGATCTTCAGGATGGCGCGCTTGGCGGCGCTGCTGACCGGCGCCTGCGCGACGAAGGATCTCCACGCGTCCGGCTTCGCCTTTCCATTCTCGTCGGTGTCCAGCTTGACGAGACGGTCGACGCCGAATGTCTCCCTGTCGAAGAACACGCCGGATTTGAGCTCCGCATAGATGGAAGGATCATCGCACGCCTTGGCGAGCTTTGTCGGCTCGATTCCGAGCGATCTGAGAAGTCCGCCAGCGGCCGCGCTGTAAGGATAGGGGCTCGAGATTTCCAGCGTCCCGCCATTGATCAGCCCCATGCGGCCGTTGACATGAAATTCGTTGCGTTTGGCATGGCCGCCGAAATCGTCGTGGTTTTCGATGATGAGGATTTTGGATCGCGGCCTTGCGGCCCGATAGAAATATGCGGCAGACAACCCGCTGATGCCGCCGCCCACCACGACGAGATCGTACGTCTCGCCTGTATCGATCAGCGAGGAGGCATGGTTCCAGAAATCGCCGTCGCGCAGTTCGTGGGCCGCTTCGAAGGAGCCTGGATGGCTGCCACGCATGCCGAGTCGAATCGGCGGGTAGTAGCCGGGTGAATTCTGCGCCTCGGCTTCGGCGGCGCTTGCGAGTTCCGGCGCAAGCCCGCCCAGGGATACGCCGATCGCCACGCCCTGCAGAAAATCGCGCCGCGCAATTTCGCGACCCATACCCAATTCGCGATTCGAAACCTTCGGCATGTCCGACCCTCGTCGGGCTACAGTTTAAACGGCTCTGGCGCCCGCCGAAGAGTTCACCACAAGGACACCAAGAGGATAAGAGGCGCTGAGCTCTCCTTCGTGTCCTTTGTGTCCTTTGTGGTGAAAACCGGCCGCCGCGTGGGATCTGGCTTTCAAATAGCGTGAGGCGTGAGCCAGATGCGCGCCACGCCGATGGCGGCGATGACGAACAGGGCCATGTTGCAAAACCCGCCGATCATTGCGCCGGCCAGCCTCCCGTTCGGGTCGGCCATGTAGCCTGCGAGATAGACGATGCGGGAAATTACCCAGATGAAGCCGACCAGCGGCGCCAGCCACGCCAGCCCGATAGGATAGAACGTGGCCACCCAGAGAAACGGCAGGACGATGCCCATCTGTTCGAGCGTGTTCATCTGCACCCGACAGGCGCGGTCGAATTCCGGATGGCCGCTCGTGGCCGGCGCCTTGATCCCGTGCTTCTGGCGCAGAGTGCCGACGCGGAAGGCCGTGTAGAAATGGAAGAGACCGATCAGAAGCGTGACGGTCGCGGTCCACAAGACCACAGGTTCGGACGTAATCATGGATTTCCCCTGACACCGAAGTCGCGAGTTCAATACTGAGGTCCGGTCTTCCGGTCGAGGGCGAAGCCTCCACCGGACCCCAACGGCCCCGCAATCTTATCCACAGGCAGTTCGCTTGCGAGAACCGCACAACCGTAGCAGGCTTCCAAAATCCGAATCAACCTGCAAAAGGGGCAGAGCCATGGTCACAACAGCCAAAAACGCAGCGATGGTGTTGGGATTGGTGTTTCTTATCATCGGGGTGCTGGGGTTCGTTCCCAATCCGATTGTGAGCCCGACGGGCGTCTTTGTCGTCAACCGCGTCCACAACTGTGTCCACGTGGGGAGCGGTGTCCTGCTGCTGCTCGGCGCCTATGCGAGCGCTGGCACCTTCGGCCCCAGCCTCGCGCTCAAATTAGTCGGCATCGTCTACGCGATTCTGGCCGTGCTTGGTTTCATCACGCACGATGGAATGGTGTTCGGCGTGATCGCCATGAACATGGCCGACAATTGGCTGCACCTGATTCTGGCCGCCGTCCTTCTCTACGCAGGCTTTGGATTGGCGCCCCAGCCCGGGACTGCGGTTGCCTAGAAAGGCCGGTCAGCCAAGTCATGCCTGGGTTCGGCCCCGTCTTGACGCTCGTTTGCATACTCTTCGCCGGGACTCGAACCTGAGCCCGCCTCGGACAGACCGGGTAGAGCGCTGGTTTTCTACGCGGACTGCTTTGCCGCGATGTAATTGTCGACCCTTCTGTCGAGGATCGCGAGCGGCATCGCGCCGCCAAGCAAGACGGCGTGGTGAAACTGGCGGATGTCGAATTTGGCGCCGAACGCCGCTTTCGCCTTGTCGCGCAGCTTCAGGATTTCGAGTTTGCCCAGCATGTAGGCGCACGCGTGGCCCGGCCAGACGCAATAACGTTCCACTTCCGTGATCGCCGAAGCCCTCGGGATCGCCCAGCGAATCCGTATGGTATTTCACGGCCTGTTCGCGCGACCATTTCATGGCATGCAGGCCGGAATCGACGACCAAGCCATCCCGATGAGAGGCGCCGGTACCACCCCGCGAATGTGAAGGCTGGTTGAATGAGGTGGGGTCCGTGCAGGGCCAAAATGCCCGCAACGCAGGCGGAAATCGGGCCTTGAAACAAAGGGGCCGCCTCTGGCGAGGCGGCCCGGCACTGTCAGTTGGCGGCGTTCAGGCCGCATGGACCTCGGAAGTCGAAAAGATCCAGTTCGCGTACCTCACGGGCCGCAGGTCATGACAATGAGACACTGGATCACCTCCTTTCGCTGATTCTCGCAGAGATCATGATATAGGATTGCCTTACGGGCCGTAAAGGGAATCGCTGACGCTGGCCTGCGCCACGCTCGCCGCGTTATATCCCCGCCGATGAACGACATCCCCCTAGAAATCCGCCGCAGGCGGCTGCGTTTCCGTGCCGCGCGGCGCGGGTTAAGGGAGGCCGACGCGATTTTCGGCACGTTTGCCGAATTGCATCTGGACGCGCTGGACGAGGCGGGGCTCGACTGTTTCGAGGCGCTGCTCGATGTGCCCGACCAGGATGTTTATGACTGGTTGCGCGGCTGGGCGCCCGTCCCCACATTGCATGACACGCCGCTATTCGCGCGGTTCAAAGCCATCTGCGACCGGAAGAATCCCGTTTGGAACGTCTGAACTATATCGCGCGCGCCCACGGCCATTTTGCGCTGACCGGTGCGCCCACCGGTTACGACGCCTGGCTGGCCGCCGAGGCGGCGAGGCGGCGGCAGGGCACGGTTCTGTTCGTCTGCGCCGAGGATGCCGCTGCGCAGACAGTGGCCGATGCGATCGCCTTCTTTGCGCCGGATGTGCGTGTGCTGCCGTTTCCGGCCTGGGACTGCCTGCCTTACGACCGCCTGTCACCCAAGCCTGATATCGAGAGCCGGCGGCTGGCGACGCTCGCCGCGCTCGCCTCGCCGAAAAAAGACCTGGGGCCTGCGGTGGTCGTCGCCCCGGTGCATACGCTTCTGCAGCGCATTCCCCCACGCGCCGCCATTCTCGAATCAAGCTTTCTCGCGCGCACCGGCCAAAATATTGCGCATGAGAAGCTCGTCGGATTTCTGGTCAAAAACGGCTATGCGCGCGCAAGCACGGCGCGTGAGCCGGGCGATTTCGCGCTGCGCGGGGGCATTATTGATTTATGGCCGCCGGGCACGGACGAGCCGCTGCGCCTCGACTTTTTCGGCACGAGCCTCGAGGCCATCAAGCGCTTCGATGCCGAAACCCAGCTCTCGAGCGGCGAGATTTCGGAAATCGAGCTCCTGCCCGCAAGCGAGACGCCGCTCGATCCGGACTCGATCAGTCGTTTCCGTTCCGGCTATGTCGCCGCCTTCGGTCCGCCGGGACCGGACGATCTGCTTTATGAGGCGGTCAGCGCGGGGCGCAAACATCCGGGCATGGAGCACTGGCTGCCGCTGTTTCATCCCGAGCTTGAAACCCTGTTCGACTATCTCGATGCGCCGCTGCTGTTTGTTTCCCATCAGGTGGAAGAGGCGCGCGCGGCGCGGCAGGCGCTGATCGCGGATTATTATCAGACGCGGCGCCAGCTCCTGACGGGCAGCGGAATGGAAAAGGCCTCCGGCGCGCCTTACCGCCCACTGCCGCCCGAGCAGCTCTATATGAGCGAGGCCGAATGGAAAGCGGCGCTGTCGCACCGGCTGGTGCGCGAGCTCTCGCTCTTCCAGGCGCCGGAATCCACGCGTTCGGTGGATGCCGGCGGCAAAGCGGGCCGGGATTTCGCGCCCGAGCGCGCGCAGGGGCGCGTCAATGTGTTCGAGGCCGCGGCCGAATATGTGAAGGAGCTCCAGAAGGCGAAGAAGCGCGTGCTCGTTGCCGCGTGGAGTTCGGGCTCGGCGGAGCGGTTGGGCGGCGTGCTTTCCGATCATGGCCTGGGGGCGATGCGCGCGGTGGAGAACTGGCCCGACGCGCTTTCGCTGCGGCCCGACGCTGTCGGCGTTGGCGTGCTCTGCCTCGAGCACGGCTTCGACGCGTCCGACATGGCGATCGTCACCGAGCAGGACATTCTGGGCGAGCGCCTGCAGCGGCCTCGCGCGAAGGCGAAGCGGGCGCAGCACTTCCTTGCGGAAGCTTCGAGCCTCTCCGCCGGCGATCTTGTCACCCATATCGAGCATGGCATCGGGCGCTTCACGGGCTTGCGGACGATCGATGTCGCCGGCGCTCCGCATGATTGCCTCGAGCTGCAATATGAAGGCGGCAAGCTGTTTCTTCCCGTCGAGAACATCGAACTCCTGACCCGCTACGGCGGCGACGAGGGCACGGTGCAGCTCGATCGGCTGGGCGGGGCGGGCTGGCAGCAGCGCAAGGCGCGCATGAAGGAGCGCGTGCGCGAGATCGCGGCGGAGCTCATCCGCATTGCTGCTGCGCGCCAGCTGAAATCCATGCCTGCCGTCGATCCGCCGCAGGGATTGTATGACGAATTCTGCGCGCGCTTTCCGTGGGCCGAGACCGAGGACCAGGATCGGGCGATCGCGGAAACGATCGAGGATCTCGCGAAGGGCCGGCCGATGGACCGGCTGGTCTGCGGCGACGTCGGTTTCGGCAAGACAGAAGTCGCCCTGCGCGCGGCCTTCGTTGAAGCGATGGCGGGCGCGCAGGTGGCGGTCGTCGTTCCCACCACTTTGCTCGCGCGTCAGCATTACCGCACGTTCAGCCAGCGCTTCGAAGGCTTTCCGGTCAAGCTGCGCCAGCTTTCGCGCTTCGTCTCCGCGAAGGACGCCCGCGACACGAAAGCGGGCCTCGCTTCGGGCGATGTCGACATCGTCGTCGGCACGCATGCGCTGCTCGCGAAGTCGATTTCGTTCAAGCGGCTCGGACTTGTGATCGTCGACGAGGAACAGCATTTCGGCGTCGCGCACAAGGAGCGTCTCAAGGCGCTGAAAGCCGATGTGCATATGCTGACGCTGTCCGCCACGCCCATTCCCCGCACCTTGCAGCTGGCCTTGACCGGCGTGCGGGATCTCTCGCTGATTGCGACGCCGCCGATCGACCGGCTGGCCGTTCGCACCTTCGTGACCCCGTTCGACGCGCTCACCCTGCGCGAAGCGTTGCTGCGCGAACATTACCGCGGTGGGCAGAGTTTCTATGTCTGTCCGCGCATCGCCGACATCGCCGATGCGATGGAATTTCTCGGGCATACCGTGCCCGAGGTGAAGACCGCGATCGGTCACGGCCAGATGCCGCCGGCCGCGCTCGAAGATGTGATGACCGCGTTCTACGAGGGCAAGGTGGACGTGCTCGTTTCGACGAACATCGTCGAGAGCGGGCTCGACATACCGACCGCGAACACGCTGATCGTACACAGGTCCGACATGTTCGGGCTCTCCCAGCTTTATCAGCTGCGCGGCCGCATCGGACGCGCCAAGCAGCGCGCCTATGCCTATCTCACCACGCCGGCGGACCGGAAACTCACCGGGCCCGCGGAGCGGCGCCTGCAGGTGCTGCAATCGCTCGACCAGCTCGGCGCGGGCTTCTCCATCGCAAGCCACGACCTCGACCTCCGCGGCGCCGGCAATCTGCTCGGCGAGGAACAGTCGGGCCATGTGCGCGAAGTGGGAATCGAGCTTTACCAGGAGATGTTGGAAGAAGCAGTTTCGCAGCTGCGCCTGGGCGGCGACACGGAGGCCGACGAGCAATGGTCGCCGCAGATCAACATCGGCACCTCGGTCCTCATTCCCGAAGTCTATGTGCCAGATCTCGACGTGCGCATGGCGCTCTACCGCCGGCTGGCGGCGATCGAGAGCGAAGACGATATCGATCGCTTCGCGGCTGAACTGATCGACCGTTTCGGCGCGCTGCCCGAGGAAGTGCAGCACCTGCTCGACATCGTGGCGATCAAGGCGCTCTGCCGTCAGGCGCAGGTCGAAAAAATCGAGGCGGGACCGAAGGGCGCGACGCTGACGTTCCGCAACAACGTTTTCCCCAATCCCGCAGGGCTCGTGCGCCTGATCTCCGAACACCAATCGACGATGCGTGTGCGTCCCGACCAGAAGGTGGTGGTCGCGCGCGACTGGCCGACGCCGGAGCTGCGCCTCAAAGGCGTGCAGACCACGCTCGCCCAACTCGTCGGCCTGGCCGAACGCAAGGCGGCGTGAAGCCCGTTCCTGGCGATCACCGTCTAGTGCTGTCTAGCGCTGCTTGACAGCCATCCGTGTGTCAAGTATTTTTGGACACATGATCCGCTCCTTCCGCAGCAAGGCTCTGGAGCGATTTGCGGCGAGTGGAAATTCCAGAGGACTGAGTGTTCAGAAGCCGGAACGGATCGCAAGGCTTCTGAGAACGCTCGCCGCGGCGGCCAATCCGGCTACCATGGATTTGCCCGGTCTGCGGTTCCATGGCTTGAAGGGAAAAGACGGGAACCGCTATGCCGTGTGGGTGAGCGAAAATTGGCGGCTGACCTTCGGCTGGGATGGGATTGATGCAGTCGAGGTCGATCTGGAGGATTATCACTGATGCGAAAAAACGATAATAACCTGCGGGGCTTGGCGCCTGTTCATCCCGGTGCATTGTTGCGGGAAGATGTTCTGCCGCACGTGTCCATGACAAAGGCCGATATTGCCCACGCTCTCGGTATCTCGCGCGCACAGCTCTACGCGATGCTCGCCGAGAGGGCCCCTGTGACAGCGGCCATGGCGCTCCGGCTCGGACGGTTTTTCGGCAACGGCCCCGAACTCTGGCTCAACATGCAGTCGAATTACGACCTTGAGATTTTGTCGCGTTCGATGGCGCGCGAACTGGCGCACATTCCGCGGATGAACGCGGCCTGAGTTGCAATGTTCGTAGTCTCTGGGAGGTAACGAGATGCGGCACCAGAGAGCCCTCCGCTCCGCAGGGATTGTGGATGCCGATAGCGTCGAGGCTTGTGGACCGGCGACGTGCATGGATAGGCTTTGGAAAGCGAGTCGGAGACGCGCCGTTCGATCGCGGGTGAATTGCAATGTCCTTCGCGTTGTCGGCCCAGAAAATGATGCCGTCCGGCGGTATCCAGGAGGATTACGAGGCCTGCTGCGGGGCGCTTGCCGCGGCGTTTCGCGATTGGCGGGAAGGCGCGCGCCTTCTGCCGTTGGCGGAGGGGGCGCTGCGGGCGTTTCCCGGCGATCCCGCCATCCTGCTGCTGGCCGCGACAGCTGCCCTGTTCGACAAGGAACCGGCGCCTGCGGAGATATTTCTCAAACGCTTTCTAAAGCGCTACGGCACACAGCCAGCGTATCAACTGCTGAGCGCGCTTGCGCTGGCGCAACAGAACAGGCGCGAAGCTGCCCGCGTTCTTCTGATGCGTCACGGGCTTGACGACGGAATAAAGGCGCTGCGCGCGTTTCCGGGCGGCTGGGAACGGCGCGAATGGCTGGTGAAGAATCTGCGCGCCATCTTGCGGCCGGCGCCGCCGAAGCGAAACGCGCCGTCTCCGGCGAAAAAACCGCGGGCTGCGCCCGCTCGGGCTGCCGCCAAAGCCCGGGCGCCGGCGCCGCTGGCCCGCGGCGCTGGCACGACGCTCAAGCGGGAGCCGGATGCTCCGGCCGCTGTCATTGCGCGACTGCCGCAGATCGGCGTCGATATCGCTTTCGCGACCGAGTTCGATTGCGCGCCGCTCATCGCGGCGCTGAGACAGCCGCCGGAAGCGGACGGCGGTTGGTACTGCCTGCGCGAACGCTTCGCGCGTCTGGGGCTCGCGCAGGGGTTCGACGAGCTGCTGTGCCTGCCCCATCTCGCCGGCATCGAAAGCTTCTGGTACCAGGTCGAAACGGTGCGCAAGGTGCTGAAGCAGTTTCGCGGCCGCGTGCTCCTGGCCGACGAGGTCGGACTGGGCAAGACCATCGAAGCCGGCATGGTGCTGAAGGAATATCTCCTGCGCGGCATGGTCGAGAGTGTGCTGGTGCTGGCGCCGGCCTCGCTGGTCGGGCAATGGCGCGAAGAGCTGGAGACGAAATTCGCGGTCGCCTGCACAACCACGCAGGATGCGGCGCTGAAGAACGATCCCGGCCAATTCTGGAACGGGACGCGCATCGTCGCCTCGATCGCCACCGCGCGCCGGAGCGAACACGCCAGGCGGCTGCTCGCCCGCAATTTCGATCTTGTGATCGTCGACGAGGCGCACCATCTGCGCGACCGCGCGAGCCAGAGTTACAAGCTCGTCGACGCGCTGAACAAGCGCTTCCTCCTTCTCTTGTCCGCCACCCCCGTGCAGAACGATCTGGAGGAGTTGTATAATCTGCTCACGCTGCTGAAGCCCGGCATCTTCAAGACGCTGAAGGATTTTCGAGCGGCCTATATGATGCCCGGCCGGCCGCGGCAGCCCGCCAATCCCGAGCGCCTGCGCGAACTGATGCGCGGCGCGATGATCCGCAACACCCGCGCCGTGGTGGCGCTCAAATTGCCCAGGCGGCACGCCGCCACGATTCGCGTCGATCCCTCCGATGCCGAGCGCCGCGCCTATGCCGAACTTGCACAAGCCGCGCGTGGCGTCGCGGGCGAGGGTCATGCGGGCCGCAACCGGCTCGCCCTGCGCCATCTTCTGGGCGCGGCGGGTTCATCGCCCGCCGCGGCGGCGACTGCCGTCCTGCGCTTTGCGGAGCGCCACGCCGAAGAGCCGGCCTGGGTCGCCATGGCACAACGCTGGTCGCAGATCGACGCGGGGGGCAAGGAAGCGCAGCTGCTCGATCTCCTGCGTCGCAATCCCGCGGAAAAGAAGCTCGTGTTCGTGCATTACCGCGAGACGCTCGATCACCTGGCGGCGCTTCTCGCGCGCGAAGGGATCGCCTTCGCGCGCTTCGACGGCAGCCTTTCCGGCGCCGGCAAGGACGCCGCCATCGCCGCGTTTCGCGATCATGTCCCCGTATTGCTGTCGACGGAGTCCGGCGGCGAGGGGCGCAACATCCAGTTCTGCAACACGCTGATCAATTTCGACGTGCCGTGGAATCCGATGGCCATCGAGCAGCGTATCGGCCGCATCGACCGGATCGGCCAGGAACGCGAAGTGTTTGTCTTCAATCTCGTGAGCAGGGGCACGATCGAGGAGCAGGTGCTGGCGCTGCTCGACGAAAAGATTTCCATGTTCGAACTCGTTGTGGGCGAGGCCGGCGCGATCCTGGGCAGCCTCGAGGACGACAGGGATTTCTCCGAACTCGTGCTCGACGCGTGGCTCCAGACGAGCGAGGCCGCGCGCCTGGGCGCGTTCGACGAGATCGGCCGCCGCCTCGTGGAAGCGCGCGGACAGCACGAGAGCGCGAAGGCGCTCGACGAGGCGCTGTTCGGCGAGGATTTCGAGACGGCATGAGAGTGGGCCAATGAGCGAATTGCAGGACTTCGTCTCCGGAATCCTGGAGCGCGAGGGCGCGGTGGTGGAAGTCTGCGCGCCCGACCGGCTGGACGTGCTGTCGCCCCCGCCGCTGCAGAGCGCGATGGGCTGGCGCGAACTGGAGCGGCTCGATTTCGGTGCGGAGCACACGGCAGGATCGCTCCGTATCGGTCTCGAAGGCGATTGGCTTTCACGCTTCGGTTCGCTGCTCGACCGCAAGGGGCAATGGTCCGAACGGCAACTCGCTTCGTCCGCTGCGCCCACGGGACCGAACGATCCCGAGCACATGCTGGGCCGCGCGCTCGATCTGCCCAATGCCGTCTGGAGGCTACAGGGCCATCGCGCGGCAATGGCTCGCCTTCTGGTGCTCGCTTTCCGCTACTCGGCCCTGTCCGACGAAAAGCGGGAAGGGCTTATCTGGGTGGGGTTCAATCAGAGCACGGGCGCCGTGATCGATGACGTTGCGGCACGATTGCTGCCGGGCGTCTTGCGCGAAACAGAATGGCAGGCGCCCGACGCGGCGGCGCGCGAGGCGGCAGGTCCGCGCTGGGGATTCCCGATGCTGGAAGCGCGGCTGCGTCCGCTTCTGGATCATCGCTTGCGGCTGGAGCTGGCGCCGTTCCTGCGCGCGATGCAGCGCCGGCTCGAGCGCGACCGCGCACGCGTGCATGCCTATCACGACGATCTCTGGAGCGCCGCGCAGAAACGGCTCGCCCAGCTGGCCAACGCTCCCGGCGAGAAGGCGCAAGCCGATCGCCGGCGCGAACAGCTGCGCCTCGCCGCCGTCGAGCGCGAACACCGCAACAAGCTCGCCGATCTCGGGCACAATTATGCGCTGCGCGTGACCGTGGAATGGGTGCAGGCGCTGGAGCTGTATGTGCCGGTGGACCGCTTCGACCTGCTCATCCGCCGGCGCAAGGGCGAGCGGCGGGTCCGGCTCGACTGGCATCCGCTCGTCCGCATGGCCGAGCCGCCGCTGTGCGAGTGGGGCCCGGGCCTCGAATCGGTCCGCCTCGTCTGCGACGACAATCTGCACCTGACGGAGCCCGAAGGGCAGGCGCCCTGCGCCGCCTGCGGCAAACCCTTCTGCCGCGCCTGCCATCCTGCCGACTGCCCCCGCTGCGCCAAGGCGCAACGACAGACCGCGACGGTGTGAGTTCCCTCGCAGCTCCGCGAATGCAGAGAAATACGCTCTCGAGAGTTTTGGGGCGAGCGGAGAGCCTGGAGCGGATTCCGCTCATGTTGATGGAAGACGTCCCCCTCCGCCTCGCTACGCTCGGCACCCCCACGATTCAATTCGACCGGATCATGCCTCAAAAGCCATCAGCGTGGCGCTGCCGGCCTGGATGCGCTCCAACAGCATCGGGCATTCCGGCATCAGACGCTCCATCCAGTAGCGGGCGGAGACGAGCTTTCCCTGATAGAATGAGGAATTCGGCGGATCGGCCGCGAGCTTCGCCTGCGCAAATCCGGCGATGCGCGCCCACATCCATCCCGTCACGACAATTCCCATCAGCCGCAGGTAATCGACCGCGCCGGCACCGGCGTCGTCGGGATTGGCGATTCCGTGCTGCGCCAGCCATAGCGTTGCACCCTGCAACGCATCGAGCCCGCGTCGCACCGGCTTCACGAAATCCGCAAGCTGCGGGTCGGCTTCGTTCTCGTTGAGGAAATTGTTGATCGTATTGAACAATGCAAATACCGCCGCGCCGCCCTTGCGGCCAAGCTTTCGGCCCACGAGATCCATCGCCTGCACGCCGTTGGCGCCTTCGTAGATCTGGTTGACGCGCCCGTCGCGCACGAACTGCTCCACGCCATTGTCGCGGATATAGCCATGGCCGCCATAGCACTGCATGGCGAGATTGGCGGCCTCAAATCCCATGTCGGTGAAAAACGCCTTGATCACCGGCGTGAGGAGATCGGCGAACATCTCCGCGGTTTCCCGTTCCGGCCGCGTGGAATACGCGACCGACATGTTGAGCGCGGTCCACAGCGCGACCGCGCGCGCGCCTTCGACGAAAGCGCGGGCGTGCAGCAGCATGCGCCGGATGTCGGGATGCACGATCAGAAGGTCGGCGGATTTGTCGGGTTCCTTCGCGCCCGTCAGCGCATGTCCGGCGCGGCGCTCATGGGCATAGGCGAGCGCGTTCTGCATCGCCACTTCTCCGACCGCGATTCCCTGCACGCCCACGCCCAGGCGCGCGGCGTTCATCATGGCGAACATGCCCTTCATGCCTTCGGAGGCGGAGCGCTTTTCGCCCGGCCTGTGCGGCGCGGGTTTCGGCCCGAGACGCCAGGCGACCGCGTCGTCGAAATTGAGCACGCAGGTCGCGTTGGCACGAATGCCCATCTTGTGCTCGATGCCGCCGCAGGAGACGCCGTTGCGCGCGGCCACGGTGCCGTCCTCCTTCACGATGTATTTCGGCACCATGAAGAAGTTCACGGTCGACAGATCGTCGTGAATCTGGCCGTTCTCGTCGGGGATTTTCGCGATCACCATGTGGATGATGTTGTCGGCGAGATCGTGCTCACCGCCGGAGATGAAAATCTTTGTCCCGCTCATCTTGTAGGTGCCATCGTCCTGCTCGACGGCGCGCGTCGTCATCAGGCGCAGATCCGTGCCGCAATTGGGTTCGGTCAGGCACATCGTGCCCGTCCATTCTCCCGCGACCATCCTGGGCACGATGTGCTGCTTCATCCATGGCGCGCCACTTCCGATCAGCGCCGAATAGGCCGCCATCGAAAGCCCGGAGTACATGGCGAAGGACTGGTTCGCGGCCTGCGTCATCTCGCCGACCAGTATGGTGAGAACCATCGGCAGGCCGGAGCCGCCGAATTCGGCGGGCGCACCGATTCCGCTCCAGCCGGCACTCACGAATGATTTGTACGCTTCCCTGAATCCCTTCGGCGTGCGCACCACGCCGTTCTCATAGAGGCAACCTTCCTCGTCGCCCGGCTGGTTCAGCGGCTGCAGCACCTCCTCGCAGACCTTCGCCGCATTCGCGAGCACGTCGTCGATCACGTCCGCCGTGAGATCGGCGAATTGCGGCAGGTCGGTCTGTTTCCCGATTTCGAAAAACTCGTGGAGCAGAAAGCGGTAGTCCTCGATCGGCGCGCGATAGATGGGCATGCTGTGATCCTTAGTGCGGATTCCGCTCATGTTGATGCAACACTTCCCCCTCCGCCTCGCTACGCTCGGCCCCCACGATGGGGGAGGAAACATAAACCGGGCCATATGTTTTCCTCCCCCATCGTGGGGGAGGTCCGGCCGAAGGCCGGGGAGGGGGGAATGCTCTCCAACGACACTTCAGCCTGAAGCTTCATGGTGTTCCTCACCCGATGCCAAGTCGATCCCTTCGTAAAGTTCAACGAGCGCCAGTTCGATGCCGATCTCCGGCATGCGCAGGACCGAGTCGGCGCCGAGGAGATGGCCCACCCAGTCCCCTTCCACGCGTTCGAAAACGGTTCCACCGATTTCGCTCTGGGAAAGCACGACATAGCGCCGGACGGAAACCGTCGCGGCGCATTCGTGATTCTTGGTGACAAGATCGGTTCGCGCCGTGGCCTCGCTCAGGATCTCGAATATCACGACAGGATCACGCACCACCTTGCCGTCGCGCGGAACTGCCGGGCACACGACGAAGCCGTCCGGATACCGGATTTTCCCGCCTCGCACTTCGATTTTCAGATCGTTGCCGTAGAACTGGCAGGGCCGGCCGCGCGGCCTTCCGCCGACCGCGATCGCGAGATTGCGCTGGATGGCGGCATGCGCTGCCGTCCCGCCGGTCATGGCGATGGGCCGGACCCCGTCGAATTCGTAGCGGGCGGTCTGTCCGTTTTCCCATTCGAGAAAGGCGGCAAGCGTCATCGGTTTGCGCAGCGGCAGGTTCATGCCGCGCTTATACCACGAGCCGATTTCGATGACATACGTCCGGTTCTGACGCGCAGCGCTGTTATCCTTCCGGCGCAATCGGCGATGCGGAGAGGGAAATGGCGGAGTGCAGGAATAACGGCATCGAGGAGCTCGCGTTCTATGTGGGTAATGGCCTGCGCAGCCCGGCGGCGGGGCGTCTGGAGCGGGTGCTGCTGGCACGTCTCAGCCGGCTGAAGGACGTGGCGGAGGAAGACGACGATGAGGATGTCGATCTTTCTTCCGCTCCGCGGCGGGCGCGGCACATGCGCGAACTGCGCGCGGTGCTGAAGCGCTTCGCCCGTGTTTCGCCGTGCGGCGATCCTGCGGCGCGCAATGTGGCGTTTGCGCGCACGGAGTTTGGCCTCGATGTGATCGAAACGGAAATCCTGCTCCTGCTGCTCCGCTACGAGCGCAACGGCGGTGTGAGGAGCCTTGTCGACGATGTCGAGAACAAATTCGACTCCTCCGCCGCCGACGCAATCGCGGCGCTGACCGGCGCGGAGCGGCGGGAGGTGGAGGCGCGGCTCGGGCGTGAGGCGCGGCTTGCCGCCTGCGGTCTCGTGCATCTCGATCCGACCGAAACGGGCGTCGGGCAGTGCGGCTTCGTTCACCTGTCGCCGCCGCTGCGGCGTGTGATGTTCCGCGGTTTCCGCACCCGCGCCGCATGGATCGCGGCGCTCGCGGGCGCGCCGCTGAAGCCCGAACTCGGCTGGGAGGATTTCGCCCATCTTGGCGAAGCGGCCGATCTCGCGCGCCACGTCCTCATCGGCGCGGTGCGCGCGCAGGCCAGGGGGATCAACATCCTGTTTCACGGACCGGTCGGCACCGGCAAGACCGAGTTCTGCAAGGTGCTCGCGGCGGAAGCGGGCCTGTCGCTCCGGGCTGTGGCGGAGGAGGACGACGAGAGCGGCGAACCCAGCCGCAGCGATCGGCTTACCTCGCTGAAATTGCTCCAGCGTCTGCTGTCCGCGCCCCGGGAGCGCGGGCGTCCCGCCCGCATGCGGGCCGCAGGCCCGCGGTGCCAGGGAGTCATTCTCTTCGACGAAGCGGAGGATCTGCTCGAGCAGCCCGGCGCCTTCTTCGGCATGGCACTGGGCGAGCGCAGCGGCTCGAAGGTTCACATGAACCGGCTGATCGAGGCCAATCCCGTCCCCGTGCTGTGGACGTGCAACGAGGTTGCGCGCATCGACCCGGCGGTGCTGCGGCGCATGACGCTCGCCATCGAGGTGAAGACGCCGGCCGTTCCCGCCCGCGTGCGCATCTGGCGCCGCGCGCTTTCGCTTGCCCGCGTGACGCTCGACGATACGGCGATCGCGCGGCTCGCGGAACGCTTCGATGCGCCGGCGGCGGTGGCAGCGAATGCGGCGCGCGCCGCCGCGCTCGCAGGCGGCGGCGAGAATGAAATCGAGCGCGCGCTTTCGGGCGTGCTGTCGCTCCTCGATCTTTCTCCGCAGCCCGCGCGAAACGATGCGTTCGTCTTCGATGCGGGCCTCGTCAATTGCACGGAAGACATTGTTGCGCTGACGCAGCGCCTTGCCCGCGCGGATGCGCCGCGCAATTGGTCGCTTTGTCTGTCGGGGCCGCCTGGCACCGGCAAATCGGAATTCGCGCGCCATCTCGCCCGGAGGCTCGGGCTCGAAACGCTGCAGCGCCGCGCCAGCGATCTCCTCTCCATGTGGGTGGGCGGCAGCGAGAAACAGATCGCCGCGGCGTTTGCGCAGGCGCGCGACACGCACACCATGCTGATCATCGACGAAGCGGATTCGCTGCTCGCCGACAGGCGCGGCGCCGTGCGCAGCTGGGAGGTGACGCAGGTCAACGAGATGCTGACCTGGATGGAGAACCATCCGCTGCCCTTTGTTTGCACCACCAACATGATGGAACGGCTTGACCAGGCGAGCCTGCGCCGCTTCACGCTCAAGCTCCGCTTCGAGCCGCTGACGCGAACGCAGGCCGCGCGCATGTTCGAACACGCTTTCGGCCTTCCCGCGCCGCAGGCGCTGCCCGACGATCTCACGCCCGGCGATTTCGCCACCGTCCGCCGCCGCCGCGCGCTCTTCGGCGAAACCGACACCGCGCGCCTGATCGAATGGCTCGTCGCCGAAATCGAATCGCGCGGCGCCCCCACCCGCCGCATCGGCTTCGCGCCGTAAGATGTGCACACGGAGACGCGGAGACCGGAAAAAATTATCCACCACGCAGACACGGCGAACACGGAGAAGAAAGCCCGCGCGCTTGCGCGCCATTCAGTCCTCCGTGACCTCCGTGTCTCCGCGGTGATTTCTTGTCGCTCCGCGCCTCCGCGGCTCCGCGTGGGCCCCTTTGGACTCGATTGCCCGCAGGGTTTCGGACTATGTTGACCGCGGGGCGGCCGCAAGGGGCGGGGCCGATGCGCTACGAAAAGGCCGAGACGGTGCTGAAGCTCGCGCTGGCCATGCAGGGCACGGCCGAGGGCCTCTCGCTCGACGATATCCGCCAATGCAACGGCGGCACCCCGCTCAGCCGCCGCACCGCCGAGCGGCTGCGCGACGCGCTCGAACGCGTCTTCCCGCAGATGGAACAGGCCAATCCCGGGGAAGTGCCCAAGCGCTGGCGCATCCGCGCGGGCACGCTGAACGGGCTCGCCGCCATCGGCGCCGACGAGCTGGCGGCGCTGGACGCGGCGAAGAAACTGCTCCGGCGCGAGAACATGCGCGCGCAGGCCGCCGATATGGAGCCCGTCACGGCGAAGCTCAGGGCGCTCCTCAAGCCGCCCGCGCTCGCGCGCCTCGAACCCGATCTCGAAGCGCTGACGGAAGCCGAGGGCTTCGCGATGCGCCCCGGCCCGCGCCCGAAGATCGATGCGGAGGTGGTGAACGCTTTGCGCGAGGCGATCAAGGCGTCGCGCAAGGTGCGGCTGCATTATCGCAACCGCGGCACCGGCAGGCGCAACTACCAGATCGTGCATCCCTACGGCTTCCTCTACGGCAGCCGGAACTACCTCGTCGCTTGGAGCGAGAACGAAGTGGCACGCGATTTCCGCAACTTCTCGCTCTCCGATATCGAACGCATCGAGCCGCTGGAGAAATACTTCACCCGCAAACGCGGCTTCTCGCTCCAGGCCTATGCCGAGCGCTCCTTCGGCGTCTTCCAGGAGAAGCCCGTCAGAGTCGTCTGGAAATTCTCGCCCAAAGCCGCGCCCGACGCGAAGGACTTCCTGTTTCATCCCACCCAGAAACTCGAACCCCAGAAAGACGGCTCCCTCATCGTCCGCTTCCGCGCCGGCGGATTGCAGGAGATGGCCTGGCATCTGGCGACATGGGGCGGGGAGGTCGAGGTGCTGAGTCCCGCCACCCTGCGCCGGCACGTGGAATATGCTACATGCCCCAAAGCAAAGAGAGGGAAGGCATGACTCGCGATGAGGTGATGGACAGGCTGCGCCGGCACGAGACGGAGCTGAAGCGCGCGGGGGTGATGCATCTCTATCTGTTTGGCTCGACGGCCCGCGGCGAGACACGCCCCAATTCGGACGTGGATATGTTCTTCGATTACGAGAAGGGAAAGTTCGGACTGTTCGCGCTCATGGAGGTGAAGGAACTGGCCTCGCGGATTCTGGGGGTGCCCGCCGATATCACGACCCGCGACAGCGTGCATCCCGTCCACCGGCCGCGGATCGAAGCCGAAGCCGTGCGGATATTCTGATGACCGCGCGTTCCGCCGCCGCGCACCTGACCGACATTCTCGACGCGATCGGCAACATCCGCGCGGCCATGCATGACGTGTCGTGGAATCGCGCCGATCTTAAACCCAACGCTGATCAGACTCAGGCGATCCTGCCACAGCGCATTCTCAAGTCATTCGTGCTGATAGTCGCTTCCCCGCACGTTTTGATCAGGCCTGAGGTGATTCAGTCCGCCGGGACCGATGTTTGAAGGCTTATGAGCAGTGGAAAAGTCGAATGAGTGAACGCGGAAGCTGGTACTTCACTGCCCCGTGGGACCCGGTACCGGTTCGGCGCGGCGACCCGCTCGGCCTCCGCGCGGGCGCGGACTACTTCGCGGACCTCCTGGCGCCCGGCCTGAGCAACGCCGCCTCCGACGCGAGGTGGATCTCCCTCCTCTCGTGGTGCCTCAAGTGGTCGCACGTTGTGTGGACGAACGCCGGCGGCGGCGACCTTTCTCGAAGTGACGATCAGCGCGCGCGGTATGCGTGGCTTCGTCCCCTCGAGCTTCTCTGGGTAGACCGCACGCTGGAGTCCGGGCAGACCACTGGCCAGCTTCGTGGGCGACGAAGCATCGAGCGCTGGCGCAAGGCAGACCGCCAGGTTCCCAGCTTCGCGATGAGTCCGGACCAGTTCCGCCGCTACCGACAGGTCGGCACGTACGGCGCGTACCGCGTGGTCCTGCGTACCGTCCCGGGGCTGACGACAGGCGACGGGTGGACGCCTGACGCTACCGCGCTCGCGCTCGCGAACCTCGTGAACGACAGCCTCCCTCGTGATGTACGGCTCAAGCAGGAGCACTTCGAGAACGGCACGAAGTGGGGCCGCTGGGGCGCTGGCGACGAGGCGCGGTACTGGGTGGAGCGCGGTTGGCAAACGTCGTCGGCGAAGGCCGGTGGCTTCCTGCCCACGCCCGACAACGCTGTGAGTAAGCGTCTCCCCGAGGAAGAGCGCCGACTGCTCGAGCGCGCGCTGTTCGACGCCGGCTCCACTCGCCGCCTCACCGCCGAGGTACTCGCCAACGCGAAGGCCGCGAGGTCGCACACCGACCTCTGTGACGCCCTCGCTAAGTCCAGCGCGCTCTCGAAGAAGCTCGATCCCGCATCGGTCGCGTCGCTCCGAGCCTTCTCTCGCTTCGCCGACGCCGCGATGCACGCCATGCGAGGGCTCTGGGACCAGATCAATCACGTTGAGGCGAAGCAGGCGCCCACCGCCGAGAAGCTGGCGCGATCGACGGAGCTGCAATCGAGCTTCGACCGGCTTCGAGACGCCAGCGCGGCATGGCTTCGTGCGCCCGGCAGGAGCGTGTTCCCGCACGACTACGTGGTCACGCGGCTCGCCGAAGACATACGCAACGCCGCGAGTCCGCTCGACCAACTGCGAGCGCTGGCGCGGCATCACCACGAACACGGCGGAGGTCGACGATGGTTCCGTGAACAGGCTGGAAAGGTGGTCCCGCTGGTCGCCGACACCGGCATCGCCGCAAGCGACTACCGCTTCCGGTTGCGGCCGTTGAGTCGACTGGCGGCCCAGTGTGGGGTTGCGAACATGAACATCGCGCTCAACGCTGTCGCCCAGCCCGGGTTCGGTTCCGTTTCGGCGCACGAGCCAGACGACGAGGAAGGCGACGCCCTGTGACCACTCCAAGCTGGAACGACATCCTTCCCATTCCCCCGCCCGGAGGCCGACTCCAGGAGGCGTGGATGACGAGCTTTGAGGAACCCGAAGCTGGCCTCCTCGTAGAGCATCTGCTGCCGTCGCTGCTCGGTGCGAGCTACTCGCTCTCGCAGGAACTTCAGGACCGGACGCTTTTCTTCGGCGAACTGGGCACAGCACTCGATGCGCTGCCTGGTCGGCTCACTGTGATCTCATCACCGCCACGCTCGGCCCGGAAGGAGGCGCAATACCCGTGGCTCTGGCGCTACGTGAGCCGCTTCATCGTCGGCGCGGAGTCGCGCGCCGTGCAGCACGCCAAGCTCTGGGCCTTTCACTGGAAGGTCGACCACGAGGAGCACCTCGAACTCCACGTTTCGTCCACGAACCTCACGACCTCGGCGTTCATGGCCCAAGTGCAAGCGGGCTGGCAGGTGCGTTTGCCGCTCGGCGAACGTGCCAGTCAGAGAATCCGTCGAACATGGGGAGACTTGGTACCGTTTCTCGATGCGCTCGGCGCATCAGCGGGCGACGTCGCCGCGACGCGAATCCAGCGCCTCATCACCTTGCTCGGCCGCGTGGAGTGCCCGGCAAACGTGACGTTTATCGCAAGCATTCCCGGTCAAAAATGCGCCGCTCGCCAGCTCAAGCAGTTCGAGCCGTCCGAGCTTCACATACTTACGCCGACCATCGGCGATTGGAACGATCGCACTCTCGTTGCGTGGACCGCCGACGCCGGAGTCCCCCCGGTCAAAATCCATCTCAAGTGGATCTCCGAGCGGCACCCGTGGGCCGCATCATTGGGCTGGGCGCTCTCCACTGCCGCCCGTGAGACGCTGGAGAGAAACGATGTGCAGCTCGAATGCCTTCCGATCGAGGCGAGGTTCACCGAGCAACATCGCGAGGCTGGCCCGCGCTGGGGTCACGCCAAGCTATACTTGCTGCGGAGTCGGCGAAAGCGGCGGCTGCTTGTAACATCAGCCAACTGAAGTATTGCAGCCTGGGGCGCCGGCAAGGTCGCACCGCACAACTTCGAGCTCGGCGTCCTCTTTGAGTCCGAGTGGACCGAGCTCGAGGCACTCGGCGAGCCATTCGATCCGCCTGATACGAGTCCCTTCTGCGTCGATCGCACCGACGAAGAGGAAAGCGAATCTGCGCTCGAGTGGGCAGAAGCCAGTTGGGACGGAAATCGCATTCTGCTCCACGCACGCAGCTCCGACTTCGACGCGCCGATCGTCGCCCTCGTCACTTTCATGGGCGGCTCGGACGAAGGCATCTCGCTCGTCGATGGCACTGCCGTCATACCTTGGAAGGACCCAGAGCGCACGCCGCTCACCACGCGGTTCACGCAAGGCGCCGAGATGCTGGAGGTCGACGTCGTCGACCTTCGACCTTCGACCTCCTGCCAAGTTCGCCGAGACGCAATTGCCCGAGATCGACCCGGCCGTCGCCGAGGCACTGCGTGAGGCATTCCTGCTTCAGCGTTACGGGGGCCCGGTCGTCGATCCCGAGACCATCCCCGGTTTGGGTGGCGCACACAGGTCCCCGACCGTCAGCGCGCCGACCGCCGACTACTCCGTTCAGGCATGGCTCGACGCGCGTGCGGCGTTCCATGTGGTCGATCAGTGGCGAGCTGCACTGGCGGAGGCGGCGCGCGACTCCGTTCTCACCGAGCGTGTACGCTTGGACGGAAAAGAGCTGCACTCTCTCTATGCGCGCCGCAACGGGCCCGCCGCCGCACTCGTGGTCGAAGAGTTGGGCTGGCGGCTCGACAGGGAAGCATGATGGACGACTTTCAGATTGATGCTCGGAGGTGGCGCTTCCTCGACAATCCTGCTCGATACATCGAGCGCGAGACGGGTGGCCTCCAGGTCGAGCCGCTTACGAGGCAATTCAAGACGGCAAAGGATATTCTTTCGCGGCTCGCGAGCGGACGTGGCGTGCTCCTGGCCGATGACGTAGGGCTCGGCAAAACGACCGTTGGCGCGCTCGTCGCGTGGGTCGTCGCCTGCCAAGACAAGCGCGTGCGCATCTACGCGCCGAACGAGGTGCTCCGTCGGCGCTGGGCCGAGGAACTCGAACGCCACGTACCCATGCTCGGGCAGATCGGCGCGAGCTACGACCGCATCAAGCAAGGCGAGGTCGGCAAACTGAACGCGGGCCGTATTCAGGTCGCGACTCACCACGCCTTGGTGAAAAGTCACGGGGACGGTGAGCAGCGCACCGCATGCGACCTCATGATTATCGACGAGGCCCACCGCGCGAAGGGCGATGGCAGCGCCTTCAATGGGGCTGTCCGCAACCTCGGTGATCGCGCGAAGCGGAAGCTTATCCTCACGGCGACGCCCTTCAGCATTAGGCTCACCGAGCTTGAGCAGCTGCTGAAGTTCGTCGGCGCCTCGGAGCTGGAAGCGGTGGGGCGATACGCACGCGATTTGAAGCGGCTCTACACACTCAAGGATGGTCACGACATCGTAGCGGAGTCCGAGCGTCTGCAGTGCGCGGCGAAAGCGGCCATCGACGAGCTTCATCCCTACCTCGTTCGTCACGGGATCGACGACCTGTCGGCGGCCGAGCGGATGCACTTCGGCGTTGTCGACACTAGGCGTTGGGAGATCGCGACGCCGCCCGCATCGTCAGAGGACATAAAACTCCTGCTGCGAATGGACCGTCTCCTCCACCTCGCACCTGAGCGCAGGGGAGAGCGCCGAAACGATCCGCGGTTCCACATTGGCTGGCAGCACGTGGGCACCGAGCTAGCCCGGATTTCTCAAAGTCCTGAGTGCATCGGGGTTCTGAATCGGCGAAAATCCTTTTGCGAAACGATTTTCGAGTGATTCGAGGAGAACCCCGATGCCGACAGAGTGTAGCACGGAATTGTTCGAGTTTGCACCTG
>DATAWY010000049.1:0-65655 GCA_036266955.1 Rhizomicrobium sp.
CATGCGCCCATTCTTCATTGGTCAGGTCGCTCGGATAACGCAGCCTGTCGCGGTTGTAACGGGGGCGGTTTTCTGTCGTCCACATGCGGCACCTCGCAAAACGAATCAGTGCCACTCAACGAATCACAACCGATTCCACCCCTTCAAGCTCTTCCTCCCGCTAACCGATTCCCCAGACTCGCAAAGTCTCCGGACGGACACTCAGGGAGCTCGTGAGAAAAGTGTACGGACCAAATCGCCCTGGATCAGCATGTCGGGTGCTTGGATCCGCCTTCGCCCTGCCTCCGCCCAAGCGAAGCCTCGGCTTCGCGCAGGCAGGCAAGGCTTCGGCGGACAAGAATAAGCAATTGACCCGCCGAAGCCTTGGCGGAGGCGGGCTGGCTCAGCATGAGGGAAAAGTCTTGCTGCCATCGACACCAATGCGAATACGCAGCTGCGCTGTTTTCCCTGCCTCAGCGAGAACCTCAGGGAGAATTTTGAAAATTGTCGCGGAAGAATTCGATTCGGCGCGGAATCGCGGGGCAAATTGAAAGCAGCGCGACGGAATTGCCTGAAGCAGGGGATCTCTGAGGGAACCTTTGAAAAGTGTTCAGAGGGGAACCGGAAATGCCAGTCCGCGACAGGGTTATTTCAATGTGGAGTTTATGGAGCAGGGAACGGTTGAGGGAATCTGGAGAAGTGTGCGCACCAAGTGGCGCTGGATCACCATGTCGGGTGCTTCGACAGGCTCAGCATGAGGGGAGCCTTACTGCCATGGGCACCAACGCAAATACGCAGCTGCGCTGTTTTCCCTGCCGCAGGGAGAAATCTCAGGGAGAATTTGGAAAATTGGCGCGGAAGAATTCGATTTGGCGCGGAATTGCGGGGCAAACTGAAAGCAGCGGGACGGCGAGCAGCGAAGAATCAGGGAAAACAGGCGACATGGATGAACCCTGGCACGGCGGATGGGCGAAAAATCGGAGGAATGAGAAACATTGCGGGACGGAATTCACTGAAGCAGGAATTTTCTGAGGGAATTCGGAGAAAGTGCGCGAGCCATATCGGCCTGGATCGACATGCCGGGTGCTTCGACAGGCTCAGCATGAGGGGAATCTTACTGCCATCCGCGCCGATGCAAGTACCAATCAGCTCGGTCTGTCGAACGGCGCTGAGCGCCCCATGCCGGTCTCCCGTGATCGACGCAAATACTCACCGCCTCAATCCAAACAGCGCGTCGCGGGAAAAATCGCCGCTCTTGCGGGAGTCCGGCGAGGTGATCTTGAAGATGCCGCTGGCGCGCAGGCAGAGGACGCCGTCGGCCGTCACCGTCCCTTGCGAGAACAGAAGATTGCGCGTGGCCTTCAACCCCTCCGCGCGGCCCTCGACCCAGACCCCGAGCGGTGCCGGCGCGACGAAGTCGAGAGACAGGTTGACTGTCGGCAGAAATCCCATGTCGGCCTTGCTCTGAAAGCGGGCGGCAATCGGTAGAAGCATGTCACCGAACGTCGCGAGCATCCCGCCATGGCAGACCTTGCCCGGATTGCAATGGCGCGCCTCGACCCGAAAGCCGAGCAGAAAACGCTCACCCGCCCACCGCCAGTAGAGCGGGCCGTTGGCGTCCAGAAACCCCATGGAAAGCTGTAGCGGCGCAAAACCCTCCGGGAGATTGTCGGTCATCGGCTGTCCTTGACGTCGGTTCGGGCGGCGGCGTTCGCAAGGCGAGACTATCGCGCGGCGCATCCGGTGTAGCCGCCTCTGCCGCATTGCAGCAAAGCCCTTGACGCTGAATTGCTCCGAGCCTACATAGCGCGACGAGGGCTGGCACTCTCCGTTCAGGAGTGCTGCCACTCGACGGCCACTCGGCCGGCGAGCGCAGCCAACCACCTGTTTTCGTTGCATTTTCAAGGAGGCACTCCCCAATGAAATTCCGTCCGCTTGGCGACCGCGTGGTCGTCCGCCGCGTGCAGGAGGATCAAAAGACCCCTGGCGGCATCATCATCCCCGACACGGCCCAGGAGAAACCGCAGGAAGGCGAAGTCATCGCCGTCGGCCCCGGCGCGCTCGACGAGCACGGCAAGCGCGTCGTTCCCGAGGTCAAGGCCGGCGACTTCGTGCTGTTCGGCAAATGGTCGGGCACCGAAGTAAAAGTCGATGGCCAGGAACTCCTGATCATGAAGGAGTCCGACATCATGGGTATTCTCGAGGGCCGCACGGCGAAGCCCGCGAAGAAGGCCGCGTAACCAGACAACAGAACGCAGAACACGGGTATCGGAATCATTCCGATCCCTGTCTTCGGTATTCCGTATTCCAAGGAGAATCTACATGGCAGCCAAAGACGTAAGATTCGGTGCCGACGCGCGGGACAAGATGCTACGCGGGGTCGACATCCTCAACGACGCCGTGCGCGTGACGCTGGGCCCCAAGGGGCGCAACGTCGTGCTCGAGAAGAGCTTCGGTGCTCCCCGCTCGACCAAGGACGGCGTGACCGTCGCCAAGGAGATCGAGCTTCACGACAAGTTCGAGAACATGGGCGCGCAGATGGTGCGCGAGGTCGCGTCCAAGACCAATGACGCGGCCGGCGACGGCACCACCACCGCGACCGTGCTTGCCCATGCGATCATTCGCGAAGGCTCAAAATCGGTCGCCGCCGGCATGAACCCGATGGATCTGAAGCGCGGCGTCGAGAAGGCGGTGGAAGCCGTCGTCGCCGACCTCAAGAAGCGCTCCAAGAAGGTCAAGTCCAACGAGGAGATCGGCCAGGTGGGCACGATTTCGGCCAACGGCGACAAGACGGTCGGCAAGATGATCGCCGAAGCGATGCAGAAGGTCGGCAATGAAGGCGTGATCACGGTGGAAGAGGCCAAGAGCCTGGACACCGAGCTCGAAGTGGTCGAGGGCATGCAGTTCGACCGCGGCTACATCTCGCCCTATTTCGTCACCAACGCCGAAAAGATGATGGCCGAGCTCGAGGATCCTTACATCCTGATCCACGAGAAGAAGCTCTCCTCGCTGCAGCCGATGCTGCCAATCCTCGAGTCGGTGGTGCAGGGCGGACGTCCGCTCGTCATCATCGCCGAAGAGGTCGAGGGCGAGGCCCTGGCGACGCTGGTCGTCAACAAGCTGCGCGGCGGCCTCAAGGTTGCGGCGGTGAAGGCGCCGGGCTTCGGCGATCGCCGCAAGGCGATGCTGGAAGACATCGCCATCGTAACCGGCGGCCAGGTGGTCAGCGAAGATCTCGGCATCAAGCTCGAGAATGTGAAGCTGAACATGCTGGGCACGGCCAAGCGCGTGCGCATCACCAAGGACGATACCACGATCATCGACGGCGCCGGCAAGAAGGCCGACATCCAGGCCCGCGTCGGCCAGATCAAGCAGCAGATCGAAGAGACGACCTCCGACTACGACAAGGAGAAGCTGCAGGAACGGCTGGCGAAGCTGGCGGGCGGCGTGGCCGTCATCCGCGTGGGCGGCGCGACCGAGGTGGAAGTGAAAGAGAAGAAGGACCGCGTCGACGACGCGCTCAACGCCACGAAAGCGGCGGTGGAGGAAGGCATTCTCCCCGGCGGTGGTGCAGCACTTCTCTACGCCACCAAAGTCCTCAACGGGTTGACCGGCGAGAACGAAGACCAGAACGCCGGCATCGCGATCGTGAGGAAGGCAATCCAGACTCCCATCCGCCAGATCGTCGAGAACTGCGGCGTGGAAGCCTCCATCGTCGTGGGCAAGCTGCTCGAGCAGAAGTCGAACACCTACGGCTTCGACGCGCAGACCGAGCAGTATGTCGACCTCGTCGAGGCCGGCATCGTCGATCCGACCAAGGTGGTCCGCATCGCGCTCCAGGACGCCGCAAGCGTTGCCGCGCTCCTCATCACCACCGAAGCGATGGTCGCCGACCGTCCGAAGAAGGAATCGGCTCCCCCGATGCCCGGCGGCGGCGGCATGGGCGACATGGATTTCTGATCCGGCGCGGGCGACGCCCGCGAGCGGATCATCCGCCGAAGCCTCGGCGAAGGCGGATTGTCGCCACAAAATGCAGAAGGGCCGGAGGAAACTCCGGCCCTTTTTTGTTCGCCTGAACCGGAGATACGGATTCGTGTATGCTCAGCTCCGTTGATTTCATCGCGGCTCGTTTTCCCCGTGGCAGAGACACCAAAGCGCCTGCCGCCGCCTCCGTTCTGGCGGACCCGTTATTTCGCCATGGAGGTGATGGCCAGGCCGGACCGCCGCGACATTGATCTCCTCGATGTAAAACGCGCCCTGTTCCTGCCGGCGCAAAAACAAAAGCAGCGTGACGGGCGCCTGCGGTACCGGTATTGGGTGGACGAACGACAACGCTGGCGGCGCGTGGTGACGGAACCCGACGGGGAAACTGTTCACAACGCATTCTGGGACAGGAATTTCGAACCGTGATTCTGGAACCTGTGATTCGCTATTATCCCGAGACCGATACGATGGCGATCGAGATCCGCCCATGGCCGGAAGGCGGTGGCGATCGTCGCCAGATTGGCGGCGAGGACGCGGGCGAGGATTTGGTCATTCACTACGGCGCGGACGGAGAACCCTGGCTTTGGGAGATCGATCACGCATCGGTTCATCCCGAGCACATCGCGGCGGCTCTCGAACAAATTCGCCGACGCGGCGCTCTCGCGGCATAGGATTCAAGCCGTCGCCCACCCTCTTAGGACGGAAACGCCTCCCCCAATGCCCGGCGGCGGCGGCATGGGCGACATGGATTTTTAAGTCCCGTCACAGCCTGCGCGTATCAGTGCGGGCGGGCCACCCATCCATGGGAATGCGAAAGGGCCGCGGAGGAAACTCCGGCCCATTTTGCGCGCGTGCGGCAAAGCGGCAGCAGTTGAGGCGAAGCGCGTAGCTACCATCACCAATTTCATGCGCTCGATCGTGCATCTGCCGATCGCGTCCGGATAATGCGTGGAAAAGCCATGCAGGCAATTGCGATTAGATCAGGAGTGCGTCTTTAGGCGCTCGCGAGCACGGCGGAGGAAAACGTGAAGCGGCTCAAGCGGCGCTTCGTCGCCGCGTTCCTCGTCGAGCCGCGCTTGCTCGAGGAGCGCCTCGATCTCGTCGCGACGCTCCACCAGGAGCGTGTCCAGCTCCTCGTCGGAGATATTCTCGTCAAGAGCCGTCGCGCCCCTGCCGAGTTTGCGCTTGGTTGTTGCGTTCATTGCCACGCGGACACCTTAGCACGCTCCGGCCTTCCCTCCCAAGGGGCTGAGGATCGGCCACCTTATCCGGAGCCATCTTTGCCGACAAGAAGGGGAATCGAAGCGCCAGCCAAAGCAGACATGGCCCGTGTTGTTCGAATGCGCGGGGCTGGACACTTGATGCGTTGCATCAGATGAAGTGTCTGAACCCCATGCGCACCACGCTCGTCGTCACCAACGCGCTGATCGACAGGCTTCGGGAGCACGATGCCTACTGATCGCCCCGGGCCGGTCCGTGCCTTGTTCGACAAATTGCCGACCGCCATCTCCTCGCGCTCACAGTGAAACACGGAGGCCCTTGGTCACGTTCGATCAGGCCATTCGTCCGACAGCCGTTCGGGGAGCGGCAGCGGCCCTGTCATTCAACTTCGCGGTTGACGCCCACGCCAGATTGTGGTCGGCACGCCATCCGCCAAGCGGTGACGGGCCCGCAATTCAAGGTAAGATCGCGAGAAGATACCAGGGCAGCGATCGGCGCCGATCCGGACGGCCATGACCGGGAAACAACTCGACCTTTTCGCCGGTCCAATGCCGGCTACAGCGCCGGATACGCCTTCGCCAGACAAGCCGGCCGTCGATGCGGCGGCGTTGAGCGATGCCGCGTTGATTGCTGCGATTGCGGAAGCGGGAATAGGCGAGTGCCACACGCTGGCGCGCGAAGCGGCACGGCGGCGGCTGGCGGCCGGGGTCCCGGTGCTGAAGGCGCTCTGTCAGCGCCATGCAGGTTTTGGCGGCGAGCGCATGGTGCCGCAGCAGGCCGCAGCACTCGATGCGCTTGCCGCAATCGGCGGCCGCGAAGCGTCCCGGGCAGTCGGCGATCTTGTCAGACGCGGCGCGGTCGGAGGGCCCGGCCTGAAACTGGCCGTCGCGGCGGCGGCCCGACTGGACTCGCCTTTGCCCGAAGAGATCGTCGCGAGCCTTCTGCGGCACGACGATCCCCAGATTCGCGCCGCGGCCGCTCGCTGTGCGCGGACATGGCCGCGAACGGCGCCGATTCTGATCGAGCTTCTGGACGACCTCCATCGCGAAGTGAGCATCGCAGCCGCCTGTGCTCTGGGGCGAATGGGCAGAGCCGAAGCCCGCGTCCCGCTGCTGCGCGCGCTTCGCGACGAGCCATCGGAGGAGATCATCGATGCGGCAGCCGGAGTAGGCGACGAAGAATTCATCGTCCTGCTGGGCCGGACGGCCGCAAACCGCCCGGACCTGGCTCGCACGGTCCTGGAGGCACTGGAACCCATCGAGCATCCGCTCGCGGCGAAGGTCGCAACGCGGATTCGTGCGGCGGAGGATCTCAATGCCGTTCCAGGCGGAATCCAGAATCCGTGAGCAACGCATCGCCTGCTTGCACCGGCCGGGTCGAATGCGAAGTCGGCCAACGGTCTTCGCCGGCCGCGAAGATCGCGCTTTTCCGCTCGCTGTTCCGTGGGCCCGAGGATGTTTATGCGCGCCGGTTCGAAAGCCGCAAATCCCGCAAGTCCGGCTATCAGCCCGAATGCGCGAATGAATGGGTCAAGGGCATCTGCGAAAAGCCGAGAATCAAATGCACGGCTTGCCCGCATCAGCGATTTCTTCCGGTAACGGATTCTGCCGTTCGATCGCATCTTCAGGGTCGGGACGCGACAGGCAGCCCCTTCGTGATGGGCATCTATCCGATGCTTCAGGACGAAACCTGCTTCTTTCTCGCCATTGATTTCGACAAGAGCAGCTGGCGCGCGGATGCGAGCGCCTTTCTGGAAACGTGCGATCGATTGGCAATTCCAGCGGTACTGGAGCGTTCGCGCTCCGGCAACGGCGCGCATGTCTGGATTTTCTTTGACCGGGCGATATCGGCATCAATGGCGCGGCGCCTTGGCGTGCATATTCTGACCGAATCAATGGAGCGCCAGCCGGAACTCGGCTTCAGATCCTATGACCGACTTTTCCCGAATCAGGACACGCTTCCCAAAGGCGGTTTCGGCAATCTGATCGCATTGCCGCTGCAGAAAGCGGCGCGCGACTCGGGCAACTCGGTGTTCCTTGATGCGAAACTTGTTCCGCATTCAGACCAATGGGAATTCCTTTCAACGGCTCGGAGTGTCAGATTGTTCATCTCCAAGCGTACCCTTCGGCGAGCACGTCGTGATCTGTGCGACAGTTTGCCCTGCAGTCGAAATGACAGTACCGACCGCCATCGCGAATAATAACTTTTTGCTCATGCCCCATTCTCCCAATGCTCAAGGACGTTCACCATATCGGATATTCGCCAAAGGGCAGAGGCCGCGCCCGCAGCTATTGCGGGGGGCCGGCGTCCCACGATGGGCGGCGCAAAGAGCTTGATTTTTTGACCTGCTTAGCGGTTCGCTTGCCCCCGCCCCGGCTTTCCTGTATAGGCGCCGCCTTCATGGCGGCTGCGGTCGCGGGGAAGCCCTTCGGGGCTTAAGCCGGATGGTCCGGCGCACCCGCGAACCGATGCGAGCGTCGGCGACCCTGCCCGCGATCGCACCGCAGCCCGGAAAGGGACGAGATGGCTCTCTACGAGCACCTTCTGATCGCGCGCCAGGATATCAGCGCGCAGCAGGTCGACGCGCTGGCGACGCACCTGAAAACCATCGTCGAAGGCGAGGGCGGCAAGGTCGAGAAGCAGGAATATTGGGGCCTGCGCTCGCTTGCCTATCGCATCAAGAAGAACCGCAAGGGGCACTATGTGCTCCTCAACATCAACGCGCCAGCCAGGGCGGTGCAGGAGCTTGAGCGCCAGCTCAAGATCAACGAGGACGTGCTGCGCTGTCTCACCGTGAAGGTGGATCAGTTCGAGCAGTCGAATTCGAACAAGGCGCGCCGCGAACGCGAAGCCGGGGAACGCAAGCCCGAAGGTGAAGTCCAAACCGCCTTCGCTGAAGCTCCGGCGGGCCAGGAGCACGTTCCCGTCCGCCGAAGCCATGGCGCAGGCGGGGAGGCCGTACAATGAGCCAGGCCGGTCAGCGGCGCCCGTTCTTCCGCCGCAAGAAAACCTGTCCCTTCTCGGGCGCCAATGCGCCCCGGATCGACTACAAGGACGTCAAGCTTCTGCAGCGCTTCATCTCGGAACGCGGCAAGATCGTGCCCGCGCGCATCACCGCGGTCTCCACCCGCAAGCAGCGGCTCCTGGCGCTCGCGATCAAGCGGGCGCGCTACATGGCGCTTCTGCCCTACGTCGTGAAATAGGAGCGGCCGATGCAAGTAATCCTGCTCGAACGCGTCGAGAAACTCGGCCAGATGGGCGACGTTGTGAAGGTGAAGGACGGCTTCGCCCGCAACTACCTTCTGCCGAAAAAGAAGGCGCTGCGCGCCACGGCGCAGAACCGCTCCTATTTCGAGACTCAACGCACGCAGCTTGAGGCGCGCAACCTGGAGCGCAGGTCGGAAGCCCAGGCCGTGGCGGAGAAGCTCGAAGGCAAATCCTTCGTGCTGCTGCGTCAGGCCGGCGACCGTGGCCAGCTCTACGGGTCTGTGTCGCCCCGCGACATCGCCGATGTCATCTGCGCCGGGGGCTTCAGCATCAGCCGATCGCAGGTGCCGCTCGACAAGGCGATCAAGGCGATTGGCCTCGTCCCGGTTTCCGTCGTGCTTCATCCCGAAGTGCGCGTTCACGTGACCATGAACGTCGCACGCACCGAAGACGAAGCCGAGCGCCAGGCCCGCGGCGAGGACGTCCTGGTCGAGCGAACGCCAAAGGAAGAGGCTGAGCAGGCCGCGGCGGAAGTCTTCGAGGAAAGCGCCGCACCCGCCGAGGCCGCGGACGAGGCAGCAAGTTAGATTTTGCTGTATGGTTTGCCGGAAGCGTGCCGGCCGGGCGGTCACGGCGCGGCGTGTGCTGATGCCCGGTCCGCGACAACCGGAGCCTGATCATGTCCACTGTTACCGAATTAAAGCGCGTCACGGCGCCGAATATACAGGGACGGAAGGGCGCGAAACCGATCGTCTGCCTCACCTGCTATCATGCCCATACGGCCCGTCTCCTCGATGAGCACGTCGACGTAATGCTCGTCGGCGATTCGCTCGGCATGGTCATGCATGGCATGGAGACCACGCTTGGCGTCACGCTCGACATGATGATCCTGCACGGCAAGGCAGTGATGCGCGGCTCGCGGCGCGCGCTGGTCGTGATCGACATGCCGTTCGGTTCTTACGAGGAAAGCCCGCAGATCGCCTTCCGCAACGCGGCGCGGGTCCTGCAGGAGACCGGATGCGGCGCGATAAAGCTCGAGGGTGGCCTGCGCATGGCGGACACCGTGCGTTACCTCGTGCAGCGTGGCGTTCCGGTGATGGCGCATATCGGCCTCACGCCGCAGATGATTCAGGTGCTCGGCGGGTTCAAGACGCAAGGTCGGACACCGGCCGAGTGGCCCGCCATCGAAGCGGACGCCGAGGCGGTTGCGGAAGCCGGCGCCTTTGCGGTGGTCCTGGAAGGCATGGCCGAACCGCTGGCAGCGAAGATCACCCGGCAGGTCGCCATACCCACCATCGGAATCGGGGCGTCGGTTCAATGCGACGGTCAAATCCTCGTGCTGGAAGACATGCTCGGACTCAATCCGCAGCCGCCCAGATTCGTCCGGCAATATGCGAGCCTGGGGACGGAGATCGAAGCGGCGATCAAGTCCTACGCGGCCGACGTCAGTGCGCGGCGCTTCCCCGGTGACGAGAACGTGTACGGAATGAAACGCGCAGGCTAGGGTTCCGCCGCCCGCCGGCCACGCCAGTCGAGTTGTCAGGCCCGGCACGCCGGGCTAAATCATTCCGGCCCGTGCAGGCCCGGGCACTGGTTTGGCGGCTCGTCGCAAGGACCCGCTTCCGCTCCAGACCTCGTCCGCAAAACGAGCGAAAACCTCCGCTGGAAGGATCATTTCGGTGACCGATATTTTCCGCGAAATCGAAGAAGAAGTTCGCCGCGAGCAGTATGAAAAGCTGTGGCAGAAGTATCGCGACCACATCATCGCGGTGGCGGCACTGGTCGTGATCGGCGTAGCGGGATATCAGCTCTATCGCGTGTACGAGCAGCGTGAAGCGAACAAGGCATCGGTCGCATACGCGGCGGCGTCACAGCTGCTCGAAGCGGGACAGCCACGCGCGGCGGAACCTCAATTCGCCTACCTCGCGAAACATGCACCCGGCGGCTACGCGAAGCTTGCCAGGCTCACCGAGGCCGATGTGCTGTTCGCCTCCGGCGATCACGTGGCGGCGATCAAACTGTATGAGCAGATCGCCAACGGCGGTGATCCCTATCTCGGCCCGATTGCGCGGCTTCATGCCGCCTGGGCGACCGTGGACAGCGCCTCGAAACCCGAACTGGAATCGCTTCTGGCGCCGCTTACCGACCCTGCGAGTCCCTGGCGCAGCATGGCTGAGGAAATTCTCGCCTATGAGGATCTGCGCACGGGCAACGCCGCGGAAGCGCTGAAAGCCTATCAGCGGCTCGCCTCCGATTCCAACGCGCCGGCGTCGCTGCACACCAGAGCCTCGGCGATGGTGCGGTTCCTGAAAGGGGGTGGCGACATCAACTATGGCCAGGTTCCGCAGCCCAAAGCGGCGCCGGCGTCCCTAATTCCATCCCCCAGCACCAAAGGTCCCGCCGTTCGATGAAATCATCCTCGTGGCGTGCGGTTTTGTGCCTGGCATGCATCCTGTCGCTTGCCGGTTGCGACACATTCAGTGGCATGACCGACACCTTTTCCAGCTGGTTCGGTTCGGGCAAGAAATCGAAACTCAAGGGGGAGCGCATCTCGGTCATGGCCGAGGACACGTCGCTCAAGCCCGACCCGGATCTCGCAAAAACCCCCGTGGTACTTCCGCCGCCCTATGTGAACAAGGATTGGCCCGAACCGGGGGGCTATGCCGCGAACGCGATGTATCATCTCAAGGCAAGCGGCCCTCTGCGCACCGTGTGGGAGGCGGACGCCGGCAAGGGCTCCGACGATGATTCGCGGCTGACGGCGCCGCCGACCATCGACGGTGGCCGCGTTTTCGTGCTCGACGCGCAGGCGCATGTCTTCGCCTTTCGGGCGCGGGACGGCCAGCCGCTTTGGGATAGAAATCTCGCGCCCGCGGGGCCGGGTACCGATTTCTTCAACATCTTCGGGCTGTTTGGCCCCGACATGTCGATCGATCCCTCGAAAGGCTTCGGTGGCGGCACCGCGCTCGACGACGGAAAGCTGTTCGTCAGCACGGGGTTCGGCGACGTCTTCGCGCTGGACGCGGCGACCGGCAAGCAGCTGTGGAAGGCCGATCTCGACGTGCCCATCGTGAACGCGCCGGTCGCCAACGGCGGACGCGTATTTGTTTCCTCGGAAGACAATCATTTCGTGGCGCTGGCCGAATCCGACGGGCGCGTGCTGTGGGATCACCAGGGCATTTCGGAATCGGCCGGAATTCTCACCAGCACCAGCGCCGCGGTCTCGGGCGATACCGTGATCGTGCCGTACACATCGGGCGAGCTTTATGCCATCCGCATCGACAACGGTACGCCGGAATGGAGTGACATGCTGACCAAGTCCGGAAACGTCACGGCGCTTTCGGAGCTGGACGACATTGCCGGACGGCCGGTGGTGGACCGCGACATGGTGTTCGCCATCAGCCATTCGGGGACGATGGCGGCGATCAATCTCAACACCGGTGAACGCGCGTGGACGCGCGACGTGGGCGGAATTCAGACGCCCTGGGCGGCCGGCGATTACGTTTACGTTCTGACCACGGAGGGCCAGCTCCTCTGTCTGCGGCGCAAGGACGGACAGGTCAAATGGCTTCACCAGCTGCCGCGCTGGGAAGACCCGAAGAACCGGGATGGTCCGATCGTGTGGTCGGGACCGGTGCTTGTCTCCGACCGGCTCGTCCTTGTTTCATCCGACGGCAAGGCGGTCTCGGTTTCACCCTATACGGGCGCGCTGCTCGGCCGCGTGGATATTCCCGATGGCACCTTCATTGCTCCGGTCGTCGCGAACGGCACGCTGTATCTTCTGACGAACGACGCGCAGCTCGTCGCCATGCGCTGAGCGCGAGGCGGGTGACCATGATGCCACCCGCCGTCGTCATCCTCGGCCGTCCCAATGTCGGCAAGTCCACCCTGTTCAACCGGCTCGCCGGCCGCCGGGCGGCGATCGTGCATGACACGCCCGGCGTCACGCGCGATTGCCAGGAAGAGGATGTCCGCCGGGGCGATCTCGCCTTCCGGCTCATCGATACCGCCGGTTTCGATGAGGCGGACCCGGGCAGCCTCGCGCAGCGCATGACGGAACAGACGCTGGCCGCATTGGGCAGCGCGGATGTCTGTCTGTTCCTGATCGATGCGCGCTCCGGGGTGACGACGGGCGACGACATCCTCGCCCGCGCCATCCGCCGCGCCGGCAAGCCCGTCATCCTCCTTGCCAACAAGAGCGAAGGACGTACGGCCGATCTCGGCGACGCGCTGCGCTGGGGATTTGGCGAGCCCATTGCCGTCTCGGCCGAACACGGAACCGGAATGGAGGAGCTGTTCGACGCGCTCGCCCCATTCGCCACCGACGCGGACGCGGATGAAGAGAATGCCGAAGATGCCTCACAGCCGCTCAGACTCGCCATCGTCGGACGTCCAAACGTCGGCAAGTCGACGCTGTTCAATGCGCTCCTGGGCGAAGAACGCGTGCTCACAGGTCCCGAAGCTGGCATCACGCGCGATTCCATTGCCGCGCGGTTCGAGGCGGAGGGCCGCGCGATCCTTCTTCACGATACGGCCGGACTGCGCCGGCGCGCCAGGGCCGCCGGCCAGCCGCTGGAGCAACTTGCCGTGGCAAGCGCGCTGACCGCGATCCGCTTCGCCGAATGCGTGATCGTGGTGATCGATGCCACGCAGCCCTTCGAGAAGCAGGAACTCGCCATCGCCGATCTCATCGTGCGCGAGGGACGCGCGGTGATTTTCGCCGTCAACAAATGGGACCGCATCGAAAGCCGGCCGGGAGCTATCAAAGTACTCCGGCAGGAGCTGGACCGGCTGCTGCCGCAGATCGCGGGCGCGCCGCTGGTCGCCATCTCCGCGCTCACCGGCGAGGGACTTTCCCGCCTTCTGCCCGCGGTGATTGCGGCCGACCGCGCCTGGAACCGGCGCGTCCCGACGGCCGAACTGAACCGCTTCCTCGCGCGCGCGCTCGAGCGCCATCCGCCTCCCGCGGTCCACGGACGGCGCATCCGCGTCCGCTACATGACCGAACCCAAGGCCCGCCCGCCGACCTTTGCCCTCTTCGGTACCCAACTCGACGCGCTGCCGGAATCCTGGCTGCGCTATCTGCAGAACGAGCTGCGGGCGAGCTTCGATCTCGCCGGCGCGCCGATCCGGATCTCGTTACACACGTCGAAAAATCCCTACGCGAAGACGTGAAAACGCAACGCGTGTCCTGGCCATAACAGCTGTGTATTTTCGTTGGCCCTGCGGCTTCAAGCGGCCGAGGCTCTCCAGACGAAAGAGCAGGTGCTCCACTCGTTCGGCAACGACGCGGACGGCAGGGAGCCCATTGCCGGTCTGATCGAGGTGAAGGGCACGATGTACGGCACAACTGTTTATGGAGGCACCTCCAACAGCGGCACGGTGTTTGCGCTCGACCGGGCGACCAGTGCGGAGACTGTGGTCTATTTCTTTTGCGAGCAGCAATCGCCGTGCGGGGCGACGACGACGGTCTTGATGTTGACGAATTCGTGGATGCCGAAGCTTGAGAGTTCGCGGCCATAGCCGCTTTCCTTGATGCCGCCGAAGGGAAGCGCAGGACTGGATTCGACCGGGGCGTTGACGAACACCAGTCCCGACTCGATGGAGTCCGAAGCAAGCATTTCGCCGCGGGCGAGATCGCGGGTGAAGATGCCGCCGCCAAGACCGAAGTCCGAATCATTGGCCAGCCGGACCGCATCGGCCTCGTCGCGCGCGGAGATGATGGCCGCCACCGGACCAAACATTTCCTCGTCATGCGCGGGCATACCATTCTTCACGCCTGTCAGCACGGTCGGCGGATAGAAGGCGCCCTCGCCTTGCGGGATTTCGCCACCGAGGAGACAGAGCGCGCCCAGTTCGATGCTCTTTCGCACCTGCTCGTGCAGTGCGTCGCGCAGATCATGCCGCGCCATCGGTCCGAGCGTGGTTGTTTCGTCGAGCGGATCGCCCGGCTTTGCCTTGGCCATCTCTGATACAAGCGCACGCTCGAAAGCTTCACGCCGGCTCTCGATCACGATGAAACGCTTGGCGGCGATACAGCTCTGGCCGGCGTTGACCAACCGCCCCCTGGCGGACTGCGCCGCGGCGAAGCCGATATCGGCATCCTCGAGCACCAGATAGGCGTCGCTGCCGCCGAGCTCGAGCACGCACTTCTTGAGACAGCGCCCGGCTGCGCTTGCAACCGCCCGTCCCGCGCCGGAACTGCCGGTGAGCGACACGGCGCGCACCAGCGGATGTTCTATCACCGCTCCGACCGCGTGGTTCCCGATCAGCAGCGTGCGAAAAAGATGCTCCGGGAATCCCGCATCGCGGAACAGCTGTTCGAGCGCGAGCGCGCAGCCTTGCACATTCGCCGCGTGTTTCAGCACGCCCGCATTGCCGGCCATCAGCGAGGGCGCGGCAAAGCGGATCACCTGCCAGAAGGGAAAATTCCACGGCATCACCGCAAGCAGCACGCCCAGCGGATTGAACACCACGCGCGCCTTGCGCCCGTCCAGCTCGACCGGCTGCGCGGCGAGAAACCGCTCCACGTTTTCGGCGTAGTATTCGCAGCCCGTCGCGCATTTCTTCGCTTCCGCGATCCCGTCGCGGATCGGCTTTCCCATCTCCACCGCCATCAGCCGGCCGTAGTCCTCCGCGCGTTCGCGCAGAAGCGCGGCTGCGCTGCGCATCGGCGCCGCCCGCTCGGCGAAGCTTTTCCTGCGCCAATCGAGATACGCGCGATGGGCCAGCGCAATCGCGGCGCTGACCTCGTCCCGCGACATTTCGCTGTAGCGCGCGATGGTTTCGCCGGTGAAGGGATTGACGGATTCCATTGGTGTTCGCCTGCCTGGAAGTTTCACAATTACAGAGATGCCGCGTTCACAAAACAGTGTCATTCCCGCGGAAGCGGGAACCTAGCGCGCGAGCGTCCGCGAGCGCAATCGACTCTTGACGGTCCGTGCCCTCGCAAAGAATCCCTTCAGCGCGCCGACGCGCGCTGGCTGGGTTCCCGCTTTCGCGGGAACGACAATCCGGAACAAACTTGCCCTGTCGCTATGCGCATTCGAAATTTCGGCAACAAGCCGGAACCGCCCAATTCATTTGCCCGTTAGACAGCTGGGGGAAAACCCTGGAGGCAATCATGGCAACTTTCCTGCGACCATCCACCCGCTCAACCCTTCCCTCGCTCCTCGATGAAGATGGCTCCCTCTTCGGGATGTGGCGGGACATGGACCGCCTGCTCGATGATTTCACCCGCGGCATGCGCGCGCCCGCCGCTGCCCGGGAAAGCGGCATCATCAATCCGATTGTCGATGTCAGCGAAAACGACAAGGGATTCGAGGTCAAGGCGGAACTCCCCGGCGTCGACGAGAAGAACATCGACGTCGAATACAGCGACGGAATTCTCTCGCTCAAGGCCGAGCGCAGCTTCGAGAAGGAAGAGAAAGACGAAAAGAAGCGCTATCATCTGATGGAGCGCTCCTACGGCACCTTCATGCGCCGCTTCCGGCTGCCGTTCGATGCCGACCCCGGCAAGGTCGAAGCATCGTTCGAGAACGGCATTCTGCGAATCTTCGTGCCGCGCCCCGCCGGCGCAAAGGCGCATATGAAGAAGATCGAGTTGAAGCCGACGCACCACTGAACGCCGTCCGAAAGCGCCCCCGCCGCCCCTTCGAGCACCTCCCCCACGCATTCCGCGCGGGGGAGGAAATGTATCTCACGCCCAGCGGGAGCGGCGGCGCGCGATGAGAGCATCGGCGCACGCGGGTCCACGCGAACCCGCCGCGTAAGGCTGGGGCGAAAGGCCCGTCTTCTGCCAGGCCGCGGCGATTCCGTCGATCCAGGCCCAGGCAGCCTCCACCTCGTCGGCACGAACAAACAACGTCGGATTGCCGCCGAGCGCATCGAGCAGCAGCCGCTCGTAGGCGATGCGCCGCGGCTCAGTCCGGAACGCGTCGGTGAGACTGAGGTCAAGCGACAGCGGACTGAGGCGCATGCCTTCCGCCGTCAGCCCCGGCGTCTTGTTCATCAGCTGAAGCGAGATACGCTCCTCCGGCTGAAGCGTGATCGTAAGCCGGTTCGGCATGAGTTCGCCGCTGCCGAAGGCGGAGTGCGGCACGCTCTGAAACTGGATGACAATCTGCGTGTGGCGCTCGCCGAGCCGCTTGCCGGTGCGCAGATAGAAGGGGACGCCGGCCCAGCGCCAGTTCTCGATCTCCGCCTCGAGCGCCACGAAAGTCTCCGTGCCGCTGTCGCGTCCGCCGGCTTCCGACACATAGGCGGGAACATCGGTGCCGTCGATCTGACCTCGCCCATATTGTCCGCGCACGGTTTTTTCCGCGGCATCGCGCGCGGCGATGGGCTTGAGCGAGCGCAGCACCTTGGCCTTTTCGTCGCGCACCGCGTCGGGATCCAGCCGCGCGGGCGGCTCCATCGCCACCAGGCACAACAGCTGGAGAACATGGTTCTGCACCATGTCGCGCAGCGCGCCATAGGCGTCGTAATAACTCCAGCGTCCCTCGATGCCGATGGATTCGGCGACGGTGATCTGCACGTGATCGATGCACGACCGGTTCCAGAGCGGCTCGAACAGCACGTTGGCGAAGCGCAGCGCCAGCAGGTTCTGCACCGTTTCCTTGCCGAGATAATGATCGACACGGAAGATGCGGCTCTCGTCGAAGGCGCGCGCGAGGCCGGCATTGATCGCGCGGCAGCTTGCGAGGTCGTGGCCGATCGGCTTTTCCACCACGATCCGGCTCTGCGGAGTGGCAAGCCCCGCCGCCTGGAGGCTGGCGCAGGTCGCGCTGTAATGATGCGGCGAGAGCGACAGGTAATAAACGGTCCTCTCGCCAATAAGACGCCCGAGCCTGTCATAGCCGCGCCGCTCTTCCGCATCTACGCTGCACCAGGCAAGACGCCGCTCGAAAGCGCGCCATGCCGCGCCGTCCAAATTCTCGCCGCGTCCTGCAAGCACGTCGCACGTCAGCGCCCGGAACCGCGCATCGTCGAGCTCTGAGCGCGCGGCGCCGATGATGCGAAGCCGCTCGCCCAGCAAACCGTCGCGCTCGAGATGGTACAGCGACGGCAACAGCATCCGCCGCGCCAGATCCCCCGTCGCGCCGAAGATGACCAGAGTGTCCGCTGTCGCATTCATGGGGGGCATCCACCGTTCAACGCGTGACCGCCTTGTCCGTTCATCCGAAACAGGCAGCGCGAGAAATCAAGCGTGTCGCGCTTCGTTCACCAGCGGTGTCACAATCTTAGCAAATTTTGTCCGCCGCGTCTTGCGATAGAGGCGCTCGTCGGCGGTAACGAATGCACAGCGTTCCTGCCCGGCCAGCGCGACATAGAGGCAGTCATAAACCGGTTGATCCAGTTCGATCGCGATTTCTCCGGCGCGAACGGCGACCGCGTGCAATGGAACAATCGTGGAAAAACGCCTGGGAAGCGCCGCAGCCACGAATTTCATCTGGGCGGCCACGATCCTTCCCATGCGCACATTCTTCCAGATCGCGTTGAGAACTTCGGCCATCACCAAATCCGGCGCGATCGCGTCGTCGTGCCCGAGCAAAGCCTCGGCCTCCGCAGAGCCGCCTTCCTCCAGGAACCATTTGGCGGCGACGCTGGAATCGACGACTACGCTCATCGCGAATCGCGATCTTCCCGTATCAGATCCTCGGCAAATGGACGCTCCTTGATCGGGGACGACATGGCGCGGATACGGCGCTGCTCGACGATTAGTTCATCCTTCGAAGGACGGGCCAGTTGCGCCAGCGCCTGCCTCAGCGACTCTTCGAGCGAGAGTCCCTTGTCGGCCGCCTGCTTCTTCAGCCGCCCGAGCACGAAATCATCGATATTGCGGATAAGGACCTGTCCCATCGTTGAAACTCCGGTTATGCTATCATCACGATAGCATAAAACCAGTCGCCTGTCCACACCCGGCGGATGTCAGACCGTAACAGTATGAACCACGGAGGCAGCTGGACAATATGATCCGGATGCGTGTCCGGACGCCATATCTGGACCTTCAGCATTGCCATCGTGCGGCTTCCTTTAGAAGTTACTTCGGCCCCCACAGCGCGCGCTTAGCGTTTCTCCTTGAGCACGAACAGCGTCCCGCACCCGGAACCGTAGCAGCCTGCAATTCCGCCGTCTGCGGTCGTGCCGTACAGCTTGTGGTTCACTGCGATCAGGCCGGCAGCGGGGTTCGCGCCGTCGGTGCAATCCTTATGGCTGCAAAAGGAATAGGACACCGTCTCCCCGCCTGTCATCGGGTCGACCGCAAACACCGTGCCGCAACCGCCGCTGCTCCGGCAGTTTGCACCGCCATAAGCTGTTGTGCCGAAGAGCGTGCCCTCCACATCGACCACACTGGCATAGGGGTTCGCGCCGTCGATGGCACTCTGCTGACTGCCAAAGGAATAAACCACCGTCTCCGCGCCTGTGCCCGGGTTGAGCGCAAACACCGTGCCGCAACCGCCGTTGCTTTGGCAGTTTGCACCGCCGTAAGGCGTTGTGCCGTATAGCGCACCGTTCACATCGATCACACTGGCGTCGGGGTACCCGCCATCCGTGCAATTCTCCCGACTGCAAAAGGAATAAAGAACCTTCTCGGCGCCGCTTTTCTCGTCCAGCGAGAATACCGTACCGCCATCCCATTTGCCTCCCAAAGCCGTCGTGCCATATAGCGTCCCTTTCACATTAGTCCGGCGTCGGGGTTCGCGCCGTCGAAACAATTTGCCTGGCTACAAAAAGCATAAAGCACCGTCTCCGCGCCGGTGTTAGGGTCGAGTGCAAACGCAACGCCGTTGGACCCATTCGCAAAATTACCGCCGTACAGAGTAGTGCCATATAGCCTGCCCTTCACTTCGATCAGACCGGCGAAGGGGTTGGCGCCATCCGTGCAATTCGGCTGACTGCAATAAAGAGTAGAGTACCTTCTCGGCGCCAGTGTTCGGTTCAAGCGAGAACACCGCGCCGCAACCAAAATCTCTGCCGCTGCATGCGATCCCGCCCTGATAGGTCGTGCCATACAGCGTGCCGTTCACATTGATCAGACCGGCTTCCGGCAGCGCGCCGTCCGTGCAATTTGCCTGACTGCAAAAAGAGTAGAGCATCTTCTCGGTGCCGGTGTTCAGATCGATCGAGAATACTGTCCCGCAGCCCCCGCCGCCGCAGCCCGTATCGCCGCCCGCATAAGTCGTGCCGTACAGCGTGCCGTTAACATCGATCAGGTTGGCTGAAGGGTCTGCGCCGTCCGCGCAATTCTGCTGACCACAGAAGGCATAAAGAGCTTTTTCCTTGTAAGTCACCGCGTCCATGGCCGAAACCGCGTGGCCGAACAAGCACCCGAACGTCCCTGCAAACAGGACGATGGAAACGGCCTTCATCTTTCTTTCCCCTTTTGGAGCATCGCGCCTTGGATTGGAATCTTAACGAAACGCGGCCGTTCGCGCTACTGCCCTCGGCTCGGTCGCGGTGGTCCGTCTAAATAACCCGGGGGCTACGGATACACGCCTCGGACGCTCCCCTCAAGCCCCATTCCTCTGTTCGGCCAAAATCGGCCAATTCTCCGTCCCGACCGGCATCCAAAAGAGCGCCGCGCGCAAGCGCAGTCAGGGCTGGCCGGAGGCCGAAGGCGGGAGGCCACCGCCGAAGGCGGCGCGCAGCGGCCTTGACAGCGCGGGCACGGCGGGGACTGCCGCACTGGACAGGACTCGAACTCTGCCCCTCGGAACGGGGCGTGACGTCGGACGCGCGCGACGGCCTGAGGGGAGTTGATAGGAACAGGCAGGAACAAACGGGATCAAGACCGATCTTCGCCCGATTGCCCCATGTGGCGGAAAGATCGAGCGGCGGGCTACTCGCCGATCAGCTTCAGCCAGGCGTCTTCGTCGATGACCTGGACGCCGAGAGCCCTGGCCTCGGCGAGTTTCGAACCGGCGCCGGGGCCGGCGACGACGATGTCGGTCTTTTTCGAGACCGACCCGGCGACTTTCGCACCAAGGGACTCAGCGCGCGCCTTGGCTTCGGGACGCGTCAGCTTTTCGAGCGTGCCGGTGAACACGACCGTCTTGCCCGCGACAGGCGAGTGCGCCGTTTTCGGCGCCGCGACCGGCTGAACATCCAGTTCGGCGAGCAGGTGATCGAGCGCCCTGCGATTGTGCGGTTCGTCGAAGAAATCCTTGATCGCTTCCGCCACCGTTTCGCCGATGCCGCTGATCGAATCGAGTTCTTCCGTCGCCTGCGGTCCTTCCATCGCCTTGAGAAACGCATCCAGCGAGTGGAAATTGCGCGCGAGCAGCTTCGCCGTGGTCTCGCCCACATGGCGGATGCCGAGCGCGTTGATGAAACGGTCGAGCGGAATTTTGCGCCGCCGGTCGATCGCCTCGAACAGTTTGGACGCGCTCTGCCCGCCCCAGCCTTCGCGCACCGCGATCGCCTTCTCGCCGTCGCCGTAGCGTTTCTCGAGACGGAAAATATCGGCCGGCTCTTTGATCAGCCCGTCTTCGTAGAACGCGGTGATATGTTTCTCGCCCAGGCCCTCGATATCGAACGCATTGCGCGAGACGAAATGCCGAAGCCGTTCGACGGCCTGCGCCGAACAAATGAGTCCGCCCGTGCAGCGCCGCGCGGCTTCCGGCTCGCCGGTCTTCTCGTCCACTTCGCGCACCGCGTGGCTGTGGCAGACCGGGCATCTGTCGGGAAACACGTAAGGTACGGCCCCGTGCGGCCGCTTCTCCGGAATCGCGCGCACGATCTGCGGGATCACGTCGCCGGCGCGCTGCACCACCACCGTATCGCCGATCCGAACATCCTTGCGCGCGATTTCGTCCTCGTTGTGCAGCGTCGCGTTCTGCACCACGACGCCCCCGACAGTCACCGGTTTGAGCTTCGCCACCGGCGTCAGCGTGCCGGTGCGGCCGACCTGGATATCGATGTCGAGCAGGATCGTGTCGGCCTTCTCGGCGGCGAATTTGTGCGCGATCGCCCAGCGCGGGGAACGCGAGACAAATCCCAGGCGCTCCTGCAGATCGAGCCGGTCGACCTTGTAGACCACGCCGTCGATGTCGTAGCCGAGCGTGGCGCGTTTGGTTTCGATGTCATGGTAGAAGGCAAGTAGTTCGTCTGTGGTGCGGCAGCGCTTGATAAGCGGATTGACGCGGAAGCCGTACGCTTTGAACGCCTGCAGCATATCCCATTGCGTCGCTTGCGGCAGTTTGCTCACTTCGCCCCACGCATAGGCGAAGAAATGCAGCGGCCGGCGCGCGGTGATCGCGGGATCGAGCTGGCGCAGCGAACCCGCGGCGGAATTGCGCGGATTGGCGAAGAGCGGCTTGCCCTCTTTCGCCTGCCTTTCGTTCAGCGCCGCGAAGTCGCTGTGCAGCATGTACACTTCGCCGCGCACTTCGAGCACATCCGGCGCCTTGCCGTTGAGCCTGAGCGGCACGTCGCGCAGCGTGCGCAGATTAGTTGTAACGTCTTCGCCCTCGATGCCGTCGCCGCGCGTGGCGCCCTGCGCGAATACGCCGTTCTCGTAACGCAGGCTTGACGACAGGCCGTCGATCTTGGATTCGGCGACGAATATAAGCTCGTCATCCTGTTTCAATCCCAGGAAACGCCGCACGCGCGCCACGAAATCCACGACATCGCCTTCGTCGAACGCATTGTCGAGCGACAGCATCGGCACGCGGTGAACGACTTTCGCGAATTTCTCCGATGGCTTCGCGCCGACGCGCAGCGACGGCGAATCGGGCCGTATCAGCTCGGGAAACCGCGCCTCGATCGCGGCATTGCGCTGGCGCAGCGCATCATACTCCGCGTCGGAAACACTCGGCGCGTCGTCCTGATAATAGCGCCGGTCATGCCCCGCGATCTCCTCTGCCAGCCGCGCCAACTCTTTCCCTGCTTGGGCCGATGTCAGCTTTTCGACAGGTTTCGCGCTCAAGTTTTCACTGCTCCAACACGGAGGACGACTGCCCATTTTGTTTCCTCCCCCAGCATGGGGGAGGTGTCGAGCGAAGCGAAGCGGAGCGAGACGGAGGGGGAATTGGCGTGAATTCGACTGCCCCCTCCGACGCGCTCCCGCGCGCCACCTCCCCCACGCTGGGGGAGGAAAACGCGAGTGGCATCTTGTTTACTCATCATGCTCGCTTCCTCGTCCTGGTTGGCGCATTGGCTTCGGCGAGGAGGCGGCGGGCGGCGGCGCGGGCTTCCTCGGTGACTGAGGCGCCCGCGAGCATGCGCGCGAGTTCTTCGACGCGCGCTTCGTCGGACAACGGCTCCACTTCCGTCCGGTCGCGCGACCGGGTGATGCGGAAATGCCGCTCCGCGCGCGCCGCCACCTGGGGCGAATGGGTTACGAGCAAAACCTGCGTGCTGCGCGCCAGCCGCTGCAGCCTTTCGCCCACTGCATCGGCCACCGCGCCGCCCACGCCACGATCCACCTCATCGAAGACGAGCGCGGCCGGCGGACTGGTCTCTGCAAGTGCGACTTTCAGCGCCAGCGAAAACCGCGCCAGCTCTCCGCCCGAAGCGATTTTGACCAGCGGTCCGAATGCCGTGCCTTCCACCGTCGCCACTTCGAAACTCACCCGCTCGAGACCGCCCGCGTTCGCCGCTTCGCCGAGCCGGTCCAGCGCGACGCGGAATCGCGCATGGCCGAGCTTGAGCGGATCGAGTTCGCGCGCGACGACGCTTTCCAGTTTCGCCGCCGCCGCCCGCCGCGCCGCGGTCAATCGCGCCGCGGCCTCCATGTAATCACGACGCGCGGGCGAGACCTCCGCCGCCAGCGTCTTCATCCTTTCGCTGTCGCCCGAGATCGCTTCGAGCTTTGTTTCATAACCGGCGAGCAGGCGCGGCAGATCGTCCGGCTGCACGGCATATTTTCGGGCGGCGGCGCGCAATCCGAACAGCCGCTCCTCTTTCCGCTCCAGATGTGCCGCATCCACTTCGAGCTGCGAAAGCAATGCCTCGAGTTCGCGGCGCGCGTCCTCGGTCAGCGCAAAAGCCTGGTCGAGGGCTGCTTCCGCCGCTTTCGCCCGCGCGCGTGCTTCGGGGTGGAGGCGCGACAGGCGCTTCAGCGCGCTTGCGAGCGCCGACTCCGCCCCCCTGTCCCCGCACAGCAGCTCGACCGCGGACGAGACATCCTGCGCGATCCGGCTCGCATGCATGAGCAGCGCGCGCTCGCCGGCGAGCCGCGGCTCTTCGCCCTCTCGCGGCGCAAGGGCTGCGAGTTCGTCCACCGCGTGGCGCAGGAATTCGGCTTCGCGCGATGCCGCCTCCGCGGTGCGGCGCAGCGCCTCCACCTCGTTGCGCAGGCGTTCCAATGTCTGAAACCGCGCGGCAACGTCATCGGCGAGCGCCGCATGGCCGCCGAAATCGTCCAGCAGCCGGCGATGGGTGGCACTATCGAACAGCCCGCGATCGTCCGCCTGGCCATGAATCTCCACGAGTTCGCTTCCGAGGTCGCGCAACAGCGCCACGCCGATCGGTTCGTCGTTCAGGAACGCGCGTGTGCGGCCGTCCATCGCCATCACGCGCCGGAGAATGATCTCGCCCTCCACCGCGAAGCCGTTCGCCGCGATCAGCGCGCGGGCCTCGTGCCGCGCCGGCAGGTCGAAAATCGCCGTGGCCGAACCTTGCGCCGCCCCTGCCCTCACGTTCGACCGCGCGCCGGCACGCGCGCCGGCCGCCAGGCCCAGCGCATCGAGCAGGATCGACTTGCCCGCCCCCGTCTCGCCCGTCAGCACATTGAGCCCGGGCGAAAACTCGACCGCCACATCCTCGATAAGGACGAGATCGCGGATTTTCAGCGTGGCGAGCATGGTCTTTTGCGGATTACCGCGCGGCAGCGGAATCGAGTGTAATTCCACTCTCGCGATTGCGGAAGAAGCCCGCAGACACGCTGGATTGACCCACGTCGCTGGATTCGGGGATTCCCGATGGAGTAGCGTGCCGGCGATTGGAGAATCGAGGTCGCTGTGGTGCGTCTGCTGCGGTTCGCCTGCGCGGCGGCCCTGCTTTTCGCGATGGGCGCGGCAGCGCGCGGCGCGGTCAATCCGTCTCTCTACCAGGACCTGCACTGGCGGCTCATCGGCCCCTTCCGCGGCGGGCGGGTGCTGACGGTTGCGGGGATTCCGGGCGACGGGCGGCATTATTATTTCGGCGCCGTGGATGGCGGGGTGTGGGCGACCGACGATGCGGGCCGCACCTGGCGGCCGATCTTTGATTCCGAACCTGCCGGATCGATCGGCGATCTCGCGCTTGCACCTTCCGCACCGGACACGATCTATGTCGGCACTGGCGAAGCCGACATGCGCTCCGACATCGCCCATGGCAACGGACTCTACAAATCGACCGACGCCGGCGCCCACTGGTCGTTCATCGGCCTCGCGGACAGCCGGCAGATTGGCCGCATTCTGGTGGACCCGCGCAATCCGGATCTTGTCTACGTCGCCGCGCTGGGACACGCCTATGGGCCGAATGCCGAGCGCGGCGTTTTCCGCTCGGAGGACGGCGGCAGGAGCTGGTCGCGCGTGCTGTTCAGGGACGACAACACCGGCGCCATCGATCTCGCCTTCAAACCCGGCGATCCGCACACGCTCTATGCCGCGCTCTGGCAGACCCGGCGACCGCCCTGGAGCGTTTATCCGCCGTCGAACGGCCCCGGCAGCGGCCTGTTTGTTTCACACGACGGCGGCGATCGCTGGAGCCGGATCACGGGTGGCGGCTTCATCGCCCATCCCGGCCGCATGGGCATCGCCTTCGCTCCGAGCCGGCCGGACCGCATCTACATACTTGCAGACGGACCAGCGAACGAAGCCGGGCTCTATCGCTCCGACGACGGCGGCGCACACTGGCAGCACGTCTCGGCCGACAAGCGCATCTGGAACCGCGGCTGGTACTTCTCCGGCATTACCGTCGATCCGAAAAATCCCGACCGCGTCTATGTGATGGACACGATCGTGCTGCGTTCCGACGACGGCGGACGGCATTTCATCGCGCTCAAAGGCGATGCCACCGGCGATGATTTCCACGCGCTGTGGATCGATCCTCTCGACACCAATCACCGGATTCTCGGCTCGGATCAGGGCACGCAGATCAGTGCGAACGGCGGGGCGACCTGGAGCAGCTGGTACAATCAGCCGACCGCGCAGATCTATCATGTCAGCACCGATAACCGCTTTCCCTACTGGGTCTATGGCGCGCAGCAGGATTCGGGCGCGGTGGGGCTGCCGAGCCGGACGGAAGACGGCAACGGCATTACGATGGAGAATTTTCACGAAGTCACCGCAGGCGGCGAAAGCGACATGATCGCGCCCGATCCCGACGATCCCGACATCGTCTATGGCGGGCGCGTCGAAAAACTCGATCTGCGCACGAAACAGACGCGCGATATCGATCCGGCGCTTGCCTATCCGGCGGCGGAATGGCGCAAGGCCTGGACGCTGCCGCTCGCCTTCTCGAAGCGCGGCCCGCACGTGCTCTACTTCGCCAATCAGCGCCTGTTCCGCACCGGCGATGGCGGCCAGCATTGGGCGCCCATCAGCCCGGATCTGACGCGCGACGATTCCACCATCCCGCCCAATCTCGATTCCGCGACGGCCGCGGATGACGATCACCTGACGAAATATCGCGGCGTCATCTACGCAATCGCGCCCTCGCCGCTCAGCGCCTCGCTGCTCTGGATCGGCTCGGACGATGGTCTTGTCTGGCGCACCAATGACAATGGCGCACATTGGGCCAATGTCACGCCGCCCCAGTTGACGCTCTGGTCGAAAGTCGCCGGTATCGAGCCCTCGCATTGCGATGGGGACACCGCATATGTCGCCGTAGACCGCCACCGGCTCGACGACGACTCGCCTTACATCTATCGCACGAACGACGGAGGCAAGAGCTGGGCCCGCACCGACGCTGGCATCCCGCGCAATGCCTTCGTCAATGTGGTGCGCGAAGATTCGTCCTGCAGCGGCCTCCTCTATGCGGGCACGGAGCGCGGCATGTTTGTTTCGTTCGACGGCGGTGTAGCGTGGCAGTCGCTGCAGCAGAACCTGCCCATGACCTCCGTGCGCGACATCGACCTGCACGGCGACGATGTGGTGATCGCCACCCACGGCCGCGGCTTCTGGATCATGGACGACGTGACGGCGCTGCGCCAGATGAACGCCGCGCGCGTTGGCGCGGTCACCCTGTTCAAACCGGCCGATGCGATCCGCTTCCGCCCCGCCGGGTTCACGGGCACGCCGTTCCCGAAGGACGAGCCGATGGCCGCCAACCCGCCCGAGGGCGCGATCATCGACTACGCTTTGCCCGCGGCTCTCAAAGGCCCGGTCACGCTTGTGATCCGCGATGCCGGCAACAGGGAGGTGCGCCGTTTCAGCAGCGCGGACAGGCATGAGCCGCCCAATCCCTACACGCTCGAATTTGCGCCGGAATGGCTGAAGTCGAAACGGGTGCCCGCGGCCACGCCCGGCATGCATCGCTTCGTGTGGAACCTGCATTACGCTGCGCCGGCCCCGCTCGCGGCGGCAGGACATGATTTCGATGGCGTCTGGGCGCCGCCGGGAAATTACAGCGTGATGCTGACCGCCGGCGGAAAGACTCTGACGCAGAATCTGACCGTCGCGCCCGATCCACGACTCCATCTTGCAGCCGCCGCCTTTGGGCGCGAATTTGCCCTTGCGACGAGAGTGGCAGACGCTTGGGCGCAAACCGCCGCCGCGCTCGCCGAGGCGACAAAAACATTGAAAGCGCTACGGCTGCGCAAGGACGAGCAGTCCGTCCGGCTGGCCGCGGCTATCCAGGACATCTGCGAAGATTACACCGACTCCGAGAATATCGCGGTCAAACCTCCGCGCCGCGCCGACAGCCTAAAGGCGCTCGCGACGGACTTCCAGAAACTCGAACACGCGGTCGACGGCGCCGATGCCGACCCGAGCGCCGACGCGCGAAACGCCTACGAAATCTTCTCGCGCATGCTCTCAAACACGCTGCACGAATGGCGGCAAATGCAACAGTCCCCGGGACCGCGGGAGTCCCGCCCGCATGATCGATAGGCGTTTTCCTCCAAAAGTCATTATTTCAAGATCGGGCGGGTACCCGCGGTCCAGGGTCGAGCGGAAATCCCGCGGCTATTTCAGGATTGCCTCGCGCGTCAGCATGCTACCCATGATCGTGCGGATGGAGCCGCGGGCCGCCTGCTCCTGATCGGACTTGACGACGGAGCCGGCGATCTGGGCCTGCAGCGCGTACTGCTTGGCCACCGGCGTATCGAATGCGGCCATGTTCCTGTATTCCTGGGCGAGCACGATATCGGGCTCGTTCTGACGCGGGTGATCCACCAGAAAGACCTTGTAGTCCATGATGACCCCGGCGGTTTTCAGCGCCTCCTCCTGACGCTTCCAGTCGTTGGCAAGCCAGTTCATGTAGTCATCGAAATGGCCGTCCTTGGTCTGGACATCGGCAAAGTCCCAGACCGGGCCGTTTTCGAACGGCGGAGCGTCGCCCTGCGCCAAAGCCGGCGCGACGAGTGCAGCCGATACCGCAATTGCGGCAATAATAGATTTCATGTTGTGCCCCTTCGGTGAGATTGGTGGGTGTACAAAACGCCGATGCCAGTCCAAAACATGGCGCATCGGTTCTCATGATAGCCGCGCCGACCGGCTTTGCAAATGTTAATCGAGGGCGGCCTCAATGATGCAGATGGGGGTCACGCTCGCCGGCGCTTACCGGGAGTGCGAGATGGTCCGTGGCCACCGGGCAGGTGAAGAAGGCCGAGCGGGCGCAATTGGGATTGTAGGCATAGTTGAAATCGATCGCGAAGCTTTTCGGCGGCCACGCTTTGAAGTTCGGTGAGTCGACGTAACGACCCGCGCCGTAGGCGCCCCTGCCGGTCATTCCGTCGGTGAAAAACGCGGTCATAGAGGTAATTTTCTTCGGATCGTTGGTGTCGGTGTAGAAGGGCAGCACGAAGCGTTTGCCCTGAAGCGCAAAGCTGGCCGAGCCCGCGCGGTAGAACTGTTTGCTGGTGCGCCGCGAGGTAATGAAGCTCTGCGCCGGCAATTCGGAATCCGGGGTGAATTCCGCCGTCACGATGAAGGCCGGATTGTAGGGGAAATAGTCGACACCCTTGAACGCCTTCGCCGCCGGGTTCTGCTGGTTCCAGACAAACACACGTAACCCCGCCACGCCGGCCTCGACCTGCGTGGCGTAGGCCTGCACGTCCACATCCCGGTCGACGACGACATCGGCCAGCGGATTGTCGAGCGGCTTGCCGTTCTTCTTCAAAACCGGCTTGCCGCCGGAAAACGCGGCAACGAGTGCTGCTCCCGGCTGGACACCAGGCATCCATTTATAGCTGCCCGGAACGCCGCGCCGGCCCATCAGACTGGCGCTGTTCCCTTCGCCCAGATAGGCCGCATCCTGAATCTTCAGGATCGCATGTGGCGTCACGGAATAGTCCTTGTTGGTGTTGGCGATATCGGCCTTCCAGGCCGCTTCGGGCGCGAGTGCCAAGGCCGGTGCGGAAACCGCAAACAGGCTGGCGGCCAGAAGAAGGGATTTCATGGGCGGGCTCGATATTGTGTCGCGCCGCACCGTAACAGCGCGGTTGCCCGCATGAGAAGGCTGAAAAAGGCGGTCTACCATCCACGCACCCGTCCCGTCAGCACGGTGAGGCTTTCGGGCGGCAGGCTGTATTGATGAATGCCGTTGCCGGGCACGCTTCAGCTCTGCGCGAGCAACTGCGCACCGAAATACCGGGACAGCGGCGCCTGGGCCATATAATGGGAATTGAATTGCATAGGGCTGCGCCCATCAGATTTTCGCGGCGTTCACGGTCTTTGCCGAACCGAGATCGTAAAGCACCCATTGGGGATGAAAACTGTCCGGGCCACCCGTATAAGTACTTGCAAGACAGGGATTGCTCTTCCAGAACGTTGCCAGGTTGCCGTCATCGAGCCGGGAACAGCTCTCGTCGTTGCCCTGTTGGTGCGTGAAGCCGCGGCGGGGCAAGCGCGTACGCAAAACTGTTGACGATGGGATCGGCAAGCAGGTCGCTGCTCGTCCAGTAGCCCTGCCCGCCCGCTTCCCGAAAAGCTGCCGGTGGGATTCCAGTGCCAGTCCTGGACGGAAAGCTCCGTATACAGACGGTAGCTGACAGGTCCGAAACCCGCGCCGGGCATCTGCGCGACATTTCATTGAACTCCCCATGCGGCTGGGAATGGAATGGATGACGATTTCACGCTGGCCGGTGCAGGCGCCAAACCCGAAGCGAATGGTACAGCTGGGTGGGTTCGAACCGCCGACCTCCGGATCCACAATCCGGCGCTCTAACCAACTGAGCTACAGCTGCGCCTTGGGCGCCGGAACCTAGGATTCCGGCCCTTCAATTGCAAGACGCTGTGGTGGCGCCCCATCCCAAACTCGCGGTCAACCCGCTGGAAGTTGCCCCGCGACGGCCTGGGCCTTCCGCCGCTTCGCACGGCGCCATGAGGTCCATGAGCCGGCCGCCGCCCGGCTCGCTAGACGAGTTGCGCGTCCAGTGCAATCTCGGCCTTCAGAACCTTGGAGACCGGACAATTCTTCTCGGCGTCCCCCGCCAGGCGCCCGAACGTCTCGGCGTCGAGATTCGGCACCTGGGCACGCACGGTGAGGGCCGAGCGGCTGATGCGGAAGCCCTGGCCTTCGGGCTCAAGCGTGACCGCCGCTTCCGTGTTCAATTCGGTGGGCGCGTATCCGGCCACTTGCAGCTGAAAGGCCAGCGCCATGGTGAAACAGCCCGCATGGGCGGCCGCGATGAGTTCTTCCGGATTGGTGCCTTTTTCGTTTTCGAACCGGGTCCGGAACGAATAGGGCGTTTCGGCGAGCACGCCGGAATCGGTGGTAAGCCTGCCGCTTCCATCGCGGCCCGTTCCGCGCCAGACGGCCTTCGCTCTTCGGATCATCACGCTCTCCTGTCGACGGAATTCCGCTTCGCCGGCTCTCCCAACGCACGGCCCGCAACACTACATCACAATCGGTGGGGGAGGGAACACAAAGAATGCAGCACATCACCCAGCTGATCGAGCAATACGGGCTCTTCGTCGTTTTCCTGAACGTGTTGCTGGACCGGAGTGGCCTGCCGCTTCCGTCGTGGCCCGCGTTGCTTGTCGCCGGCGCCCTGAGCACGGCCGGCGGAGCATCGTTGGCGGCCGTCCTGCTTGCCGCGGTCGCGGGTTCGCTGATCGCGGATCTCGCCTGGTTCATGACCGCCGCGCGGCTCGGACGGCGCGTGCTCGTGCTTCTCTGCAAGGTTTCGCTGTCGCCGGACTCGTGCGTGCGCCAGACGGAGAGCCTCTTCGGCCGCTTCGGTCCCGCTGCCCTGCTCTTCGCGAAATTTGTTCCGGGACTCGGCTACGTCACCGTGGCCCTCTCGGGAATCACCGGAGTGAACCTGCCGTTGTTCCTGCTGCTCGACGCCGTCGGTGCTGCCGTCTATTTCACGGTGCCCATCGTGCTCGGCCGGCTGTTTCGCAACGCCATCGATGCCGTCATGGCGACGCTCGTCCAGCTCGGCGAGTACGGCGTTGCGATCGTGATTGCCGGATTCGTGGCCTATCTCGCGCTGCGCTGGATCGAGCGGCAGGCGTTCGTCCGGCGGCTTCGCATGGACCGCATCTCGGTCGACGAGCTGGCGAAACTGATCGACAGCGGCAAGACGCCCGTCATCTTCGACGTGCGTGCCAGCGATGCGCGCCTGCGCGACGGCATCATTCCGGGCGCGGTGGCCGCGCATCACACCGACATCGAAGCGGTGCTCAGGCAATATCCCCGCGACGTGGAAGTCGTGATCTATTGCGCCTGTCCCAACGAAGCGACAGCCGCCACGGCCGCACGCCATCTGAAGCGCGCGGGCTACCGGAAAATCCGCCCGCTGCTTGGCGGCATCGACGCCTGGACACAAGCCGGCCGGCCGGTTGAAATGCCAGGCTGATTAAAGCGTAAGGCGCTTGTTTGCACGCCAGTAACCTCGGCAATCCGGGAGGGCGCCTTTACCGCCGCGCGCGAAAGGCGATAGACACCTGCCGATGGGAACCGCTTCGCAACTGCTGACCCGTTTCGGGCCCCCTTTGCTCGTTGTCATAGGCGTCGCGCTTTGCCTCGCTTACCCCATGGTGCGGCGCGGCCGGTGGGCCTTTCTGGCAGCGTTCCTGATCCTCGGCGTTCCCGTCAGCGTCGCGTCGTTCCTCGTCACACGCCCCGGCGGCGTCTCGACCGCGCCCGTGACCGCGCACGCTGCCCGGTTCAGGAGCGCAGAGAAGTCCGTTGGCGGAGGCTCGAATGCGCCCGAACGCCGGGTGGTCACACGGGTCGCTGGCGCCGAGGTCATTACCGGCGGCGAACGCCAAGCCCGGCCGAACCCCTCACGCCAAGCCAGGCCCGTGTACGAAACCGTGCGACAATCCCATCAGAGGGTCAGACCCACTCATCAGGGCGTTCGTTCGAACAGGTCGGGCACACGTGCCGTGGTGCTTGTGATCCCGCCTCAAGCGCATGCAAACGCGCTGTCCGCAAACTCCACCACCAGGACCAATTCGAAAATACCACCCAACACCCTGTCCTGCACCGGGTTCACACGGGATCCGGAAGGCGCCTGGGAAGCGGGCGATAACACACAGCCGTTCAACGTCGGCAGTGAAACCAACTACACCGTCCGCGACGAAGGACCGATCCGGCCGGGCTGGCTGTCGATCGGAACGGTGGACCTCTACGCTCTGCTCGACGCGAAATGCGGGGGTAGCTCCAAACCCCGGCACTGACCGCGACGTCTGGCGATCGGTGCCCATCCGACCGGTAGCTCATTGAAGCACCCGCCTCAGCTGGCGCAGCATGCCGAACCGCGGCAGGTTTTCATTCCCGGTCTGGACGCGGCGGCGAAGGGCATAGATCTGACCAAGCGTGCCGGCCAGCGACACCGTCTCCACGATTTGCAGCAACATCCGCGCCTCTCCGATCATTCCCTGCCACATCCCGTACTTCGCCGTCTTCAGAGGACTGATCACATTGTCCCACTCGACGACCGTCAACGTGCAGCCTTCGGCGAGCAGCAGATCATTGATGAAGACTTCGAGGCCGAAACCGGGAAGAAGCGCGATCCTGTCCTCCCGCCCTGCCACGAGATTGCGCGCAAAGGCGCGCTCGCCGGACACGAAATCGATGCCGATCAGCTTCCACGGCCAGAGGGCATTGCCGCGCAGGCTGATTGTCATATCGGAGGTGCCGGCTATCACCGGCAGGATCAGAGCCGTGAGGTTCTCCTGCGTCAGGCCGCGCAGGTCTGCATCGAGGAGCAGCAGGACCGTTCCATTCGCGGCCTTCAACCCCTCCATCACGGCCCCGCTCTTGCCGTGGTTTCGTTCCGATACGATGACGCGGACGCCGTCGAACAACGCCGCAACATCTGCCGTGTTGTCGGTCGATCCGTCGTCGATGACGATCACCTCGTCGATAAGGGGGTGGCTCGTTACCACCGAAAGGACGGCTGCGATCCGCCCGCCCTCGTTGTAGGCCGGCAGGATGCAGCTGACGTGTGGGCGCTCGGCAGATTGCACCGAAACCCGGGCAGCGCGCAGCGGCGCAATTCGCTCCTCTCGCCGTGCCGCCGAAACCAGCTGCAATATGAAGGCGTTGGACCTGACCTGACCGATCGTGGCCCTGCCCCACTCCGACAGGCGCCCATAGCCGACCCGATCCCATTGTCCCATGGCGAACTCTCTCCGAAACTCCCCCGTTGAGGCGTTAACCCGCTTCGGGGATTCGCAATGTGCCCAAACCGGCACGTCCAGAAAAGCCCGGTTCGCCCACTTCGCCAGCAATCCCCAGGAGCCGGGGTCGCCGGTAGATTTCCGGGGCGCCAGTTTCGTTTTTCGCTTATGCCTTACTTCCACGCGTCAGTCCTGCGTGCGACGCATATTGATCCACTAGCGACGGCCGCACATGTCCGTGCAAACCAGATTGGAGGGACCATGCGCATTTTTGTTGCCGCCATCGCGCCGTTCGCGCTCGCCGGCACGTTCTCGTGCACCATGGCGCTTGCCGCGCCATCCGCGGCGGAAGTGCTCGACGCCAACAGGGCGGCGATGGGCAACTGGAACGGCAAGGCGACGCTCAGGATCGTCTACGCCTATTCCGGGCAGGGTTTGACGGGCAAAGTCACCTCGCTTGACGATCTCGGCGGCGGCAACTGGACGGACGACGTTGCGCTCGGACCCGCCACGCAGTCGAACGGCTATGACGGTCACCACGCCTGGGAAGTGGACCCGTCCCACACGGTAACGCTGCAGGACGGCGGCGAGCAGCGCGCGCTCGCCGTCAATGAGAGCTTTCGCCGCGCCAATTTGTGGTGGCGCCCGGGCTTCGACGGCGCGACCGTGGTTTTCGACGGCGAAAAGCCGGCTGGCGGCGAGCGTTATGACGTCCTCACGGTCACGCCGACGAGCGGAAAGAATTTCGACGCCTGGTTCGATGCCACGAGCCATCTGCTCGCGCGCACGATCGAACAGCAGGGACCGCAAACGGTGACGACCATCTATTCGGACTACGAACCGACGGACAGAGCGCTGATCGCTCACAGGGTACTCATCAATAACGGCGACTCCAAATACGATCAGAACCTGACGGTCACGGGCGCGACATTCCTGCCGGCGCAACCGGCAGCGGCGTTTTCCGCGCCGAAGGCGCCGATCAACGATATCGTTTTCGCAAGTGCCGCGAAGGAGACGACTTTTCCCATCCATCTCTACAACAATCACATCTACGCGGATGTGAGCGTGGACGGGAAAGGTCCGTATCAGTTTATCTTCGATACGGGCGGCGTCAATCTGCTGACCCCACCACTCGTCTCCGCACTCGGCCTCAAGAGCGAGGGGCAGATGGAGGGCAACGGCACCGGTTCGGGCCACATGGATATGGGCCTGACCAAAGTGTCCTCGCTCCAGCTTGGGCAAGCAATCGTGAAGAACCAGGTGTTCGCGGTGATGGCGCTCAACAGGCTTGAGCCTGCCGAAGGCGTCCCGATGCCTGGAATGGTCGGCTATGAAACATTCCGCAGGTTCGTGACGCGCGTCGATTACGGCGCGGGCACCATGACTCTCATGAGGTCCGATGCGTTCGATCCGAACGATGCGGGCACTCCCGTTCCTGTCGTTTTCGACGGAAACACAATCGAGGCCCACGCGATCTATGACGGCGTGACAGGCAAATTCACCATCGACACCGGTTCGCGCGCGTCGCTGACATTCAACGGGCCTTTCGCGGCCCAAAACAGGCTGACAGCGAACCGCAAGAATGTAGAAGGGATTACCGGCTGGGGAGTCGGCGGCCCATCGCGCGGCATCACGATGCGCGGCGGCAGGCTGGAGATCGGCGCGCTTGCGATCGACGGTCCGGTGGCCGAAATCTCCACCGACAAGGGCGGCGACTTCTCGACTGCAGCGATCGCCGGAAATATCGGCGCGGGGATATTGAAGCGTTACATCGTCACGCTCGATTACGAGCATTCAATGATGTACCTGAAGCCGTCTCCCGCCGGAATGGCCGACCTCGACACATTCGACCGCGCGGGCATGTGGATCAACCAGAGCGACGCCGGCTATAAGGTCATCGATGTCACGAAGGGCGCTCCTGCCGACACCGCCGGACTGAAGCCCGGCAATGAAATCGTCGCCGTGAACGGAAAAGCCGCAGCCTCCATCCCGCTTTATGAAATGCGGCGGCAATTGCGCGACGATGCGCCCGGCACCGTCGTTACTTTCTCGGTCAGGCACGGCAATAAACGCAGGGAAATTGCCGTCACCCTTCGCGATCTGATCTGACACGCGGTGCGTGGCATTGTCGTCATGAGATGCTACACGCGTGTCCGAGAAACCCGATTGCCCGGAGCTTGCCATGATCACGCTTTATCACTCGCCGATGACCCGCTCGTCCAGCATCCTCTGGCTGCTTGAAGAGCTTGGCGTGCCTTACGAAACGCAGATCGTGAGTTTCCGCAAGATGGACGGCACCGGCACACGCGATCCGGCGAATCCGCATCCGCATGGCAAGGTGCCGGCGCTGACCGACGGCGACGAGCTCGTTTTCGAGAGCAGCGCCATCGCGCTTTATCTTACCGACAAGTACCGCGACGCGAAAATGGGCCCTGCGGTGGGAGAGCCGAAGCGCGGCGAATATCTGTCATGGCTCGCTTATCGGCCCGGCGTCATGGAACCGTCACTCATCTGCCGCCGCTTCGAGATCAAGCATGTCTATGGCGCGATGGGCTGGGCGCCGGCTGAGGAAGTCGAAGAAGTTTTGAATGCCCGCCTCGCCTCGCGGAACTATTTCCTCGGCGAGGAATTCTCCGCGCTCGACATTCTGCTCGGCGGAGGCATCAATTTCATGATGATGGCGAAACTGATCGCCGAGACGCCAGCGCTCAAGGCCTATACCGCACGCATCACCGATCGCTCCGCCTTCCGCAAGATGATGGGAGAAACAGCGGCCCGATGACCGGTCCCAGGAAAGGAACGGCCCCGACCGCGCGGGCCAGGGCCGGACCGGGTGGCTGTCACTTCGGAAAGGCGGAGATCGACCTGCAGTCGGTCCGGTCCTTGGACGCGGCATCGGCAGGCGAAGAACAATAGAAGAGCTCCGGCTGGGCGTTGGGTTTGCGGCGCGCCACGAATATGCCCACCTTGTTGCTGTTGGCGGGCTGGCTCGCCGCGAAGAACGCGTAAGACGCCTGCGGCGTGACCTGGTAAGTGCCGGGCGGGGGTCTCTGGGCAATGGCTTCCCCAGCCACCGCCACAATGGCGACCGCGCCAAGCGCAAGGACGGCCGAAACGATCAATGCCTTTTTCATGTCTGTTTCTCCGGGATGGTTCGGACGACGATGATCCGAATTTGACGGGTGGATCGCAAATGTATAGCGGACAGATGCCCGACCCGCACTGAGACAAACTTGCATCCTGTGGGCTCGGCCCCTAGTTTCCGGGCGCCCATGCTTTCCCTGATTTCCGTGGCTGGCCCGCAGGCGGCCTGATGTCTGGCAATACCTCCGTCAGCCGCGCCACACCCACAGGCGCTGAAAACGATCCTTTCGCAGACGCCCGCGGGAAGCTTTTTGGGCCACTGCGTAACCGCGCATTGGCCCAAGCCTTCGATGCTCTTGCCGCCCAGCGGGTCGATATTGCCCGGTCGCTGGTCTCCGGGGTTCTCGAAAAAAAGCCGAGAGACCCCGACGCGCTCAATCTGATGGCGGATATCGCCCGGCGGTCCCGCCGCTTCGAAGAGGCCGAAGAGCTGCTGGCCCGCTGCCTTGCGGCCGCGCCTGATCGAGCGGGCTACCGATTCAATTATGCGGTCATTCTGCGGCGGCGGGAAAAGCTTGACGAGGCTCTGGCGCAGCTGGATGTGCTGCTGGCTGCGGATCCGCGGAATCCCCTTTATCGCGAGCAGAAAGCCGCGGTCCTGCGCCAGATGGGGCGGCTCGCGGATGCGCTCGTCTTGCGCCGGGAGCTCGCCCAGGAGTTTCCCGAAAGGCCCGAAGTCTGGCTCCAGTTCGGCCACGCGTTGAGAAGCGTGGGCGCCGGCGCAGACTGCGTGGATGCCTATCGCAAGGCGATCGAACTCTCACCCGCGTCCAGCACCGCCTATATGCATCTGGCCGATCTGAAGACCTATCACTTCACCGCGACGGAAACGGCGGCCATGGAAGCGCAGTTGCTGCTTCAGGGACTGGGCGCAGACCTGCGTGCCGCGCTGCATTTCGCGCTCGGAAAAGCCTGGGGAGACAACAAGGAATACGCGAAATCTTTTGACAATTTCGCCAAAGGCAATGCGTTGCGGCGCGCCGGAGTGGAATTCGACCCCGAACGGCTGACCGCCCACAGGCTGAACTGCGAAGCCGTCTTTACGCTGGATTTTTTTCGTGGACGGACCGGCTGGGGATGCCCTTCGGATGCGCCGATCTTCCTTGTCGGCATGCCGCGCTCGGGCTCCACGCTGATCGAGCAAATTCTCTCCAGTCACAGCGCGATCGAAGGGCTTGGAGAACTTGCTGATCTGGACAACGTGGTGAGCCAGAAACTTTCCGCAGAGGAGGGCGGCCGGACCGCGCATGAATTCTGGATCGGCGGCTGGTTCGAATTCCGCAGCGGGTTGATCGAAGCCTTTCCCCGCGCCATGCACCGTCTTGCCGCGCAGGATTTCCGGTCAATGGGCGAAGAATATCTGAAGGTCGCCGGCGATCGTTGCACCCAAAGACGCCTGTTCTTCACCGACAAGGGATTGCGGAATTTCGGCTATGTCGGATTGATTCATCTCGTCCTGCCCAACGCCAGGATCATCGACGTGCGCAGGCACCCGCTCGACTGCGGCTGGTCGATCTTCAAGAGCCATTTCCCCGGCGGTCAGCCATTCTCCGAGCGTTTGGGCGACATCGGCCGCCATTACGCCAACTACGTTCGCCTCATGGCGCATTTCGACCGCGTGCTGCCGGGCCGGGTGCATCGCGTGATCTATGAAGACCTGATTGCCGATCCGGAACGCGAGGTCCGCCGCCTGCTCGAACATGTGGGCCTGACGTTCGAGGAACGATGTCTGCGCTTTCATGAAAACAGGCGGGCCGTCGGCACGCTCAGTTCCGAACAGGTCCGCGCGCCGCTTTACCGGACCGGCGTCGCCCAGTGGCAACCTTACGAACCCTGGCTCGACCCGCTGAAATCCGCCCTCGGCCAGGTGCTGGAGCGCTATCCTGCGAGCCCGGACTGACGCACGATCTTTCGTCACCGTCCGGCCAGACCGCCCGATCCGGCCCGCATGTCGCTCGCTTGTTGGAGCGGAAGGGCGGATTTGTTATCGAAGGCAGGCTGACGTCAGAAGGCGCGGAGAATCGGCGTGGGTGATTTCAAGATAAGCTGGGGAGTCGATGGAAATGGGGTGGTTCCCATGACGGCGGCGCCTGTTGCGGAACCTGAAATCGTGCCCGTTTTTCTCGCGCCGAAGCGGGCCGCCGACCTTCTGAGGAAAGATACCGCGGCGGCGGGAAAACTGGCGCGCGAATGGCTTGTCGCGCACCCAATGGATGCGGATGCCGCCTATGTCCTGGGCGCGGCGCTCCGGCGACAGGGCCGCTGCGAAGAGGCGGTTGCCGTCCTTGAACCGCTGACGATATCCCAGCCACAGATGCCTCTGGCATGGCGCGAATTGGGCGGGGCATTGATCGGCTGCGACAGGAAACCGGACGCGGTCGAAGCGCTGATCCGTGCGCTCGACCTGGACTATTGCGACAAGGAAGCCTGGTACGCTTTGGGCGACTTGTTGAACTTTGCGCAAAGCGATGGAGCTGCAGCGGGTGCCGTTCCTGATCGCAGCTCGTTTGGCCGGATCCCGACAGGCGCTCTCGCGACCAAGCTCATGGCGGACACGGCGCTTCGCGAAGGCCGTCGCGAGGAGTTCGAGGCACTTCTGTTTCGCACCCTGGAGATTGCCCCGGATTTTGGCGCCGCGCGATTCCGATTCGTCACCATGCGTTTTGCGGATCGCGACGTCCGCGGAATCCTGCCGCATATTGATGTCCTACTGAAATTCGAACCGGAAAACGCACTTTTTCGCTCGCTGAAGGCGCTGGCGCTGTTTTGGACCCGTGAATTCGATGCCGCCATTGTCGAGTTCGAATCTTTCATCGGACAATGTAGCGACAGACCCGGAGCATGGCTTGCGTATGGTCGGGCACTGCGTGCGGCACGGAACGCCAATGCCGTCTTTGCCTTCAGGAAGGCGATCGAGATCGTGCCGACTTACTCGGAAGCCCATGTCGCGCTGGTCAACGCAAAATCCGGGGATGCACACGTCGAGGTAATACGGGCCAGCCTGGCGCAGCCCGGGCTGCCCGCCGAAGATCGCATCCGGATGCATTTTGCGCTCGGGAAAGCTCTCGAGTGTTCGGAGCTATTTCCCGAATCGTTCGCCAATTACCGCAGAAGCAACATGATTCTGGAGGCGCGCGGGGATTCCGACGGTGCCAATAACAAATTTTACACGCGGCATGCGAGGGCTTTCTTCACGCCGGATTTCTTCCGGGCGCGCGCCGGGTTCGGCTGCCCCGAGCCGGATCCAATCTTCATTGTGGGAATGCCGCGCTCCGGCACGACTTTGGTCGAACAAATTCTTTCCAGCCACTCTCTGGTAGAGGCTCTGGGCGAAGTTACCGCTCTGCCCGAAACAGGACGCCGGCTTGCTCCGGATCGGCCCGGGGACCCCCGAGGAGGATATCCCTATGTACTGGGAAACCTCGACGCCAAGCGGTGCCATCAGATCGGACAACAATATCTGCAATCGACCCGCGCCCGCAGGGTGTTCGGAACTCCCTTCTTTACGGACAAGCTTCCCGGCAATTTCGCCCATGTCGGGCTGATCCGGCTCGCGCTACCCAACGCCAGAATCATCGACGTCCGCCGGCATCCGCTGGACTGCTGCTTCTCGTGCTACAAGCATTATTTCCCGGCAGAACTCTCTCCGGCGCAAAACCTCACGGAAATGGGACGCTTCTACACCGACTACGTGGAACTCATGGCGCATTTCGACGAGGTCCTTCCAGGACAGGTGTATCGCGTCCCGTACGAGGACCTGGTCCAGAATTTCGAGCCGGAGGTGCGGGGGCTGCTGGACCATCTCGGCCTGCCCTTCGAGGAGCAATGTCTGAGGTTTCATGAAAACAGTCGACTCGTGCTGACCATGAGCGCCGATCAGGTGAGCACCCCTCTGTATGAAAGCGGAATCGGGCAATGGCGGCATTACGAACACTGGCTGGAGCCGTTGAAGCGGGAACTCGGCCCGGTGCTTGACGCCTGGCCGGGCGTTCCGAAATTCTCCCCGGCGATTCCGCTTGCCGCGCAGACGTCGCCGGAACGTGCCAACCTTACTCGCACCGGTTTCATTGGTTTGCGGCAACTGCCATTCGACAGCGCATCGAAGATTCGCGCCTCGTCAGAACCGGACCAATGAGCACGGTGTCCCTCACTGCCGGGCGCAGCGAAAATAACGAACTGGCAGATCCATTGGCCGAAGCCCGGGAACGGCTCTTTCCGCCACTGCGGAACCGGACGCTGGCGGAAGCCGCCGCCGCCATCGCAGCAGAACAGGTGACGCTCGCCGAGGCAATTCTCTCGAAATACCTGAAAAGGAAGCCCAGGGAAGCGGAGGCACTCAACCTGATGGCCGATGTTGCCCGGCGTTCCAAGCGATACGAGCAATCCGAGCGGCTTCTTTCCGAATGCCTGAAACTGACCCCCGACAATACCGGATACCGGTACAACCACGCCGTCATTCTGCGCCACCTCCACAACAACGAAGAAGCACTCGCCGAGTTGGATCGCTTGCTCGCCACGGATCCGAATAATCCGCTGTACCGCGATCAGAAGGCGACGGTACTGACCCGCCTGGGCCGGCATGGAGAAGCGCTCGCCTGGCGCCGGAATCTGGTCACGGAATTTCCCCACTCTGCCGAGATCTGGCTGCGCTATGCTCACACGTTGCGCGACGAAGGCTTTCGGGACGAAAGCATCGCCGCCTTTCACCGGGCACTCGCACTCGTGCCCACGCTTGTGGCCGCCTGGGGCAGTCTTGCCACGATGAAAGTATACCGGTTCACGCCGGCGGAAAGGCAGCAAATGGAGGTGCAGCTCGCGAGATCCGGGATCGCCCCGGATGATCGCGCCGCGCTGCACCATGCGCTCGGCAAGGCCTACGGCGATGCAAAAATCTACGCGAAATCCTTCGAAAACTACGCCAAAGCCAATGCGCTGCGGCGCATGCGAGTCGCATTCGACGGCAACAAACTCGCCGAGCACCGCACCACCTGCGAACGGTTTTTCAACACAGATTTCTTTCGCGAACGGGCAGGCTGGGGCTGCGATTCCAGGGCACCTATCTTCATTGTCGGCATGCCGCGCTCCGGATCGACGCTGCTCGAACAAATTCTATCCAGCCATTCGGCAATCGAAGGTCTAGGCGAACGCGCCGATCTGGACATGACGCTGCTGCGGCCTCTCGCCGCCGCAGGCAAGGAGATCGAACTTCGGAAATTCTCCAACGGCAATACCGTGGAGAAGAGCGGGCTTGTGGACGCGTACGCAAAAATCACGGGCCGACTCAACCCAGATCGGATCAGGACACTCGGAGAAGAGTATCTGGAAATCGCCGGGCGCAGCCGGACGACCGGTCGTCCGCGTTTCACGGACAAGACGCTTCGAAATTTTTTCTATGTGGGCCTGATCCAGCTGATGCTGCCGAACGCAAAGATCATCGATGCCCGCAGGCACCCTCTCGATTGTGGCTGGTCATGCTTCAAAAGCCAGTTCCCAGGCATGTATTTTGCTCTCCGGCTCGCCGATATCGGTGAGGACTATTCCAATTATGTGCGGCTGATGGACCATTTCGACCGCGTGCTGCCCGGGCGGGTTTACCGAGTCATCTATGAGCGCCTGATTGCCGATCCGCGCGCGGAGCTTTTGCGGCTTTTCGCCTATCTGGAGCTTCCCTTCGAGGAGGCGTGCCTCCGCTTCCATGAAAATCCTCGCGCGGTGGCGACCCAGAGTTCCGAACAGGTGCGGCAGCCGCTTTACGCGAGCGGCATGGCGCAATGGGTGCCCTACGAGCCGTGGCTTGAGCCGCTCAAGGCCGCTTTGGGTCCGGTTCTCACGGCCTATCCCGAGGCCCCCGAGCCGGACACCATTCAATGGAATTCCGGAGCGGCCGGGTAGTCGTCGAGCACCGCTCCCAGAACCTCCTTCAGGGGGGCGAGCCACGGCTCGTAATTCCGCCAGTGTTCGAGCGCGGTGTGATAGATCGGACTGCGCACCTGCTCCGCACTGACGGTCGCGATCGTGCGTTCAGTCCTGTGGAAGTCGCGGCAGGATTCTTCGAAGGGCAGTCCGAGATAGGCGAGCAGGCGGCGAATCTCGGCTTCCGGTTCCGCAATCAGGGATTCGTAGAAAACGCGGTGGATGCGTGCGGGCAGCACACGGTCGAAATGGGCCATCAACTCCACGTAATCTCGATAGTTGCGCCCGATGTCGGCGAGCTTGTAGGTGTTGTTCTGGCCCTTCGGGAAATATTGCGAGAAGATCGAAAAGCCGCAAGCCAATGGGTGACGCCGCACATCGACGATCTTCGCGTTCGGCAGCAGCAGATGAATGAGGCCGACATGGCCGAAGTTCGCGCCCATCTTGTCGATGAAATACGGGCGGCCCAGCTTTCGATGGACCCGCGTGTTCTCCAGATACCGTTCGCCAAGCTGGCAGAACACGCCGGCATCGACGCGCTCGAGGATGCTGGGAAAATCGCATCCCTTTTTCGACGCGAACCGCTGGAGGTGATGTGACGCCGCCGCCACCTCGGCGAGCTCGCGTGTCCCTTCGACCTGCGAGTGGCTGGAAAGAATCTGTTCCACGAGCGTCGAACCCGAACGCATCATTCCGACGATGAAGATCGGGTCCGGGCTTTCGCATCCGCGGCCGGACCGGGCGCGGAAGAATTCCTCGCTGAACACAAGTTTCGAACGCGCAACATAGGCCGTCAAGACATCCGGATCATGCGGCAGGGCAAGACGCCTAAGGGCATTCCCCTTTGCGTAGTGACCAAATGATGTTTCGTACTGCTTCAGGTCCCCATGGGCCTTGCCGAGCGCAAAATGCACGCAGGCGCGCCCGGCTGCCGGAAGTTCGGCATTCGCAATCTGCTTTTCCATCTGCTGAATGTCGGCTTCGGCGAACCGGAAGGTCTTTATGTCCGCGAGATTCCACCAGGCGCTCCCGGAGGCGGGATCGAGTTCGATGACCTTCCGGCAGGCCGCGATGGATTCGGGAAGCATTCCCAATCCACGCAATACGTAGCCGTAGCAGGTCCAAAAGTACGCGCGGTCGGGATATTCCTTCAGCAGGCCGCGCCACAGGTCCGCCGCAGCCGAATAATCGTCCAGCGCCTCGAGCGCGCGCGCTTTCAGGGCGCGATAATCCGGATTGCGTGAATCGCGCTTCAGCAGCTGGTCGCTGTGAAGAAGCGCCACATCCGCTCTGGCGGCTCCCAGGAGCGCGGCGGCATATTGGTGGCGGGCAGGTGTGAAATCGGGCGCGATGTCCACGCATTGCCCCCAGGATGCGAGCGCCTGGTCCGTCCGCCCCTGCCGGTACGCAATCTCTCCCAGAAGGTGCAGCGCATGGGCATCGCCCGGATGCGCCTTCAGGAATCCGCGCAAGGTGCCTGATGCTGCCCCCATCTGGCCATGTTCGATCAGTTGCGCGGCTTCCCGCAGCCGGGGATGACGCAGCCAGTTCCTTTCGTAACTTTGCGCCGCGTCCGACATTGCCATCTCCCTTCAGCGCAGATCTTCCGGCACGCGAGGATATTCCGTGACCACCGGGCCGAGGCTGTCCAGCAGTGGCCGCAGCCAGGGCTCGAAATGCCGCCAGTGCCCGACAGCTTCGCCGGAGATCGGTCTGCGTACCTGTTCGGAGCTCGGCGTCCTGATGGTCCGCTCGGTCGCGTAGAAGCGCAGGCAGTTCTCCTCGAACGGCAGTTCGAGATAGTCGAGCAGGCTGCGAATCTCCGCTTCGGGATCGGCGACCATGTTTTCGTAGATCGCCCGGTGAATCCGTCCAGGCATCACGCGGTCGAAATGCGCCATGAGTTCCACATAGTTGCGATAGACGAGGCCAAGTTCGTTCAGACGAAGATTCGTCTCGCTGTAATTGTGCTTGAACATCGAGAAACAGCAGGCCGCGGGGTGCCGGCGCGCATCAATGATTTTTACGTTCGGGAGAATAAGAAGAATCATGCCGACGTGGTGGTAATTGGCCGGGCTCTTGTCGATGAAGAACGGCCGGCCAAGCTTGCGGTGAATGCGCGTCCGCTCCAGATATTCTTCGCCCATGGCCGTCAGTGCCGCCGAGGGAAGCTCGGCAAGTATCTGCGGATAGTCGATGGAACGTGCGACACATTCGCCTTCGAGAAACCGCCAGGCAAAATCCGCGATATGGGGCAGTTCCGCCGTCCCCTCGACGGCGGAGTGGCTGGAGAGAATTTGCTCGATCAGGGTCGAGCCGGAGCGCGGACGGCCCAGGATGAAGATCGGGTCCGGCGCCTTGCAGCCGGCGCCGTTTCGGCTCTCCAGGAATTCGCGCGTGTACAGCTTCTTTTGCGCCGCCAACTCGGAATTGATGTCGTCCCAGTCGTAATCGGTTCGCAGGCGCCGCGCGGCGTTGCCCTTCGCATAATGCTCGAAGGATTTGGCAAACGCACCTTCGTCCTCATACGCCTTTCCCAGTGCGAAAAGCAGATTGACCCGATCTTCCGCGCCGATGCCGGTGCGATCGAAATCGTGCCGCATGACGGAAATGTCCTCGTCGGTGAAGCGAAACGTTTTCATGTTGGCAAGGCTCCACCAGGCCTGCCCCGAGGATTGGCGGCACGCGATCGCCCGCCGAAAGGCGGCGATGCTGCTCGCCTGATTTCCCGTCGCCCGAAGCGCTTGACCGAAGTGGATCCAGCAATCCGCATGTCCCGGATGTTCGTCGGCCAGATCTTTCCAGACGAGGAGCGACTGTTGCTCCTCTCCGATCGCATCGAGAATGAGAGCCTTGAGCCGCCGGAGAAGCGGGTTGCGGCGGTCGCCGGCGAGAAGCTGCTCTACCTCGCGGCTCGCGGGTTCGTAGTGGTGCAGACGAAGAAGCAGACTCGCGTAGTGATACCGGGCGGCCGCAAAATCGGGCGCAAGTTCCAGGCAGCGTGCGAACCGGGAGGCCGCTTCACTGCGACGTCCGAGCCGCTCTGCCGTTTGCGCCTCCAGACACAGCGCATCTGCATCGTCTGGCTGCGTCGAGAGGTACCCGCGCAAGGCCTCCTGCGCGCTTTCGGCGCGGCCGCCGCGAAGATCGGATGCAATTTGCTGAAGACGGAGTTTGCGCAGAGGCCTTTTCGCACGCAGCCTAGCGTAGCCCTGCGCGAAAGGATCTCCGTCCGGCGCCGCCCTATCTGTGCGGATGGAATTCGAGCGAGGCATGCGTCAGTTCGTAAATTCCCCGCGTGTCGGCGATACGCGACTCATTTCAGACGAGGCTACCTCCGCGAAAAAAGAGGGCGGCTTGCGCCGCCCTCTTCCGGTATCCGCCCTTACGGACGTGTTCCCGCATTCGTGCCACACTGCAACGTGTGATTACTTCTTCGACTTGCCCAGCAGTTCGAACGCGAAGTCGCCGGCGGGAGCGCCGGAGATGCAGTCCGCGATGGTGCCCCAGGTGGAGCACACGCCGAAATATCCGCCCGGATTCTGCCACTGAGCGTCCGCGCCGTGAATCTTGCCGTTCTCATCCCAGCCCCACTCGCCGCAGCCGGCCGTGAATGAGCAGTTCGCGACAACGGAAACCCAGTAGGTCCCGGCCGTGAGCGTCATGCCCTTCTTGGGCAACGTGATCGAGAACGAGCCGGAATTGTCGGTGCCCTTCAGGCCATTGAAGGTTCCCTTCTTCACGGCCTTGCCTGGCGTCTTCGCTTTTTTGTCGTTTGTCCAGAAGATCACGTTCTCGGAATCCGCCGGGCCGTAACCGTTGAAATACAGGCCCGGAGCATCGACTTCCGTGATCGTCCAAGTTGCACCTTTCGGAACCACGAAATCGTCCGCACCCATGTCGTCAGCGCTGGCGAAGCTGCCCGACGTGAAGTTCTGAGAGTCGATGCCCTCGCCATTCTCGCTGCTGGTCTGGTTGTACAGAACCTTCGCCGTCTTGCCGGCATGGATCACCGGAAAGCTATGGCCGTATGCTCCAAGAGCCGGCTTCTGCGCGGCAGAAGCGCCACCGGCAGTCAGTGCAAAAGCCGCCGCGGCGGCCAGAAGTACAGTCTTGTTCATGAAAACCCCCTGGGTTTTGGGACAGGAACGATCCCCTGTCTCTATCGCCAATTTAGCCCGCCGTGCAGCGTCTTCGCAAGCGCCAAAGACCGCTATCCGCAGCCCTTCCGTAAATTTTGGAGATTCCCCGGTCCCGGTGCCTCGGCGCGCACTCCGCCCGGGAACACCTTTGCGCTTCGGGCACGCACAGGTAGGCTGCACGGACCGACCGCATCGCCGGAGATGGGCCGGCGCACCTTTCTGAGGGATAACCGGCTTAAAGGGCGCGACACTTGCGCTCTTCGAGCCGCCGCGCGATGTCGGCAACGGCGGAAGCTCCGTTGTGCCATCGGTTGCGGCGTGAGGCGCCTTCAACCGCTTCTCGAACGCTGCAGTGCGCGCGTGGCTATATGGGCGATGGGTTCCTGGCCGTCTTCCGCGAAGCCTGTCCTGGGCCAAGAGTTTTTCGCCACCCGGTCAGCGAAATTCCTCCGGCACGCAGGGGTAGGCGGTAAGGACCGAGCCGAGGCTTTGAATCAATGGGCCGAGCCAAGGCTCGAAATGCCGCCAATAATCGACGGCGTCCGTGGTGATGGGCCGGCGCACCTGCTCGGAGCTTGGCGTCAGAACCGTCCGCTTCGTTTCGTAAAACCTGAGGCAGTTCTCCTCGAACGGCAGCCCGAGATAATCGAGCAGCTTGCGGACCTGGGTTTCCGGATCGGCCACCATGTCCTCATAGATCACCCGATGAACCTTTCCCGGCAGGACGCGGTCGAAATGCGCCATCAGCTCCACATAGCCGCGGTAATTGCCCCCGAGCTCGGTTATCCGGAGCCGGCCTTTGGCGCTGTACAATTTGAATGTCGACAGACAACTGGCTGCCGGATTCCTTCGGGCATCGATGATTTTCGCTTCCGGCAGGATCAGCTGGATCATGCCGGTGAACAGAAAATTGTCCGGCTTCTTGTCGATGAAGAACGGCCGGCCGGTTTTGCGATGGATGCGCGCGCTTTCCAGATATTCCACGCCCAGGGCTTCGAGCCCGGCCGGATCCAGCTCCGCGAGCGCCTTGAACGTATCGGGATCCAAAGCGACGCCATGGCCTTGCCGCCGCGCCAGCCGCTTGGCGAGGTTGGAGATATAGGGAAGCTCGGCGGTCCCCTCGATCGCCGAATGACTGGACAGAATTTGCTCGACAAGCGTCGATCCCGAACGCGGCCGGCCCAGGACGAAGATGGGGTCGGGCCTTTTGCATCCCCACCCCTGGCGGCTCTGCAGGAATTCGGGCGTGAACAACGCCTTGTTGGTCCCGATCATCGCAATATGGGCTTCGGGCTTGAACGTGACGTGAATCCGCATGGCCGCGTTGGCCTTTGCGTATTGCTCCCACGAGAGCCCGAAGTCGCCCCGGTCCTCATACGCTTTGCCGAGCGCGAACTGAAAACCGGCGCGATCCTCCGGCGAGAGGTCGGACCTTCGAAGTTGTTCGTTGATGGCGGCGATATCGGAGGGCTCGAAGCGGAAGGTCTTCAGATTGGCGAGACTGAGGTAAGCCTGGCCATATGACGGGCGGCACGCGATCGCCCGGCGGTACGCGGCGACGCATTCGTTCCGGGAGCCCGTGACCCGAAGACTATCGCCGTAGTTCACCCAAATCTCGGCGCGGTCCGGATTCTCGTTCGCCAGCGCCTCCCACGTTGCAACGGATTCCACATTCTCGTCGATGAGCACAAGAACACGCGCCTTCATCTGGCGGAAATGCGGATTGTCGGGCTCCTCGGCAAGCAGCCGGTCGAGTTCGGCGAGTGCCGCGGAGTAGCGATTCATGTCGCCAAGCTGCTTGGCGTATTCGGAGCGCGCAGCGGTGAAGTCCGGAGCGATGTCAAGACACTTCTCCAGGAACTCGATTGCCTCCTCGCAACGGTCCAGGCGGTAGAGCGCCCGCGCCTTCAGAAATAGCGCGTCGGCATTGCGCGGATTTTTGGCGAGAAAGGCGGTCAGTTCCTTTTCCGCGCCGCCGACGCGGCCTTCGCGCATATCCGCAACGATCCGCCTGAGGCGCGGATTTTCCAGCGGGCGCTTTTTCCCGAGTTCCACAACGGCGCGCGCGATCGTGTTCATCCCGGGCTCGGCGGTCTCGGCCGGGGAGGGCGGCTGTTTTTCCGTCGAGTGCGGCACGGGCAAGCGATTAGATGAAATAAGCGTGGCAGGGAAGCTCGCCACATTTCCTCTCCCCGTGAGCGGGGCGGAAAGAAAGAGGGCGGCCGGAGCCGCCCTCTTCCCAGGTCAGGTAATCTTTTTACTTCTTGGACGTGCCCATCAGTTCGAAGGAGAGGTCCGTTGTGGTACCAGTGCAATAGTCCATGGTCTGGAAGGAGGTATTGCAGCTCGGCTCGAGGGTTTCGACGCTGCCGCCGTACCAATCGCCGGCCGCCTGGTTGTTGTGGACCGAGACAATGTCCCAGGCCCAATAGCCGCTCGTCAATTCGCCAGTCATGTTGGCCTGGACACTCACCCAGTAGGTGGTGCCTTTTTTGCCGCCGGCGAATGACGCCTTCTTGGCGCACTTCTTCGGCAGTGTGATCTGGAAGGCGCCCGTATCAAGGCCGGCGGTGGGCGTGACATTGAGGCAAGAGACCAAGGCCTTCTTCCCGTTTGGCAGGTCCTTCTTGTTTTTCCAGAAGTAAACGTTCACGGACGAGGCCGGGCCGGATTCAACATAGTAGAAGCCACCGACGTCCACTTCCGACACTTTCCAGGTCTGGCCCTTTGGAACCGGGAAATCGTCCGCGAGATATTCATCATATTGCGGGTAGGAGCTCAGCGTCTGCGAAAAGAACCCATCAGAGCCTGTGCCGCTGTTCTGATCGTAAAGCACTTGCGAGCCCTTGGGCGGAGCATGGTGCACGGCGGCCTGGCCGTTTCCGCGAGCACCCAACGCACTTGCGCCCGGCGCCGCCGCCTGGGCTGAGCCGCCAATCAACAAGGCCACCGCCGCTGCGCTGGTGAGAAGCACTGTTTTCATCATTGGAAACCCCTGGGTTTGGATTTGCGGCAGGGGAACTCCCCCTGCTCGTTAAGCACATTTAACGCCGAATTTCAGTTACGCGCAATCGGGAATTTGGCACCCGCCAGACCACGTGCCCCAGAGCGGAGCGCCGCCTTCGGTTCGCCCGATCTTGCAGCTGTCACATCCGCAAGGGAAACGGATTGCGTTCGTGGAACTGGCGCTGGTGCCAATAGGGATAGGCCATCCTGACCTCGCTCGCCTTGTCCAGTGTCCTTACCTGTCCGGGAGCGAGGCTCCAGCCGACGGCGCCGAGATTGTCCCTGAGCTGCTGTTCATTGCGGGCTCCGATCACCACGGTGGAAACCGTCGGCCGCTGCAGCAGCCAGTTCAGCGCTACCTGCGGTACGGTCTTGCCTGTTTCTTCGGCCACCGCATCGAGCGCATCCACAATCCTGTACAGATGCTCGTCGTCCACCGCAGGTCCCATGTCGTTCGACGCCTGCACGTTGCGGCGGCTCACCGCCGGGAGCGGCGCGCCGCGCCGAATCTTGCCGGTCAGCCGCCCCCAGCCGAGCGGCGACCACACCACCGCGCCCACACCCTGGTCAAGACCGAGCGGCATGAGTTCCCACTCGTAGTCGCGCCCGACCAGCGAATAGTAGGTTTGATTGGCGACATAGCGCGGCAGGCCATACCGCTCGGCCACCGCAAGCGATTTCATCAGGTGCCAGCCGGAGAAATTGGAAACGCCCACGTAGAGAATCTTTCCTGCACGGATGAGGCTTTCGAGCGTGGACAGCACTTCCTCCGGCGGAGTCCTGGCGTCGTAGCCGTGAAGCTGGAACAGATCGATGTGATCGGTGCCGAGCCGCTTCAGCGACCCCTCCGCCGCACGCGTGATATGAAACCGCGAGGAACCGACATCGTTCGCGCCGTCGCCGGCGCGGAACGTGGCCTTGGTGGAGATCAGCACCCTGTCCCGCCGGCCCTTGATCGCGGCGCCCAGCACCTCTTCGGCCACTCCGCGCGAATAGATGTCGGCGCTGTCGAACATCGTCAGGCCGTGATCGAGACAAATGTCGACGAGGCGTGTCGCCTCGGTCGCATCCGTCGAGCCCCAGGCCGCGAGCCCCGCCTTGCCCCCGAAAGTGCCCGTGCCGAGCGTCAACGCGGGAACGTAAAACCCGGAACGCCCCAATTGTCTGTATTCCATGATGTTTCTCCTCCAGGATCGATGCGGTCGCAACTGCCGTATATCTGCAAAAGCGTTATCATGCGCGTTCGCCGCTTCGATGGCGCCAATTCGTGGCCGTATCTCGATCCGTGAGATGTCTGAAGATGGGCAAGCAACCCCACGTCGCATTTCGGGGATGACAGCAGCGGCACCAACGTTTATGGTTCCCGGTCGCATGAGGGGCGAAGCGAGGCAGTGTTCCGGCTTTTGCGAATTCTAGGTCGGGATTGCGGCGGCGAAGCTCTATGGCGGCGCGTCGCTCTGGCGTTTACGCTGGTGACGTTCGCGCTGGCTGGCTACGCCACCCAGACTCATATCCATGTGCCCGCCGAACTGGAGACTGCCGAGACCTCGGCCAGCCACCCCGGCCATGGCAACAAGCCCGCCGACGATCCGGCGCATTGTCCCCTTTGCCAGGAATACCTCCTCTCCGGCGCATATGTCGTTCCGGCACCGATCGTGCTGCCATTGCCGGCGCCGGCGGAGTTTCAGGCGCCCCGCCTCGTACACGAACTGTCGTTCGTTGGGGCGGTCTCGCACAGCTGGAACAGCCGCGGTCCACCCGCTGAACTGACACTTTCCTGACGCGCGGCCGGCGCGGAGTCGAACAGGCTCCGCCGGTGGCCATTTCACGGAAAACACGTCCGCTTGCGGCGCATTGCGGCGAAGCCTGCGCCCGATCCGGACCATGCGGGGTACCCTCACCATGCATCGCTCATTGCTTCTCGCCGCGACGGCCACGGCCGCGCTGCTGGCACCCGTCGGTGCTCCGGCTCAGACCGAGCCGGCGCCTTCGACGCCATCCACGTCCTCGTCTTCCGGTTCCCAATCTTCCAGTTCCCAAGTCGAGACCGTCGTCGTCACTGCCAAAAGGCTCAGCGAGGCGCGCGCCGGTATCCAGACCCAGATCGGCGCTTCGACTTACGCAATCACCTCCAAGGAAATCGAGCAGACCCCGGGCGCCGACAACACGCTGCTCAACCAGGTCATCCTGCAGATGCCCAGCGTCGCGCAGGACTCTTACGGCCAGTTCCACATCCGCGGCGAACACAACGCGCTGCAATACCGGCTCGACGGGATCACGCTGCCCGAGGGCATCAGCGTGTTCGGCCAGACTCTCGATCCGCGACTGGCTTCATCGGTCGAACTGATCACGGGCGCACTTCCCGCGGAATACGGGCTTGCGACCGGCGGCATCGTCAACATCACGCCGAAAACGGGGCTGTTCGATGAGGGCGGTACCGTCTCCATGTATGGCGGCAGTCACAACGAACTTGAGCCGAGTGCCGATTATGGCGGCTCGGTGGGTTCGCTCAACTACTTCGTCTCGGGCGATTACCTGACCAATTCGCTCGGCATCGAATCGCCGGACGGCAGCTCGGATCCGATTCACGACCGGACGACGCAATATCACGGCTTCGCCTACCTCGAGGACATTCTCGACTCCAACAGCAGCATCACCGCGATTCTCGGGACCTCCCACGACCATTTCGAGATTCCGGATACGGCGGGACTGACACCCGCGCTGGGCCTGACGGACATCAACGATTCCCTTGGCAACGGCACCTATTACCCCAGCGCCGACGAAAACGAGACGCAACGCGAAATCACTCATTACGGAATCCTGAGCTATCTGCGCAGCCAGGGGCAGGTCGACTTTCAAGTCTCCGCTTTCGGGCGCTATTCGAGCCTGAACTTCTCGCCCGACCAGATCGGCGACCTGCTCTATAACGGCATCGCACAATCCGCATACAAGAAGGATATTGCGCTGGGCGAACAGGCGGAAGCGGCATGGCATCTGGGCGATTCCCATACGATCCGCGGCGGGGTGATCGTCGAATCAGACCGCCTGACGAGCGATACGACGTCCTCGGTGCTGCCGGAAGATTGCACGACATCGGGTGCGGGGCCGGCGGGTACGCCGACCAATCCCTATAGCTGCGCGCCCTATCCGAGTTCGACTCCGGGTTACAATGTGCCCGAGACGATACCTGACAACAGCGGGAAAACGCAGTGGACCGAGAGCGTCTATCTGCAGGACGAATGGGCGATATTGTCCGACCTGACGATCAACTACGGTCTGCGTTACGACAATTACACTGCCTATAGCAGCGGCGATCAGCTCAGTCCGCGCCTGAACGCGGTCTATAAGCCGTGGGACGGAACGACGTTCCACCTGGGTTATGCCCGCTATTTTTCGCCACCCCCGTTCGAGCTGGTCGGCAACGAGACCGTCGCCAAATTCTCGCCGACGCCGGCGACTCCGACGGCCGGCACCTCCGCCACCCCGCAGATCACCCAGGACAGCACGCCGGTCGCCGAACGTGCCAACTATTTCGACGCCGGCGCGCAGCAGCAGGTGCTGGACGGACTGCTGGTGGGGATTGACAGCTACTACAAATTATCGACCGACATGATCGACGAGGGCCAGTTTGGCGCGCCGATTATTCTCACGCCTTTCAACTACGCCAAAGGCAAACAATACGGCGCAGAACTGACGGCGGACTACACGGCCGGGAACTTCACTGCCTATGGCAATCTCGCGCTCGAACATGCCATCGGCGAGGGCTGGATCACCAGTCAGTTCAGTTTTCCGCCGGATCAGTATTCGTACACCGAGGATCATTACATCGACCTCGACCACGAACAGCATTTCACGGCTTCCGGTGGGGCGTCCTACAAGTGGGGCGATACGCTCTTCGACACCGACCTGATCTACGGGACGGGCTTGCGGGAAGATGGGCCGCCGCTGCCGGATCTTCCCGACGGCATTCCAAACGGCACCCATGTGCCCGCCTATGTGCAGGTCAATACGGGGGTGGTGCAGGACCTCTCCTCTATTTTTCACGTACCGGAGTTGAGTGTCCGCTTCGATGTGATCAATCTCTTCGACGAGAAATACCAGATCCGCAGCGGCAGCGGCGTCGGCGTTTTTGCACCGCAATGGGGGCCCCGAAGAGGGTTCTTTGTTGGTATGTCGAAGTCTTTTTGAACCAGGAAACGCCGGCAGCACCCGTGTTGCCGGCGTCGGCCTTCGTCCGATGAAGACAAACGGCGGGTGATTTTATGGCCAATCCGGCCTGAAATGGAGACCGGATGACCGAACAGAAAACTGTCGGCCAAAAGACTGGTACTGGCCGATTTTGCCCCCTAGAGCGGATTCCGTTCAAGTTGAACCGCACGTCCCCCTCCGCCTCGCGGAGCCTGTCCTCCGGCCGCGCTTGGCGCGGACCGGGGGGCTCGGCACCTCCCCCACGCTGGGGGAGGAAAACAACGGTCGCGCCTTTTCTTTCCTCCCCCAACGTGGGGGAGGTGGCCCGAAGGGCCGGAGGGGGAAGTCCTCTCAATCTGATTCGACCCGATCGGAAAATGCCCTAAGCAGCCGGACTTGAATTCAGAGTGGCCGGTTTTCAGTCTCACGAATTAAGAAGGTACATGCCCGGGCGGAGCATGACCTGTTCATGGGCTTTGGAGTGTGAGATTCCGATGAGGCAGCGTACCGATCACCAAAAGTTTACCGGTGCCCAGATTGCACGATCCGGAAAACCGGAGTTAGTTCTTGTTAAGACCTCCGCTGCTGAGGCATCGAGCGGAGTTCCGTCGGCGGCATGAAGGGGGGTCGACGCGAAGGATGTCTCGCATCCCAGGGGAAACCACATGGGTAAGCTGACGACGACCCTGCTCACAGGCGCAGCGCTGATCGCACTTTCGGCTGCGCCGGCCGGAGCCAAACCCGTGCTGCTTATCAAGAACGGGATCAAGGTGGTCTCTAGCACAATGCACTACAAGACGGACATCAATAATCCAGGCCCGACTGTAGTCACACTAACTCTTCCGAGTGAAACTTTCACCGGAAACCACAGCACCATGTACAAGAAAACGAAGGATCTCAGTCCGGGAGAGGTCTGGCTATCCCTGACAGCGAACGGGAACCATTGTTCCAACGCCACGGGAAAGAATGGACAGAAGGCAAGTTTCACCAAGGATATGAATGCGAAGATCAAGGCGTACACATACAAATCGCCGGGCACTCATACCTACTTCACCAGCAAGGGTGCAAGCGGTCACTGCACCGGCACCCTGACTTTGTATGCGCCGGCCTATGAGCTGAAGAGCAAAACAGCCACAGCCGACGCATTTGACGGGTATGATGCCATCAGGTTCACGTCGACCACAACCACCACTGGAACAAAACACAAGAAGCACAAGAACAAGTTCGAGTTCAGGGCCAAGGAGCCATGGACAATCAACATCAAGTGATGGCTGCTGCTCCTGGAGCAATCGCAAGCTCCATTTCGATGTAAAATCCGGGCCAGCGACACCTGCTGGCCCCTTTTTTCGTTACCTCGACGGTCTTGCTTTGCCAGGTTGACCCCGACTACGCTATTCTGGCGGCCAGTCCGGTCGGGTGTTTCAGGAGAAAACAAAGGTGCCAGGATCGCCGAGAACCCCCGAGCGCGCGGCGCCTGCTACGGACATGCGGCTGGATTCGCACGACGGCCGGCCCAGGCGGGCGCAATCGCCGGTCCATTTGTACGAAGTTGGACTGACGGCTGCGGCGATGTCCTATCACACCGCCGCGATCGAGGCGCTGCGCGAGTGTACGGCGCTCGCGCCAAACCATGCGCCGGCCTGGCGCAACCTCGCCCAGTTGCTCCGCCTCGCAAAGAAAGATGCCGAAGCCGATGCGGCCGATGCGGTGGCGCAGGCTCACGCCGGCGTCAAATGGAAGAAAGGATTGGACGAGCGCACATTGGCACAGTTGCAGAGAGGAGAGCGAAAGCTGCTCGAGCCGCTCGGGAACAAGCTTGCCGAGGACGCCGCGGTAACGCTTCGTGAGCACCTCGTGGCCAACCCGCTGGACGCAGTCGCGATGCGTTGGCTGGCGCGCCTGGAAGCGCGCAACGGCGATGTGATCACCCAACGAGCGCTTCTTCGACGCGCGCTGGACATTTGCCCCTCCTACGCCGCCGCGGCCGAGGACTATGCAGAATTGCTGGTGGATTCGCGCGAACATGCAGCGATCGAAGAGACCAAACAGCTGATCGCCAGATCATCCGGCCAGCCCCGCTACAGGTTTCTGCATGCGCATGCGTTGATGGATGCCGGCAAGGTCGAAGCTGCAACCGAAATTCTTACCGGACTGCTGCGCGAATCCCCGAACAACGTGCAGTACTGGTTGCTCTATGGGAACGCGCTGCGCATGATCGGCCGTCGGGAAGAAGCCATCCAGGCTTACCGAAAATGCCTGCAGGTTCAACCGGACATGGGCGAAGCCTGGTGGGGGCTGGCCGAGTTGAAGGACAAAGTGCTGACCCGGGACGACGTCGCCGAGATATGGGCACAACTCGACGAGCAGGCACTGGCATCCGAAAGCAGGATGGCGATGTTTTATGCGCTGGGGCAGACGCTGGAGCGCGCCGGTGAGTACGCCGCGAGCTTCGCGGCCTACGAGGAAGGGGCACGCGAATTCTCGGCCATCGAGGCGAAAAACCCCGGGAACGCTGAGACGCCCGACGATTCTGCGCTTCGCATTCGGCGAATACGGGCGGTATTCAGCCGCGAGAACTTCGCCTCCAAATTGCTGCAGGCCCCGCCAGTTTCGCCTGACACGCCCATTTTTGTGCTGGGAATGCCGCGCGCCGGCTCGACACTCGTGGAGCAAATCCTGGCAAGCCACAGCCAGGTGGAAGGCATAGGCGAGCGTTCGCTGATCGGCGATATCAAGCGCGGGCTGGCGCTCGGCCGGATGCTGGTGACACAAAACGCCTATCCGGATTGCGTCCTGGATCTTACGCCGGATCAACTCGCCGCTCTTGGCGGGCGCGTGATTGAGGACTCGCGAAACTATCGTACGACGGGCCGGGCCTTCTTTGTCGACAAACGTCCGTGGAACTGGCTGGACATCGGGCTGATTCATCTCATCCTGCCGCAGGCGAAATTCATTGACATACGCCGCGAGCCGATGGCTGCGTGCTTTGCCATGTATAAGCAGCTGTTGCCCAGAAAAGGCTGCTATTTTTCCTACGATTTGGGGGAAGCGGGTCGCTACTACAAAAGATATGTGAACCTGATGGATCACTGGCAGACCGCCATGCCCGGCCGCGTTCATTTCCTCCAATACGAACGGCTGGTGGAGGATACGGAAGGTGAAATCCGGCGCATGCTCGACTATTGCGGTTTGCCGTTCGAAGAAGGCTGCCTGCGCTTCTGGGAAGTCGATCGTGCCATCGTGACGCCGAGCGCCGAACAGGTGCGTCGCCCGATCTATCGCAGCGCATTGGAGCAGTGGCGAAACTTCGAGCCCTGGCTCGGTCGGCTGAAGGAAGCTCTCGCCGAGACGGTTGAAACATGAACGGCGAATGATGGACGTTTCGGAGCCGCTACTATCATCATCGCCCGCGGCCGCGGCACAGGCGGTTTGCTCGCCGTCCGTGATGTACGAGCGCGCACTGACCCTGGCCGCCATGGGGCTTTATAAGCCGGCAACCAGCGCGCTGCGCGAGGTTACCCGCCGCGCACCTGAACATGGCCCGGCCTGGCAGACACTCGCCGAATTGCTGCGTCTGGCAGGCAAGGACACAGAGGCACGTGCCGCAGATGCGCGTGCCAGCGGTCTGTCGCCGCAATGGCCTGCGGCCAAAGAAGAGCGGACGGCAGCGGAGATCGACGCCGCGGAGCAGGCGCTTCACGAACACCTTACAGGAATGGCTACGGCAAAAGAACAGCGGCAGGCGATGCAAGACCACTTGCGCCTGCACCAAACAGATGTGGCAGCCATGCGCCTCCTCGCCTGTCTGGAGCGCAGCCGTGACAACATGTTTGTCGCGCTCGGCCTTTTCGAACGCGCATTGGACCTCGCGCCCGACTATCACGGCGCGCGGGAGGACCTGGTTTCAGTTCTGCGCGTGCTGTCCAAGGATGCAAAGGCCGTCGCACAAACCGCAGGTCTCCTTGCGCAGGCGCCGGACAACCTCAACTACCGCGTGATGCATGCCGACGCACTGCGCAATTTGGGCGACATGGAAGGCGCCATCTCCATTCTCGATCAGCTGGTTCAGGAAAATCCCGCCTTTGCGCGGCTGCGCTGCATCTATGCGCGCGTGCTCCGCTTCGCGGGCCGCCGGGAAGAGAGCGCGCTCCAATATCGCAATGCGCTCGAACTGGCCCCGGGACTGGGCATGGCCTATTCGGGACTTGCCAAACTCCGCGGCGACTTTCTTGGCTCCGACGATGTCGCTGCGATGCGCGAACATCTGCGCGAAAAGAGCCATGACGAAGACGACGACAGCCGCGAGCGGATTCAGTTCGCGCTGGGTCAGACGCTTGAAAAAATGGGGAATTACGGCGGCAGTTTCGCGGCCTATGAAACGTGTGCCGCGCTGGGGAAGGATCCGGATTACGACCCGGCCGATGATATTCGCGAAATGCGCCGCCGCTGTGCGGTCTTTACCTCGCGAACCATCGCGAGATGCGCCAGTCCGAGGGCATGCTTGCCGACGCCCATCTTTGTCGTGGGAATGCCGCGTGCCGGCTCAACATTGGTCGAACAGATTCTGGCGAGCCATAGCCGCGTCGAAGGCACAATGGAACTTCCGGCGCTTCCCGCGGTCGTTGATCACCTCTCGCACAGCAGGTTGCTGGTGACGCGGCAAGCCTACCCCGAAATCGTGACGAGCCTCTCTCCGGAGCAGCTCGCAGAACTCGGCGAAGGTTATATTCACGAAGCTGCCGCGTACCGCAGGACCGGTCTTCCCTATTTCGTCGATAAGCGCCCGTGGAACTGGCTCGAATCGGGCTTTATTCGGATGATCCTGCCGCAGGCGAAGGTCGTCGATGTCCGGCGCGAACCCATGGCCGCCTGTTTCGCGATGTACAAACAGAACATGGATCAGGCCCGTTTTACAAACGACTTCAATCACCTTGCCCGGTATTACACAGAGTATGTGAGTACGATGAGTCATTACGACGAGGTGATGCCTGGCCACGTTCACCTCGTCCACTACAAGCAGCTCGTAGAAGACTCCGAGGCAGAGATCCGCAGGCTGCTTGAATATTGCGGTCTCCCCTTCGAGGAAAATTGTCTTCGCTTCTGGGAAACCGAACGCGCCGTGGCGACGCCAAGTGCCGAACAGGTGCGGCGCCCGATCTTTCGCGAGGGGTTGGAGCAATGGCGGCATTTCGAGCCCTGGCTTGGTCCGTTGAAAGAGGCTCTGGAGAAGGCAGCGGCCGAGTCTGCCCCGTCCCAGCCGGAAGGCTATGATCGTGCGCTGATCCTGGAGGCGATGAGCGTACACGAGCACGCCATGAAGGAGCTGCAGGCCGTTACGAAGCGCGTTCCGACACATCCCGGCGCGTGGAAGAAGCTTGCCGAACTGTCGCGCCTCGCCGGCAAGAACAAACAGGCCGACGAGGCCGGCGCCAATGCACTTCGTTATGCCGTCGAGGCGACCAACTGGCGGCCAAGCCGCGATGCGCGGACGCCGGAACAGCTCGAAGCCGGTAAGCGCGCCCTTGAGAGCTCATTCGCCGGCAAGGATCATGTCGGGCAGATGGCGGCGCTTCGCGAGCAACTGGCGAAATGCCCCATCGATGCAGCGGCAGCCTCTCTGCTCTCGGATCTTGACTCGCTGGACGCCGACGAGTTCACGGCCATTGCTCTTCTGGAACGTACGCTGGAGCTTGCGCCCTCCTGGCAGGCGGCGCGGCACGACCTCGTCAAAAAACTGGTGAACCAGCGCGAATTTGTCCGCGCGCTGAACCACGCCGCTGTGTTGACGCTCGACGCACCCGACGATCCGATCGAGTCCATTGTTCGCGCCGACGTCCTGGAAAGCTCCGGCAAAGTCCCGGAAGCCGTGGCTCTCATGGAGGAAGTGTTGCGGAAGCACCCGCGCCGCCCGACTTTGTGGGTCAGGTATGGGGTGCTCTTGCGTGACGCCAGCAGGCGTGAGGAGAGTGCCCGCGCCTTCCGGACCTGTCTGGAGATCGCCCCAACCATGGGCGACGCCTATGCCGCGCTCGCCGACCTTAAGGGCAATTATCTGACCGATGCAGACGTGAAGACCATGCGCGCGCACCTCGCAGATCCCAGTCTCGATCCCGCAAGCCGCATGCGCATGCACTACGCGCTCGGCCAGGCATTGGAGAGATCGCAAGATTTTTCGGGAAGTTTTTCTTCCTATCGGAGCGCTGCGCAATTGACCCGCGGCTCCTTCCTGGCCAGGGGCGAAGCGTATGACGAAAACAAAGCCGTCGAACAGGTGCGCCGCATAAAGCACTTCTTTACCGCGCGCGTCCTGTCCCGGCCGGCCGCCACACCAGCGCCTGCGCCTGTCACGCCGATCTTTGTCGTCGGTATGCCGCGGGCGGGCTCCACGCTTGTCGAACAGATCCTGGCCAGTCACAGCAAGGTCGAAGGCACGCGCGAGTTGCCGGTCGTCGCGCAGATGGTTCGCGATATCGCGTCGGGCCGCCTCATCGCCAATCCGAATGCCTATCCGGCCTGTCTGAAAACCATGACCCAAGCCGAGCTCGCGCTCCTCGGTGAACGTTTTTTCGAACGCGCGAGCGCCTTTCGCCACACCGACCGTCCTTGCTTCGTGGACAAACGGCCCTGGAACTGGCTGGACGCGGGCTTCATCCACCTGGTACTGCCGCACGCAAAGATCATCGACATCCGCCGGGAGCCGATGGCGGCCTGCTTTGCGATGTACAAGCAGCAGCTGCCAAGGGACGCCGCCTTTTCCTATGACCTTCGCGATCTCGGTCATTATTACAATTTGTATGTCGGTCTGATGGAGCACTGGAAAAAGCTTATGCCGGGCCGGATTCTTTTTGTGCAGTACGAGCGGCTGGTCGGGGACACGGAACACGAAATAAGCCGCATGCTGGATTATTGCGGACTGCCGTTCGAGGAAAACTGCCTTCGCTTTTGGGAGACAGACCGCGCGGTGTCGACGCCCAGCGCCGAACAGGTGCGCCGCCCGATCTATAAGGACGCCGTCGAGCTGTGGCGGAATTACGAAGCCTGGCTCGGCCCGCTCAAGGCCGCTCTCGCCGAGCCTGCCCTCGCGTAAATGCCCCAATCTCGATCAATCGATGGTGTTGTTCGCTATGCGTTTGCCGGGCGACTCTCGGATTCGAAAGAGGCAGCGCCAACATATTGATTTCACCGGTGCGCCCGACAGGATTTGAGCCCGTGACCTGCCCAAGCGTGGCTCCAACGCCCGACCGAACGGATCCAGCGACCGGTGAACGGTGGTCCGGGCACCTTGTTCGTGGAATAACTTAGTCTGCTCGCTACAATGATAACACAGTAGTTGTGCCGCGTCTGCGCTGCGCCCGCCCACTGACAACGTGTTATGAGGTAGGTCCGTTCGCGGCGCCACCAAACGAACGCACTGGCGACACTTAGTTGCATTTCATTGGATCGCAGCTTTATATGCACGACAGCTAACGAATAAGGATCGAGCCTAGTTGGCATCTGTTAGCACTTTCCAAACCCTCCTTGGGAGCGCACGTAGACCAGATACGGACTCCAGCGCAACTACGCGAAGCGAATTATCTAACGCCGAAAGTACCTGTCTGGCTCTGTTCACAGAATGTCTAGGGACGATAACTCTACGCACGTGCTGAAATACGCCCTTTCGCGCAAGACCCCGAAACACCCAACATTCGTCAACCAAACGTCGACTTGCTTTTCCGTGGTCCGAGACATTTGATAGCTCCACATTTTGCGGAGGATAATTCCGCCCAAAAAAATCTTCATCGAGCGCGAGAAGCCTATCAATCATCGCGTTTGAGGGTCGAACCATCATTTCATCGCCCCGCACAGCGGGATTTCCGCCCATTCGCCACTCACGCTGGCGATAGTACTTAAGCTCTGCGCTGACGTCGCCATCAGGGTAGAAGAAGTTAAGCGCACCCTCGAGAAAGTTCGCCTGCTGGTCGGCAGGTGCAAGCGCGTGGTTTAGCATTCGTACCGTTTCGCGCGCTTCGTTTACGTGAAGCTCAAACGGAACCAGCCCATGCTCGGTCGGAATTGACACGAGTTGGCGTTCTCTGCCTTGTGGGACCGCTTTAAGAATCGCGTTCAATTGACTCATGCGATCACTGGTGCGCATCGAATCGATCAAATGCATCACGATTGTTTCGCCTAAACCGGATGCATGGATTTCGGCGTCAGCGTGCGGAATATAAAAAACAGGGACAGCGCCAAGCGATTTGAGCACACTGATATTGAACTCAAGAGCAAACCGACCGAAGTCGCGCGCATGTCGCACCAACTGATAGGGCGCCAGTTCCGTAAAAGAGATCCGACGTTGCGTCATTGATTGCGCCCGTGGCGGCGTACCGTTGACGTGTGTGTATTGCCATGTCGCGACTTCGGGTGTCATCAACAAGCCAAAGTCGCGGATCAATTCGAGAATCTCGATCGCGTGATCGTCACTTTTTTCCTCACGCCACCGGCGCGGAAAGCTGTGATAAAAATATCGTTCAGGTGCCTTCGACATTTCCTGCCCCGGCGCACCAATCGGCGGTGCGGCATGAACAGCATACAGCAAATTGTTCATGGGGAACGGGCGCATGCGACGGTCGCGCTGCGGCGTTTTGGGCATTCTAGAACTGTCGGAGGTCACGCAATCGCCGGCAGCGCCAGCCTCGCTTCCATTCCGCCCATCGGACTTTCGTCGAGCGTGACCGAGCCGCCATAGAGCTTGGCGATGTCGCGCACGATGGCGAGGCCGAGGCCGCTGCCGGGCATGGTCTCGTCGAGCCGCCCCCCGGGGAAGGCAAGATCGCGCGGCACATCAACATCGATGACGACGCCGCTTGCCCCGTGAATGCGCGACAGCACGCGGGCGAGGTCCTCGACCACCGGCGTGACCGCGGTGCAGTTGCCGAGCACGTCCACTGCGCAGGGCGCGCGGGCGCGTCCGACCACTTCGGCGCCGCGCTCGATCAGGCTGCTAAGCTCTGTGGCGAGCGGCGCGATCTCGACGGGAAAGCGGCCGACCAGCCTTCGCACCTTGCCCTCGGGGATGCGCGCGAGCGCCGCTCTCGAGGCCAAGAGCTTCGGCCCGGGCTCAGGAACGCCGCGGCCGATGGTAATGTATTAGCTGTCACCGCAATATCCCCCACACAGGCGATCCCCATACCGTTCCAGAAGATGCTGCGCCATCGCCGATCCCTCCGTTCGCAACCGCCCAGTCTATATCATCCTCTTTGGTTCCGGCTCCGCCGGCTTAGGATTTGCAAGAGCGAGGAGATAATCAAAACCATAAATCCACAAACCTTTCGAGCATGGCGGATTACGTGATCTTTAAGCGTGTGAAAAGCATGTAAGAGATTGATCCGCCGCCATAAAACGTGTCAATCGCTGAAGGCAGCGCATAGTCGGTTCCCATTGCCCCAAAACCAAGCGCGAGGTGCTCCACGATCGGAATGTCATAGACATAGCCGAGCGAAACCGTCCCTACACGAAATATGTTACCAGCGAGCGGGCTGGGTGATAGAAACAGCTCGTCCTTCTGAACGTTTTCGGCGCGCATGAAAATTGTATGCTGGCGCCATGAGACCGCCGACTCGACAAGGAATGCGTCGAGCGTGTGGCCTGATTGATCGGCATCGCGGCCCCATGCAATCGTCGTCTGCCAGTTGCCCTCGTCGAACGGCAGATTGTAGCTAGCGGAAGCGGTCGAACGATGCTGGTTGACGTTGGGTTCCAATTGCTCGGGACTTTTCAGGAAGCCGTAGCTCACCTGCAATGCCCAATTGGGTGCCGGATTCCAACTGATCCGGGCGGACACGGAATCGGGCGTGAACGGTTCGAATTGCCAGCGAAACTGATCCGGCTCGCGTCCGTTGAACAGCGAAGCCTCCAGCTTCCAAGCACCGTCGACGAGTCCAGTGGTCAGAACGCCGAAAGTGACGTGTGTGGAATCGAGCCAGTGATGCGTGATCGGCGCGGCAGGGTCGTCAACTCCCGAAAAGCGATGCATAAACGCGGGGGGTCCCAGCGCGGGCTCGCCCGGATAACCGAAATAGCCGAACGCTGATAGATCGCCCTGGATCGGCACGCTGTATATGCCTGCGAGCTCCATGAAGAAGTTATGAGGATGCTGCCGGTTTATCAGGGGTGTCACGCCATTGGCGGTCTCACCGGTTTGCAGCAACAGTGGATAGCCGCCTTTTCCCATGAATGGGTCGAGCGAGAACATCGACCGCAACGTCAGCGTGCCGCGGCCGAGATTGTTTTGCGCCATCGCCATCAGCATGCTTTCACTGAAGGTCTTGTCGCCGCCGCGTGGTCCACCCTGATGATCGTCAACTCCGTAGATGTAGCCATGCACCATCATCGACCAGCCCCACAGGTCGTCTTGTACGCCTTCCATCGGAGCGGAATCGGGCTGCCATGACGTTCCCGAGGCGTCTCGCATCATGCTGTAACTGCCGGTCTCGCCTTTCATCATGGGGCCATCCATACCCATGCCCGGCATATCCAGCGTGTCCTGAGCGTCGGCGCGTGTCGCGGGCGCAGCAGCCACCAGAGTCGCGACCAAAGCAGCAACTGCAAAGCTCCCATTCGTAGTCACTCGCAAAACCGTTCAGTGAGTCATGCCCGGCATGTCCGGCATGTCCGCCATTCCCTGAGTCGCGGCCGGCTGAGCCGAACCCTTTTCCGGATGGCTCCCCAGCGCTGTATAGGCCGCAATTTGATCGGCGGTTAGGATAGACACCATCGCAAGATGGTATTTCAGATGGATGACGCGAAGCGCGGACTCGCTTTGCGCCGCCTTGTCTGAAGCGGCCTGGATACTGGCTAGATCGGCCGTATGTGTGATGAAGAGGTTGTCAAGCGCGGCTTCGTCGGCAACCAGTCGTTTGGCTACCGGGATAGCTTCCGACTTCATCGCCGCAACCAGCGCTTCCGTGTCTGCCTTTTGGTCCGGCGTCAAATGCAGCTTTTCAGCCGCATCAAGAACGTGGCGGGGGCCAGGATAGCCGTTGTTCTCGGCTGGCATGGCAAGGCCCATCCCTTTTCCTTCGAGTAGGCCCTCGGTGCGCTCTTTCGATGAAAAGATTGGTCCTGCCTGAGCGGCGACGAATCCGATGAACACAAACCCGCAGACGTAAGCCATAACGCGTTTGGACATTGGCATCCTCCATGTTGCCAGTCCTTTCTAAGGCGGGAAACGCCGAACGCATATGATTGCGATCATACGATTAGCGAAGTTGGAGCATCTCCGGACCCCGCCGCAAGACTCCTCGGGCTACAAGCGAAGCGACGGCTCTATAGAGCGCCTCTCGCGTCAGCCCTACTTCGGTCGCAATATCTTGGAGCGGTCCGTTGAGCATGATGCATCTGCTCGACGGATCGGCGCGAAGTTCCAAATACTGCAGGAGGCGTGCCTCCGCGGATCGCGTGTTGCGAATCTCAAGCTGGAACCTTAGCCCTTGGATTTGGCGCGCAAAATTCGCGAGGAAGGATTCCATTTTCTTCGGATCGCGACGCAGCGCCGAGAGGACAGCCGCTTTCGGATAGCCCCGCACTGTCGACGCAACCGTCGCTACCGCGCTGCAATGATAGCGCGGGGCAAAAAGCGCGGCTTCCGCAATAAGTCCGCCCGCCTTTGCCGTATAAACGACCACCGTTCGCCCATCGATTGTATGGCGCCGCAACTGTACGGAGCCGCGTTTGACCTCGTAGATCGCGACTGTCGGCTGGCCCTCGGTAAAAAGCTGTTCGTCGCGCGCCAACTCGCGAATTTTTGTCTCCTCGTATCGAAGCAAACCATCAAGCACCGACACAGCGCCGCTTTCTGATGCCACGATCCCGGTTGCCCGTCGGCCCGTCGTCTTTTTCTGCACCATCCTGGAATGCTTAAAGGACATGCCCACGATAGGTCCACTTTCGTCTTTGGGCGTTGCGAATTTTCGGCAATTACCCACCCATATCCGAGAATCTAGATGCCAATCGCACCAACCCCGCCAGTGAACAGAATACTGCATATTGTTCGCAGGGGGCCGGGCGCCGACCCGGCCTTATCAGCCTGTTCCTCTTCCCCGCCCGCGCAGGTTCACGGCGCCCCGCCAAAATCCTGACCACGGCATTCGGCGCCTTGCGCAGCG
>DATAWY010000050.1:0-2974 GCA_036266955.1 Rhizomicrobium sp.
TGCGACGACTTCGCTCGATATGCCGCGCTCTTCGGAACCCAGCACCAGACAGGCCGGAAATCGCGGCGCGAGTTGCTCGGGCGGAACGCTCGCCGTGGTTTGCTCCACGGCAACAATCCACGCGGCGTGTGCCTTTGCTTCAGGAAAAATGCGGCAACAGTTAATCCAATTCTCCAGTGATCGCGCCGATAGAGGGCACGGGATAGGCAGTTACGTCACCGTTATAGATAGTGCGCCGGGAGGCGACGCGCGGCCAGTCGAGTTGGACTATGGATTGTAGTGACCGGGTCTGCGACCAGCATCAAGCGCATCAGCACTTCGCCTTCGTCCGACCACGTAATGCCCCCGCTTGCTGGATTTCAATTTGGTCAACAATTCGCCTAAATTCCTGTAGCCATAAAAGTTGATCCAATCATATGGCCTTGCGTATGCGCACTTTCCGACTCTACAACCACTGTCAGGGCATGGCGTTCTTCGCCACCTGTGCAAAAGTGCTTTTAAGCGATCATGATCGCCGGCGCCCAGTGGTCGATATTCCCACCCGCTAGTGTTGCCGGTCGCGGCGTCAATCAGCTCATTTTGACGATCGTGAAGCTTTTCCGTTAGGGAATAGAGTTCATCGAAAAATGCCTCGGCCACGCAATGGGTCATCGCGTCCTCCTTTCAATAGCGCCTACGGAGCGTACAAGCTTCGCCTAGTGTACCACAAAGGAATTCGGCGACGTGATGCATATTCACTCGCAACTGCAGTCCTTCGGCCCTTTGGAAACCATCTGCCACAGCAGTGCCAGGTGGCGCACATCGGCTTCGGCGCGGTGGGTTCTCGGGGCGAGGCGCGAGGCTTTCTCTTTGGCGGCCTCGTAAGCGGCGAGTGTCCAGCCGAGTTTCACCGCGAGGTCGCCGATCAGCACCTCGGCATGCGTGCGGCAGAGGGAATTCGGCGACGTGATGCATATTCACTCGCAACTGTAATTCTTCGGCCCTTTGGAAACCATCTGCCACAGCAGTGCCAGATGGCGCGCATCAGCTTCGGCGCGGCGGATTCTCGGGGCGAGGCGCGAGGCTTCCTCTTTGGCAGCTTCGTAAGCGGCGAGAGTCCAGCCGCGCTTGACCGCGAGGTCGCCGATCAGCGGGAGAATTGGGGTCAGGTGCGCCGGGAGAACGGCAAGGAGTAGGCGGTGAGAGTCCGCTGCGGTGAAGGAGTAGCGAACCACATCGGCCCCGAGCCGCGCGTGTATCCGCCGCGCGATGGGCACGAAGCGTCGGCAGGGGAACATATAGGCCAGCCATTGAGCCGCGAAACGTTCGGCGCGCCGGCGCCGTCTGACCAGGCCGGCGCGCCGACCCCAGTCGGACTACGCCCTCCTTACATCGGCGCCCCGGCGGAAATCTCTCTCATCCTGAATGTCGCTCGATTCTCACCTTGATTGTCGCGCAGCAGCGTCCAGCCTGAACGTAAGTTGCTGCTTCAGGGTACGGTAGAAGACGCCGCGTTTCGCTCCCGACCTCGGGGAACGAGCTTGTGTCGATCCTGTCGTCCGGCAAACGCGCCAGCGCTGCCAGTTCCTGCTTCTGACCAGATGTCAACGGTTTGGAATTCGCCTTCTTCATAAGCTCTCCTTTCGTGCCGGGTGGCTCTGCGCTTACTGATGATGCGGCCGACCTCTTGGCCGCACGTGCGGCTCGGGGCATGTATGCACCACGAAAATGACTACGCTGCCGACTTCGTCCACCGTCTGCCAACGCTCCTCTTCCGCCGTGTCATCGAGCCGCGATACGCCCAATGGATCATCGAACACCGAACGCTAAGGTCAAGCTGTTGACCGCATTAGGCCGGCTGATGCTCGAGATTGTTCCGGCCGACTCGCCGCGCTATCGCGCGAGCGCAGCGGGTCCGGCGAGGCCGGAATATCGGCAGGGCAATAACCGCGATAGGCGGCGCGCGAAACTCTCTGCCACTCATCGAACGGGGCGCTGCCGTTTCGAGCGCAGTTCGGACCAAATATTTTTCACACGCGGATCCGCCATTGAGGATGCACGGGCCAGAGTGTGAGGATATCGAGGGCGATGAGGTAGCAGTTTTCGGGGTCGGATTGGGCGACCCGGGGAGCTTCGGGAAGGATCACGACGCGGCAAGATGAGTCCTGGAAATCTTTCACGAACAGGCGGGCATGCGGCTTGAAAATGCTCGTCACGACGTCGAGTCGCGGCACGGAGGGGTCGGTGCCGCCAAAGCTGCGGCGGAGGAGTTCCTTCTGCCGCCGGCGATTGAAGAACATCCAGGGGATGTCGTCCTCAATTTCCTTAAAGCTTGCGAGCGCGAAAATGCGCGGACGGAGACCGGCCTGGCCGGCAAGCAGATAGCGCGATACGCCCGGTTCGCGCGCCATGCGCAGGAGCATTTCGGATGCCGCATCCGGCGACAGCGTGAGGCGTTCGCTGTCTTCCGATTCGGGTGCGAAATCGGCTTCTTCGGTCGGACCGAAGGGGCGCGGAGTGGACCCCCAGGGTGCGCCGTTCTGGATCCAGGGACCGCAAACGGCCTCCAGTAGCGCGGGCGTGGTGACGACGATCGCTTCCGCCACGGGCGCGCCGTCCCGCGAGACTTTCCATGCAAATTCCGAGAGGCGCCGGATTTGCGCCGTGTTGCGCTGCGACCGGCCAAGGCTTGCGGGTGCGGCCACGGCGAAAGACGCGCCCGCCGCAGCGAGAGAGGCGAGAACCAGGCGACGATCGATTCCGTGCATCATGAGTTCCTTTCCGCCGACTCCCGCCTACAATAGTGCCGTATACGACAGAAACGGTCGCACGAGGACCGGGGACATCGCGAGGGCCGCCGGGGCGGCTTCTCTCACCCGTAATGAGTCCCGCGGAAGCGCTCAGGCCCGGATCAGCCCAGCCGATCTCGATCGGCAAGCCGCCGATGCACGTCGCCTCGCAATCGTAGAGGACCGGGATGCTCATCGGTCGTGAT
>DATAWY010000051.1:0-150924 GCA_036266955.1 Rhizomicrobium sp.
CGCAACCGGCCTTACCGGCACCGGCGACAGCTAACTCAATGTCAAACGTGGCGGGTGGCCCGCCAGCGCCACCGACGACCGCAAGCCAGATGACGGTATCCGGACAGGAGCTGAACGAGCGCGCGGTGACGCAACCCGGTCAAATCCTCGAGGCCGCACCGGGCTTGGCCGTAATTTCTCACGCCGATGGCGGCAAGGCCAACCAGTATTACCTGCGCGGTTACAATCTCGATCACGGTACCGATTTCGCGGTGTTCGTTGATGACATGCCGATCAATCTGCCGACGCATGCGCACGGCCAGGGCTATGCCGATCTCAATTGGCTGATGCCGGAAACAGTGAACAGCCTCGACATCCGCAAGGGCCCATATTTCGCCGACGTTGGCGAATTCGCCAGTGCGGGCTCTCTGTTTCTCAATCTGCGCGACAGCGTCGACAAACCTGTCGTCTCCGTGACGGCAGGCAGCTTCGACTATGAGAGATATTTCGCAATGGGATCGACCAAGCTCGATGGCGGCTCATTGCTCTATGCCGGAGAGTCCGATTTTTATAACGGTCCGTGGGACACGCCCGATCACATGCACAAGTACTCAGGCATGTTGCGCTACAGTCAAGGCACGGCGACCGACGGCTTCTCCGCCACCGCGATGGCTTATTCCAACACATGGACCACAACCGAACAGGAACCGCTGCGCGCGATACAATCGGGACTGATCGGGCTTTACGGCGAAATCGACCCGACGGACGGCGGCGACACGAGCCGCTACTCGCTGTCGGCGCGCGTAGCACAGTCCGACGACGCCGGTTCGTGGAAAGCCAATGCCTATCTGGTCAAGTACGAGATGGATTTATTCAACGACTTCACTTGGTTTCTGACCAATCCCATCGATGGTGACCAGTTTCAGCAGCACGACGACCGCGTTTTCGGAGGCGCCGGCGCTTCCCGGACGTTCAATGGAACGTTGTTCGGTCGCCCCACCGAAACAACTGTTGGATTTCAGACTCGTTATGACGACATCAACCTTGCACTGAACAATACGGTCGCGCAGCAATTCTTGTCGGCAACGCTGGCGGATCATGTCAATGAAGCCAACGCGGGCATCTATGCCGAGAATACGGTCCATTGGACCAACTGGTTCAGCACCACGCTGGGCTGGCGAGGCGATTATTATGACGCCTCGGTCGACTCGATCCTGCAGCCGGCAAATTCCGGGAAAGACAGCGCCGCGATCGGCAGTCCGAAACTCAGAATCGTGGTTGGTCCGTTCTACAAGACGGAAGTCTTCATCGGCGCCGGCATGGGCTATCACAGCAACGATGCGCGCAGCACGGTCATCACCGAAGTGCCGAGCGATCCGATGACGCCGGAAGCCGCCTCGCCATTTCTGGTCCGCTCTCGCGGCGCTGAGATTGGCGTTCGCACCAAGATCGTGCCCGGCCTCGACAGCTCGGTCAGCCTCTTTACCCTTCATCAGGCTTCGGAGCTGTTCTTTGACGGCGACACCGGCGAGACCGTTGCGGGATTGCCGAGCCAGCGCACTGGCGTCGAATTCACCAATGACTATCGTCTTGCCAACTGGCTGCATATCGATGCCGACTTGGCGCTCACGCGCGCACGCTTCATCGGCTTCGACTATGCGCAGGAAGCGACCTACGCGTCGCTTGCCGGCTATCCGCAGTCGCAGATCGGCAACGCACCGGGCAATTACATATACAACGCACCCTGGATGGTGGCGTCGGCAGGAATCACGCTTGGCTACAAAATCGGCTGGTTCGGCGATTTGCGCTGGCGTTACATCAGTTCGCGCCCGCTGACCGAGGACGGCGCGTTCTGGTCGCCGCCATCAAGTATCTTCAATGGCCAAATCGGCTATCGCTTCGACAATAATGGCCAAATCGGCTATCGCTTCGACAATGGCTGGCGTATCCAGCTCGACGGTCTCAATCTTCTCAATTCACAAGCGCCCCAGGCAGAGTACGCCTATGGCTCGCTGCTCAAGACGGACAGCTTATTTGCAATGTGCAATTCGCCCGCGCCGCCGCCAAAGGCGGTCTGCCAGAACGGCATCATGGATTACGCGCTTCACCCGATCGAATCCCTCGCAGTTCGACTGACCGTCGCGGCAACATTTTAATATTAATCCGCAGCGACGGTCCTCACGTAAAAGTCGACGAACTCCGCGAAATCAACCAACTTACGCCCGCAAATTTCGCTCAAATTGTCTGAGGTCGAAGCGACAGTTTTTTTGGCGCGGTTGTCAGACTTTGCACAGCAGGCTACCGTCGCGGTGCGACAGAAAAGTTTCTTGTAACGAACAGGGGCGACGTCATGGCGAATATTAGTTGGAAGCGAGGCATCAGTGGGCAGTTCAACGACGCGCAGGATTGGAGCAGCAATTCGGTGCCGACATCGAATGACAACGTCGCGATCGATGCTCGCGGCACCTACACCGTTACAGTAAGCGCCAATGAAACCATCAGATCGCTGACGACGATCAGCACCGCGACGCTTGCGATCACCGGCGGTCACAGGCTCATTGTCACGAACGGCACAACCGGAACCGGCGCCAGCGCCGGCACCATCAGTATTGCGGACAGCGGCGCGCTCGAGACCGGCGGCACGCTCCAGAATACCGGAAAGATCAACCTCAATTCGACCGGTCACGCCACCGATTTCGTCATCGCGAGCAATACTCTCCTGACAGGCGCCGGCGTCGTCCAGTTGAGCGACAACTCACACAATGTCATCGAAGGGCCGCCATCCCGATTCCCATTTCCCTTCTTCTCTTTCCTGTTCGCAACCACGCTCACCAATGTGAGCAATACCATCGAAGGCTCCGGCACGATCGGCCCTAATCTTGTGCTGGATAACGAGGCGAAGATCATCGGTAACGGCGTCAATGCCGGCTTGATCCTCAACACCGGCTTCCACACCATCACAAATTCCGGCGTGATCGAAGGCACGTCAGCGCAAGGCGTCACCATCGTCAGCAATGTCACAAACACCGGGCTGCTCGAAGCGTTCGGGCCGGACGCGAGCTTGACCATCGACGGCGCCGTCAACAATACGACGCGACTCGTTTTCCCGATCACCAGGCATACCGGAATCGTCGAAGCGGCCGGTGACGGCGCCCACGTCAACCTTTCCAGCGCGACCATCAACGGCGGAACGCTATCGCTCGGCGCCGGCAGCATTGCCGAAACCGTCGCGGACAGTGGCCAGAGTGTGCTCTCCAACCTCGCCGTGACCGGCAGCGGCACAGTCGAGGCTAATTCGCTCAGCACGCTGAGCATCAACAACAGCACCATCAGTACGACCAGCACGCTGATGTCGAACGGCCTCGGCAGCGCAGTCATCGTCAATGGCAACGTCGGCGCCGTGTCGACCACGATCGACGGCGGCGATGTCGAATTCGGCGGCTCGTCCGCGGCAAATGTCAACTTTACAGCCGGCGCCGCCGGCACCCTGAAGCTTGATTCGACCTTCAGCGGCGCAGTATCCGGCTTTGCCGGGCAAGTGCCGACCAGTTTTTCCAACATGTTTGTTTTCGGCGACAGCTCGGTCGATGTCGGCGCGCTGCAATTCCTGTCGCCGGACCTCGCCGATCCGAACCTGACCGCGCGCCTGCAAAACGCGCTGGCAAACGGCGGGACGGATTCGCCGGTCGGGGTCGGCGAAATGAACGTTCAATACCTCGCCGCCATGTTCGGCCTGACTCTCAGCACCGCATACACGACCAATGGCGTCGTTGGCGGCGGCGGAACCGACTACGCGATCTCGGGCGCGTTAGACGCCGCCGATATGGGGGGCGGCTCGGATATCGGCAACGGCGGCCTGACGAACTCCTTTCAGGAGAGCACCGGCGTGATCAATCCGGCCGTCCTGTCGACGGTCGGCCAGATACAAGCCTATCTAATCTCCACCGGCGGCGTTGCGGATTCTTCGGCGCTCTACATCATCAGTTCCGGCGCCAATGATTCTGCTTATGTGAGGAACCTGTCTTCGTCGGAACAGGTGCAGGATGATTATCTCGCTCCGCAGGCACAGACGCTTGCCAACGAAATCATAGCGTTGTTCGATGCCGGCGCTCGCCACATCATTGTCAACGATGTAGGCAACAATGCCAACGCATCGAGCGATTATTCGCGTTATCTGTATGATGACCTCGACGCTGCCGGCGTTTCTTATATCAAGAGCGACGTCCACGAGATGTCGCAGACCGTGCAGGACAATCCCGGAAATTACGGATTCACGTCAACGACCGTGTCCCCCAACGATCCGGCGCTCATCGAGCCTGATTCCAACAGCAGCGACGGCGATCAGAAAGGTTACGGCCTGTGGGGCGCCGACACTACGTCACAAGAATCAAACACCGTACCGCTCATCGACCAGTATTCCTATCTGCAGCAGCCCGACAATCCGCAGCAACCGATCAGCCCGGAGGAAACCAATTTCTTCGCAGACGATCAGCACTTTTCGGACGCCGGCCAGAGGATCGAGGCCTCGTTCGAGTACAATCTGGTTGCGGACGACGCGATTGACCTGACAAACCTGACATACGATCCCGCCCACACGAGCGTCAGTTTTTCCGGCACGACCACGGGCGGCACGCTGACAGTCTCCAACGGCGTCGACAGCGTGAATATCGCGCTACTCGGCAACTATACCGCGGCGGCCTTCACCACGGCGAGCGATGGCGCGATCGCGGCCGACCACACCACAGGCACGCTGGTTCTCGACAGCGGTAGCAATCCGCAGTTGTTGCTCGCGACAGCGCCGCACTGATTCCGGCGGCAGCGAAAGCCGGGGCGTTCCGGTCATTGCGAGCAAGATAAGAGGCGGCTTCGATGAAGTCCGGCGCGTCTGCGCGGCCCCATTGGGGATTTGCGCAGACGCTATGGCTTGGGCGTACGTTCGTTCCGGGCAACGCAAAGCGTGCGACCCATGTCCGCTTACTTTGAAAGCGGACACGGGCCGGTGCCTAAAGCCTGTTCGTCGGGAAACGGTGCGCGTTGGAAGCTGCGCGCGCGCCCGTTATTGCTGCTCAGGGCTGCCCGAACGCGCCGTCGTTTCGGGATGGTGCCTGGCGGCGCTCGATCCTCCAGGAGGGATATGCCCGGACAGATAGCGTGCGACAATTTTCGGATCGAGCTGCTTGTAGGCGGTATCCGGCAGGCGGTGCCAGACCTCATCCTTGCCAAACATGGCGATGCCGAGATAGCCGCGTACCGTCAGCGTCTGTCCGTCGGGGCTGACCGTCATCAAGGCGTGATAGATTTCGCCGTCGCGCGGATCGAGGATGTTGCCGTCCTTGTATTTCAGGCCGTCCCGCTTCATTCCCCTGATCAGCGGCAGCCCGAGCATCGACTGATCCTTGCGGTCGTCCTTGCAGCTCGTGCAAACCTCGTCGGGCCGGTCGCCCGGCCGCAGGGTGAATTTCGCGATGACGCCCTCGTAGAGGCCGTTGTGCTCAAAGAACAAGAACCAGCCGACCGACTTGCCGGTGTCTTCGTCGATCTTCTGCCACAGACCGGTCACGGCTGGTTCCGCGGCGGCGGCGTTGACGGCGAAAAGCAGCGCCACGGCCGCCAATGCGAATACTCGAAAATGCGCGATCATCGGGGCTCCGTTATTCCTGTCTGGCCGAATCGAAATAATACCCTTGGTGCCGCGGAAATACTCGCGCCACAATGAGGAGATTTAACGACGTATTTTCGGCGATCCGCCGATCATTCGGCGGCGGAAAGTTCGGCTTTTTCAAGCAGTTGGCAAGGCAGCCCCATGTGCCGTGCCGGCCGGCGCATCGGCGTCGCGCCGCTCCGCCTGCAAGTCCGCCAGTATCTGCGCGACGATCTCGCGTGGCCGCGGCGCAATCGAAACCACCACCGGATTTTCGTCGGGACCCGGCTCTTCGAGCGCCTCGAACTGACTTTTCAGCAGGCTTTCCGGCATGAAATGCTCGTGGCGCGTGGCGACGCGGCGGGAGATCAGGTCGATATCGCCTTTCAAATACACGAGCCGTACGTCGGGCCTGTTGCCGATGATGACGGCGCGGTAGCGGCGCTTGAGCGCCGAACAAGCAATCACGACATGGGCCCGAGCGAGCCGCGCCTGATCGACGAAATCGGCGATGGCGATGAGCCACGGCGCGCGATCTTCGTCGGTCAGCGGGATGCCGGCATGCATTTTGTCGATATTGCGAGCCGGGTGAAACCAGTCGCCGTCCTCGAAATCCCAACGCAACGCCAGCGCAAGCTGACTGCCGATAGTGGACTTTCCGCTTCCCGAAACCCCCATGACCACGAGTACCGAAGGCGCCACCGCGGCTTCGACCAAACTGGTCCGCTGCTCCGCAACCACCTGCACGTCTGCCTGGGCCATATCCATATTCAAACTCCACTCCCGGCGCTCATGCGATCGGCCGCCATTGCTGGCCACTGCGCAAAAACAGACGCTGCGCCGCGTCCGGCCCGTCGCTGCCCGCCTGGTAGGTGCACAGATCGCGTCCGCCCGCCTCGTGCCAGGCTTTGAGAATCGGATCGACGGCGCGCCACCCGGCCTCGATGTCGATGGCGCGCTGAAACAGCATCTGATCGGCGATCATGCAGTCGTAAATCAGGGTTTCGTAGCCGGTCGAGGGCGCGGCGGCGAAATAGTCCTCGTATTTGAAATTCATCCGCACGTTTTCAATGCGGATTTCTGGACCGGGGATTTTGGCGTTGAAATGCAGCGCCGCGCCCTCGTCGGGTTGGATGCGCAACACCAGAAGATTCTGCGCCAAGTTATCGACCGGCATGTCGCGAAACAGCGCGAGCGGCGCGCTTCGAAATCTGATGGCGATCTCGGTCTTGCGCGCGCCGAGCGCCTTGCCGGTGCGCAGATAGAACGGCACGCCCGCCCAGCGCCAGTTATCGAGTGCGAGCCGCATGGCGACATAGGTTTCGGTAACGCTCTGCGGCGCGACGCCGGCCGCAGCGCGGTAGTCGGAGACGTCTTTGCCGTTGACGCGGCCGGCAACATATTGGCCGCGCACCACGTCAGTGAAAACCTTGTCTTGCGCCAGTGGCTGGATCGACTCGATCGCCTTGAGCTTTTCGGTGCGCACCGCGGAGGTCTCGAAACAGGTCGGCGGCTCCATGGCGGTCAGCGCCAAAAGCTGGAACAGATGATTGGGCACCATGTCACGCAGCGCGCCGGTGTGGTCGTAGAGCTTGCCGCGGTTCTCCACTGAGACCGTCTCGGCCACCGTAATCTGCACGTGATCGATATGGTGCCGGTTCCAGATCGGCTCGAACATGCCGTTGGCAAACCGCAACACCATGATGTTCTGGACTGTCTCCTTGCCGAGATAGTGATCGATCCGATAAATCTGATGCTCAGCGAAGGCGTGCAGCAAGTCAGCATTCAGCGCGCAGGCCGACTTGAGATCGAAACCGAACGGTTTTTCGATGATGAGCCGCCGCCAGCAGCCGTTTTCCGCGGCAAGGTCGGTCTCGCCAAGGTGGCGCGCGACGGGAGCGAACAATTCCGGCGGCGTCGCCAGATAAAACAGGGCATTGCCCCGCGTGCCTGCGCTGCGGCCGAGCTCGGCGAGTTGACTTTTAAGTCGATCGTAGGTTGCGAGGTCGTCGAAATCGCCGCGCACATAGCGGCAATGGCGAAGCAGCGTATCGACCGTCTTCGCCTCGACGCCATCGGTGGCGAATTCCTTGAGCGCCGCACGCATGCGATCGCGGAATTCGTCGCCGGACCATTCCGCACGCGCCACGCCGACGAGCGCGAAGCCATCGGGCAACAACTTGCCGGCCGCAAGATTATAGAGCGCGGGAAACAGCAGCCGCTTGGTGAGATCGCCGGCCGCGCCGAAGATGACGAAGGCGCAAGGATCGGCAGGACGCGGCGCGGGTCGGGTTGCGGCAGCGATGCCGGGCGCGGCGACGTCCATGCTCAGGACCCTTTCGCTTCGACGTGTCCCCCAAAGCCTTTACGCATCGCCGACAATAGCCGGTCGGCAAAGCCGTGGTCGTCGCGCGAGCGGAAGCGCGCGTAGAGCGCAGCCGAGAGCACGTTCGCCGGCACCGCCTCCTCGATCGCCGCCATCACGGTCCAGCGGCCCTCGCCCGAGTCCGCGACCACGCCGGTGTATTGTTCAAGCTTCGGATCGTCCGCCAGCGCGATCGCGGTGAGATCCAGCAGCCATGACGAAATCACGCTACCGCGCCGCCACACCTCGGCGATGTCGGCGACATCGAGATCGTAGCGTTCGTCCGGCGGCCGCGCGTCGGAGGTGGCGCCTCTAAGAATGGCGAAGCCTTCCGCGTAGGCCTGCATCATGCCGTACTCGATGCCGTTGTGGATCATCTTGACGAAATGGCCGGCGCCGCACGGGCCGCAATACATGTAGCCCTGTTCCGGGCGCGGATCGCGTCCGTCGCGGCCGGCAGTGCGCTCGATGTTGCCGAGGCCAGGCGCAAGCGCGGAGAAAATCGGATCGAGATGATCGACGATCTTTTTATCGCCGCCGATCATCAGACAATAACCGCGATCAAGCCCCCACACGCCGCCGCTGGTGCCGGAATCGACGTAATTGATGCCCTTCTCCTTCAGCGAGCGAGCGCGGCGTACATCGTCCTTGTAGAAGCTGTTGCCGCCGTCGATGACAATGTCGCCGGATTGCAGCACACCGTGCAGCTCGTTCACCGCATCCTCGGTGGCTTCGCCAGCCGGCAGCATCAGCCAGATGGCGCGCGGGGTGCTGAGCTTTGCCGCCAAATCCTTGAGGCCACTGCTGCCAACAGCGCCCTTTTTGGCGAGCGCCGTGACCGCATCGGCACTGCGATCATAGACGACGCACGAATGACCGTGGCGCTGCAGGCGCTGCACGATGTTACCGCCCATGCGGCCGAGACCAACGACACCGAGCTGCATACGCCTACCTCACCGCAACGCTGCCTGCGTTGCCGCGCTGAGCGCGGCGATACCGGCATCAAGATCATGGGACAGGTGCGCGCGCAGCACGCGGCGGCCGTGCTCCGCCAGCACGCTGAGATCGCCGCGCGCCTGCGCGGCCTCGATCACGCCGAAGCTCGCCTTGCGGCCTGGAATCTTTACGTCCTCGGCTGCGTCGGCGGTGATTTGCAGAAACACGCCGGAATTAGGCCCGCCCTTGTAGGCCTGGCCGGTCGAGTGCAGATAGCGCGGACCGAATTGCAGGCAGGTAGCGACCCGCTTGCTGTCGCGGACCTCCGTGCGCAGCTTTTGCAGCGCGTGGATGTAGGCTTCGCTGCGTTCGAGATAGGCCAACACAGCAAAATAATCGCCGGCGTGCAGGCGACCGAATTGCGCGTGCAGCCAACTTTCCAGCGTGGAATTGGCGCCGGCCTGCCGCAACGCCTGGGCGTTGCGCTCGTCGGTGTAGAGCGCGATGCCGTCTTGCTTGAACACCGGCTTGTCGGCGGCGAGTGTGCCGCTCTTCTCGTAAGCATCGGTCAGCTCACGCGCCGCGATTTTTGCGGCCTCTACGTCCGGTTGATCGAACGGATTGATGCCGATGATCGCGCCCGCCACAGCGGTAGCCATTTCGAAGCGGAAGAATTCCTGTCCTAGATTTTTCTTCGATGTGACACCGATCCGCACCACCGGCTGTCCGGCTTTTTCCAGCGCATCGATGGCTTTGTCCTGGGCGATATCGGGCTGCGCGGTATCGCGGACATGGATGAACAACCGGTGCGCATCGTAAACCGAAGGCGGGCCGAGCGGCTCATCGGCGATCGGGATAACGCCCTTGCCGTGCTTGCCGGTCGACTCCGCAAAAAGCTGCTCGGCCCAAGCGCCGAACGAGTCGAGCGCCGGCGAAGAAACAATTGTGACCTTGTCGCGGCCCGCCAGCGCCAGAACGCCGATGACGACGCCAAGCTCAACGCCGGGGTTTTGCGCCGGCGGCACTTCGGGCCCGCATGAGCGCGCCATAAGGCGCGCGGATTCCAGAAAGGCGCGCACGTCGTAACCGGTGGCGGCGAGAGGTACGGTACCGAAAGCGGACACCACCGAGTAGCGCCCGCCGATACTGGGAATGCCGTGAAACACCCGGTGAAAACCGGCCTTGGTTGCGTGCTTTTCCAGCGCCGAGCCAGGGTCGGTGATGGCGACGAAATGGCGCGCCGCATCCTTGGCGCCGATGACATCGGCCGCTTTCTCGAAAAAATAGTCCATCAGCACATTCGGTTCGAGCGTCGTGCCGGATTTACTCGACACGATGAACAGCGTGCGCGCCAGATCGATTTTTTGCTCGAAGCTTTTCACCTGCGCCGGATCGGTGGAGTCGAGCACGTGCAGTTTCGGAAAGCCGGGCGCCGATCCGAGCGTCTTGCCCAGCACTTCCGGACCGAGGCTTGAGCCGCCCATGCCGAGCAGCAGCACATCGCGGAAGCCTTGGGCCTTCACCTCGGCGGCGAACTCGTGCAGGCTTGGCATGTCGCGCAACTGCGCATCGATCACGTCGAGCCAGCCGAGCCAGTCCGCCTCACCGTTTCCGGTCCATAGCGTAGCGTCCTCGTCCCACAAGCGGCGGATGTTACCCTTTGTGCGCCACGCATCCGTGGCTTCACCAACTGCTTTCTTGAGCGCCGCGGGCAACGCGACGCTCTGGCCGTCAAGCGTCTCGCCCAACATACGGCTGCGCTTTTCGGCGAGCGCGCCATGGAGCTTGTCGAATGAATCGCAGAACAGCGTTACGCCGTCCGCTTCAAGCGCGGCCGTGACCGCATCGAGCGAGACGCCGGCGCGATCGAGTGCCGCCAACGCCTGTTCCGCAGCCCCGCCATCCGCCGTCACCGTATCGCGCACCGTACCGTGGTCGCGGAATGCGTCCATGGTCTTTTCCGGCATGGTGTTGACGGTTTCGGGACCGATCAGTTCGTCGACGTAGAGCACGTCGCTGTAAGCCGGATTTTTCGTACCGGTCGAAGCCCACAACAACTGCTGCGGGCGCGCGCCGTGTTTCTTCAGGCGCACCCAGCGCTCGTCGGCAAACAGCCGCTGCCAGTCCCGGTACGCGAGCTTGGCGTTGGCGATCGCGGCCTTGCCGCGCAAGGCTTCGAGCCGACCGCGCTCAGCCGCATTCGGCGCGCGCGCCGCGGCCTCGTCCAGCAGCTTGTCGACCGCGGTGTCGATGCGGCTGACAAAGAAGCTCGCCACACTGGCGATGCGATCGATCGGCTTGCCGGCCGCGACCCGCTGTTCAAGCGCGCTCAAATAAGCTTCGACCACGTCGACGTAGCGGCTTTGCGAGAACAACAGCGTGATGTTGATGTTGAGCCCTTCGGCGAGCAGTTGATGAATCGCCGGAATGCCGGCCTTGGTGGCCGGCACCTTGATGAAAATATTCGGCCGCGCGACCGTGGCCCACAGCCGTCGCGCCTCGTCGATCGTGCCGGCGGTGTCTGCCGCCAGGTAGGGCGAGACTTCGAGGCTGACGAAACCGTCTCGCCCTTCGGTCCGATCGTAGAGCGGGCGCAGCATGTCGGCGGCGGCGGCAATATCGGCGGTGGTAAGGCGTTCGTAGATCGTGCTCACCGACGCGCCGTTTTCGCCGACCATGCGGGCGATCTCGGAGTCGTAAGTACCCGTCTCGCCGATCGCCTTTTCAAAAATTGACGGGTTCGAGGTGATGCCAGCGAGACCGTCTTGGTCGATCAGTTGTTGGAGATGGCCGTTCTGAATGATTTCGCGCGACAGAAAGTCGAGCCAGACGGCTTGGCCCTTTTCTGCAAGCGCCCGTAACGGGTTCATGGCTGTTTCCATTTTGCGATCTGCGCCTTGGCTGCCGCAGCGACATTATCCACGGTAAAACCGAAAGCCTTCATCAGATCCTTGATCGGCGCCGAGGCGCCGAAGTGATCCAATCCAACCATGGCGCCGTCGGCGCCCACATAGCGCTCCCAGCCGCCCGTCGAGCCGGCCTCGACCGAGACGCGCGCCTTGACGGCCTGCGGCAGCACGCTTTGCCGATACGCTTCATCTTGCCGATCGAACAACTGCCAGCACGGCAGGCTGACGACACGCGCCGCAATGTTCTGGCCAGCAAGACTTTCGGCGGCCGCCACGCACAACGTGAGTTCGCTGCCGGTGCCGATCAGGATCACATCGGGCCGGGCATTCGGCGCGTCCGACAAAATATAACCGCCGCGCGCCAGTCCCGATGCCGCACCGTAGCGGCTGCGGTCGAGCGTGGGAAGCGGCTGGCGGCTAAGGATGAGACAGGCCGGCGCATCCTTCAGCCCGGCGATGACCCGCCAGGCTTCGACCACTTCATTGGCGTCGGCGGGCCGCATCACGATCATCCCGGGGACTGAACGAAGCCCGATCAACTGCTCGACTGGTTGATGCGTCGGTCCGTCCTCGCCGAGCCCGATCGAGTCGTGAGTGAACACGTAGATGATCGGCAGGCGCATCATCGCGCCAAGCCGCATCGGCGGCCGCATGTAATCGGAGAAGATCAAAAAGGTCGACCCGAACGGACGCAAGCCCTCGAGCGCCATCCCGTTGAGCACCGCACCCATGGCATTTTCGCGAATGCCGAAATTGAGATTACGGCCCGCATATTCGCCCGGCTCGAACTCGCCGGCGGATTCAAATTTCAGCGTCGTCTTGGTCGAGGCGGCGAGATCTGCGGCGCCCCCGATCAGCCACGGATAATGCTGCGCGATGGCATTCTCCACCTTGGCGGAGGATTCGCGTGTGGCGAGGCCTTTGGCGTCGGCCGTAAATTCCGGCAAATCCTGATCCCAGTGCGGCGGCGTCGCGCGGTCCGTCATGGCGCGCAAGCGCGCGGCGAGCTCGGGATTGCCGTCGCAATAGGCGGCAAATTTTTCGTTCCATTGCGCGCGCGCCCGGTGTCCGCGTTCGCCGATGCCGGCGGCGAAATGCTCGTAAACGCCATCGGGCACAAGGAACGACGCATCCTCCGGCCAGTCATAGGCGCGCTTGGTGAGACGGACTTCGTCCACACCGAGCGGTTCGCCGTGTGCGGCGCTGGTGTCCTGCTTGTGCGGGGCGCCGAACGCGATGTGGCTGTCGACGATGATCAATGTCGGCCGGTCGCTGGTGCGGCGAAACTGCTTAAGCTCTTCGGCGACCGCCTCGGTATCGTTGGCGTCGGCGACATGGACTACATTCCAGCGGTAGGCGCGAAACCGCGCCGCGACATTCTCGGTGAACGCAATGCCGGTGCCGCCGTCGATGGTGATGTGATTGTTGTCGTAGATCCAACACAGGTTCGACAGTTGCAGATGGCCAGCGAGCGAGGCAGCCTCGCTGGTAACGCCTTCCATCAGGTCGCCATCGCCGCAGAATGTGTAAACTTTGAAGTCGAACACTGGAAAATCCGGCCGATTGAACCGGCTCGCGAGCCAGCGCCCGCCGATCGCCATGCCGACGCTGTTGCCGCAGCCCTGCCCTAGCGGCCCGGTCGTGGTCTCGACGCCCGGGGTATGGCCATATTCCGGATGGCCCGGGCAACGGCTGCCGAGCTGGCGAAACTGCCTGATGTCATCGAGGCTTACCGCCGGGCGGCCGCCGTCGGCCGGATCTCGGACCCGCGCCAGATGCAATAGCGCGTAAAGCAGCATCGAGGCATGGCCGTTCGACAGCACGAAGCGGTCGCGATTGAGCCATTTGGGATCGCCGCAGTCGTATGTCAGCGCCTCCTGCCATAACGTATAGCCCACCGGCGCCAGCGCCATGGGCGTGCCCGGATGACCGGAATTCGCCTTTTGCACCGCATCCATCGCCAAAGTGCGAATGGTGTCGATGCTTAAGCGGTCAAGCCGTGCGCTCTCATCCACTTGGCCGGGGGCGGCATTGTGCGATTCGCGTCTACGAAAATTCGGTCTGGCCACAAAACCCATCCGTGCTGTTGAAAGTCCTCCCCGCGGACCAACTCGCCGCGTGGGGGTGAGGTTCCAAAACCCCTCCGGCAGGCGGCCCGGACGACGGGACGTATTCCTTTAAGCCGGATATAATAATGGTTCGACAGCGCTTTGAGGCTCATTGTCATGATGCGATCGCGCCCGGCCCGAATGCGCCTGCGAATGCTCTTGGCGATGGGAGCGATGCTTTTGGCCGCGCTCGGCGTCGCGCCGGCTGGCGCGGCCGAAGGCCCGGCAAAGCGCGCCGTCGTGCTCGATGTCAATGGCATCATCGGTCCCGCCATGGCCGATTATATCGTGCGCGAGATCAGGACAGTAGCGCCCTCCGGCACCGGCCTCGTCATTTTGCGCATGAACACGCCGGGCGGCCTCGATACCTCGATGCGGCAGATTATCAGCGCCATCCTGGCGTCGCCCGTTCCGGTTGCCACCTATGTGGCGCCGAGCGGCGCGCGCGCCGCCAGCGCCGGTACCTACATCACCTATGCGAGCGCGATTGCCGCCATGGCGCCCGGCACCAATATTGGCGCCGCGACGCCGGTGCAGTTGGGCGGCTCGCTGTTGCCGGGCGGTTCAGATCAAAATTCGAAGACGAAGAGCGGTACGACCGCAGACACTGAAACCCGCAAGATCATCAACGACGCGATCGCCTATATTCGCGGCCTCGCCACGCTGAACAACCGCAACGCCGATTGGGCCGCCGACGCGGTCCGCTCCGCCGTCAGCGTACCGGCCAGCGAAGCCCTGTCGCTGCACGTTATCGACGCCGTGGCAACCGATGTGCCGGATCTCCTTCGCCAGATCGACGGCAAGGTCGTGACGGTCAATGGCAAACCTGAGCGGCTCGCGACCGCCGGGCTAAGCATCGTGGATGTGCCGCAGGACTGGCGCACGGAGCTCCTTGGGCTGATCACCAATCCGGATGTCGCCTTCATCTTGATGCTGATCGGCATCTACGGGCTCATTCTCGAATTTTTCAATCCGGGCGCGATCGCACCGGGACTGGTCGGCACCATTTCGCTCGTGATCGCGCTCTACGCACTCGCCTTCATTCCAATCAATTATGCGGGCGTAGCGCTGGTCATCGTCGGCATCGGACTGATGCTGGCCGAAATTCACATCGGCGCTTTTGGCACGCTCGGCGTCGGCGGCATCGTCGCGTTCGTCATCGGCGCGCTCTTGATGTTTCCGGCGCGCGGCACGGGCTTCACGCTGTCGTGGGGCGTCGTGATCGGCGCCGCGCTTGGTAGCGCCGCCCTTATCCTGTTGGCGCTCGCCACGCTGTTGCGTTCGCGTAAGCGGCCGGTCGTCACCGGCAGCGAAGCGCTGATCGGCGCCGAAGGCGAAGCCGTGTCCTGGGACGGCGACGAAGGCCGCGTGCGCGTGCAGGGCGAAATCTGGCGGGCACGGGCTGGCGCGCCGCTCGCGGCCGGCAAGCGCATCAAGGTTGTCAAGCGTGATGGACTGATTCTGTGCGTTGAAGCGACGTGACCCGTCCAAGTATTGTTTCCCGAGGAGCACCCCATGTTTTTCGCAGCCGTTACCGTCATCGTCATTCTGATTTTGATATTTCTTTACGCCTCGATCAAAATCCTGCGCGAATACGAGCGCGGCGTCATCTTCACGCTCGGCCGTTTCACCGGCACCAAGGGGCCGGGGCTCATTCTGCTCTATCCGTTCATTCAGCAGATGGTTCGCGTCGACCTGCGCGTCGTGGTCGACGAGGTGCCGCCGCAGGACGTGATCTCGCGCGATAACGTCTCGGTCAAAGTCAGCGCCGTTATCTATTTCCGTGTCGTCGACCCCGAAAAGGCGATCATTCAGGTCAGCAATTACCTTGCCGCCACCAGCCAGTTCGCCCAGACCACGCTGCGCTGGGTTTTGGGCAAGCACGATCTCGACCAGATGCTGGGCGAGCGCGACAAGCTCAATGCAGACATTCAGGACGTGCTCGACAGGCAGACCGAAGGCTGGGGCATCAAGGTCTCCAACGTTGAATTAAAGCGCATCGATCTCGACGAGAGCATGGTGCGCGCCATCGCCCGCCAGGCGGAGGCCGAGCGCGAGCGCCGCGCCAAGATCATCAATGCCGAGGGCGAACAGCAGGCGGCGCAGAAGCTGCTCGAAGCCGCGCGCATCCTGGCGCCCCTGCCGCAGGCGATGCAGCTGCGCTATCTGGGAACGCTGTTCGACATCGCGGGCGACAAGACACAAACGATCGTCTTCCCGTTTCCGCTCGAACTGATGAAAGCCTGGACCGCGCCGCCGGAGCAGGGGTGATCTATCTGCGCAAAAAGGCGAATTCACCCCGGGAAAGACAGGGTTCGCTCTTCTGTGCGAGACTTTAATTTGCTCCGGCCGTGGCATCGGGTCAGACTCCGAATTCTCCCGCTGTATCCGGCCGGACACCTCACAGGCGGCCGCTGACCTCTGAGCGCCTTGGCTTTCTTGTCGGCGACGAGGGTCGACTCCGGCAAGGCGCCATCGTTTCCGTCAAATGCATGGAGCACCCGTTTCCGTGCGGTCGCGGGCGAGTTTGTAGACGGTCCCGCCATAACCGCCGCCTCCCCCCATTGTCGTGCCATAGAAGTTTGCCGCAGCATCGGCGTGCAGTCCGGCCCTCGGAGCACATCCGTCCGTCGGTTTCGATCCGTCGGGGTCGATTTTCACCGGCCCCTACAGCATCAACGATGCGGGCGCGATCGCAGGTTACTATGTCGACGGCAGCTACATGGAGCACGGCTTCGTACGGGCCGCCGACGGCACCATCACAAGCTTCGACCCCACGGGATCGACCGGTACCTACGCGTCGAGCATCGGCAATGACGGCCGGACCACCGGATACTACATAGACGGCAGCGGCGCGGCCCATGGCTTTGTGCGCGCGGGCGACGGGAAGATCATGTCTTTCGACCCTCCCGGTTCGACGGGGACCTACGGCCAGGCCATCGACAGCAGCCCCGCGGACAAGAACGCCATCGCCGGATTCTACGACGACAGCGAGGGCCTGGCCGACGGCTTCGTGCGGACCCGGTAGTAGGTTTTCCCAATCGTGCCGGGTTGGTTCGGTGGACCAATCGGCGTCGGAAGGCAAACGGTGCGGCTCTTCGCTTTTCTGGCCCTGCTTCTTGTATCGGCGGGCGCGCCGGCATCGGCGCAAACGCCATCGGCACCCTCCGGCGCGACCCGGTCGATGTCGTTGCTATTGGAGCGGTCCCGATCCAAATGCGGCAAGATGGGCGGAACACCTGGGAGACCCCAAGGCCAAAAAAAAGTACCGGCGACATTCCCAAGGTGTAACCTTTGGCAATGGCTGCGCGAACTGACGGGAGCCCTTTGCGGCTGTGGCCGGTTCTGTCGGAACAGCGCGGGGTCATGCGCCACTCGCCAAGGGAGGGATTTGTCATGCGATATCGCCTTCAACGGATTTCGGGGGTCTGTCTGGCTGTCGCCGTTCTCCCGTTTCTCTGGGCCGAATCTCTCGCCCGGGATAGCGAAACCGTCCTTCACGCCTTCGAATACGATTCCGACGGCGGGTTTCCCTTCGCGGGCCCGACGATGGACTCGAAGGGCAATCTCTATGGCGTCGCCGATTTTGGCGGAGCGTTCGACGGGGTCTGCTGCGGCACAGTTTACGAGCTGATGCCAACACAAAAGGGCGGCTGGAAATACAGCGTCATCTACACGTTCAAGGGCAACATTCTGGGCGAAGCGCCGGTCGGCGGTCTGATCCTCGATGAGGCAGGCAATCTGTACGGCACTGCACAAATTGGCGGCCGGGTTCTCGGCTGCGGCATCGTCTATGAATTGTCCCCAAACGCAAAGGGGGAATGGAAGAAGACCGATCTCCATGCGTTCACCCATCCCGATGCCCCGCACTATGACGGCTGCACGCCATCCTCGTATCTCGTATTCGACCAGACCGGAAACCTCTACGGCACGACACAACTCGGGGGCGGGAACGAATATGATGGCCAGGAATGCGGCGAAACGAACTGGGGTTGCGGCACGGTGTTCAAGCTGGCGCCTCAGGAAAACGGCAAGTGGAAGGAGACCCTGATCCACCGCTTTCCGGAACGGAGCGGCGACGGACAAGAACCATATGCCGGCCTCGTCTTCGATCACTCCGGCAATCTCTGGGGCACCACGATTGACGGCACCGATTATTCCACGTTTGGCACGGCGTTCGAGCTGACGCCGGATGCAAACGGCAAATGGAAAGAATCGGCGGTGTTCGATTTCACCGGCAACAGCACGGGCTATGGACCTTATGCGGGGCTGGTGGCGGATGCAGAGAACAATATCTATGGCGCGACCTACTACGGCGGCAACGGTGCCGGTCTGATCTTTAAACTGACGCCCGGGAAGGGCGGTCGGATCACGGAAAACGTTATCCACGCTTTCGAGACCTGCAACGAAACCGAATGTCCTGATGGCATCGGTCCATTCGGCGGATTGACCATGGACTCCAACGGCCATCTTTACGGCACCGCTACGCAGGGCGGCGCCCAGGGGACATTCTGCAATCCGCCGGGCGAGGACATCGAAGTGGGCTGCGGCGTGGTGTTCGAGCTTGCGCCGGCCGGAAACAACAACTGGAACTACTCGATTCTGTATGCCTTCCCCGGTGGCACCCAGGGTTCCTATCTGTTGGATGATCGGCTCTCTGTAGCGGCGGGCGGCAACATCTTCGGAACGGCGTTTGTCGGCGGCGATGTCGGGCAGAATTCCGTATGCCCGGAAGAGGTGATCCTCGAGCCCGGCTGCGGCGTCGTGTTTCAACTCACGCCGTGATTTGGTCTGTCCGATGCTACACCATCAGCAACACCAGGCGCGATCCAATCCCGCCGGCCAACGAGCCGGCCAGCCTCACCCGCAACCAGGGTAACCCCGCCGATTCTAGTCGGACCTCCGGGCTGCGTACATTTCCATCCGCCAATCGCCATCCGCTTGAGTCAGCAGGGGACAACCATGGTACTTGTGCACGTAACCGCGAAGGGGACGGTTGCGGACGTCACTGTCAAGGAAAGTAGCGGCAGCGGCGCGCTGGATGCGGCGACGCTCAAATGCGCGATGACATGGACATACCGCCCGGCGACACAGAACGGCGCCCAGGTGGAATCGTATACAGGGGTTATAATACGATGGTCGCTCAGGGGCGGTACCCCGCCGCCACCGACTCCATTTGTTCCGCCTCGTGCTCCAAATGGTTGGGAACGTGATGGCGCATCGCCATACGCGGCCGGGATTCTGGTATCATCCAAACTGTCTCTGGCACCCGCCGCCGAACAGTACCTCAGTGCGGGAGCGTATTCGGATTTTTCCGATCTGGGCGATTTTGTTGCGAGCAACGACACGAAATTGCAAGGCGTCAAAGGTCTTCATTTTGTGAGAGAGGAGCGGACAACGCTTTGCAACGGCGTACCGGCTTCCGAGATTGAATATTCCCAGCCCGGCCTTCTCGCTGTCGATCCGGACCGCATCCTGGACATCGAGCAAGTCAGAACTGTCAAAAGCGGCTGGGCCTATGTGACTACCTATATTCGGCCCGCGGAAAGTCCGGAGAGGCCGGACGCGGAACAGTGGATTCATATGTCCTGTGGATCGCGCGGCTAAATCTCCTGCGTCGCCTGCAGCAGGACTGCGCAGAAGGGGCTGACACGAGCACTCGTGCCCAACGCCGGGCGGCACCCTGCCGCAGGGAGGCGTGATCCCAGGCCTCTGGCCGCGGCGTGCCGGAGTGCTGTCGTCCCGCAAAACAGGAACGCTTCGACGAGGCGCAGCGCACGTCCCCCTCACCGCGGCCGTGCTCAACGCCTACAGCGACCGTCTCGACCAGGCGAGCGCCGTTCTGGGTGCCGCGCGGCAGGGAGCATAGGCTAACGGGAGCATCAGCCCGGCGAACCCTGCGCCGGCCCGTGCTCCCACCACACCGTATATCTGCAAAACTCCCACGTTCAGCGCGGCGTCCACAGTGCGCAGCAACAGAAAATTAAATTCGGCTGGCTAGGTTCTCCCGCCACTCCTTACCTGGCCCACAATGTTGCGAAATCTGACTCGTCCAGGGATCATTTTCCTGGGCTGCGGGATGGCAGTCCTGTCGATCGCCGCGCATAGCACGGTATGCGCCGCCACCTTTACGGTTCTTCATTCCTTCGCGGGAGGGAATGACGGTGCTCACCCGTACGCCGGCATTATTCTGGCCCCGGACAATAATCTGTATGGCACAACCTTTTCCGGTGGCGCAAACAACAGCGGAACGGTCTACAAGCTTTCCCTGACCGGCAGCGAGCAGGTCATCAACGACGAGGTTTACAGTCCGGCAGGAACCCTGCTTGCAGATCCGCATCTCAACCTCTACGGAACCGCCATAGGTCCTGACTATGGCACTGTTTTCCGGATCGATGCAGGCGGCAAAGAGACCGTATTGCACACATTCAGCGGACAGCCTGATGGAGAAATTCCCGAAGCCGGGCTGGTCACGGACGAGGCGGGAAACCTTTATGGGACGACCTGGAGCGGCGGCGTCGACGGATACGGAACCGTATTCGAAATCCATTATCCGGCTCCGACATCCAAGACGGAATCTGTGTTGTATTCGTTCAAGGGGCAACCAAATGACGGCGCGGGATCATACTCAACTCTGATCCGCGACCAGAGCGGAAACCTTTACGGCACAACAAACGTTGGCGGCTCCCAAAACGAGGGAACGGTTTTCACATTGTCGCCGGACGGCGCGGAAGCCGTAATTTTCGAATTTTCCAACGATTCCGGCTTCTATCCCAGGGGCAATCTGATCGCGAATGCGAACGGCAATCTATACGGCACAACCTCCGAAGGGGGACCGTATGGCGGTCAGGGGACGGTATATAAAATCACTCCTGACGGCAATGAAACGATTTTATACGCTTTCGGCACTAACGGCCCGTGGGACGGTGGAACGCCGTATGCTGGCGTGATCGCAGACACGAAGGGCAATTTGTATGGCACGACCACAGGCGGAGGCGCACATAGCGCCGGAACGGTATACAGGCTTTCCACCGATGGAAAGGAAAAAATTCTGTATTCGTTCACTGGCTACGCTGACGGTTGGGGGCCGATGGGCGGTCTGACATGGATTGGCACTGGCACCCTTTGTGGCACGACAAACGGCGGGGGAGCATACGGGCTTGGTACCGTATTCGTTCTGGCGCTGAAGTAACAAATATCTGAATGGCGCCCCTCTGTTCGGCTCGACGACCCGCGGCGAGACGCGCGCCAATTCGGACGTGGATCTGTTCTTCGATTGCGAGAAGGGAAAGTTCGGACTGTTCGCGCTGATGGACGTGAAGGAACTGGCCTCGCGAATTCTGGGACGTCCCGCCGATATCATGACCCGCGACGGCGTGCATCCCGTCCACCGGCCGCGGACCGAGGCCGAAGCCGTGCGGATCTTCCGATGATCGTGCGTTCCGCCGTCGCGCACCTGACCGATATTCTCGAAGCGATCGGCAACATCCGCGCGACCATGCACGACGTGTCGCCCGAAGCTTTCGAGGCCATTTTTCCGGATGCCTCCCGGCAGACTGCTGCTAAATTGGGGCCGGCGATTTGATGCGATAGAATGAAGCGGGAATGCATCCCCCCTGCACCCGACCGGCCGGCGATCTATCGACGGCTCGTGGCGCTTGGTCCGGTATTGCTATTGCACTTGGGGCTTCTGATCGCATTCTTGCACATGAACCGGAGCTCATTCCATGAAAGCAACGCGTCTGAGCATGAAATCATTTTCCTGCTGAAGCCAACACCAACAGTCCCTAATTGGCAGGGAGATTTGCTGCCATCGTTCAATAACACTGCAATCGCAATACCGCGGCTCGTCCTGCCGCAAGTTCGGGAGTACAAAGCTACCGTCATCAATCCCGAAGACGTCACTTCGGAACTGCAGGGCGTGAGTCGCGCACTGTTCAAATGTTGGCCGGGCAGCCTGGTGGGTTACACGCTGGTGCAAGAAGCGCAATGCCTCGCCCTCGCACCACACCAGTTACCCTACTTTTTGGAACCTCCCGAGCGATCTCAGAACGCCGCCGAGTGGCTTCGTGATCGGGACCGCAGAAATGCGCCGCTTCGCTTGCCCTGTACGTACGGACTTTCGACTGCAACAGTCGTTTGCGTGGCAGTCGGACTGGTAAACGGGTTCGACCTCGAAAACGGACCGAGTTATGTCGAAGATGATTCGCATACGAGTGGAATTGATACGATTCGACACGAAACGCAGACCGTTGATCCCTGCGCGCTCGACAAGACGTACGGCTTCGGCTTCGTGTACCTATATCGCGTGCTGAACGGCAATACTCCGCCGTAGGCGGTTGACGTGCCGCATTCGACCGGGCATTTTTCTCAGGCTGTTCCTAGTCCGTTTTCCAAGCCTGCCTGCTCGGGCCGCTTCGTCTCCGATGGCATCAGCGAGCCATGCTTTCTGAATATGGCGACATGCACGCGCGCGCTCCGTCCCGGTAAAGCGTGCCATGGCCGGCAAGGCGCCAGCCGATGAAGTCGTATCGTCTTTGGAACGCTCAATCATACCGGTTCATTTGCCTGCCGGGTTCTGCCGGGAAGATGCGCCGCGGCGGTGAAACCCAAGTTTATTTGCCAGAATTCTCACATATTCGGCGCTGGTCTTGAATTCAGCCGCCAGTTGTTCGGCATCCTCGCCGTCGCTCCAGCGCCTGGCAATCATGGTCCGTGTTGCCAGATCGCGTTTCACGTGCGGCCGTGAAATGTTATTGGCCCGGAATACCTTTATAAGCTTTCCGATGCTCAGCCCCATGCGAGCAGAAATCTCCTTATATGTGAGACCGGATAATTTCATATCAATCAGTTGTTTTTCCAGTCGTTGTCTCTTGCGCAACTTCTCCTGTTTCGACCGGTCTTTCTCCTCTCCGGCCAGTCGCGCGCGCGTGGCCGACTCTTCCCTGCGGAGCGCGGACGCTCTGACCCCGTATCGTACCGCGATATGGTGCACCGCCTGTCTGGTTATGCCATATTTGGCAGCCTGCGCCGCCAGGGTACTTCCCTTGCGTATGGAAGCGGCGATGGCCGCGTTGCGCCTGCGTTGCGGTTCCCGTTGTCCGGTCGAGCGCGCGAATGTCAGCGGGCGGCCAGCCTTTTTTGCGTCGTACGCAGCCCGATAGACGCGCTTGATACCGACCCCGGCTGCCGCGGCTACCTCGGCAGCCGTTCGCCTGCCATCCGCGAGCCCAGGAATCGTGGCAGCGGCAGAATTACGGATTGAAGTCGCGTTCGGCGGCCTTGTTCTGGCGACGGCTTCTGCAGCCAGGATCGCAACGCCCGGTGTACGCCTGGCGCCTGTCTCCCATTGCTCGTAGGTGACGAGCGGTGTGAGCAGCTTCGCCGCCATCTGACGGCGAGACAAGCCAAGTTTCTTTCGCCTCGCGATCAATCGGGCGCGGTAGTCATCGGTCATCCCACGGTCTCTGCAACAGCCCCATAAAACAAGACGGAATTGTACGCTTTAGGCTGTACCGCGAGGTGCAGCAACGCTGAAGCGCTCAAGTCCGTGCCTCCAAGCGAACGTCAACCATCAACATGCGTATCTTCCGAGCTGTCGGCAATACTGCAGAAATACCGTGACACGCGCAAGGTTCGGCTTGCCATACGAGTCCTTCAGGGATAATGCGCTCCGGCGTGCGGCAGCACGGCTCTCGGCGGCAGGGGCGCGATCAAGGTTTGAAGCGGCGCGGATGCCGAAGGGCTGGCAGGGCCTGATGAACAGCACGATCACTTTCGTGGGCGGCGTTCTGTTTTGCTGGCTGACGGAACGCTGGAACTCGATCTGGCCGGGCTTCATCATCCACGCGGGACTCAATCTGGTCTGGTCCCTGTTCGCGCTCGGCGAAAATACCGTTGGCGGTGAGCTCGGCAATCTGGCGCGGCTCGCCACGCTCGCCGCCATGATCGGCCTCACCTGGGTCTTCGTACCGCGCGGGCAGCTTCGTCCTCACCGGTTGACGAGGCACGGCGACAGCATTCCCTTTCGGCGCTGATGAAAACATTTCCGGTCCGTATCCAGACGACCCGCAACCCTGAATGCCGCGAGCGTTCCGAAGGTACAAAGTCCTCGTCCTTCGTGACGAGCACGCAGCACTTCGACTGGTCGGAGCCAGTACTCGTGAACGACACATCGGTGGACAGGCCCTGCAATCCACCATTTTGCGTGGCTTCACGCGCTGATACAGGACATCGATCGAACGCTGCGAGCCGCTGAAAACTTCATGGGCGGGTTTCCCCGCCCATGAAGACATTCGAAATCGTCCGGAAAGAACTGCGTTTCAATGGTTGGCGATGCAAATCTTGCCGTTATCAATGCAGTGGATCTGCTGTCCCTGCAGCGTGACGGCGACGCCCGCCGATGCGATGCCGTTTGCCACGACCTGAAGCATGCTCGCGCCGGACCCGCAAGTGCTGGGAATATCGAACGTGGCATTCGTGGTCCCGGACGTCCACACGCCCATGGTCGAGAAGTTGTAGCTGCGGGCGAAGCAGACGTTGCCCGAGCTGTTGTTGGTGATGCGTACCAGCGGGAAGTTGGTAGCCGCCTGCGCATCGTCGCCATAGGAGCCGCCAAGGTCGAAGCCGTTGAAGTTGGTGCCCGAAATGGCGTTGCCCGTGCTGCCGATCGTAAGGGTCGATGCCACGCTCGAGACCACGGGCAGCCAGGAACTGTTCGGCGAGCCCTGCGGCGTATAGACGGAGACCTCGGTGCTATACTGGCTGTCGTCCCACAGCATCTGGCCTGTCGGAAGGGGTATCAGGTTGCCGCAGAAGTTGGAGCTGTGCGGCGACTCGTTCGTATCGTTCACCTGGGTCGCCGTCACCGTGCCAGTCGCGCTGATGTTGAACTCCCAGAAATGCGCGGGCGTAGAGCCGTAGCCCGGGCTGCCTTCCGTGAGAACATTCCCGTCCGGCAGCGTAGCCGACGGAGCATCGGCGTAATAGTATACGGTGGAACCGACTTTCGTGACCGGACCCGCCGTCCATGTGCTGCTCGCGACGTCGTAAATGTCGTTGACGCCCGGATTTCCGTTGGCGGTAAACTGGATGACGGTGCCATCCGTGCCGTATTGCGGAGTGAGCGGCGCGGCGCCGAGCTCGTAGGTGCTGGTGGAACTCAGATAGTTGGCCGTTTCGCCTGCAAGGCTCCAGGTACCCGTCGACGTATTGTAGATTTCATAGTCGTCATACGTGCTGCCGTGATTCCACACGTCGACCATGAGCACGTTGCCATCCGGCAATGAGGTGTAGCCCTGCTCGTCGTTGTAACTATAGCTGTTGCCTTGCGTCCATGTCACGGAGGTCCCGCTGATCGAGGCGAGCCCCTGCTTGCCAGGGTCGTCGCAGCAATTGGCGAGCATGTAGGTGCCGTTCGGCAGGATGATGCTCTGCGCGTCGCCGATGGTGGACCAGCCGCTCGGCGGGCTCACCGACGTCCAGCTGTTCGCGACCGGATCGTACAGCGCGCCCTTGTTGGTCCAGGCGCTGTTGTTGTCGTTGTATTCCCCGCCTTCGATCAGGACGCGGCCGTCGGTCAGAACCTGCTCGGCGAAGAAGTCGGGTGAATAGCCGGACGGCATCGCTGCGAGCTTGGTCCAGGTACCGTCCGTGTAATTCCCCTTGCTGTCCGGCGTGAGCTTGTACCATACGCCGGCGCTGCCGGTGAATGCCTGCTTGATCATGACGGTGCCGTCGGTCAGCACCAGCGGCGCCGAGCCGCCCTCGCCACTGAAGGGAACACCGCCCACGTCCGTCCATGTGCCGGACGCGCTCGCCTTCGGCGCCACATACGGAGCCCGATACGCATGAGCGCGGGGCATGACCGGTTTCGGAGCCGTCGTCCCCCAGTGGTAGGGAAGATAGATTTTGTGCGCCGGAGCGCCACTCGCGGCCGAAGCCATTGTGGCCACAGCCAGAACCGAGACACTGGCCGCCAGATAGTGGTTGATTTTCATCTCATCTCCCCTTGAAAAATCGCCCGACAATCGGACGAATTCGCGTCGATGCGCGGTTGTCGAATCCAGACTATGCGCAATACGACTGGAGAGCAACAGGACGGCCAGGGAATTACGCGAGATTGCCTAACATGGCGTAGATTTTCCCGCGCGTGACCGGGCCGGCCTCGCTCGAAAATCGCCCGTCCGCAACATCACTACCGTGGCGTTCCGCCCACGCCCCTGGTGATCGCATGGGCGTATTTCCGCTCCAGGCCGGTGCGCGCGATCGGATCGAATATCCACGCCCGGCCGCCCGTGATGCCGTACCGCTGACGCCAGATCTTCAGGGCGCGCGCCCTGACGCTCGCCTGCGTTTTCGATGACTCCCCGCCCGCTTGCCGCGGCCCGCCCGGTTTTTGGCGAAAATTTGCGCTAATTTGCGATCGGTGCTGTCAGCCAACAACAATATTGATATTGTGTTGTATCGAAGAAGGCTGGCTGTTGGCACTTGGGGCGGGGCATCGCATGGACATCTTGCCGCGCGTGGTTTCGGCTGGCGGCTGGTGGCGCATCGCTCGAAAAAAGGGGCAGCATTCATGCAAGCCGATATGCGACGCTCAAGCAGGTCGATGGCCGAGCGCCGGCGAAGGGTCGCGCGAGTGCATGCGCCAGGTGCCCTTCACCGCGGACGGGACTCGAGTGGTGCGCGCGCAACCTGGACCATCCCCCTGCGGGCGGGTTCGATCATCAGCCGTAAGGTATTGTTGAGCATATACGAAAGCCGCGCGCAGCGTCGCCGAGCGGAGGGACTTCACCATGGAATTTCGTGCTTGCGTGTACGCAGCAGCGTTCTGGCTTGGCGCGGCCGCCGCTACTTCGCCTGCAGCCGCGACTGATTCTTCCCGCGATGCCGACATTGCGGCCGCCGAAGCAATCGATCGCGACATCGCGAAGACCTACGCAGGCTACGGCGTCGCGCCCTGACGCTGGTCTGGGTGGGCGGATTACTCCCCGCCACCGCCTGTCTCAAAAATCGCCGACCGCTAGCGTGATGCCGTTCCGCCGACGCCCTTGGTGATCGCGTGGGCGTACGCCCGCACCAGATGCGTGCCCGCGATCTGATCAAAAATCCACAGCCAGCCGCCGGTGATGCCGCATTGCTCGTGCCAGTTCTTCATCGCCGCCTTCGCCTCCGGCGGCGTCAGATAGGGCGGCGCCGAGGTCTGGTCCGAGACGCCGGGATAAACCGGCACGCTGCCGAAATCCCAGCCCGAGCAGGGACTGTTCCCCTCGCCCCCGGCATACGTCTGCAAATGAATGGCATCCACCGTGCCGGCGCGCTTGTCGTTGATTTGCGACACCACCGACGTCCAGAAGCCAGAGTTGGTATATGGATCCATCGTGACGTGATAGCCGAGCTTGCCCAGCATCACCGCGAATTTGACCGTTGAAGCCTGATCATAGCCGTTCTCCTCATCGAAATCGATCGCATCGATCGGCAGAGCCTGCTTTAGCGCGGCGAAATCCTGGTGGAGAATGCTGCCCGGCCCGGTTCCCTGCGAATCGACCAGCGCTTCAATATTTTCCCAGTCGCCGTAGTTGGACGACCCGATGCTGAGGGTGACGCGTGTGACCGTGCCCTGCTTGATCTTCTTCAGATCGGCGGGAAAATCGGGGTATGTCTCGTTCCCGATATAGGCGCCCGACGATGTCAGCGGAAATTCGCCGTTCAGGTTCAGATTGCCCGTGCTTCCGACCTCGACGCTCCAGACGATCAGTTCATTGAACCCTGATTTCTTGAGTTCCATGATGTTTTTCGGGACGTGCTTGTAAACCGGCCCACCGCCCAGAATGCTGACATAGCCTGTCGGTGCTGGGCCTGTCGGTGCTGGGCCTGTCGGTGCAGGACCGGTCTGTGCAGCAGCCGCGCCGGCGAAAGCGCCAACTCCACACAGCATCAGCGCCCATGCCAGGCGGCGCGCGCATCCACTCCCACGTCGCCGATTCGGCCGCGCCTGCCCGGTTGGCCCGGGTGCATTCTCGGTCATGTCAATTCCCCTTCAAAAGCGGCACTTTCGCCCGCCGATGTGCTGGCAGGCTGCCCGCGTCCCGGTCATGCGCAAACCGCGCCAGCCCGAAAGCTAACAGGGGGTGGCGTGCCAAGCTAGTCCAAATCCCGCGCCCTCGCGAACGGCTTCCATGAAGAGCTGCAGGATTACGTCGCGTTCGCCTGCGTCGACGACAAGCCGGATTCCGGATCGTTCCCCTGCCGGGGAACGAGCGTGGTCACGTGCGGGAACATCCGTGCGACCGTGCCCCGACGAAGCGGCAATTGAACGTAGGCGCTCCGCCGCCAGTGCTCTACCTGATCGGCGAAGGTGGTCGAGCCGAACGAGCCGTCCTGCCCGCCAAGCATGACGAAATAATTGCCGTCCACATCCGACATGTCAAAGATGTAGCGCGCGTTGGCGCCGTAGCGAACGGAGTGCCGGCCCGAAACAAGGCCGTTCGCCGTTTTCATGACCGTGTCGCTGCCGCCGGACGAGGGGAGATCGCAGTAGCGGTAAGGCCGGCCGGCCAGGGGAAATGCGCCCAGCGGATAGTTCAACCTTAGCCGATGCAGATCACCCCATCTTCTTGTTCCCAATCGTCGTGAAACCCAATGCAATGCCCGCCGCGCCGCGACGGCAACCTGCGATTCGTCGCCGCTTTCGACATCGGCGCGGATAAGGTCGCGCAGCGCCCATGACGCGTGATACGCCATGAGAGCGTCAGGCGAATGGAAAGCGCGCGCGAATGCGAAAAGCATAAGCTCGAACGCTGCGGCACCGCGGGACTGGGCGTTGTAATTGCCGTCCCACGTCTCGAGGAGGGCGAGAACCTCCGCGCATCTTTTATTTGGTGGAGACCCGGGTCCGGAACGCGCCGCCCGGGCGAACATGCGGGCAAGGTTTTGCGCCGCATCCACCTGTACGTCTGTCTGGATTGCGGCAAGCTCGCGAAATCCCACGCGCGGCGCGGCTTCGAGAAGCCTCGTGATTCTGTCGGCGCGATCCCGCGACGAAAACAGGTGACCGACGACAACGTCTCCGTCCGGCCTGCCATTTGCGGAAACAACGAACCCGCTTTCGGGATTGAAGCGCGCTGGAAGCTCGGCCGAATTCAGGAAATCGCACCAGGAACCGCGGGCCTCGTGGTTCACCAGATCGTCGGGAACCGGCAGCGCGCCGTTCGGCACCCATGCGGCGAGCGCGTGGCCCGTGTTCCCCTTGGCATCGGCATACACCATGTTCAGGCCTGGTACGGCAAAGCCGCGCAGCGCCGAACGGAACTCGCTCCAGTCCCGTGCCCGGCTGACGGCCAGCATGGAGGTGTATTCGTCGCTCGCGTGATGCCCGACCCAGCGCAGCGCGAGCGGAGTTTCCGAAGCATTGTAAAACTCCGAATCGGACAGGATCGGTCCTAAATCACAGGTGCGAACCTTGAGCCGCCTGGAGTGCGACCAGCGTGGCCTGAAGACTTCCTCGCGGGAACTCCAACCATCCTTTCCGGCATTGGCCGTGTTGCACAGCTCGGTCATGTGGCCATGCAGACTGGTGCCGCCCCAGGCGATAAGTGGGTTGCGGCCGATTGCCATTAGCGGGAGACCCGGAATCATAAGCCCCACAGCCTCATGGCTTGGACTGCGATAGCCCAACAGGAGCCAGTTACCCGGCAGGGAGAGGCTGAGGTGCGGGTCGCCTGCGAGCCACGCGGCGCCGTTTTCGCTTCGCTTTGCTCCGACTGCCAGCGCGTTGCTGCCGCTGCGGTTGTTAGCTCCCAGGAGCGCCTGCAACGCCGCAGTCTCCATCGCGGCAGCGGGCTCCGGTACCTTCAGCGCGCCCGCGCCGACGAGTTTCGCCCACAGGCCACGCCATTCGGGCGAGCGCCGGATGCCGAGCAATCTCAGCCAGACCAACCAGAGTCCGTCGGAAGCGAAGAGCCGTCCCAGACGGAGGACTTCCCCGACGGTCCAGGGCTCCCGTCTGAGTTCGAACAGCGCGAATTCGTGGGGCGGTGCAGCGGCGAAAAGGACGTGGTTGATTCCCTCCACGAATCCGTCTAGCCAACTGCGGGTTTCCTCCGGTAGCTCGCGCAGGATGTCCGGCACCGGGCCGCCGAAATCGAAGATGCGCAACGTGTGATCGAGTCCAAGCGCAACCGGGCCGACCATTTCGCTCATGCGGCCGGCCGAGATGCGCCGAAACGCTTCGATCTGTCCGAGCCTCAGATGCGCGTGAACAATGCCGAGCGCGACGGCCAGATCCCGGTCGCTCTGGGCCTCGATGAACGGTACGTGATGCGCGTTCCAGCGAATGACCACAGGACGGCTGACCGGAGCTCCGTGCGTGGGCAAGGCCGCCAATCTCTGGTCGAGGCTGATCGTGTTTGCTGCCGGCGGCCGCGGGGCGAACATGCCGAGATAGGCAGCGAGCCGGACCGCTCCCAGAGCTGTTTCAAGCTTCATCCTTCAATGCCTCAAGCGATCTGCACAACCTGCAGCACGCTATTTCAGGGGGAGCAGCGCAATACCAACACCTGCGGCCGCCAGAATGGTACCAGCCGTCTTGTTGATTGCCTTGCGCGCTCCCTGGCTGGCCAGAAGTCCCCGAACGCGCGAAGCAAGCGCCGCATAGGCCAGTGCGATCACCGGTATCAGAATGAAGCTCGCCGCCGAAAGCTGCAGATAGCCGAACCCGTTCAAGCTGTGCAAATCCACGACCGTCGGCAGCAGCGCCACAAAGAAGGCAGTGGCTTTCGGATTGCCAAGCGTCAGCGACAGCTGGGACAGGAAGCCCCGCCGCGCACGTGCCGGCACGCCATCGGGAAGAGCGGGGACTTTCGTGGCCCAGTAGCGGCAGCCCAGAAAGATCAGATACGCAGCGCCCGCGAGCTTCAGGACCAGGAACAGCGGCCCCAGTGTATTCGCCACGAGCGCCAGCCCGAAGCCCGGCCCCAGCGTCCTGGCCAGAAGCGACAGCCCGAATGCCGCAATCGACATCAGCGTCCAGTCCCCGACCGCGGCACCGAGCGCCGCGGGAATGGTGGCGCGGAAGCCCGAACCGAGGGCGAGCGCCACGATGGCGATCATACCCGGTCCTGGCGCCACGGTGGCGACAGCGTAGACACCGCAATAGATCAGATAGGCGTGGAAAGGCAGCATTTCTCGATCCGGCAAGCCAATCAGAATTTTCGACGCACTCGGTGGGGGGGACTGTCGCATGCCCAAAGGCGGTAACGGCCTTAGCCGAAAGCTCGTACGGTTGAAAGGTCGCCTTGGCGTTCTCTGCCGATTGAACCGATATTCCCGGGCGGCCCCGCGACGCGGAGGAGAATAGCGCACATGGGCGCGCGCGATTTCCCTGCCGGCAAGATTGACGACGCGATGTCCGAGCCTGATCAGACCATTCCTGAGTTTATGGGGAATCACAAATTAATTTCGCACGTTACGCCGCAACGTATTACTCGCAACGTGCAACACCTTCACCGCACGTAGGCCGATACCTGAAAACAGGCATCAATCATGGCAAGTCCCTGTGACGTTCTGACGATCAAGGGCGAGAAGAGGATGGAGAACCATTCGCGGCACAGTGACTACTGCCATCAGGAGCGCATGTTCGGGAAGTTCGCCCGTGCCATCACGCTCCCGTTCGAGCCCGATCCCAAGATGGTCAAGACTCTTTTCGCCAGAGGCGGCGTGCTGAAGATCACATTGCCGAAATCGGCGCCGAGCAATCCGCCCCATGCGCCGTCAAGAGCACGCTGCCGCGGGACGCTGCGAGGCTGCCCCGCAAGGAATATCCTGAGACCACCGTCCGATGCCGGCAAGAGACATCGAGTCGGGTGCGAAACTGCTCACCTTCACGCTGACGCATTGAATCGAGGTCACCTCCGCCCGGCTCACCAATCCCGACGGAAGCTTTCAGCTCGCGCAGGGTTGCAAGGTGCTGGTATTCATCGACGACCTTGGTGATGACTTCGGTGTTGCCCTGCCTTGACAGATTGGGCATTGCGGCGGGCTTGAAACGTCGCAAGCCTGCCCGGCAGCTTGCGTCGGCATCCCCGACGCTAGCCGCCACGGGCCTCGGCGCTGCGGGCAGCCGGGCCGCGGCGGATCGCCTGGGCTCGACATTGCCCGTTCACCGCTTTTCCGGAGCCGGCCGCATCCCCGCCAAACGCATTGCAGCGAGGGGCTGGCGAATTTCCCGCAGAGCGGTCAAATTGGACTGTCAGCAGCTTGTTTCGGGCGGGGCGCGAGAGTTTGCATAATTTACGCCTGCGCAGCTTTACGGACCGCAGGGTCGCAGCGGGGACGCCGGAACCGCCGATCCGCGCCGAGCTTTTCAGCGTCGAGCGACTTGAGCAGCACGCCGAGAGCCTTGCGAAGGCGCAAAACATTTCGCACTCGAAGGCGGGACGCCCCGTGGCGCGGCGTCTCTACGAAAATACCACCGTTCTCATCGAAACCTATCGAAGGATTGTCAGAGCCACGCATGCGCATCAGCCGATCACGCCGGCGGCGGAGTGGCTGCTGGACAATTTTCACGTGGTGGACGAGCAGATCCGCGAAATCAAACAGGACCTTCCGCCTGGCTATTATCGCGCGCTGCCAAAACTCGCCGACGGACCCCTGAAAGGCTTTCCGCGTGTTTTCGGGGTTGCGTGGGCGATCGTGGCACACACCGACAGCGCCTTCGACCTGGAAAGGCTCACGCGCTTCACCGAGGCCTATCAGCGCGTGCAACCGCTCACCATTGGCGAGTTGTGGGCGATCGCGATTACCTTGCGGATCACCCTCGTCGAAAATTTGCGGCGTCTGGCCGAGGCCATCGTGGTGCGGTTGGCGGCGAGCCAGCTGGCGAATGACCTCGCCGATCGCATTCTGGGCACAGCCGACCGCGATCCCGAGCCGTGGGCCTCCGTGCGTCAGAGCCTCGCCCAGGCGCCGTGGTCCACGGCTTTCGCCGTCCAGCTCTCGCAGCGCCTGCGGGATCGCGATCCCAACGCGACGCCGGCATTGCACTGGCTGAACGAAAGGCTGGCCGCGGAGGGCACGAGCACGGATCAGATCGTGCAGGAGGAATTCCAGATCCAGAGCGCGATGAACGTGACCGTGCGAAATGTGATCACCAGCATGCGTCTGGTGTCCATGCTGAACTGGGCGGAATTCGTGGAAAGCGTCAGCCGGATCGACGTGATCCTGCGCGGCGGCAGCGATTTCGCGGCCATGGATTTCCCCACGCGCGATCTCTACCGGCGCGCCATCGAGGAGCTTGCGCGCGGCTCAGGCCGGGAGGAAATCGACGTCGCGCAGCGCGCATTGGCGGCCACGAAAGGTTCGCCCGGCACAGCGGCCGACCGCGTCCGCCGTGAAAGTGATCCGGGCTACTTCCTGATCTCCAGAGGACGTCGCGGATTCGAACGTCAACTCGGCTGCCGGACTCCATTGCGTACGCGGCTTTTCCGCCTTGGCTCCGATCTCGGAGTGATGAGCTATGTCGGACTGATCGCGCTCGTGACTGCTGTCGTTCTGGCCGCCGCGCTCCTGTGCATGGAGCACGCCGCGGTGGCCGGCTGGCTACTGGTTGTGCTGGGCATCGTCGGCGCGATTCCGGCTTCGGATGTCGCGGTCGCGGTGGTGAACCGCCTCATCACGCAACGGGTGGGCGGTTCGCTTCTACCTGCGCTCGAATTGCGCGATGGCGTTCCTCCGGAGCTGCGCACGATCGTGGTCGTACCCACGCTGCTGACGGCTCAATCCGCCGTCGAACGGCAGATCGAGCGTCTGGAGGTGCATTATCTTTCCAATCCGGATGAAAACCTCTCATTCGCGCTCCTGTCGGACTGGACCGATTCACAGTCCGAGCACGCAGCAGATGACGAGGCCGTTCTCGCCGCCGCTGTCCACGGAATTGCGAGGCTGAACGCGCGGTATCCGCGGACCGGCAAGGAGGACCGTTTCTTTCTTCTGCACCGCAGAAGAGTCTGGAATGAAGGCGAACGGAAATGGATCGGCTGGGAACGCAAGCGCGGCAAGCTGCATGAACTCGATCGCCTGCTTCGTGGCGCGTCCGACACGACGTTCCTGCCGCTCGACGGCCGTCCACCATCACTTCCCGCAGGCATTCGCTACGTCATCACGCTGGATGCCGACACGCGCATGCCGATCGGCGTGGCACGGCGGCTGGTGGGGAAAATGGCGCATCCTCTCAACTGGCCGCGATTCGACGCTCAGACGCGTCTCATCGTGGAAGGGCACGCCGTTCTTCAACCGCGCATAACACCATCGCTGCCCATCGGCAGCGAAGGCTCGCTCTTCCAGCGCGTCTTTTCCGGCCCTAACGGCCTCGACCCATACGCTTTCGTCGTTGCCGACGTGTATCAGGACCTGTTCGAAGAGGGCACCTACAGCGGCAAGGGCATCTACGACGTGGACGCCTTTGAAGCGGCGCTCGAAGACAAGATTCCCGACAGCACCGTGCTTAGCCATGATCTTCTCGAAGGAACGCTGGCTCGGTCCGGACTCGCCTCCGACATCGAATTCGTCGAGGAGTTTCCGTCGCGCTACAACGTGGCCGCCGCCCGCCAGCACCGCTGGGTGCGGGGAGATTGGCAGCTGCTTCCCTGGATCTTCGGACGCGGCCGCAAAGTACCGGGCGGCTCTGCCGAAACGACAATTCCCGTGATCGGCCGCTGGAAGATGTTCGACAACCTGCGGCGCTCACTGTCGGCTCCAGCAGCCCTGCTTGCGATGCTCGTCGCCTGGCTTCTCCTGCCCCTCGCTCCGGCCGGGACATGGACCATCTACATACTCCTGACGATCGTGCTGCCGCCGCTTCTTCCTGCGATGGCGGGCATCCTGCCGCGAAGCGAAGGAATGCCGATACGCACGCATCTGCGCACGCTGGGAGGCGACTTCGCGAGCGGCATTCTGCAGAGCGCGTTTCTCATCACTTTCCTGGCGCATCAGGCCTGGATGATGGTTGATGCGGTGGGCCGCACGCTGTTTCGTCTGTTCATCCGTCGGGGCCGCCTGCTCGAATGGGTGACCACGTCGCAGAGCAACGATGATTCGCAATTCGACCCGCGATCGCTGATCGCGCAGATCGCGGCGAGCGCTGCCTTCGCCGTGTTCATGGCGCTCGCGATGGTCCTTGCAGCTCATCACGCGTGGCCGATCGCAGCGCCGTTTGCGGCGCTGTGGGTTCTGTCGCCGGTCGCCGCGCGATGGGCGAGCCTACCCCCACCCGATTCGGGACACTTGTCCATTGCACCGCCGGACGTGCTGGAATTGCGGCTCATCGCAAGGCGCACCTGGCGGTTCTTCGAAAAATTTGTCGTACCCGATGACAATTCGCTGCCCCCCGACAATTTTCAGGAGTGCCCCAAGCCTGTCATTGCGCACCGCACCTCTCCGACAAACATCGGCCTGTATCTGCTGTCGGTCGTGGCGGCTCACGATTTCGGCTGGCTTGGATTGCTTGATACTACGGAGCGGCTCGAAGCGACCCTGGCGACACTTCAGAAGCTGGAGCGGTACCGTGGCCATTTCTACAATTGGTACGATACGAGCGATCTTCGCGCGCTGGAGCCCAAATATGTGTCGACGGTGGATAGTGGCAATCTTGCGGGGCACCTGATCGCGCTGGGTAACGCGTGCCGCGAAATCCCTTGCCATCCCGTCGTGAATTCGCGCTGGCTCGGCGGACTGGCCGACAATCTCGCGCTGGTGGTTGAATCCGTAAAGACACTACTTGAACACGGGCGCGCGCCCCGGGTCGAGCCGGTTCAGCTGAGCGCCGCAGTGGATTTGTTCGGCGATCTGCTTCGCGAGCCGCCATGCAGACCAACGGAAATTGCGCAACGTCTTATGAGAATGGCTCGCGCGGCCGACACAATCTGCGAACTCGCGCGCGCCTGGTCTGAAGAACAACACGGTGCGGCCGGGGGGGAGTTGCCCGTCGTCGTCTGGGCAGACGCGTTGCGCGCCTGTGTCGTTTCGCATCGGCGGGATTTCGACACGCTGCTGCCTTGGGCGCCGCTCGGCGGCGAGCGGGGAGTTCCCGTCAACATCATCGATCGTTTGGATGCTGAGTCCAGCCTCGCCGAGCTGCCCGCGCAATGCGCGAAGGGGAGTCAGGATCTGGCGGAGCGCCGGGAACAGGGCGGTGCCGAAGAGTACCTCGCGAATTTGATCGTGGCGTTCGAGAAATCCGCGGACGCCGCGCAATCGACGATGCAGCGCCTCGGAGCTCTTGGCGATCTCATGAACAGCATGTTCAGGGCCATGGAATTCGGCTTCCTGTTCGATGCCGGTCGCCAACTCCTGTCCATCGGCTATCGGGAGTCCGACGGCCAGCTTGATTCAAATTCCTACGACCTTCTGGCTTCCGAAGCGCGCCTGGCCAGCTTCGTCGCCATCGCCAAGGGCGATGTTCCAGCCAAGCACTGGTTCCGTCTCGGACGCACGCTGACCCCGATCGACAGCGGCGCGGGCCTGATCTCATGGTCCGGTTCGATGTTCGAATATCTCATGCCGTCGCTCGTTATGCGCGCCCCGTCGGGCAGTCTGCTGGAACAGACCAGCCGTTTGGTCGTCCGTCGGCAGGAGGAATATGGCGCCGAGCTCGGCGTGCCATGGGGCATGTCGGAATCGCAATACAACGCCCGCGACATCGAGCACACCTATCAATATTCGAGCTTCGGCGTTCCCGATCTCGGCTACAAGCGCGGGCTGGCGGAGAACACCGTCATCGCGCCCTACGCGAGCGGCCTAGCCGCGATGGTCGATCCCGGGTCGGCGGCACGCAATTTCAGGCGCATGGCCGCGCTCGGTGCGCGCGGCGTCTACGGCTGGTACGAAGCGGTCGACTACACGCGCGCGCGCCTGCCGGAAGGCGTGAAATTCGCTGTCATTCGCGCCTATATGGCGCATCACCAGGCCATGACGGTGGTCGGCATCGCGGACGCGGTGCATGACGGGGCGATGCGCGCCCGCTTCCACGCCGAGCCCGTCATCCAGGCGGTCGAGCTTCTGCTGCAGGAGCGCGTCCCGCGCGAAGTCGCCGTCGCGCGACCGCCGCCGGAACAGACGCGGGAATCCGCAATAGTCGCGAGCCTACTTCCCGAAGTTCAACGCCGCTATGCCACGCCACATTCCCGCGTACCGCGCACGCATGTCCTGTCGAACGGCCGCTACTCCACGATGCTCACGGCGGCAGGCTCCGGCTATAGCCGCTGGCACGACATCGCGGTGACTCGCTGGCGCGAGGATGTCACCTGCGACGGTTGGGGGGCCTACATATTTCTGCGCGATGTTCATAACGGAGAGATATGGTCGGCCGGATATCAGCCAAGCCTCGTCGAGCCCGGCGCGTACGAGGTGACGTTCTTTGAAGATCGCGCCGAAATCATCCGTGGGGACGCCTCGCTCGCCACGACGCTCGACGTCACGATTTCGCCCGAGGACGATGCGGAAGTTCGTCGTGTATCAATCACCAATCATGGTCTGCGGACGCGCGAAATCGAACTGACGTCTTACGCCGAAATCGCGCTTGCAAGGCAGGCAGACGACGTCGCGCATCCGGCCTTCGCGAAGCTTTTCGTGGAAACCGAGTTCGAACCGAATCTCGGCGCGATCCTCGCCACCCGGCGGCGCCGGTCCGAGAGCGATCCGCTGGTCTGGGCGGCGCACCTCGCCGTTGTGGAGGGCGAAAGCTCGGCCGACGTCCAATTCGAGACCGACCGGGCGCGTTTTCTGGGCCGGGGGCAGACGATCCGCGCGCCCGCCGCCATTGTCGAAGGCTGGCCGCTTTCCAACACGAGCGGTCCGGTGCTGGATGCGATCTTCAGCCTGCGGCGCCGCGTGCGCATCCCGCGCGGCGCAACGGTGCGCGTCGCATTCTGGACCCTCGTCGCGTCCTCCCGCAGCGACGTGCTGGATCTGGCCGACAAACACCGCGATCCCATGGCATTCGAACGGGCGACGACACTCGCCTGGACGCAGGCGCAGATGCAACTCCATCATCTCGGCATCGGCACGAACGAAGCCCATCTGTTTCAGCGGCTCGCCAATCACGTACTCTATTCCGATCCCGCGCTGCGGCCAGGCTCCGCCGTCATTGCGCGCGGATCGCGCAAGGTGTCGGCGTTATGGCCGCACGGAATTTCGGGCGATCTTCCCATCGTGCTCGTTCGCATCGCAGAACAGGAGCATCTGGAACTCGTGCGCCAGCTTTTGAATGCGCATGAGTACTGGCGTCTCAAACAGCTGGCCGTCGATCTGGTTATCCTGAACGAGCGCGCCGCGTCGTACCTGCAGGACCTTCAGACCGCGCTCGACACGCTGATGCGGATGAACCAATCCATGCCCAAGCTCGCCGCGCAGGAGACGCGGGGCAGCGTGTTCGTGCTTCGCGCCGATCTGATCCCCGCGGAAGTTCGAGACCTTCTCAATGCGGCCGCGCGTGCGGTGCTCATCGGCGGCGCAGGCACGCTGGGCGAGCAGATCAACCATGCCCGCGATGTGAAGCCTGCCGGCGCCCCCCCGGTCAAACGCGCGGCGCCGACCGTCGCGCCCGAAGTCGCACCGCCACGCCCCGCGATGGAGTTCTTCAATGGGCTCGGTGGTTTCGCGCAGGACGGGCGGGAATATACGACCGTTCTCGAAGGCAATTCACACACACCCGTGCCCTGGGTCAACATCGTCGCCAACCCGGACTTCGGCTTCCAGGTATCGGCGGAGGGCAGTGGGTTCACCTGGTCGATCAACAGCCAGCAGAACCAGTTGACGCCATGGTCGAACGATCCCGTTGGCGACAGGACCGGCGAAGCGATTTATCTGCGCGACGAGGACAGCGGCGAGGTGTGGGGACCAACCGCGCTCCCGGTACGCGAGAAAAACGCGACCTATACCGCGCGGCACGGACAAGGTTACAGCCGCTTCGAACACGCCTCTCACGGCATAACTCTCGAACTGCTGCAATATGTGCCGATCGACGATCCGGTAAAGATTTCGCGGCTGAAGATCGTCAATCACTCGGGGCGCCTGCGCCGGCTTTCCGTCACCGCCTATGTGGAATGGGTGCTGGGGACCAGCCGGAGCGTGACGGCGCCGTTCATCCTGATGGAAATCGATCCGCAAACGGGCGCGATGTTCGCGCAGAACCCCTGGAATGATCAGTTCGGCGAGCGCGTCGCGTTCGCCGACCTGAACGGGATGCAGTCATCGTGGACCGCGGATCGCATCGAATTCATCGGCCGAGACGGCGCGATCGACCGGCCGGCGGCGCTCGCGTCGGCAACGCTTCTTTCGGGTCGCGTCGGCGCCCGACTCGATCCCTGCGCGGCCCTGCAGACACCCGTTACTCTCGGCCCGGTCGGCGCAGTGGAAATCGTATTCTTTCTCGGCGAGACGGCAACGCGGGCCGAAGCCCAGGCGCTGCTTGCCAAATACCGCAAGGCCGATCTCGACGGCGTGTTGGCTGCGGTCACGCAGCAATGGGAGCAAATAGTCGGCGTCGTGCAGGTGAAGACGCCCGACCGCGCGCTCGACATTCTGCTGAATCATTGGCTGCTCTACCAGACTCTTGCGTGCCGCGTCTGGGCCCGCGCCGGGTTCTATCAGGCGAGCGGCGCCTACGGTTTTCGCGATCAATTGCAGGATACGATGGCGCTTTGCCTGTCGCGGCCGGACCTGACCCGCGCGCATTTGCTGCGTGCCGCCGGGCGCCAGTTCGTCGAAGGCGATGTGCAGCACTGGTGGCTGGCGGAGTCGGGGCGCGGCGTCCGCACGCGCATCTCCGACGACCGCTGCTGGCTGGCCTATGCCGTGGCGCATTATGTGAACGTCACGGGGGACATGGCGGTCCTCGACGAGACAATTCCTTTTCTCGAAGGCCCCGCTCTCGGCGACGACCAGCGCGACTCCTTCTTCCAGCCTGCGACGGCCGACAGGGCCGCCACGCTGTTCGAGCATTGCGCGCTCGCGCTCGACCGCAGCCTCGCGATCGGTGCGCACAGTCTGCCGCTGATGGGGACCGGCGATTGGAACGACGGCATGGATCGCGTCGGCGAAGGCGGAAGAGGCGAAAGCGTCTGGCTTGGCTGGTTTCTTTACGCGACGCTCACATCGTTTTCGCGCCTGGCCGACAGGCACGAAAACACGCAGCGCGCGACCGAGTGGCGGCAGTTTGCGGCCACGCTGAAGGATTCGATCGAGCGCCAGGCCTGGGACGGCGACTGGTATGGCCGCGCCTGGTTCGACGACGGCACGCCGCTCGGTTCCGTCGCCAACAATGAATGCCGTATCGATGCGATCGCGCAGTCCTGGGCCGTCATCTCGCGCGCCGGCGACCCGGCACGCGCCGCCCGTGCCATGGCGGCGCTCGACAAATATCTGATGCGCCGCGACGAGAAACTGTTGCTGCTGCTCGCGCCGCCCTTCAACAATCCGGCGCACGACCCCGGTTATATCAAAGGCTATCCGCCCGGCATCCGCGAGAATGGCGGACAGTATACGCACGGCGCGTTGTGGGCGGCGATGGCCTGGGCGATCCTGGGCGACGGAGACCGCGTCGGCGAACTCCTGTCGATGCTCAATCCGATCAACCATGCCGACAGCCCGACCGGAATCCATCGCTACAGGGTGGAACCCTATGTGGTCAGCGCGGACATCTATTCGATGCCGCCGCATACGGGCCGCGGAGGATGGACCTGGTACACGGGCTCGGCGGCCTGGATGTACCGCGTGGCACTGGAATGGCTTCTGGGATTCCGCGTGAACGGCGCCAATCTGACTCTCGATCCCTGCATCCCGCGAAGCTGGCCTGGATTCGAAATATCCTTCCGCTACCGCTCCGCACGTTATGCGATCGTCGTGGAAAATCCGCTGGGCGTCTGCCGCGGCATTCTGGCCACCAAGCTCGACGGCGAGGTGATGACCGGAAACAGGAAGCTGCTCATTCCGCTGAAGGATGACGGCGCGGACCATCGCATCCAGGTCATTCTGGGATGAAGGCGAACAAACAATGCCTGCAGTCATAAGCCCCATGGCGGGGAAGCCCGCCACGCCCGCAATGCTCGTCGATGTGCCGCGGCTCGTCACCGCCTATTACACCCAGGTCCCTGATGTCGCAGAGCCGTCGCAACGGATAGCTTTCGGCACGTCGGGCCATCGCGGCTCGGCGTTCACGGCTTCGTTCAACGAAGCGCACATCCTCGCCGTGAGCCAGGCCGTTTGCGACTGGCGCCGCCAGGCGGGAACCGATGGACCGCTCTTTTTGGGCATCGACACGCATGCGCTTTCGGAACCTGCTTTCGCCAGCGCGCTCGAAGTGCTGGCGGCGAACGGCGTGGAGACGCTGATCGACGCAAAGCGGGGCTATACGCCGACGCCCGTGATCTCGCACGCCATCCTGACGTACAATCGGGATCGCCGGAGGGGGCTGGCGGACGGCATCGTCATCACGCCCTCGCACAATCCGCCGGACGAAGGCGGCTTCAAGTACAATCCGCCGAATGGCGGCCCTGCCGATGTCGGCGTGACCGGCTGGATCGGAAAAGCCGCCAACGCATACCTTGCTCGCAGACTCGCCGGCGTGCGGCGCATAGCATTCGAGCGCGCGCTCAAGGAGCCCTGCGTCCATGCGCGAGATTATATCACGCCCTATGTGGAAGACCTGGCGAGTGTCGTCGACATGGAGGCCATCCGTGCGTCGGGCGTGAGAATCGGGATTGACCCGCTGGGCGGCGCGGCGGTCCATTATTGGCAGCCGATCATCGAACGCTACGGGATCGTCGCGACCGTCGTGAACGATACCGTCGATCCGACTTTTCGGTTCATGGCCGTCGATTGGGACGGAAAAATCCGCATGGATTGCTCGTCGCCTTATGCGATGGCGCAGCTGATCGCGATGCGCGACCAGTTCGAGATAGCGTTCGCCAACGACACCGACGCCGATCGCTACGGCATCGTCTGTCCGTCCAGCGGGCTGATGAACCCGAACTGCTATCTCGCCGCGGCGATGGCGCAGCTGCATGCGAACCGCCCGCAGTGGCGGGGCGGCAGCGCGGTCGGAAAGACGGTGGTTTCGAGCGGCATGATAGACCGCGTGGCGGCTAAGCTCGGGCGCAAGCTGGTGGAGACGCCGGTCGGATTCAAATGGTTCGTCACCGGCCTGATCGACGGATCGCTCTGCTTCGGCGGCGAAGAAAGCGCCGGCGCTTCGTTCCTGCGGCGCGACGGATCGGTCTGGACGACGGACAAGGACGGACTCATTCTCGGTCTGCTCGCCGCCGAAATCACCGCGAAGACCGGACACGATCCGTCGCAGCTCTACGACAGCGTCACACACGATCTCGGAACATCGTTCTACCAGCGTGTCGATGCGCCCGCCTCCGCCGAACAGAAGAACCTGCTCGCGAGCGCGGACCCGGAGCAATTCGAGGCGACAGAGCTCGCCGGCGAAGCGGTCGAAGCGATCCTGACTCGTGCCCCGGGCAACAACGAGCCGATCGGCGGAATCAAAATGATCGCGAAGAACGGCTGGTTCGCGGCGCGGCCGTCAGGAACCGAGGATGTGTACAAGATCTACGCGGAGAGTTTTCGCAGCCAGGAGCATCTCGAAGAGATAAAACACGACGCACAGACCGCCGTCGCCCAATTTTTGAGCGGTCCGGCGATCGCGACAGCCGGCAAGCGTGAATGCCGTGAGCGGACATTCGATTCCGGACCTGGATGATCCGTTATCTTGATTGAAACCGTGCGCCATCCCGATGGGTTATCGATCAACCTGGCCGCTGCAGCAAACGTGAGTGCCCCAAGAAAAGCCTCCGCGATGCACTGATTCTCGCTTTTTCTGCTCACCATGCTGCTGCCTGCAACGCCGGCAATCGCCCAGGATGGCACGCTCCCGACCGTTCTAAGGGGCCGTTACGCTGTTCTTCTGCAATGTCACCGCAGTCTGTGCGAACAGCCTGCCATCGATCGATGCGCCCGTTTTCCTGGCGCGATCAACGCTACTCTCCATGTCGTGCAAAAACTCAACCCAATTGCTCACTTGATGGAAATTTTCTGGCACGGCGGAACGTTGCCGGTCGCGGACGCCGCATGATCAAAATCGCGTTGCGGATTGCGACGAGCGAGAGCCGCTTCACGGAAGGAAATGAGCGTTTTTCCCGTCTCATCCCACAAGGTCAGGTTAACGCTGCGAAGACTCTGTGCGAGCGTCACCCGCCCGAGCGTCTTGAGGTGGGGGTGATCGCGCAGGACCTGATCCAGCCTGTAATACGGAATCCGACTGCACAAATGATGCACATGATGCACGCCAATATTCGCCGTGAACCATCTCAGCACCGCCGGGAGGTCGTAATGCGAACTTCCCGAAAGCGCTGCGTCATGCACCGACCAATCGTCATTGCGCGCCCATACCACATCCTCAAACTGATGCTGGACGTAGAATAGCCAGACGCCGATGGACGCGGCCAGAAGCAGGACAGGCAGTTGCACTGCCGCGAAAGGACCGATGCCGACGAGCCAGATCATGGCTGCCGTCACCACTGCGATGCCCGCATTCGTGGCGGCCGAACTGGCCCACATCCGCCAGCCCAGGCGCAGACGTTCGAGCGGAAGGCGGTGCCGTAGGAAAAACAGATAGGCGGGCCCTATGCCGAACAGGACGACCGGATTGCGGTAAACGCGATAGGCAAACCGGCTGAACGAAGATCGCGCCAGGTATTCCTCCACGGTGAGCGTCAGGATGTCCCCCGTGCCCCGCCGATCCAGATTGCCCGATGTTGCGTGATGAATGGCGTGATTGCGTTTCCAATCGTCATAAGGCGTGAACGTGAAAATACCGAGCGCTCGTCCGATCCAGTCGTTCGCGACGCGCCGTCCAAAAAATGCGCCGTGCCCGCAATCATGCTGAATCATGAATAGCCGGACGAGGAATCCCGCGGTCGGTATGGCGAGCAGAAGGGTAAGCCAGTAGCCGACGGCCAGCGAAAGCCACATCACTGCCCAGCCCAGCAGCAGGCAAACGGCCGTCAGGCAGAGTTCGAGCACCGCGCGCCACGGGCGGGCCTCGCGGTATCGCAGGAAGCTTTGAGCCAGTCCGCGGGCATCCGGCGCCGCTCTTTCCACATTGGAATTTCGTCCAATACTCAAGCTTGCCTCCGAAAGTTCGCGGCCTCCCGTCGCATCGACAGATTACACGAAACCCGGGAAAGACACTGTACCCGAATTGCTCGCAGGCCCGGTTGGGCATAATGAGAGTTTTCCGAACGGCGCCGAGCCGGCCCACGATGGCCGGGGTTTGGAGTCGCTGCGTTTTTAGAGCCGTTCTGGACAGATTTGGTTTCCGACAGCTGCTATCCTGGCGGCAGGCGGGCGCAAACCGTCATATGTGAGGTCGCTACCGATCGGTGCTCTTCCGGATTTGCGTGTTCATCCCCAAATCCTTCCGGACTGGCCCTGAATTCCGGTACCGGTCTGCTCACAAAGTACCGGAGCAAACCTCAGCGCCATGGAGCTGGGCCGCGCCGATCTCCGCATTCAGCCATTCGTTCGCTCGTTCGGCATGGACCGCCCACACCTCCCCGGCCCTTTCCTTCGGTCGGTAGAAAAGGGCGGCTTGCGCGGGCGTGCTGCCAGCGTTGCGGCCACCTGGAAGGCACTCGTCCGTGCAGTATTTGCGGAACACGCGCTCGACCTCGTTCTCCAGCTTGAGCGAAAGCTCCTCACCAGCTCCGGCGTGGCGCGCGCGAATCGCGCGCATGACCGACCAGCGCCGCAGTCCGGCCGGACAGCGAAGCAGAACGCACACGAGGTCGAACAGGTAGGATTGCTCCGAATCGGCTCGCCACGGTTCGGACAAGGAAACGTCCGCCAGGCGCCGCCGGCAAATATCTTTCCTGTTGTCGTGGATCATGCTGTGCCGCGCCTCGGTAAAGGAAAACGGCGCGGCGAAGTCCCCTCCGCCACGCCGTTCCTCAATAAAATGCTTACACCGCTTTCAGATTGGCGGCTTTGCTGCCCTTCGCATCCGGCTGGATATCGAATGACACGCGCTGGCCCTCGTTAAGGCTATGCAGGCCGGCTGCCTCGACGGCCGTGGCGTGAACGAATACGTCCTTTCCGCCACCTTCCGGCGAGATGAAACCGAAGCCTTTGCCAGAATTGAAGAACTTCACTGTGCCGATTGCCATGTTTTCTCCTGATCGAATCGGGGTGGCGCGCCGGCGTCTGCCGGCGCGATGCGATTGGGAAACCATCAGATCGGAAGTGAGGCTGTCAGGTCCCGGCGCGCACGCATGCGAGTTCGGATTCACAGCAATGCGCTTCAAGTGAGGGACGCCGTCGCCAGACCAACATAAATATTATCGATAGAAATTCAAGTGGCGAGTACCTGGCCGACTTTCCGGAGCAGCAAAATTGCTACACTCGGCCGGTTTGAACCTGCCGGAAGCAAACTCTCCGGCGCGGCCTATTCCGGTCTATTGAGATTGGGGATGCGCAGCCTGCCACGCCATGCAATTTGCATAGGTGCCGTCGCGGACAACCTGCTGGGTGGCGCTGTCCAGGCCGTTCGCCGCTGCGTCATCGGCGCGTTGTTTGGCGACCAACAGGCAATGCGTGTTGGGTGCCGCGGTTTGCGCCGGTGGCGTGGCACTGACAGGTGCGGGTGGCGGAGCCGGCGGCGCTTCCACGATGTCCGTGGTCGCGGGAACAGTTTCAGCGGAATTGGGCGACGGCGCAGCTTCCGCGGGCGGAAGCGGTTGTTCGACGACTGCCGCAGGTGGCGGGGGCGCGGGAACGAATGGTGCGGCGGCGCGCGCAGGCAGATTTTCCGGCTGTGGTGGAGCGGCGACCGGCTGGCGTGTCTCGGTGGAAACCATGGGTGCAGGCGTTGCGGGCGGCGGCGCCACTGGCGCTGCCAGCTGCGGCTCGGCTGCGACAGATGTGGTGGGTGACGGAGGGGCTTGCCGCGCGAGCGGCTGGATGGCTTCGGCAGGAGGGATCAGCACGGGTGCGGGGGCGGCCCGCGGCTGTCGTGCCGGCGCAGGGGGCGGAATTGGCGTACTCGCCTGCGGCGGCGGCCTCATCGGAACAGGCGCCGGCGCGCTTGCGACAACCGGCGCAGGGGCGGCTGCGGACGGCGGCGCGGATAAAACGGGCATCCCGGTCGGATTCTCCGCCTCTGCCACATGCACCTGCGGGGGACTGTGCAACACAGCCGCGACGGCTTCGTGTTCTGGCCGGACGTTGGCCGGGTGCTGGTCGAAATATCCGCCGCAGCCGGAGAGCGCGAGCGCGAGGCCTGCGGCGCTTGCATGTTTCAACATGGAATTGAATATCCCTCGGCGAAGGGCGGCAGTTTACCGTATTCCGCTTCCGTGCGAAGGCCGGTGCGCGCCCCGGCAAAAGCGTTGATTCGGCAGTGACGGCCGCCATGCGAACCATTGCTTTACGAAAACTTGCGATGAATGAGCCTGGTCCCCGTTAAGGGGACGGCAGGCTCGGGCGGCTGCGCGGTTCACAGCCTGCCGTTTCAAGCCAAAACAAGGGCCATGCAATGGGCGCTCGAGCGCAAACCAATATGGCAATGGACGGCGTTCCCCTGGAACTGGCGTCGTTGCTGTCACCCTTCGGGCGCGACCGGCGGGTTGCGCTCAGGATCGAGCGCATGCCGGCCCGCGCAAGACTCTCCAGAGGGCGCAACAATGGCGACGGCTCCTGGTCGCTGACGCGCGACGAGCTGAGCGATCTTCTCTATCTGCCGCCCAAGGGCACGACCGGGACGCCGACGCTTACCATCCGGGTCATCGGTCTGGACGCAGGCGATGGCGCCACCCTCTCGGTCCAGGACTATCCCGTCCAGGCTGGGGGCGCCGCAGGTGATTATGCCCCTGCGTCCGACGAGGTTTCGGACGCCGAAACCCACGAAGCCGCGCTGGACGCGCTGCGCGCCGAACTGAACAAGGCAAAGTCCGCGCTCCGTGCGAGCCAGGCGGAACTGAACGCCACGCGAAAATCCCGGGACGCCATCCTGGACGAGCGTCTGGACGAAGCGGCGGCAGAGGCCGCCGCGGCACTCGAGGAAAAACACGCGGCCTGGCAGGGCGAACTGAAGGAGCGTCTCGCAAAGGCGGAAAGCCGCGCACAGGAACGGGTCGAGCAGGCGCGCGCGCGTTCGCAGAGAGACGCAGAGGCCGAGTTCGCGAAAGCAGAGGAAGACTGGAGGAGCGGCGAGACCGCACGCTTTGCTGCCGCCGAGGCGCGGTGGCGCGAGCAATCTGTGCGCGCCCTCGTAAAGGAAACCGCGAGGCTCGAACGGGTGGAAGCAGAGCTCGCAGCCACACGGGCGGAAGCGGCCTCCAATCAGTCGGATAGTGCGGAGCTCCGCCGTCTACGCCAAGAAATTGCAGGATTGCAGAGCACGGCTGCGGACCGCGAAAAAACACTCGCGGATGCGCAGTCCTCCTCGGCAGCAGTTCGGCGGCGGGCAGATGCCGAAACGGCGGCGGCGCTGGCAAGGGCCGAGGAGGCCTGGCAAGCGCGGCTCGCCGCTGCAGAAGCAAAATGGCAGGAACAATCCGCGCGCGCGCAGAAGGAGGCCGCTGCGCAGATCGCACAAACCGAAGCGGCGCTTGCGCAGGCGCGCGAGGACACAAAATCGGCACGCGAGCGGCGGGACACGGCCGATCTCCGAGATCTGCGCGACGAAATCGCCAAGCTCAAGTCCGCCTTGTCGGACCGCGAGCAAAAACTCACGCAAGCGCTGTCCGCGGCGCAAAACGCCGAGCGCGCACACAAGGAAGCGGCAGCAGCGCCGTCGAAGGCCGAGGACAGTTGGAAAGCGCGGCTCGCCGCAGCCGAAGCAAAGTGGCAGGACGAATCCGCACGCGCGCTGAAGGAGGCGGCAGCACGACTCGAACAAACGGAAGCGGCACTCGCGGAGGCGCAAACGGCGCGCGAGCGCCGCGACACGGCCGAGACGCGACGCCTGCGCGCGGAGCTCGATGCTGCGCGCCATGCGATCGCCGAGCGCGACAGACAGCTTGCCGAGGCGCAAGCCACTGCCGGGCGCGCGCGCAAACGTTCCGAAGAGATCGAGACGGCGCTGGCCAGGGCCGGGGAGGCCTGGAAGACCGGCGAGGCCGCGAGGCTCGCCGCGGCGGAATCCCACTGGCAGGAGCAATCCACCCGAACCGCAGCCGAGCTGACAGCGAAACTCGAGCGCGCGGAGGCGGCCCTGGCGGCGGCCCGGGCCGAAAGCAGCTTGACGCGAGACCGGCGGGAGACCGCCGAGACGCGTCGCCTGAAGGATGCGCTCGCGGAGGTCCTGGCGAAACTGTCGGGGCGGGAAACCGAACTGGCGGACGAGCGCACGGCCGCACAATGCGCGAGCGAACAGGCGCAGCAGGAACTCCAATCCGCGTTGGCGAATGCAAAAAAGGACTGGGAGGCAGCCGAAGCGGCACGCTTTGCCGACGCCAGGGCGCAATGGCAAGAGCACGCCGACCGCGCGCTCAGGAAAGCAACGAAAAAATCAGAAGCGGCGGAAGCAGCCCTGGCCGAAGCACGCACGGAAGCAAACACCGCACGCGACCGCAAGGAGAGCGCAGAATTGCGCCGCCTGCGTTCGGAATTCGCAGCAGCACGCGAAAGGCTGACGGAGCGCGAAGCAGAACTCGCCGAAGTGCAGCTTGCCGCCGGCCGCGCGCGGGAGCGGACGCGCGAGGAAATCGAGGCGACACTGCTGAAGGCCGAGGAAGCCTGGAAAGCCACCGAAGCCGTCAGGGTCGCCGAGATCGAGACGCAGGAGCGGGAACGCGGCGCCCGTGCCCTGGACGAAGCGGTTGCACGTCTGGAACGAACGGAGTCGGCTCTCAAGGAGGCGCGCGCCCAGGTCGAGGCGGAACGGGAACGCGGCGTGATTGCGCAGGCGGAATCGACGGCGCGGCTGGCGCGCAGCGAGTCCGCTCTCCAGGAGGCGCGCACCCGGATCGAGTCGCTGCGCGATCCGGTCAACGAAACCGAACTCCTGCGGCTGCGCAGTGAACTCGCGGCCCTTCAGGTCGCCCAATCCGAACATCAGGCGGAAATGTCGCGTGCGCAGGCGGCCGCACGAATGGCCCGCGACCGTTCGGCGGAGCGTACCAGGGCTGCCCTGCTGCGCGCGGAAGAAACCTGGAGGCAGGACGAAGCAAAACGCCTCGACATGGTGCGACGGGACTGGGAGCGCGAGGCGCGACTTGGCGGTGCCATCGGCGTCGCGCGCGAGTCACTGTCGGAAGAAGCCGACCCTCCCAGGCCAAATCGCCTCGCCATGGACAGCCTGCTGGCTGTCTCCCTGTCCGTCCTGGTCGTGCTGGGAATCATATTCTATCCGCGACTCTCCCACTTCTGGACAGGCTCGCCAAACGGAGCGGGAGTCGGCATGTCGAAGGCGGCAGCTGCCGTCCATCCCGCCACCCCGAAGCCGGCGCAGGCTTCAGCAGCGCCCGAGCTGGTAGTCATAACCGCCGCGAACCTGCGCGCGATGCCTAAAGGGGGCGCGCGCATCATCGAAACCCTGCCCCGAGGCGTGCAGGTCACGCCTCTCGAAAAGCACAACAGCTGGGTCCATGTTCGGTTGGACAGCCGCGACGGCAAACCCGCCCGCGACGGCTGGGTCTACGGCACATCCCTGAAACAGGTCGCGGCGCGCTGAGCGGGAAAACCATGGTTTCCGCAGCGGGCAACGACCCTCACCCGAAATTGAATTTCGGCGCCCATTGACGGGCCGCCGCACCGCTGCGAGTTTCGCGCGGACATCTTCCGAAGAACCAACGCGCCGCGTCGCCGCCGCGTTTGTTTGTTGCCTCACCAGCTGCGGCACTGCGCGAGCAGCAGATAATACGCCGGCGGCCTGTTGGCGCGCGCTGTCGGCGATGGACGTCGAGGCGGCCTATCAGCTTCTCGAGCAAAATCACCCGGGTGCAGCCCCCGCCGTCGGCGACAGACAGTTCGTCGCTGCGCTCGCCGGGGCACATGAAGTTGCCGCAGGCCGCGCGCGACAGGTCACGAACTTCGACGGCTATGCGGGGACGGAAGCCGTGAAGGCAATGGAGACCGCTCTTGCTTCAGGCCGCGCGCTGACGGGCAATCCCGTCTGCCGGAAGAAAGCTGCGTCCACGTCTGAAGGATTCTTGTTTTATTTGTCTGGCGCCGCCGTGGCGCCGCCGTTGATCTCGGCGGCGCGTGTCTGGCGATAGACGCTGCGCATGGTGGCATAGGGATCCAGCGAGCCTTTCTCCAGTTCCTGCCTGAGAAGCATGTTTGCGGCGTGCGCTACATAGGGTTCCCAGATATGTACCCCGGCCGTCAGCCCCAGACGATCAGGAAGGGGCCAGCCCGCGGGCAGCCAGGTGACGGGATCGATGAAGAGATCCGCGGCATCGCCTAGGAGTTGCCGCGGCGGCTCGGGCCCGATGACGGGAAGCACCAGAAACGGCCCCTCGCCTACGCCGTACCGGCTCAGCGTCTGGCCGAAATCGGCCCTCTGTTCCGGGAGGCCGTGTTTCGCCGCAACATCGATGACCCCACCCAGGCCGGCCGTCGAATTCAGCGCCAGGCGCGCGGTCATGCGCGCGGCGAGCCCCATTCGCAATTGCAGAACATCGTTTGCGATCGTGACCGGCTCTTCGGCGTTTGAAAGCATATTATGCACGCCGATGCGCACCGGCTTTGGCACCTTGTCGAGATAGAGCCCGGCAATGGAGAGGACCACGTAGTGGTTGAATTGCTCGTCGAACTGATAGACGGCGCGGTTCATCGGCTCGAAGGGATCGTTGGCCGCGATCGCCTCCGGTGAGGATGTCGCACAGCTTGCGAGGGCCAGCCCGCATATCGCAATGACGAGAACACATTCGCTGCGCATCAGAGGCCGCCCGACCGGCCCGTTTCGAGAATGTGGAACGCGAGCGTCAGGTGACCGGCTCCATCACTGCAGAACCATGCTCATTCGACCGTAGTCGATGCGCACTGGCGCCAGCGCGGCAATGGCATCGGCACCAAGCGTGCAGGAGGGATCATTGCCGGTCCGGCTCTTGCGCACAATCTCCAGCGCCCGCCGCAATAGCACCGCTCGGCCGGACACCGAAAACGCCAGCGGCGCTTCATAGGCTGTCAACGTTCGGGCGCTTCCCATGGCCTGCTGTCTCACGAGCCCTGCAGGCGCGGCGGCCGCCGACGGGAACGGCCCGATGATGGGCGGGGCGAAACTGCTGCGGCCGGCGCCGGTGTCGAGCCGGCACAATACGGGCCGGTGGCGGATGTGGTCGTGATCGACTATCTGGCCCGCGCCCTCACCTTCGACCGCGACGGTGAAGGCGGTTCCCAGACGACGGAAGCCCTCCGGGGCATCGCCAACGCGCCGCAATCGAACGGCCAGAATTAGGGCGATCGGTCGAATTGATACGTTGGGGACAACTCCCCCCTCCCCGGCCTTCGGCCGGACCTCCCCCACGCTGGGGGAGGAAAGCAAAAGTGTGCGCCATTTCTTTCCTCCCCCAGCGTGGGGGAGGTACAGGGGGAAGAAATGCGCGGAATCCGCTCTCTCACGCCACCTGCGCGCGCTCCTCTTTCACCCACATCATGGCGATGAGGCCGAGAGACAGGAACAGCATGACCGCGACCATGCCGCCGCGCTGGCTTGCGGTCCACACCGTGAGCAGCGTGACGCTGGTAGTCGCCAAAAAGGACGTCGACTGCCCCGAGAGGGAGTACAGGCCGAAGAATTCCGTCATGCGCTCGGCGGGAGCGATGCGGGCCATCATGGTGCGCGCGTTGGCGTAGGAGGCAGCCACAAATACCGCGATCAGGATGACGATGCCCACATAGATGAGCTCCGGCCAGCTGCGGAAGAATGGCAGGCTGTGCACGGGCGCGGACCGCGGATCGTAGGGAATGAACCAGAAGATGCGGTCGGGACCCATCGAGATCGACAGGAGCCCCGTGATCAGCGTGCCGCCGACCGTGACGAAGAGCGCCGTCTTCGAGCCGAAGCGGTCGTCGAGCCAGCCGCCGAAAAATCCCCCGAAAATCGCAAATACGCTGAGCGTGAGCCCGTACACGGTCATCGCAAGCGCGCCCCAATGAAACGTGCCCGCGGCATACACGCCGCCAAACGTCAGCAGCGCCGTCATGCCATCGTTAAAGAACAGGCGCGCGACCAGATAGGTTGCCGCGTTGCGATAGTGTTTCAGGCTGCGCAGCGTCCGGATGACGGAGCGTATGCCCTCCACCGAAGCCCTGCTCAGACCGACACTGCGGTTCGGGCGATCGGGCGTCCACAGGAGCAAGGGGATCGTGAACAGGACAATGGACATTGCGCAAATCGGTCCCGTCAGGCGTTCGGGCTCATGCGCGGCCTGGTCGATTCCGAACAACGGATGAGCCGGGATGAAACTCCAGGCGACAGCCCCGGGCAGCACGAAGGCGATCAGCATGAACAGCAGAAGCAGCAGCCCCGACAGATTGCCGAGCGCAAGACTGAGACCCGAAAGACCGCCGATGCGGGCCGGCGGCGCGATGGACGGCAGCATCGCGTTGTAGAATACGCTGGCGAATTCATAGGCGGCGCTGGCGATGGCCACGAGCGCACCGATCTCCAGCAACGACAGCTCCTGCGCGGCAGGTTTGGCATACCAGAGCAAAGCACTCGGTATCGCGATGAGCGCGGCGAAGAACACGATCCACGGTTTGCGCCTGCCGCCCGCATCCGACATCGCGCCGATGAAGGGCGCGAAGACGGCGATGACAAAGCCGGCGACGGCCTGGATGTCGCCCCACAGCGCCTGGCCGCGCACCGGATCGTGCTGCACAACCGTATTGGAGAAATAGGGTGCGAAAATATAGATCGTGATCAGCAGCACGAAGGGGACGCGGGCAAAGTCGAACATGGCCCACGAAAGCTGGCCGAGCGGGCTGGCGATGCGATCCCCGGTGCTCGACAGTCCGGGCGGCGATTTGAAGAAGCGGGCCACGCCTGTGGCCTCGATGGCCGCGGATGCGGCGGGGCTCGCAGGAGTCTCGGCAGGAAGGGCCATGCACCGCTTTCCAGAATGCTCGACGCGTCTTTCTAGCCCCGCGCCGCCGTCCGGACAAAAACCCCTCGCACACGGCGTTTATATTTGCCGTACCGGTTGCATCTGCTAAGAGCAGGCTACGCTTGCGAATTGAGCCCAAAGGGGAACGGGGAATGGCCGACAACAGACCCCTCGTGATCGTCACGCGCAAACTGCCCGATGCGATCGAGACGCGCATGCGCGAGCTGTTCGAAACGCAGCTCAACCTCGACGACACGCCCATGGACCAGGCGCAGCTGATCGCGGCGGTGCAAAAGGCCGATGTGCTGGTGCCCACGCTTACCGACCGTATCGATTCAAAGGTCCTGGTGCGCGCGGGACCGAACCTCAAGCTGATCGCCAATTTCGGCAATGGCGTGGATCATATCGACGTCAAGACGGCGCTGGAGCGCGGCCTCACCGTCACCAATACGCCCGGGGTGCTGACCGAGGATACGGCCGACATGACCATGGCGCTGATTCTCGCAGTGCCGCGGCGTCTCGTGGAAGGCGCCGAGGAACTGAAGGCCGAGCACTTCCGGGGCTGGTCACCCTTGTGGATGCTGGGGCACCGCATCTGGGGCAAGCGGCTCGGCATCATCGGCATGGGCCGCATCGGCCAGGCCGTCGCGCGTCGCGCCAGGGCCTTCGGCCTGCAGATCCATTATCACAATCGCAAGCCGGTCCATCCCCAGATCGAGCGCGACCTCGGCGCCACGTATTGGGAGAGCCTCGACCAGATGCTGGCGCGGATGGATATTGTGACCGTCAACTGCCCGCACACGCCGGCGACCTATCATCTGCTCTCGGCGCGCCGGCTCAAGCTGATGAAGCCCACCGCCTATATCGTCAACACGGCGCGCGGCGAAGTCATCGACGAGAACGCGCTGGCGCGGATGCTGGAAACCGGCGCGCTGGCGGGCGCCGGCCTCGACGTGTTCGAGCGCGAACCTGCGGTCAATCCCAAGCTGCTCAAGCAGAAGAACGTGCTGCTGCTTCCCCATATGGGATCGGCGACGCTCGAAGCCCGCATCGACATGGGCGAGAAGGTCATCGTCAACATCAAGACCTTTGCCGACGGCCACAAACCGCCTGATCGGGTCATTCCGGCGATGCTGTGAGTCCGCGCTTCCATTGAGGGGAATGTTATAGTTCGCAAACCCGCCTGCAGACCCTGGGCCAAGCCCTACAAGCGCCGCTCCCGCTCCCGTGCTCTTCCGCCCACAGGCCATGTGCCAGCAGCATTCGATATCCTCGCGGATCGTTCCCTATGTGTTTTCCACGGGAGACGAGTCAGAATTCGTCGATTGCAACACAGGGCCGAAGTGACGCTCTGCGCGTTGCTTGCCCTCATGCAACCGGGGAGTGTGCCATGTCTCAGACCATCCGACCTGCGTCACGTTTGACGCAGAGCCTGCTTGCCTTCCTTGTCCTTGGCGTATGGGGATTGCTGTTGAAGCTCTACCTGCCGCTTTCCGCCGCGAAGGCCTCGTCGGCGGAACCATCGGCGACGTTTGATACACTGACGGTCCACCGCATCGACGTGGTCGATCCGGAGGGAAAGACGCGATTCCTGATCGCCAATACGAGCCGCTTTCCAGGTGCCATCGTGCGTGGGCACGAGTACAAGCGCAGCATTCACGACACGGCCGGCATGCTGTTTTACGACTCGAACGGCGACGAAACCGGCGGGCTTGCCCTCGCCAGGCTCGGCACTGATGATACGGCCAACATGACTTTCGACTATGTGTATCAGCCGACCGACGGCATCTACATGTCGCGCAGCGAGAGCGTGGACGGCAAACACTGGCAGGCGGATTTCGGCATCAGCGACCGGCGCCCCTTCCATCCGGGGCCGATCGAATCATCGCAAGGCGTGCCGCGCATTCATCTGATCGACAAGGACAAGGACGCAGCGCTGGTGATTTCGGATGCGCAGGGCCATCCGCGCATCCGCATCGGAGTCAGCGCCTCCGGAGAACCGCAGATAGAGATACTCGATGCCGCAGGCAGGGTGACGTATCGCGCGGGAAAATAGCGCAGCGCCGAGTGCATTGGGCTGATCCGGCGGAATCCGCTCATGTTGATGCAACACCTCCCCCTCCGTGTCGCTACGCTCGGCACCTCCCCCACGATGGGGGAGGAAAGCTGGGCGCATGCCGGCGCACCCACGCGCAAACATGAAAATTTGTGTGCTCACGTTAGCCCCTTGAGGGAGGGTCGAAATTCGTCTTCGAACGAAGCGAGAAGAAGAAGAATATCGGGAGAGGAGGACTGGTGCGGCACCACCACCCCGAAATTAGCTTCGCTATGCTTGCTAATTTCTACCACCCTCAAGGAGAGTGTAACGGCTCGCGGCTGTAGATCACGGAATTCCAGAAGCGCGCGCGATGGGTGCCGGACTTTGCGAAGCCGCGGTGTCGCAGCTCCCGCCCGATGATCAGGTTGAAATAGCCATGGGCGACGAGCGCGGTCACGCCGTCGCGGTTGGCGCGCGCGATAAGGACGTCCACGGCCGCTGCGGCACGGTGCTTGGCGCGGCGGTAGTTCTCGATCTCGGGGTGATAGCCCGCATGCCACAGGATGCGGGCGACCACCGCCCATTTGGGCACTTTCATCCGGAGCAGCGGAATGCGCGGCGAAGCGAGCGGCGCTTCGGCAAACAGCGGATCGGCGATCAATTCGGCATTGGGTGCGAGCGCGCGCGCGCTGTCATGCGCCCGCTTGCGGCCGCTGGTGAACACGGCCGAGAGTTCGCCGACCAGGTCCTGCAGCTCTTCGGGCGGCACGCTGTCGGGGTCGAGCCCGGCTTCTTCATAGGCATCGATGTAAAGACGGAATTCGCGGTGGGACGTCCGCGGCGAAATCTGGATGTCCGGCTGTCCGTGCCGGATCAGGATGATGCGCTGTGCGGAGCGGCTTTCGCTGCCCGCCGCGTCCGCAGCGCTCTCTCGCGGTTGGTCTTCGGCTTGCCGTGTTGCGGAGCGTTGTGCCGTCATGCGCAAGTCTTAGGATGCCTCCTCCACGACGCACAGGATAAAGGGGCTCAGCGGAATGCAACAGGGCGCGCTTCGCGGAGAAGCGCTTGAATTTCCCAAGGATTTCCTCTGGGGCACCGCGACGGCGGCGCATCAGGTCGAGGGCGGCAACACCGCGAGCGATCTCTGGCTCATGGAGATGGCGCCGGACAGCTTCTTCGCCGAACCCTCCGGCGACGCCTGCGATCATTATCACCTCTACCCGCACGATCTTGCGCTGCTCAAAGGCCTCGGATTCGGCGCCTACCGCTTCTCCGTCGAATGGGCGCGGATCGAGCCGGAAGAAGGCTTCTACTCGCACGCCGCGCTCGATCACTATCGGCGCATGATCGCGGCGTGCCGCGCGCTCGATATCGTTCCGATCGTCACCTTTCATCATTTCACCGCGCCGCTCTGGTTCACCCGCGACGGCGGCTGGACGCATCCCAAATCGGCAGACCGCTTCGCCCGCTATTGCGAGAAGGCGGGGCGCGCGCTTGGCGATCTCATGGCCTTCGCCTGCACGATCAACGAGGCCAACATTCCCCTGATGATCAGCGGCTGGCGCGTGGCGAATGAAGGCGGCTGGGAAACGCCGCAGCGCTTTGCCGAAATCGCGCGCCGCTGCGGCGGCGATCCCGCGCGCTGGGCGCCCTATCTGATCTGCGACGGCTACGGCGCGACGCCCAATCTCATCGCGGCCCATCGCAAAGCCTATGAGGCGCTGAAATCAGCCGGGCTCGCCTGCCCCATCGGCATCACGCTCGCGCTGCACGACCTCCAGGCGCAGCCCGGTGGAGAAATGCTGCGCGACGCGGCGGAGCAACTTATCGAGGGGCAGTTCCTCGAAAGCGTCCGCGGCGACGATTTCGTGGGCGTGCAGACCTACACGCGAATCCGCTTCGGCCCAAAAGGCCATGTGCCGCCGGCGGCGGACACCGAGCGGACGCAGATGGGCTACGAATTCTACCCCGAAGCGCTGGAGGCCACGGTGCGCAAGGCTGCCCGCATCTCAGGCTGTCCCGTGCTCGTTACCGAGAATGGCATCGGCATCGAAGACGATACGCGCCGTATCGCCTATGCGAAGCGCGCGCTCGAAGGCCTGCACGCCGCCATCGTGGATGGCGTCGACATCCGCGGCTATATCCACTGGTCGCTGCTCGACAATTACGAATGGCTCGAAGGCTACCGTCCCAAATTCGGCCTCGTCGCCGTGGACCGCACCACGCAAGCGCGCAAGCCGAAGCCGTCGGCTTATTGGCTGGGAGCGATCGCGAAGAACAACGCACTCGGTTAGAAGCCGGCTTCGTGCCCTCCGTCTCCTGTTCGCTCAGACCAAATGCAGGCTCTCGACGTGAACAATCCGATCCGACAGGTAGGGATGCTTTCGCACGACATCGTGAAAACGCCGGTCGGCCGCGACGACGGGATGTTGCTCCTGCACGGCGAGCGCAAGGTAGAAACAATCATAGGCGGGATGATCGAGATCGATAGCCATTCGTGCGGCCGAAGCTGCGAGTTGGCGCATGGAAAGCGGAACCGTGACCGGCGCCGCCTTAAGCAGCCGCGCTCGCATCGACGACAAAGCCGGTCACGCGGCCGTCTCGCGATCGCGCTCGGCGCGGATGATCTCACTGCTGTCGACACGGGAGCGCAGGCGCAGGCGCAGGGCTTTCGCGCGGCTGGCAAAATCCTCTTCTCTCGCCAGGAGCGCCTCGCGGAGAATTTCCCGGTGCTCGGCCTCGGCGGAGCGGCCATGCGCTGTGGCGCGTTGCTTCAGCGCTCGAACGATCTGCGCGCTGATGTTCCGTACGGTCAGCTGAGTCATCGACCATGCCAGCAAAAAAATGCCTTCATTGCATGCAACATGGCTCGAGCACACGGGGATTTGCAATGGCTCGCCTGACTCGAGCTGCACCGTACTGCCGCCAATTGCCAAGCACCGAATCCGATGCCCAAGTGATTTTCACATGTAGTTTGAGGAGCGTGCGCCGCAATCGCAACCGCAAAAACGCCGATAAAACTGGTCGGAGAGAGAGGATTCGAACCTCCGGCCCCCACGTCCCGAACGTGGTGCTCTACCAGGCTGAGCTACTCTCCGGCCTCTTTTCGGGAGGCGGCTTTATAGAGGGGGGCTGCCCGTGCCGCAACCGTCCGGCGCGTTGAAAGGCCGGAAGCGACTGGCTATGGTCCGCGCCCCCGGCGCGGACCAGCGCTCCTTGGGGCGTAGCCAAGCGGTAAGGCACCGGATTTTGATTCCGGCATGCGAAGGTTCGAATCCTTCCGCCCCAGCCAACCTCGCAGATCGGCATGGTCATCACTCCCGTGCGCGTCGGGGGACTTCGCTAAGCGGCGAGAACCTTGACGTGCCGCCGGGCGGCCGCAGCGAGAAGCGGGCCGTCGCAGGAGGCGAGCGGATGATCCGTCCGGATAGCGAGTTCCAGATAGGTGGCATCATAGAGCGTCAGGTCCTGTTCGCGTGCCAGGCCAAGCGTTGCACCCCATGTGCGGTCGTCGGTCTCCTTGTCTGTCTCGATCACGAGCCGCCGCAGCCGCTGCAATGAGCGGTCGACATAGGCATTGTCGCATCGGCGCCGCCGAACGGCGTTCCGCAGCACGTTGGCGACCTCGATGCGCCACAGCGAAGGGACGACCGCGCCCTCCGCAACGACGCGGCGCAACACAGCTTCGGTAGCCGGGGTGCGCTCATCGTGGAACAGCCAGGCGATCGTCATGGATGCATCGAGAACGATGCTCATCCACGCCGGCCCTCCTCCAGAAGTTCGCGGCTCGAGAGATTGCCCAGGGAATAGCGACGGCTCTCTTCAGTGATTTCGCCTGCCGCCGCCTCGGCATCGTCGCGGGCGCGCGCATGAGCGGCGCGACGGTGAATGACGATGTCGCGATCCTGCATCTCGACTTCCACCTCTTCGCCATCGGCGAGGCCGGTGGCGCGGGCGACTTCCGTGGGAACTCGGATGGCGAGGTTCTTGCCCCATCTTCCAACAATGACAGCCGTCATGTTCTGGACTCCCTGGAGATATCCTGTCATATCCCCCTGCGACTGCCAATTGCAATCGGTGGAGACATGCCATGTCGGACGAGCTGATCTTCTACACCAACCCGATGTCGCGGGGGCGGATCGCGCGCTGGATGCTCGAAGAAGTCGGGCAGCCCTATCGCACCGAGATCCTCGATTACGCCTCCACGATGAAGGCCCCCGCCTATCTGGCAATCAATCCGATGGGCAAGGTGCCGGCGCTGAGGCATGGCGATACGGTGGTGACCGAAGTGGCGGCCATCTGCGCCTACCTGGCCGATGCGTTCCCGGAAGCCGGCCTCGCGCCGCCGCCCGGACATCGCCTGCGCGGCCCCTATTACCGCTGGCTGTTTTTTGCCGCGGGGCCAGTCGAATCTGCGGTCACCAACAAATTCCTCGGCTTTGTGGTGCCGCCGGAACGCAAGCCCATGGCGGGCTACGGCTCATTCGAAGAGGTGATGAACACGCTCGAAGGTGCGGTATCGCAGGGTACTTATCTGGCCGGCGACAGCTTCACCGCCGCCGATCTCTATCTCGGCTCGCAGCTCGGCTTCGGCCTGCAGTTCGGCACCATCGAGAAGCGGCCGGCATTCGAGAAATATTGGGAGCGGATCGGCAACCGCCCGGCGGCGATCCGCGCGCGAGAGATCGACGACGCGCTCATTCCCAAGAAATAGCGTACGGCCCCGGGACCAGGACCCATGCCAGCGCCCGATCACGCGAAACCTCCCGTCCTGGTATCCTGGAGCGGCGGAAAGGACTGCTGCCTCGCGCTCCACGAGGTGCTGCGCGGCGGAGACTTCGCGGTCGAGGCTCTCCTGACTACGATCACAGAGGATTTCGACCGGATCAGCATGCATGGCGTGCGCCGGGCGCTGCTCGAGCGACAGGCGGCGAGTCTCGGGATTCCGCTTCTCGAGGTTCTCATCCCGAAGGGCGCGAGCAACGCGGACTACGAGCTTCAGATGGGCGAGGCGCTCGCGTCGTCGCGGGAACGCGGGATCGAAGCCGTGGTGTTCGGCGACCTGTTTCTCGCCGATGTCAGGGCCTATCGCGAACGCCTGCTGGCCCGGCACGGTCTTTCCGGGCTCTACCCGATCTGGGGCCGCGACACGGCGGCGGCGATCCGCGACTTCCTGCGCGAAGGCTTCGAGGCCGTGGTCGTTTGCGTCGATCCGGCAAGGCTCGACGCCGGCTTTGCCGGCCGGATCATCGACGACCGGTTCCTTGCGGAGCTGCCGCCTTCAGTCGATCCTTGCGGAGAGAACGGGGAATTTCATACCTTCGTGTTCGACGGGCCGATCTTCGGGAGGCCCGTGACGTTTTCGCTCGGCGAGCTGGTGTGCCGGGATTCGTTCTGGTTCCGCGATCTCGTGCCTCTGGCGACGAAGGCTGCCAGAGAATCTGGCGTCGGATTCGGTTCGACCTGACCCGGCCCTGCGGCGCGAGTCAGCAGCCGTTGCAGGCCACGGATGCCGATTCGCGCGGCCGCGACCAGAACGTGGCGCCCATGGGGAACGTGCCGACGAGAAAGTGCCCCCACGGTGACGTGTAGTTATGGGTCACCTGCACCAGGATTGCGCCGTCGCCGTTGGTCGCGGTGATGACGCCGGCGGGAACGCTCATGACGGTATTCGTTACCAGCGGGGTGGCGTTCTGGGCCACGCTCCACTGCACGACATCCTTGTTCGTCGCGCTGGAATAAACGATGCTCGATATCACAATGGCCGTGTTGTTGGTGGGAAAGGGATAGAGGATTGAATTTCCCGCGGCGTAGACGTTGGAAATATCGGAGGCGGAGACCGATGTCGTCATGGCAACGATGCTGGATATGCTCGAGGTCGCGCTTATCACCTTCTGGCGGCATTCCAGGGCATTGGTGACCTCGATGGAGCCGCAGAGAAGGACCAGGAGCACCGGCAGAATGAACGCAAATTCGACTGCTGCCAGGCCGTCCCGTGAGCGCCAGAATCTCCAGCCCTGCCTCAGCATGTTGCGCCCGCCGTGTAAGGCTCGTTGCGGAACGCCTGCCCCGCCATGAGCAGAACCTGTCCGTTCGGTATGTTTTGCAGCAATGGCGCCATCATCGGCGTCATGATCGACCACGGATAGAATGCGCGAACCAGCACCACGTCGCAGGCATCGCCGGTCTCGAACTGCAAATCATTCTGGTTGATCGTTCCGTTCGCGTTGAACACGTTCGAGTAATCTGCGTTGGAAAAGCTGTTAAACGCCTCCATGTCCACCTCCAGTTTGGTGTTACACGTGGTTGATGCGATGATACCCGTCATTTCGGAACAGATTTGTGCGACATATTGCGCCTCGGTCATGTTTCGAGACTGCACCTGGCCGGTTCGCACCATCCGGGCCGCGTCGTCTGCCGCATTCTGCAACGTGGACTGTAGGAAGAAGATGACTCCGATCTCGATCGTCCCGAACAGAAGGAGAATGAGGACCGGTGCAACCACGGCGAATTCGACGAGCGCCGAGCCGGCACACGAGCGGTGGAGCATTCGCTTCAACTCTGGAAACCGGGAGGCGCTAAACAATGCCATTTCGCAATGCCTGGAGATTCAGCTTGCCACACCTCATCTAGCGGGCGTCCCGGATTCCCGAAAGAAAAAATGCCCGACATCCCAAACACCGCGCTACCCGTCTGCACCGCAATTGCAGGAAGAATGAAACATTTTGGAAAGAAATATCCGGCAGCTTCGGGAAACCGCCGGATTTCCGGCTCCCACATTCGCCAAATATTGCAGAAATCGGCTGCAGCGTTCGTTCGATGCGGATGACGCGACTCCAACTTCACCGATGCGGTTAACCCGTTCATTACCACGCTCTCAGGATTCCACTGCAATCTCCTTCCGGATGGCAGAAGCTGCGTCCTGTAACCGGCGGAGCTTGCTCCATGACTCGTGGCAGAAAATGCATCTCGCGAATTGCAGCGTTCCGCAGATCCACGCGCGCCAACGTCGCGATGATCGTGGCGCTCTCCTTCATTCCGATCGCGGTCGCTGCGGGCGGCGCATTGGACATGGCGCGCGCGGTCCTGGTACGCACCCAGATGGCGGAGGCCCTTGATGGAGCGGGGCTTGCGGTGGGCTCAACTCCCGGACTGACCCCGGCCCAGATGCTGGCCCTGGCCCAGCAGTACTTCACTGCGAATTACAAACTGGAAGGTTCCTACGGAACGCCGGGACCGGTTCAGGTCAGCACCGGTCTCGGGGCCACCGGCGGCAACACGATCAATGTTTCCGACTCCGTGGCCATGCCGACCGTGATGATGAAGCTGGCGGGTATCAGTTTCATGAACGTGAACTATACATCGCAGGTCACCTGGGGTCAGACGAAACTCTGGGCTTCGCTGGTTCTCGACAATACCGGTTCTATGACCCAAGAAGACAAAACCGGACTGAGCAAGCTCAGCGCGCTCAAGACGGCCGTCACTCAGATGCTGACCAGCCTGCAGGCCGCCGCGTCCAATCCGGGCGACGTCCAGGTCGCGCTCATTCCATTCAGCGTAGCCGTCAATCTCGGCACGTCCCAGGTCGGCCAATCCTGGATCGACTGGACCGACTTTGACTCGGCACCTCCCAATTCGACGCCGTCGGCAAGCGTCGGACCGGGTTCGTCATGTCCCTATTCCACGAACACCAATGGCTTCGGTTGCACCAGCGGCCTCCCGAATGGCAGCTCGACCGTGACCACCATTCCCTCAAGCGGCACTTACGCAGGATATATCTGCCCCGGCGCCTATACCAAAGTGGACACCTCCGGCCAGTTGTACCGCTATTACAACGGCTGCTACACCAGCACGGCGACAAAATCGGGCTGCAGATCTGCGTGCAGCTATACCCACGCGTGGGTTTACAACGCCGAAAGCACGTGGACCGGCTGCATCATGGATCGTACGCAGAGCTACGATGTGAGCAATACAACGCCGACCGGCACCGCGACCGACTTTCCCGCGGTGAACAGAATAACTTCCGGGACCGAGGCGGACTCTTGTCCTGCATCGCCGCTCATGGGACTCAATTACAATTGGACGGCGTTGGCCGCTGAGGTCAACGCCATGACCGCGGTTGGCGCGACGGATCAACCCGTGGGCCTGGCCTGGGGCTGGCAGGCGCAGACCCAGGGAAACCCGCTCAACGCCCCCGCGTTGCCGGCAGGCACCTCCCGGGTCGTCATCATCGTCAGCGACGGGCTCAACACCCAGGACCGGTGGTACGGGAATGGCTCCGATGACAGCACGTCGGTGGATACGCGCGAGGCGGACGTCTGCACCAACATGAAGGCGGCCGGGATCATCGTCTATGCCGTCTATGTGGATCTCAACGGGACGCAGGGAAATTCGGCGCCCCTGCAAAACTGCGCCAGCGATGCGAGCAAGTATTTCGATCTGACCACATCGGGCGAAATTATTACGACGCTCAGCCAGATCACGACCCAGATCACGCAGGTTCGCGTATCCCTGTAAGGCGGCGCGACGGTCTGCAGCCCGGTTCCGGTGGGGCATCCGCGCGGGTGGACCGACGTCCGCGCCAGGTACAATGGTTTCCAGCAGAATCCGCTTGACGTGCCGACCGGCGAAATGTCCGTATCGATCCGACAAGGCGTGAATCGCCCTCGCAAACCGGGAGGAGTCGGATCGATGCTGAACCCACGATTGACGCTGGTCATCGTCATGATTCTCATGGCGGTTGCATCGCGCCTGATCCCCCATCCGCCGAACCTGACCTCGGTGACGGCCGTTGCGCTGTTCGGCGGCGCCATGCTCGACGACAGGCGGCTCGCTTTCCTGGTTCCGCTGGGCGCGATGTTCGTCGGCGATCTGATTCTCGGCTTCCACGACCAAATGCCCCTGGTCTACGGTTCGTTCGCGCTCATCGTCTGCATCGGGCTCTGGTTGCAGCGGCACCGCTCGGCCGCAACGATCGCGGGAGCCGCGCTTGGCAGTTCCGTCCTGTTCTTCGTGATGACGAATTTCGGAGTCTGGGCGCTCGATCACATGTATCCCCGAAATCTGGACGGCTTGATTGCCTGTTACACGGCCGCCCTGCCCTTCTTCGGCAACACGCTCGCGGGCGATATCCTCTACACGGCGCTTCTGTTCGGCGGGTTTGCGCTACTCGAGCGGCAGTTCCCGGAGCTGCGGGTCCGCGAGGCAAGTGTTATCGCCATTTAGAGCGGTTTCCGGTCGAATTGAACCATTGAAGAGGAGTCCTCTCCACTGATTCAATTCAACCGGATTCTGTTCTACGCGTGAATGAAGATGGGCACGCGGCTCGGACCCTTGCCGCGCGGAAAAGCCACGACGCGTTCTCCGGCGCGCTGGAAGATGATGTCGACCGGTTCGTCGCCCACGAAGACGTGGCGCAGCTCCAGCTGGTCGACGTCCGGTGGAAGAACCGGCCTGTTTACGTGAATTTCGCGGCGCAACCCATCGATCCGCAACCCGAGGCACGCCTGAAGCAGCATGAAGGCGGCGCCTGAAGACCAGGCCTGCGGCAGGCAGGCGACGGGATAGGCGATCGGCGGTTCGCCTGGCGCGCGCCGAAAGCCGCAGAAGAGTTCCGGCAGGCGCATGTCGAAACGCACCGCGGCTTCGAACAATTCGCCCATCACCCGCACCACCCCGTCCCTCTCGTCATAACGCGCCATTCCCGCCACCGAGAGGCCGGTATCGTGCGGCCAGACAGAGCCGTTGTGATAGGACATGGGATTGTAGCGCGCCTCGCCAAGGCCCAGCGTGCGAATGCCCCAGCCGGAATTGAACGCGGGCGACAAGAGCTGCTCGATCACCCGCCGGGCGCGCTTGCGCATTGGCAGTCCGGTAAAGAGCAGGTGGCCGGGATTGGAGCCGCGCACGCGGCAGGGTCTCCCCTCGCCGTCGCGCGCGATGGCGTAGAAGCCGAGATCGTCCATCCAGAAGCGCAGCTCCACGGCGGCGCGCAGGTTCTCCGCCCGCTTGCGCCACGCCGCGGCTGCGGCCGTGTCGCGACGCTTTTCGCAGAGCGTCGCCATCGCACGGAATGCGGCGAACGCATATCCCTGCACTTCGGCGACGGCGATCGGTCCATGCGCGAGACGGCCGTCGGCGTGAAAGATCGAATCATTGCTGTCTTTCCAGGCCTGGTTGACCAGTCCCGCCCCGCTGGAACGATAGCTGACGAATCCATCGGCGTCGCTTTCCTGTTCACTGACGATCCATCCCATCGCCGCGTCCAGCGACGGCCAGAGCTGCTCGATGAATCCAAAATCCCCCGTACGTTCGGCATAGGCGCCCGCGAGCATCACGAACAGCGGCGTGGTGTCGACCGCGCCGTAATACTGGCCGAAGGGGACTTCCCGCAGCGCCGTCATCTCGCCTTTGCGTGCTTCGTGCATGATCTTTCCGGGGGCGGAATCCTGGAAATCCGATCGCTCATGCGCCTGTGTCTGCGCGAGAAAGGAAAGGACCCCGCGCGCAAGACCGGGATCGAGCCACAGGATCTGCAGCGAAGTGATGATCGCATCGCGTCCGAACGGCGTCGAAAACCAGGGGATGCCGGCGTAGGGAAACGGCCCTGTCGGGAGCTGGGTGGTCAGAAGCGCAAGATCGGCGCGCGAGCGTTCCGTCCAGTCGTCGAACAACCGGCCGGTCGAACGCAGCGCCGCACCCTTGCGCCGTGCGTTGCGCATGGCGAACCGCGCCCGCGCCGCTGCCGCGCGAAAGCGTTCCCTGCATGGTGCATCCGCCGCATCGGGCCCGACTTCGATATGCAGATCGAACGACGTACCCGGTTCCAGTGCGATCGGGTAATCCGCCCGGCCGGCCGTGATGTGTCCGGGCCGGGAGAGCTGGATCACCGTCTGGCGCGCCATCCCGTCCAGGCCTTCATAGCCGAGAATGACTTCCCGCTCCAGCAGTTCCGGAGCAAACAAATGTCCGCGCGCCGGCCTCTGCCTGCCGCGCACTTCGAACATGTCCCTGAAATCGGCCGCATAGACGATCGAGAGAGGAAGCTCCGCCCTGCGTTCGCTGAAGTTCGTGAGTGTCACCTGCTCGTAGAGACGCAAATCCCACAGAAACCGGGAACGCTCGACGTGAATGACGCCTTCCGGAGTCGACTGGCCGCCGATCGGGGCAAGCGGATGATTTGTCAGATGGGCGGTGAAGAACACGTTGTCCTGGCTGACGGAGCCGGCGAGCAGCGATGGACGCGCCCCGCTGAGCAGCAGCCGGAAGACGGAGAGCACGCGCGTGTCGTTGCGGAACAGACCGTCGGATTCGGCTCCCACGTTGCCGTAAATGTCGGCGACGAGGAACATGTCGCCCTGCTTGAGGACGAACTGCTTCCCGCCCGCAACGGAAGCGCCGAGCGCATCCGGCTGCGGGTCCTGCACGACGGCGGTCTGCGCCGGCTGTGACATGAATTCAGACTGCGTCTTGCAATTCGTCTTCGTAGGCCGCGCTCCCGAGCAGGCGCGCGTACACGTCCAGATACCGTTTCGCCATCGCGGCGGCGGAGAAGCGGCGTTCGCAGACATGGCGAATGCGAAGCCGGTTGAGTGATTTCAGGTCGCGAATGGCCTGCAGCGCCTCCTGCTCGGAACGAACGACATAACCGGTCGCACCATGATCGATGATCTCGGGAACCGAGCCGCATTTCCAGGCAATGACCGGCGTGCCGCAGGCCATCGCTTCGATCAGCACAATTCCGAACGGTTCGGGCCAATTGACGGGAAACAGCAGCGCCAGCGCGTTTCCGAGGAATTCCGACTTCTCCGATTCGGGGATTTCGCCAATAAATTCCACCAGCGGATCGTCGAGAAGCGGTTCGACGACGCGATGGAAATAAGCGGTATCGGCCGCATCCACCTTGGCCGCCATCTTCAAGGGAATACCTGCCGCCCGCGCCACGGCGATGGCACGCTCCGGCCCTTTTTCCGGCGATATGCGCCCAAGAAAAGCCAGGTAGCGTCCTTCCGGAGAAGGGGAAAACCGGAAATTCCCCATGGGCACGCCATGCTGCACGGTCGCCGCCCAATTGGCATCGGGGATCGGAGCGCGCTGGCTGTCGGAGATCGATATGAGCGGATAGCTGTCCCAGCGCGCATAGGCGTCGGGCAGATCCTTCATGTCGAGTCGCCCATGGATGGTGGTCAGCGTACGCTCTGCAATCTCTTCAAACATCGGGAAATGGATCAGATCGAGGTGGAAATGCAGAATGTCGAATTTGTGCTTCTGCCTGCGCACCTCGTCAAGCATGGCCAGATGGGCGGCCATATCCGACTTGAGCGGGCAGGAATCGAGCCGGATGGCGCGATCGCGCATGGGGACCAGCCTGGCGCGCGTCCGTGCCTCCGCGCTCGCAAAAAGCGTGACCTCATGGCCCATCTCGACAAGCGAATCGCACAGATAGGCGACGATGCGTTCCGTGCCTCCGTAGAGCAGCGGCGGCACGGCTTCGTAGAGCGGCGAAATCTGCGCAATTCTCATCTTGTCCTCGTCCCGCGAACCGGCGATACCCGCCGTCGGTACCCTCCATTCTGAAACGGCGCGGCGGGGCTTTTGTTGCCCTGCGGAATCAGGAAATGATGGCGCGGGTCCGTTCGGCGGCGTGCCATCGGCTGCCCTATGGCGCCTGGCCTGCGAAAGGATTGTCATGCGCGAATTGCTTGCGATGTTCGTCACTATTTTTGTTGCGGAGCTGGGGGACAAGACGCAGCTTGCGACGCTGTTGTTTGCATCCGAACGCAAGATTTCGCCGTTGCTGGTTTTTGGCGCCGCGGCCGCGGCCCTGGTTACAGGCACCGCGTTTGCAGTGCTGGTCGGGACGGCGGGCTCGCGCTATGTTCAGGGCGTTCCTCTCAAACTCGTTGCCGGTCTGGGATTCGTGGCGATCGGCATCTGGACTCTCGCCGAATATTTCCACGGGGCATCCGCCTGAGGCGAACGGTTCGGCACTGCGGACGAACAGGTGATGACAGAGCCCGTCCGCAGATCGATCGCCATCGAAGCCGGATCGATGTCGTGCCTCGAATGGGAAGGCAAACACCATTGCACCATGGTCTTTGCTCATGCCAACGGGTTCAACGCCCGGACCTATCGCATCCTGCTTGCCCAGCTGTCCGACAGCCTCCGTCTGTTCGCCTGCGATCTCCGCGGTCACGGGTTTTCGGCGCTTCCCGCGGGTCCGGGGCTTGCGAAGGGGTGGACAGTCTTTGGCCGGGATCTGGTCGCGCTTGCCGCGCAAATTTCGGAAAGCCCGCTGCTGCTGGCCGGCCATTCGCTCGGCGCAACAGCCAGTCTCATCGCGGCAACACTTGCGCCACGGCAGGTTCGGGCCGTCGTTCTGGTGGAACCCGTGCTCATACCACCCATTGATGTTGGCAACCGCGAACCGTCAAACAATCTTGCGCTTCGCGCCGCGCAAAGGCGCAGCACCTTTCCATCTTTTGAAGCCGCACGTGGGGCCTTTCGCGGCCGGGGCATTTTCGCGTCCTGGCCCGACGACGTTCTCGACGACTATCTCGCAGGCGGTTTGACCGACGATGGGGCCGGCACCCTGCGCCTGGCCTGCTCTCCGGAGTGGGAGGCGGAAATCTTCCGCGAAGCTCCGCGCGGGATTGCCGGCATTGCAGGGCATGTCTCCTGCCCCATCTTCATCGTTCGCGGCCGCATTGCCAGCACCGCGTCCGATGACCAGATCGACGAGATCCTGCGGCTGCGGCCGGACACAAGAGTCACGACGATCGAACGCGCAAGTCATTTCCTCCCGATGGAAATGCCGGAGCCCGTGCGCGAGGAAATCAGGCGCGCCGCCGCGATGGCGTAATTGTCGGTAATTACATCGCGTCCGAGAAGCGGGCGCCAAGCCGCGTCACGAGCTCTTCCGTCGCGAAGCCCAGAGCGGCCAGACGGCCGGACCGCGCAAACACGGCGAGGCCTGCGAGCGCGGCCGCAAGGAGAACCACGTCGGTCTGCGCCGCGCGGCTTTCCGGGCTGCGTCCGGTGGCCTGCGAAAGCGCGCTCAAGGCGGCGATCAGCCGGCCATTGAAGATTCTCTCGGGTTCGCTGCTTCCCGACGTTCTCGGGAGTGCCGAGGAGGCCGCAATGAGCGTTTCGGTGTGTTGCAACATCCTAAGAGCGGCGGCCGAAGCCGCGGCAAGCCGGCTCGACCTGCCGTTACACGCCGCCGCGCTGCGCATGGCGCGTGCGATTGCCGACAGATCCTCGGCTGCGAGCGCGAGGAGAAGTTCGTCCTTGTTGCCGAAATAGCCGTAGAGCGCGGCAGGCGCGAACCCGGCTTCGGACGCCGCCGCCCGCAACGAAAGATTGCGCGCGCCGTCGCGCGCTGCGACGCGGCGTGCGGCATCCAGAATGGCCGCGCGAGTGGCGTTGCGAGCTTTCGCCCGACGTTCCAGCTTGGCTTGGCTCGCGATCATTGGCCGCGGCAAATTAAGCGATTCGCAGCAGCGTCGCCACGACCGTTTTCTTCAACGCAAAACGCGTGTCGGCAAAGCTTTGATCTTACCTCTTGGGACAGGTGGAACGGTCGACATCCGCGCGCAGGCAGAACGCGGTCCCCGCAGCGTTCCACTGATTGACGACCCGCTCTTCATCGTCGACGGAAGCATCCCACGCGTTTTTCAGATCAACGAGGTTCTGCCGCAATTTGGCGATTTTCTTGGTGTCCGGCTTGTCGGAGCGCTGTGTCTCGCCAAGTTGGCGATTATCCGTATCGACGGTCGCGTCCAGGCAGTCGCGATAGGTTTTGAGCGCACCCTGCCAACGCTTGATGTCCGCAAAGGCCGCACGCTTGGCCGCCAACGCTTCCGCGGGCGGCTTTTGCTGCATGTCCGCCAGCGTCGGCATTTCCGGCGCTATGGGCAGATCGCCGCACATATCATCCTGGGCAGCAGCGCTGGCCACAGACAGAGCCATGATCGCAGCCGCAACGCCTATTCTTGCCAACATGAAAATTCCTCGCCAACCTTCGAATTCGGGATAGAAGCACACCCACCACGGAAGAATAAAGGTGGGCCATTCAAGTCTGCGACGCGCACGAGAACGCGCATGCCCTTTTGGCAAGCGCGACGGCCAGACCCGGCACCGGCGCCCCCGCCTCGGTACGAAGTTCGCAATCCAGAACTGCTGCCACTTCGCACCCCGCACGGTTTGCCTCCGCGCGAAGATAGGCTGCCGAATGGCGCCAGCGCCGCTTGGGGCCAAGCTCGAAGCCTTCACTGTCCTTTCTTTCAACCGTGAAAAGAAAATGCCCGCCACTGACCAGCCGCCTGGCCGCAGAGGCGAACAGCGGTGCGAGGTCGCCTATATAGACCAGCGTATCGGCCGCGAGGATCAGGTCATAAAGGCGGCCGCTTTCGGCGAGCCAGACGCCGATATCACAAATCGCGAGTTCGTCGTAGATGCCACGCTGTCGTGCTTTCCCGATCATCGCAGGGCTCAGATCCACGCCGTCGAGCCGCAATGCGCGGTCATGAACGGCCACGCCCATCAGGCCGGTGCCACAGCCCAGATCCAGAACGGAATAGGCCTTCTCCTCCGCAAGACCGAGGAAGTCGGCAAGCTGACGAAGTATTGCAGGCGCCTGGTAATGGAGTTGGCCCAGCATGCGCGCATCGTAATCCGCCGCAAACTGGTCGAAGAGATGGCGCACATAACGTGGATCGCAGCGCGGCTGCCGCCGAACGTTCTCGGCCTCGGCGATCCTGTCGGCCAGCACCGGCGAAGCGCTTTGCTCGACTTCGCGCCAGGCTGCGAGCGCTTTTTCGGGCTCGCCTGCCGCGAGCCATGCCGACCCCAATCCGATGCGCGCGGCCTCCAGCCCCGGATCAAGCCGCAGCGCCCGCTGGAATTCGGCAATCGCTGCCGGCAGGTGCTCCGACCCTAGCAGCGCCTCGCCGAGCCCCAGCGCGGCTGGCGCAGCATCGGGATTGGTCAGCGCGGTCTCGCGCGCGAGCGCCAGCGCAGCTCTCGTGTCGCCGCAGGCGATCAGCGCCTTCTGCAGGCTGAGACGCAGCAGGAGTCCCGCGCGATTGGCATCCACATAGGTTTGGAGAAGCGACGCGGCTTCCCGCGCGCGTCCTTCGGCAATCCATGCTTCCCCGGTGGAGACGGGATCGGCGTCAGGCTGCAAGCGTGCACTTGCCGTTGTTGATGACGACGAGGTCGCGCTCGCTCACCTTCGAGCGGAACGACACGATGTTCCCGTCCACCCACATTTCGGTGACGATGGTTTCCCCGGGAAAGACGGGTGCGGAGAACCGCCCGTCAAATCCGGCGATTTTGTCGGGGTCGTAGTTGCAGACGGTGGAAATGACGGCGCGGCAGGCGGTGCCGTAGGTGCAAAGCCCATGCAGGATCGGCCTCGGAAACCCGGCCATTTTCGCCACGCGCGGATCGCGATGCAGCGGGTTGCGGTCGCCGGACAGCGCATAGAGGAAAGCCTGGTCTGGCCGCGTGTCGCAGGCATGTACGAGATCGGGCGCGCGCGTCGGCAAGGGATGCGGCTCCGGTGCGCCTTCCTTCGGCCCGCCGAACCCGCCGTCGCCGCGCGCCACGGTCGTGGCGCTGAGCGTGCAGAGCTTTTCGCCGGTGTCCTTGAGGCGCAAGACCTTTTCGATGATCACGAAGGCGCCCTTCTCCCCCTTGTCGAAGGCACCGGCCACCCGCTCATCGGCCGTGATCTCGGCAGCGACGGGCATTGGGCGGTGCATTGTCAGGCGCTGTTCGCCATGCAGCACCATGAGATAATTGATGCCCGTCCGCCCGATGATCGCGCTGCCCCAGGAGACGACGGTCGCCAGCGTCGGTACCGTGCGCAGACCGTTCTCATAGACGAAGGGCAGCTCTGCCTCGTTCAGCGGATCGCGGCCGAATCCGATGCCGAGCGCGTAGAGCATCACCTCCCGGTCCCTGTAGCTGAAGGGAATCCCCGTCGCCTGCAGCTGCATGATCTCGTCGTAGTTGATGGCCATGTTCGTCTCTCGCAGATGCCTGTCCCGGCCGAGTAGAGCGCCGCGGTGGAGCGCCCGCAAGTGTTCCCGTCTGTGCGACAGCCGGCCATGCTATGCCTCCACCTTCGCGAAGGAGAGGTCTGGCCATGGAGTATTGCTGCTTCGATACGGAGACCGCTGACGGCAAGGCAGGACAAGCGCACGCCCCGATTCGCAGATCTGCTGCACAGGGGAAAAGAAATTATATAGATCGCTGTTTCCAGGACGTGCACAGTATTTCCTCCCCCACGCAAGCGCGGGGGAGGAAAACATTGAGCGGTACTGTTATCAACCGCCCGAACGACCGGTCGCAATCAACGTTGTGGCTCGCCCGGGAAAAACGCCGCCTTGTGCGGGACGGCGACCGCCGGTCCCTCGGTCCACAGATCGCTGAGCGGCACGCCGTGCTGGTCGATCCGGGTGCGCGCATGGGCGTAGCCCTCGGCGATGGCCTGGTCGAGCGATTTCCAGTCGCGCAACCCGATGTCCGACAGCGGCGGCTCGAAGAGAAAATCCGCCTGCTCGCGCACGATGCGTCTTTGCGCTTCGGAGCCCACCGTGCCGGACCGCATCAGGATGGAGACGATCGACGGCGTGCCGCGCATGCGCTGCCACAACAGCCACCAGATGGGCCGCTCACCATAGCGGGAATCCGCGACGTGCAGATCGACTTCGCCGGTCACATCGGATGCGATGATCGGACCGCGCGCCTGCAACGCCATCACATCCACCGGCAGATTGTTCATCACCCCGCCGTCCACCAGCAGATGCCCGCGATGCGTTACCGGCGGGAGAATTCCCGGCAGGGCGACGCTGGCGCGCAGTGCCCGCCATAACAATCCGCTGCGGTGCACATGGATGCGCCCTGTCGTGAGATCGGAGGAAACGCAGAAGAACGGCTTCGGCAGTTCCTCGATCCGCCGCTCGCCGAAATGTTCCTGCAGCCGCTCCGAAACCTGTTTGCCGCGCAGAAGCGCGATGAGCGGCAGCGTGAAATCCGACAGCGGGTTGCGCACGACGAAAGCATCGCGCATGCGCGCCGTCAGTTCGTCGAGGCTCCATTCCGCCGCGAGGCCTGCCGCGATCACGGCGCCCATGCTGGTGCCGCCCAGATGATCGAACGGAACCTCCGCTTCCGCGAGGGCCTGGATCACGCCGATATGGGCATAGCCACGCGCGCCGCCGCCTGCGAGCACCAGACCCACGGCGCGGCCTGCAACGAAACGCGCGAGCCGTCGAATGTCGCCGGTGGCGCCGGCACGCAGGTGATGGTGCGATACGAAAAGTCCGCTGCGCAGCGAGAACTGTTCAGGCAGGCCCTCAAGCGCGCCCCCGGGGTGAAGCAGCAGCAGCTCGGGCGGCCCGCCGACCCGTGCCTTGAAGGCGGGGATTTCAGGAGGGCGCCGCGGCAACGGCCGGTCGGCGCGCGCAAGCAGAAAAACGCGGTCGGCCTGTCTCATGCAATGATGCGTCCACGCCGAGTCCGGCGCATCCCCGCGATAGAAGACGATGTCGTGGGCGGCCTCGAACAGGTTGAACCATTCCGCCGGCCGCTCCGCCGCGCTGACATCCAGCACGGCCGCGTTCGACCCCATCTCGCCGAGCGCAGCGGCCAGGCGCGCCGCGATCGGCTCGTCGCGCAATCCGTCCTGCAAGGGAACGATGGCGAAACTCCGCGGGCGGGTTTCCTCGGAGTCCCGCCGCGCAGTCTGCTGCAGGCGATGCACCAGAATGCGCATCAGATTGAGGATCACATTGGGATAGCGCGCCATGAGCGCCTGGAATCCTTCGCGGCTGATGCGCAGGAGCTCCGTGTCGCGCAGGGCGACAAGCTGGGCGGTGTGGGGTTCGCCCGAGATCAGCGACATTTCGCCGACTGTTTCTCCGGCCGATATGCGCGCGACGAGCCGCCGCTGCGCTTTTTCGTCTTCGACAAACACGCCGAGCGATCCGGTGACGACGAGAAACAGGGCCCGGTCGTTCGCGCCGTCGCGCGCAAGCAGGGTTCCGCCGGGCAGGCCGAACCAGCTCGCCTGGCCAAGCAGCCGCTTCAGCACCGGCTCGCTCACATCCTTGAGGAGCGGAAAGCTGCGCAGACGGTCGCGCAGCGAGTCGGGGTAGACCGTCTCGAAGCCGGTCCGGAAGGAGGAGAGAAACGCCATGGCTGTCGCGATTCCTGCGCCTGCCGCCGCACAATCTACCGCCCCGGACGGGGCAATTGGAAACCGGAAAAAGCCGCAGTAGAATAGGCGTTTACCATGGGGCCGCCAGCGTTTCTGCGGCCCGGACATCGAACGAGGGGATGCCATGAAGAGTCACACGTGCCGCACGTTTTTGACGGCTCTGCTGCTGTGCGCCAGCGCAGGCATACCGGGGGCCGCGCTTGCGGCGCCCAAGCTCAGCAACGCCGTCGGTCCGCAGGTGGTGGATGCGCAGAAGTCGCTGCAGGCGAAGGATTTTCAGGGCGCGATGGCCAAGCTCAAGGCGGCGCAGGGTGCCACGGACAAGCCCTACGACATCTACATCATCAATCGTCTCATCGCCGCGGCGGCCATCGGATTGAACGACATGGTGACCGCGGCGAGCGCGGAAGAGGCGGCAGCGGATTCGCCGGCCATGCCCGACGACGACAAGAAGTCGGTCTATCACGATGCGATGCAGCTGAGTGCCTATATGAAGCAATGGCCGAAGACGATCGCCTATGGCCAGCAGCTGGTGCAGATGAACGCCCTGGATTACCAGACCGCGGGAAATCTGGCGATCGCATACTACAGCACCAATGATTTCACGGACGCGCAGAAATATGCGCAATCGTCGGTCGCTCTGGCCAAGGCGGCGGGACAGCCTCCCGATCCCAACGCAATGAACATCATCATGAGCAGCCAGGTCAAGCAGAACAACCAGGCCGGAGCCGAGCAGACGCTCGAGCAGATTGCGATGCAGAACAATACGCCGGATTCCTGGGCCCAGCTCGTGGGCGTCACCTTCGGCGCACCCGGCATGGGCAACCAGGAAGCTCTTTATCTGTACCGGTTTCTTCAGCTCGTCGGCGCGCTGAAAGCCGAGGACTGCAAGGAGATGGGGAGCGATGCGAGCGTGCTCGGCTATCCCACGGAAGCCATGCACGCGCTCGACCAGTGCATCTCGGCGGGAAAGATTTCGGCAGCCGATGCGCCCGAGCTCAGCAAGGCGCGCCGCGACGCCGCGACGGACGAACGTTCGCTGCCGCAGATCGCGGCGTCCGCCGAGAAGAGCCGGACGGGCGAACAGGAGATCAAGCTCGGCGAGGATTATTGGGGATACGGCCGCTACGCCGACGCCGAAGCGGCAGCCCGGCAGGCGATGGCAAAAGGTGGGTTGAAAACTCCCTGGGAGGGGCCGATGCTGCTGGGCGCCGCGGAAGTCGCGCAGGGCAAATACGCCGACGCGATTCAGGCTCTGTCCCAGGTCACGGGAAGTCAGGCCGTGACCAGAACGGCGCATCTGTGGTCGATCTATGCCCAGGCGAAACAGGGCCCGGCCCGCGCGAGCGCCGCGCCCGCAGCCCAGCCGCCGTCGCAGTGAGGAGCGACAAGGGCCGTTGCTGCCCGCGCGGGCAGCAACGGAACGCGCGCACCCGGTTCTGCGGCGGCGCATGGATTTCCATCAGCAGCGGCCGGCCGCGCGCGTGAGGCCGCAGCGGAACTCCACCTTTGCGATGATCGTCGGGTTTCTTCCCGTGATCGTCTTCGCGCTGCTCGCCAACGTCTCGCAGGACCTCGCGCTCTGGGCGGCCTTTGCGGGGGCGTTCACGGTCGCCATGCGCGATTTCGCGCGCGAACAGCTGCTGCGCATTCTCGATGTCGGTTCGACGCTGCTGTTCGGCCTGCTCGCCCTGTACACGGGCTTCATCAAGCCCGATCTGAGCATCGAGATGACCAGGCTGATCGTCGACACCGGCTTCTTCGCGCTCGCGCTGGTCTCGATCCTGTTGCGCAATCCTCTCACGCTTCAGTATGCGCGGGAGCACGCGCCGCGCGAACTCTGGACAACCAAACGGTTCATGCTCACCAACTACGGCCTGACCGCGTTCTGGATGCTGGCTTTCGGCCTGATGGCGGCGACGGACGCATTCGCGGACGTTCACAAGACCCTGCCGCGATCGCTCGACGCGGCCGCAGGCCTTGTGGTGCTGCTCGTCGCGGTGGGCGTCACGGCGCGCTATCCGGCCCACCTCCGCGCCCGCACCGCGCGCGCGCGGCTTTGCGCCGGCCGCACCGGCGCATTAGGCTCGATGCCAACCGGGAGAGACATGCGATGACGGAAGCAGTGATTGTTTCAACGGCGCGGACGGGCCTCGCCAAATCCGCGCGCGGCGGCTTCAACAACACGCATGGCGCGGTGATGGGCGGCCATGCGATCAAACATGCCGTGGCGAAGGCCGGGCTCGACCCGAAGGAGATCGAAGACGTCTATATGGGCTGCGCCAATCCCGAAGGCGCGACCGGGTTCAACATCGGCCGCCTTTCCGCGATGCGCGCCGGCTGTCCGGTCGCGACGGCGGGGACGACGATCAACCGCTTCTGCTCCTCCGGGCTCCAGGCGATCGCCTGCGCCGCGCAGCAGGTGATGACACAGGGCACGCCGATCGCCATCGGCGCCGGCGTCGAATCGATCTCGCTCGTGCAGATGGGCGGCATGAACCTGAAGAACATCACCGAGGAAGGGCTCATGCACACCAAGCCAGAACTCTGGATGTCGATGATCGAGACGGCCGAGATCGTCGCGGAGCGCTATGGCATCAGCCGCGAGCGGCAGGACGAATATGCGCTGGAAAGCCAGCGCCGTACCGCGGCGGCCCAGCAGGCAAACCGCTTCGCCGACGAGATCGTGCCGCTGCCGACGAAAATGAAGAAGGTCGACAAGGCGACCGGCGTCGAATCCATCGTGGACTACACCGTGGATCGCGACGAATGCAACCGGCCCGACACGACGCTCGAAGGGCTGCGGGCGCTGAAACCTGTGTTCATGGGCGGCATGAAGGTGAAGGAAGGAAAGTACATCACGGCGGGAAACGCCTCCCAGTTCTCCGACGGCGCCGCTGCCTGCGTGGTGATGGACGCGAAACTTGCCGCGCAGAAAAATCTGACGCCGCTCGGCATTTTCCGCGGCTTCGCGGTATGCGGCTGCGAACCCGATGAAATGGGAATCGGTCCCGTGTTCGCGGTGCCGCGCCTGCTCGCGCGGCATGGTCTCAAGCCCGAAGACATCGATCTCTGGGAGCTCAACGAGGCGTTCGCAAGCCAGGTGCTCTATTGCGTGGATCGCCTGGGCCTGCCCCATGACAGGCTGAACGTGAACGGCGGGGCTATCTCCATCGGCCACCCCTACGGCATGTCGGGCGCGCGCATGACGGGACACATCCTGCTCGAGGCGCGCCGGCGAAAGGCGAAGCTCGGCGTGGTCACCATGTGCGTCGGCGGCGGAATGGGAGCGGCCGGCCTTTTCGAATTCGTCCATTGACGGATCGCCGCATCGGGGCTGCGGCGCATGCGCTGGCGATCTCTGCCCTGCTCTTCTGCGCGGGTTGTGCAGGCGTACAACTGGCCGCTGCTCCACCGCCGGCCAAGCCGGTGGATCCGAAGACCCAGATGGCCGCCCTCGAACAGCGCATCTTCGACATCGTCCAGGACGAACGTCACAGGATCGACCCCAAGGCCAAGGCGCTTGCGCTGGATTCCGAACTGATGGGTGTCGCGCGGCGCCGCAGCGAAGACATGGCGCGGAATAATTATATCGCGCACAGTAGTCCCGACGGCGTGACCTCGGCGAGCCTGATCATGGACGAGGACAAGGATTTTCAGGGTCTCTTGGGCGAGAATCTCGCGGCCCAGAACTTCGTGCCCCAGTCGGGCGTGGACGTGGACACATTCGCACGCCGCTTCGTGCAGATCTGGCTTGCCAGCCCCGCACACAAGGACAATCTCTCTTTCCCCGCCTATGACCGTAGCGCGGTCGGCGCCGCGGTGGGCGGCGACACGATCTTCGTGGTCCAGCTGTTCGCCACCGATCTGGGCCTGCCGCGCCATGATCCGAAGAAACGGGAAGTCACCGAATGGAAAGACCCCGCAGCCGCAGCTGCTACGAATCCGCCCGCGCCATCCGCTCCCGCCCTTCGCCGCGGCGTCCGGTAAGATACTTACCGTGTCAAAGTTCGCTTCACCTCTCTACTCACCCCGGCCAGCCGTGGTGAGTAGGGCAAGAGGTTCACGCGGAGGCGCGGAGGACGCGGAGATAATGGTCCACGGGCTTCCGCGTCTCCGCGTCTCTGCGTGAGCCCTTTGCCTTGACTTGAGAAAAACTCCGATCGCGTTCATGCAACTGGTGATATCGAGACTACTTTCCCCGGGACAGCCGTGCATCCGTCGGTGCCTGGCTGAGGATGCAGGCCCATGACCGAAAGCATAAGACGTTACCGCGACTTCTGGCCCTACTATCTGCGCGAACATGCGCGGCCCCAAACGCGCGCCTTCCACTATGCGGGGACGACGCTCGCCACCGCCGCGCTGATCGCCTGTGTCGCGACGCGCAAATGGTGGCTGTTCCCCCTCGCCCTCCTCGCCGGCTACGGTCCCGCCTGGGTCGCCCATTTCTTCGTCGAGAAAAACCGCCCGGCGTCCTTCACCTATCCCCTCTGGTCGCTCATCTCGGACTACCGCATGGCCTGGAGCTGGGCCACCGGCCGTCTCGCAGAGGAGCTTTCTCGAGCCGGCGTCAAGCGGCGCTAACTACGCCCACTATTCACACCGCCTGGCGGCGGCCTTCTTGGCTACCTGCTGCGGGAGTGCGACGGCCCCAGCTTTTCAGCCCCTGCCGGCCAATTCGGCGACGGCGAATTTGGCTCCGACTTCTCCGCGAGGAAATCGTCAAAGCGCGAACCGCGACGGCGGATTATGCTTTCCAAATACGGATTGTCTTGCGGGAATCGCTCTCGCGCGAACACATCCGTGCAACCGGTTGCAAAACCGCTACTTACTCGGCGGCGATCTTGCTGCCGCGCTGGAGGATTTGCAGGGCCTCGGCGATCGCCTCGGGATGTCGGCTTGCATGCTGAATATCGTAGCCGACGGGCTCTCCGTCCGCGCCAAGGTCAATCACCAGATCGTCGCCGACGATCCGTGCGGATCGAATGGGCGCGTCATGAACAGCTGGCGCTATCTTCCGGCGTCAGTCAATGGCAAGCCGATCGAAACCTGGACGACCGTTATCGTTCGTTTCGCGGCGATCTGAGGCACGCGCAGCCTCTCTGAAGGCTGCTACCACTGTTTCAATAGGAAGAAACAGAGTTCGGCTGTGTTCCGGATATTCGATGAACTCGGCACACTTCATGTAAAAGCGCTTCGCCTCATCATCCTTGGCGTGGACCAGCACGGCGCCGATGCCAATGTTCCGGGAGGCGGCTGCAATGCGGCGTAGCGCGTCCGCCAGGACGTCGGCGCCAACTCCCCTGCCGGCATGGTCGCGGCTGACTGCCAATCGCCCTATTACAGAGACCGGGATTGTATCGGGCGCGTTGCGCCGTATCCTGCCAGGTGCTGCAGCACGGTCCACCGATCCGGCTGAAACGCTGAAATAGGCGACCACCCGGTTGCCCTCGCAAACGACATAGGTGCGCGAAAAACGGCTTTCATTTTTCAGGGCCCGGTGGCGCAGCCAGTCGTTCAGCGCGGGCTCGCCACAGTCGAAGCCCGAGAGGTCGTGCCCGGATGTCAGCGGAACAGGAGCCGATAAGGGAGGTCTGGCAGGTTTCGGCTCGTCTCCTACTTCCGCCATGCCGGAACCCGGCGCAACAAAGACCGCAGCCTGGGTCCCGGTGCGGGGGGATTGTCGAGTGCATGCATAAAGGCGTCATACTGATCGGAATCGAGCACGAAGAGCCGCTGGTCGAGCAGCACATCGGTCGCATGCCGCCGGGCGCTCTCGATCATGAACTCCGTGCGCGTCTTGCCGAGGATAGCTGCCGCATCGTCAATAAGTCTGCGGGTATTGGCCTCTATGCGAAGATTGATGCTGCCCTTCGTATCGCTCGCCGAAACCCGCTCCGTGACCACGACCGTCTCGGCCCCAAGCCGTTGCGGTGAAGAATGGATTTTTGACATAGGTCGCAAATGCCTCTTCGTATCCACGATGTCAATACGAAATCCCGGTGAAGCCAGCTCATTGGATTGTCAAGCGCCGTCGGATTTCGCGCGTGGCCCGGGAACGTGCCGTGCAAACCAGGCGAATCGGCCCGCCGCTAACCGGAAATTAACGCACTTCGTCAACCATTAACCGGGTTCTGCGGGCTTGCGTCGGTAAGTGCCGGTGCAATTGCTGCTTCAAACACAAGGACGCCGCCTGGCGCGGCGCATGGCGATTCGAAATGCAGCCTGAACTTCCCTGGAATGTCGCCGGCATCGCTCCGGAAGCGCGGGAGGCGGCCCGCGCGTCCGCGCGCCGGGAGGGGCTTTCCGTCGGCGAATGGCTCACCCGCCGCATCCTGCGAAGCCTGACCGAAGGCGCGGTCCCGCCCGATGACTGGTGGTCGACGGTCGCCAGCACCAGCCGCCACATCGCCGAGAAGCCTGTGCCGGCACCGGAAAGCACCGATGTGCTGGCGCGGCTTGCGCGCAGCGAAAGCGAATCAAACACCTCCTGGCGGAACGCGGAGGATCAGGTCAAAACCCTCGCGCGGCGGCTCGAGCAGACCGAGCGCAGCCAGTCCGAGAACAGCCGGGCCACGCACCAGGCGGCGATGGAGATCAACATCGCCACGCGCGAGCAGGCACAGGCGCTCGATCATCTCGGCCGCCACGTCATGAGCCTCGACGACCGCATGCGGAAGCTCGAACAGCACGCCGAGGCGGACGGCTCCAGAGAGGCCGTCAAGATCCTGCATCAGGGCCTTTCGCGCCTGGCCGACCAGGTCGCCGACACCGCCAAACGTTCCGCCGACCAGGCGGCACAGCTCGCAACGAGCATTGAATCGGTCGCGGCCAGGCTCTCCGAGTGCCGCGACGAAGGTCAGCAAAGCTGGCACAATCTCGAAGACCGCGTGGGGACTCTGGCGGCCAATGTGGGCGCCATCGCGGGCAAGCTTGTCGAATCGCGCGACGATATCGAACGCCACGCGCGCGAGCTGTCGGCGAGGCTTGCGGCTTCGGAAGAGGCGATCGAGCGGGTCGAAGCGGCACAGGCGGCGCGCGGAAACGACGACGCCGAAAACCAGCGGCAGGCGCTCGGACTCTCCGCGAGGCTTTCGGCGTCGGAACAGACCATCGAACGGATCGAACTGGCGCAGACAACGCGCGCCGGCGACGACGCGGACAGCCAGCGGCAGGCGCGTGATCTTTCCGCGCGGCTCGCAGTCTCCGAGCAGGCGATCGGACGGATCGAACTGGCGCAAACCGCGCGCGGCAACGAAGACGCGGAAAGCCAGCGACACACCGCGGCGATGTCGCAACTCACCGAATCGCTCGAAATGCTGACGCGGCGCTTCGTCTCCAGCGAAGCGCAGCTTTCCGGCAGCCTCGCCCGTCTCGAAGACCAGGTCTCGCGCATCGATACGAAGGCCGGCGAGGCAGCCATCAATGCCCGGCTGCTGGCGATCGAACGCACGCTGACCGGCATGGCAGACCGCATCGAACGGGGCGAGCGCGACAGCATGCGGGCGTCGGACGCCATCGAGGACGAGCTGCGCAACCTGGGCCTGCGGCTCGACACGACGGACAGGCGGCAGGGCGAAGCGCTGGCGGAACTGGCCGCGCTGACAAAGCAAGCCGGCGAAAGGCTCCACGCCGAACAGCCCGAAGCACCAGCGGCGGCTGCAACGGTGGCTGCGGCGGCGGACCCGCAGCCTGCGGCCGTGCCGAGCTTCGATCTTCCCCCCTTCGCCGAGGACACGGCAGCGGCGTTCCCGCCGGCAGCCGCGCCCGACGCGGGTTCATCCGCGCCGGCCAGCGCGACTCCGGAGCCGCCCGCCCACAATGGCGCCACGACGGCTTTCGGCGCCGCCGCATTCACCCCGGCAGCCGGCAGCGATGCCGCCGCGGGCGCGGAATCCTTTCTCGACGCCGCGCGGCGCAGTGCGCTTGCCGCGTCGCAGGCCGAACAGGCCCAGCGCGGCAAGGTGTTCTCCTGGGTCGATCCACCGGCGGCCGCCGATCACGCGGAGCGCAACCGGACACGGCTGTTTCTGCTGGTCGGGCTCGGCACTTTGGTGGTGATCGCCATGGCGGCCAGCCTTTTCTTGAACGCCCGGCGGACGGCGGCCCCGCCGCCTCCGCCCGCAGTGGCCGCCGCCCCGTCAAAACCGCCGGCCGCGGCACCGGCCGCCAAGCCGACACCACCAGCCGCCGCCGCACCTGCACCCGTTGCTCCGCCCGTAACGACGCCTGCCCCGGCGAGCAAGGCGAACCCCGCGCCGCAACACCGTGCGCACCGGCCAAGCCCGGCGCGCACGCGATCCGCCTCCGCGCAGGTCCGGATGACACCGCCTTCCCGGATGGCGGCTGCGCCGTCGCGACCCGCCGTTCCGATGTCGCCCCAGGCACGTCTTGTCGGGTTTGCCAATGCGGGCAATGCCAAGGCGCAGGAGCTGCTGGGGCTTCAGTATCTTGACGGCGACGGTGTGCAGGTCAACGAGGCGGAGGGCGCGAAATGGCTGCAGCGCGCGGCGCTGCAGGGCGAAGCCGTGGCCGCCTATCGCCTCGGCACGCTTTTCGAGCGCGGGCATGGCGTCCCTGCCGATCCGGCCAAGGCCGCGCAGTGGTACGCGGTCGCCGCGAAGGCAGGCAATCGCAAGGCGATGCACAATCTGGCCGTGGCCTACGCCCAGGGCACCGGCGTGCAGAAGGATCTGACCGCCGCCGCGCAATGGTTCACCCGCGCCGCCACGCTCGGGCTCGCCGATTCGCAATTCAATCTCGCCGTGCTCTACGAGCGCGGCATGGGCGTTCCCCAAAGCCTGGCCGACGCCTACAAATGGTACGCCATCGCCGCCGCACAGGGCGATGCGGAATCCAGGGCGCGGCTCCAGGTTCTGGACTCCCAGCTCGGCGCCGAAGACAAGGCCGCCGCCCAGAAGGCCGCCGCCGACTTCCACCCCGCCCCCCCCGCCCCCGCCGCCAACACCCCGCCGGACCTGGCGAGCGTGGCGGGGGGATGATCATCCAAATACCAATCATCCGATCCAAAGCACAAACAAATTTGTCATCCAGCAACAGATTTGTTATCTCCACGAAACAAATTTGTCATCCCCGGCGAGCGAAGCGAGGGAAGGGGACCCAGGCGGTGCAACACGACGGATGCTTGTAATGTGTCAGGCACCTGGGTCCCCTTCCCTCGCGGCTACGCCGCTCGCCGGGGATGAGACAGTTTGGTGAGTGTCAACATCAAGCTGTAATTACCCGGCCACCGCATAGACGCGGCGCGTGCCGAGCAGATAGGCGAGGAAGGTCGCGCCGAACAGCGCGCGCACGGCGCGGTCGCCCACGTCGAGACCGCCGGCATAGGCGCCGAAGGCGGGCATCACCAGACGCAACCGGTCGGATACAAAGCAGCGGCGTCTGAGACTGCGGCCGTGGCGCGTCACGCTCTTGCAGGGATGAAGATGGCCTGCGATCTCGCCTCTGCTCCGCACCGGCGATGGCTCGTGGCGGAAAACGAGATCGCCGAGCGCGATTTCCTCGCGCACCTTGCCGCCGAGCCAGGACGGCGGCGCGGGGTCATGATTGCCGGCGATCCAGATCCATTCGGCGGAACGGCCGAGACGGACGAGCACGGCGCGCTCGTGTTCGTCGAGCCGGTCGGCGGCGCCGCGATCGTGGAAGCTGTCGCCGAGCGCGATGACGCGCGCCGGTGCGTGGCGGATGATCAAGGCTTCCATGCGCGCGAGCGTCGCGCGTGTGTCATAAGGCGGCAGCATCTGGCCGCTCCGCGCATAGGCCGAACCTTTCTCGAAATGCAGATCGGCGAAGACGAGCGTTTGCTCCGCGGGCCAGTAAAGCGCGCCGGCCGGATCGAGCTGCAAAGTCTCGCCGTTCACTTCGACAAACACGTCACTCAAGGCGCATCGCCTCCCTCACCAGTTCCTCTTCCGCCTCGTGCAGCAGATCCTCATGCGCTTCGCCCGCAACCATCTCCTTGGCTATTTCGAGGAGCGCAGGCACGGCGAGCGGCGACACGCGGTCCAGGCGCCGCTTCACGATGTGCCCCTTCACGCGCGCCAGCATGTGCGCCAGGCGCGCAATGTCGAGCAGGCCGCTTGCCGCATCCTCATGGGTCGCGCGCAGCAGAATGTGGTCCGGCTCATGCGCGCGCAACACGTCATAGATCAGGTCGGAGGAGAAGGTCACCTGCCGGCCGGTTTTCTCCGTTCCGGGCTGACGCCGCTGGATAAGGCCCGCGATGATCGCGCAATTGCGGAAGGTCCGTTTGTAGAGCGCCGAATCGGCGATCCAGGCGTCGAGATCATCGCCCAGCATGTCTTCGTCGAACAATGCGGCCATGTCGACGCCGCCCATGTCGCGCAAGCCCCAGACCGCCAGCGCATATTCGTTGGCGGAAAATCCGAGCGGGCGCAGGCGCAGACGTTCCAGCCGGCGCGTGATCAGCATGCCGAGCGTCTGATGCGCGAGACGGCCCTCGAACGGATAGCAGACAAGGAATTCGCGCGAGCCGCGCGGGAAGGTCTCCACCAGCAATTGTCCCGGCTGCGGAATAAGCGAGCGCCAGTCCTGGATGCGCAGCCATTCGCCGACGGGGGCCGGCAGTTTTCCCCACGCGGCCGGATCGGCGAGCATTTCGCGCACGCGGCCCGCGAGAAAGGTGGAGAGCGGGAACTTGCCGCCCATGTAGGAGGGCACATGCGCCTCGGTCTCGCTGCTCTTGCTGACATAGGCCGATATTTCGCGGATGCCGTGGAATTCCAGCACCTGCCCTGCGAAGACGAAGGTATCGCCGGGCACCAGCTGCCCCAGGAAATATTCCTCCAGCCGGCCGAGCATACGTCCGCCCGCGCCGGCCGGCCGGCCTTTCGACTGCAGCCGCACATCGAGCATGGGCTCTTCGATGATGACGCCGACATTCAGTCGATAAGTCTGTCCCAGGCGGGGATGGGCGAGACGCCACAGGCCTTCCGGCGTGCGCCGGAGCTTCGCATAGCGGTCGTAGCGCTTCAGCGTGTAGCCACCGGTGGCGACGAAATCGACGACGCTGTCGAAATCCTTGCGGGAGAGTGCGCGATAGGGTGCGGAAGAAATTACTTCCTTGTAGAGCGCATCCGCGTCGAACGGCGCCGCGCAGGCCGCGCCCATCACATGCTGCGCCAGCACGTCGAGCCCGCCCGCGCGCGGCTGTTCGCCGTCGAGCTCGCCGGCCAGCACCGCATCGCGCGCGGCTTCGCACTCCAGCACTTCGAACCGGTTCGCGGGCACGAGCAGCGCACGCGACGGCTCGTCGAGGCGGTGATTGGCGCGGCCGATCCGCTGGACGAGGCGCGCCGCACCCTTGGGCGCGCCGATGCAGATCACGCGGTCCACCGCGCCCCAGTCGATGCCGAGATCGAGCGTGGAAGTGCAGACCACGGCGCGCAGATCGCCGCGCGCCATCGCCGCCTCGACCTTGCGGCGCTGGCCGGGCGCGAGCGACCCGTGATGCAGCGCGATCGGGAGATTCTCCTCGTTCAGCTGCCACAGATGCTGGAAGGTGCGCTCGGCCTGGCTGCGCGTGTTGACGAAGACGAGCGCGGTTTTCGAGGCGCGGATCGCGTTCATCACATCGGGCATGGCGTGAATGGCGAGATGTCCGGCCCAGGGGACGTAGGCGTCGGACGCGCTGATAGTTATTTCCGGTATGGCGCCGGCCGCGCCGCGGACCAGCACCGCGCCGACGTCTTCGCCGGGACGCTGCGGAACGAGATAACGCTGCAATGCTGCGGGATCGGCGACGGTGGCCGACAATCCGACACGGCGATGATGCGGCGCAAAGCGTGCCAGCCGCGCCAGGCCCAGCGCCAGCAGATCGCCGCGTTTGGTGTTGTGGAAGGCGTGCAATTCGTCCAGCACCACCGCCCGCAGCCCGGCGAAGAATCTGTGCGCATCGCGCGTGGCGAGCAGCAGCGCAAGCTGTTCCGGCGTGGTCAGAAGCATGTCCGGCGGGACATGGCGCTGGCGCTGCCTGCGCGATGGCGGCGTGTCGCCGGTCCGCGTTTCGACGCGGACCGGCAATCCCATCTCGTCAACCGGCGCTTCCAGATTGCGCGACACGTCGACCGCGAGCGCCTTCAGCGGCGAGATGTAAAGCGTGTGCAGCGATGCTTTGCGCCGCGGCGGCAGCGCCGCCAGCTCGATCAGGCTCGGCAGGAAACCGGCGAGGGTTTTTCCGCCGCCGGTCGGCGCGACGAGCAGCACCGATTCGCCCTTCGCCGCGTGTTCGAGAAGCGCGAGCTGGTGCGCCCGGGGCCGCCAGCCGCGCGCAGCAAACCAGACGTCGAAGGGGGACGGCAAAAGTGTCTCGCGCAGTTCGGGAAAAGCGGGCATGACACTCAAGATTGTCATAGCCCGCGAATGTGGGCCATGACGAGGTTTTTCAATTTCCAGGAATAGGTTTTATGCTGCGCCGATTGTAAACGTGATGGTGCCGGATGTTTCTTTTCGCCAGAAACGTGCTCGACGCAGGCGAGATCGAGCAGATTCGCAAGATCGCGCGGACGATCCGGTTTGTCGACGGCCGCCAGTCCAACCCCCACAATCTGGCGAAGAAGAACCTGCAGGCCGATCCGGCTCAGCCCGAAGCCGCACGGGCTGGACAGATCGCCGGTGCCGCGATCGCGCGCAACGAAGAGATCCGGAATTTCGCCTTTCCCAAGCGGGTCGCCACGCCGCTGCTGTCGCGCTACGAGCCTGGCATGAACTACGGGCCGCATGCGGACGCGCCGTTCCTGCAGCTGCCGAACGGCCCCATGCGCTCCGACGTGTCGGCGACGCTGTTCATCGGCGAGCCCCAAAGCTGCGAAGGCGGCGAGCTGGTCATCCATCTCGGCAACGAGCGGCATCGCTTCAAGGGCGAGCCGGGCGCCATGATCGTCTATCCTTCGACGACGCTGCACGAAGTGGCGCCCGTCACCAGGGGCCAGAGACTCGCCATGTTCACCTTCATGGAAAGCGGCATCCCCAACCAGATGCACCGCGAACTGCTCTATGCGCTCAACGAAGTCAGCGCGCTCGAAGGTTATAACATCAGCTGGGAAAACCGCACCCGCCTGCAATTCGTCATCGCCAACCTGCACCGCATGTGGGCGGGGTGAGGTAATGGCTTTCCTCCCCCGACGATGGCTCGCGTTAGCACACACTTTCATGAACCTGAGAAGAAGTTTCAGCCTGGCGGTCGCGCACGCGGTTTTCCTCCCCCATCGTGGCTAGCGTGAGCACGCAATTTTTCATGAACTTGAGAGAGGCAATCAGTCCCCTTATCGCCCGTTCGGATTTCCTCCCCCAGCGTGGGGAGGTGGTTTGCGAAGCGGAGCAAACCGGAGGGGGGGGCCGCGCGCAGCGCGCCACACCCCTGCCTCGCTGCGCTCGGCACCCCCGATGGGGGAGGAAAGAACTGACCGGGATTTACGCGCGGTCTCGCGCGGTAATTACCCCGCCAGGAAATCCACAGCCGCCTGTTTCGTTCTCTTGTCTCCCACGGCGCTCATGTGGTCGCGGCCGGGTATCGTGACGGCGCGGGCGTCGTGGAGCGTGCTTGCGAGCGGGCCGGGGCGGCCGCTGATCGCGTCTCTGTCTCCGCAGATCACGAGCACGGGCCGCGTAGTGCGGCCGAGTTCCGCCGCGGGTACGAAGCGGCGGTCGCCGCGCATGCAGGCGGCCAGCGCCACGCGATCCTTTCCGGGCTGCTCGGCAAAGGCGCGAAAGCTTTTCTGCACCGGATCGGTGATGCGCGTCGCGTCCGGCTCGATCAGCGCGTCGGCGATGGCAACGCGCGACTTAGGCCCCTCGCGCAGATAGGTCTCCCCCACGCCCGCCACGACGAGCTTTTGCGTGAGCTGCGGATGCTTGATCAGAATCTGCAGCCCGACATGGCCTCCCATGGAATAACCGATCAGATGGGATTTGCTGACGCCCGCGGCAGCGGCGACGGCCAGCACGTCCCCGGCCATCAGCGGGTAATTGTAGAAAGCCGGATCGTGGGGCTTGTCGCTTTCGCCATGCCCCCGCAGGTCCATCGCGACGACCCGATAGCCGGCGCCGTTCAAAACCTCGTACCACCCCGTGGCACGCCAGTTCTGCGCCCGGCTCGAGGCAAAGCCGTGGACGAGCAGAACCGGGGCGCCCTGGCCAACGGTTTCGTAGGCGATCCGCAGACCGTCCCGGCTTTCAGCGAACAGCGTCATTGCGGCAGCATGCCGCGAACGCACTGGCCGACTCAACCGCCGGGTCGCGCATTCGGCATTGCGGCCGGAAACATCAATGCAGATGTTTGTCCAGCTTCGGCAGCACCGAGCGCGCGTAGAAGTCGATGACCTTTTTCTGGTCGGCCTGGCCGGAGTGGATGTTCACGATGGTGGCGCCGCTTTCGAACAGTTTTTCGATCGCCTTCACATGCACGTCGGGATCGTTTCCGACCGGCCACTCGCCATAGACTTTCTTCAGCGGGAGATCGGCTTCGGCCTGGCGCTGAATTTCCGCGGGATCCGGATTCTTGTGATATTTCTTGAATGCGCGCGGAATGAAACGCCACAGCTCGGCCGATTTCTCCGCCTCGGCCTTGTCGCCAACAACCACGAACTGTTCCACCAGCACGGGCATGGTGGCGGGGTCCTTGCCGGCTTCGCGCGCGGCTTTCTCCCATTCCGGTTTGTGGTTCTTCCATGTGTTCGGATCGGTGATGAGCCCGTCGCCATGTTTGCCGGCAAGGCGCATCGCTTTCGGTCCGTTGGCGGCCGTAAGCAGCGGAATGGGCTCGGGCGGACGGTCGTACAGCCGGCCGTCCACCTTGTAATGCTTGCCCTTGTGGAACACGTGCTCGCCGCTCCACAGCTTCCGGATGACATCGATCGCCTCGACGAGCCGTTCCCAGCGCTCGCTCCATTGCGGCCACTCTCCGGTCGCCGCCTGTTCGTTCAATGCCTCTCCCGATCCCACACCGAGAAAGATACGGCCGGGATAGAGCAGGCTGAGCGAGGCAAAAGCTTCGGCGACCACGGCAGGATGGTAGCGCAGGATCGGGCATGTCACGGTCGTGCCGATCCAGGCCGAGCGCGCACGTTCGCCGAGCGCGCCCATGGTCACCCAGGCAAGGCCGGAATGCGCTTCATTGGCCTGCCAGGGCTGGAAATGATCGCTGGTCGCGAGCAGGCCAAATCCCGCAGCGGCGGCATGGCGGCCGATGTCGGCAAGCTCGGGCACCGGAAACTGCTCATGCGCAAGCATGTATCCGACCGTTTTCCTGTGCAGCGCGCGGTTTCCCGCCGCCTGTGACGCGCTCATGCGTGACCTTCCTGCTGGGCTGCGTGTGGCGAACGCGCCATGATGCAGCAGGTTCCTGTCCAGGGACTGCGCGCTGCGCCGGGCGACTTGCGGGTGCGAGGCTGGCGATGGACTATCTCGCCATCACATCTCCGGGAATCGAATCATGCTCCCTTTGCATCCCAGCGCACGCGCCCTCCTGTTTTCGCTCTTCGCGGCTTTCCTTGCGGTTCCTGCGCCGTCGCGCGCAGCGGACTTCACGATGGAGGAGGTGCTCGAATATCCTTTCGCCGACGGGCTTGCCGCCGCGGAGCACGCCGATCGCATTGCCTGGGTGAACAATCAGGTCGGCATCCGCAATGTGTGGTTCGCCGAGGGCCCCGCTTTCCGGCCACGGCGGATCACGAACTACAGCAACGATGACGGGCAGGAAATCACGCAACTCACTTTTTCGCCGGACGGAACGCATCTCGTCTATGTGCGCGGCGGCGACCACGATGCGAACTGGCCGGCCGAAGGCAATCTTGCGCCGGATCCCGACTCATCGCCGCAGCAGCCGGTGGTCAGCATCTGGGCGCCACCGCTGTCCGGCGGCACGCCGGTGAAGATTGCCGATGGCGATGCGCCTACCATCTCCGCGCGCGGCGTGCTCGCCTATGTCGCGAACGACCAGGTCTGGACGGCGCCGCTCAACGGCAAAGGCAAAGCCGAACGGCTGTTCTTCGACCGCGGCAAAGACAGTAATCTCACCTGGTCTCCGGACGGCAGCCACCTTGCATTCGTATCGGCCCGCGGCGACCACGCCTTCATCGGCGTGTACACGTCGAAGAACAGGCCGCTCCTTTATCTCGCGCCTTCGACAGAGAGGGACAGTTTTCCGCATTGGTCGCCCGACGGCACCAGGATCGCGTTTGTGCGGCGGCCCGGCGAAGGCGGCCCGCCACAGCCGTACCTCGAACGGATCCCGCATCCCTGGTCCATCTGGGTCGCGAATGCCGACGATGGCAGGGGCGGCGTCGTGTGGTCGAGCCCCGACACGCTTTCGGGCTCATATCCGGATCCGGATGTGGTAGGCGAAGCAAACCTCCATTGGGCGGCAGGCGACCGTCTCGTCTTTCTCGCCTATCTCGACGATTGGCCGCACCTCTATTCCGTGCCGGCGGAAGGCGGCACGCCGCTCCTGCTCACGCCGGGCGCCTTCATGGTGGAGCACGTCGCGGAAAGCCGCGACCGCCGTTTCATGATCTACGACGCGAACACGGGGACGACGACGGCGGACGACGACGACCGGCGCCATCTCTTCCGTGTTCGCGTCGATGGCACGGCGGCGCCGGTTGAAATTACATCTGGCGCCTCGCTCGAATGGGAACCCGTCGCGGCGAGCAACGATGGCGTCGCTTTTATTTCCGCAACGGCGCAGGAGCCGCCCGAAGCTGCCGTCGCCGATCTCGCTGGCGGGCCGGTGAGACCACTCGATGCGGAGCCCCTGCCCAGAGACTTTCCTGTCGCAGAGCTGATTACTCCGAAATCCGTGAGCTTCACCGCGGCCGACGGCACGCCGGTGCACGGACAGCTTTTTCAGCGCGGGGACGGCGCGGCCGCAAAGCCTGGCATCATCTTCGTGCATGGCGGCCCGCCACGGCAGATGCTGCTTGGCTGGCATTACATGGGTTATTACAGCAACTCCTATGCGGTGAACCAGTATCTCGCGGGTCACGGCTTCGCCGTGCTTTCGGTCAACTACCGGCTCGGCATCGGTTACGGCCGCAAATTCTATGAGCCCGACCACGCGGGGCCTGCGGGCGCCGCGGAGTACCAGGACGTAGTGGCCGGGGCGCATTTCCTGCAGCAGGTGCCGGGAGTCGACCCGAACCGCATCGGTATCTGGGGCGGCTCCTACGGCGGCTATCTCACCGCGCTCGCGCTCGCGCGCAACTCCGACATCTTCAAAGCAGGTGTCGACATGCATGGCGTGCATGACTGGTCGCAGCTGCCGGATTACATCGCCAAGCCCGGGACACGCTACGAACAGGGCGACCGCAACGCGGCGATCAAAACGGCGTGGCAGTCGTCTCCCGACGCGAGCATCGACACCTGGACTTCGCCCGTGCTGCTCATCCAGGGCGACGACGACCGCAACGTGCCTTTCCATCAGACGATCGACCTCGCCCGCCGCCTGGACGCCCGTCACGTTCCTTACGAAGAACTCGTCATTCCGAACGAGATCCACGGCTTCCTCCGGCACGCCTCCTGGCTCAAGGCCGACACCGCAACCGCGGATTTTCTGGCACGGAAACTGAACGATCAGCTGCAGTAGACGTCCCGCCCCCGAAAATGGCGCGCGGTCGGGTTCCACGCAGAAACAAGCTGCTACGGCTTGACGTTGCCGTGCAGCAGACTTTCAAACCGCGGATCGCCGCGCAATCTGTCGAAATCGGGATGGAGCCGCAGCACTGCCGGCGGATCGCCTCCAGGCTGCTTCAGAAGCCGCGCGAGTTCTGCAATCGCTTCCGAGCGATCTCCAAGACGGGCCATGATGCGCGCGCGGTCGCTCTCGGTAATTGTCCCATCGAGGGCATCGCCTGACGACCGGAGCAACACGACGGCGCGGCTCACAAATTTCATGGCCAATTCGCCATTGCCAAGACCCGCATAGGCATTTGCCAACCGTCTGAGAAAAACCGGGTTGTCGGGCTGTTTCTTCAATTCGTCGAGAAGAATGGAAATGGCTTTCGAATAGCTCTCGTCGGCGCCCCGAACGTCGCCGGAAAGCCGCAGGAAATCCCCCACGCATTGCCTCAACCCCGTGGCGGGCTGTTCCGCTCCCACGTGAGATTCGATCTGGCCCTTGCAAAATTCTGCTCCTGCGCGGAATTGCCGCCTGTACATGAACTGTTGTGTAATCGCCCAGGTCGTTCCCATGTCGTCCGGGGCGGGATGTATGTCTTTCAGGGCGTCCTCCGCCGCGTCGAGTTGTCCCGTCGCCTGATAGGCAATCGCCTTCCCGGCGAGGAAGGCGCCACTGTCCGGCCAGATTTTGAGCGCGCCGTCCAGAACGCGCAGGGCAGCCGTGAAATCGTACTGTTCGATTAGATTGGCCGCCAGCGCGGAGCGGTGGGCCGGAACCAGCGGATCAAGCGCGATGAGTGTCGTAAAATTGATCGTGCTTTGCTGCCATCTCCCGAGGCGACGCTGTATCAGGGCGAGGGCCTCAAGCGCATCGGCGTTGTTCGGCCATTTTGCGTGAACCTGCTCGAGCTCGCGTTCCGCCGCCGGATAATTCTCTTCACCATAATAGAGATAAAATCCCTTGGCGGCCTGCGCCTCCGCGAGATCCGGCTGCAACTCAAGAGCCTTGGCGAGAGCCGCGCGCGCGGGCCCGCGACGGACCGCGGTCAGATTATCGCCGAAATGACGGTAGGCCTCCACGCGCGCCAGCCAAGCCCAGGCCAGGGCGAATTTCGGATCAAGACGCGTAGCATTGCCAAGCAACTGGGCGGCCGTGCGCAGACTCACATCATCTTCCTTGCGCGAAAATACCAATGCGCGGAGGAAGAGGTCATAGGCTTGCGGATTGCTGGTCGGTGTTGCTGCTATCTCCGTTCTCTCAGCTGCGGTCACCTTTGCAGCCAGCACCCCGGCAATCGCGCCCGCCACATCGCTCTCCACCGAGAGCACGTCGTCCATCCTGCGGTCGTAATCCTCCGCCCATAGATGATTGTCGGTCGAGGCCCGGATCAGCTGGACGTTGATGCGCACCGCATTGCCGGATTTCTGCACACTGCCTTCGAGGATGTTTGCCACACCGAGGCGCCGCGCGATTTCCGGAAGGTTTCCGCGCCAATTCGCATATTGATCGGCCGAGGTGCGCGAGATGACCTTGAGCGAGCCGATCTTTGCCAGCCTCGTCAGGATCTCGTCCTGCAGTCCGGCAGCGAGATAGCCCGCATCCTTGTCGGAACTGAGGTTCTTGAAGGGCAGAACGGCAATGGACGGCCCACTCGCCGCCTGCGGGTGCGGAATCGACATCTGGCGGAAGTGCCAGGCGAGGTAAACGAGCAGCACCGCCGGGATGAGCAGAGCCGCCCCAAGCAGCGCCCGGGGCACGCTCCGTTTGGGGGGCTGGTGCATGCCGGGGTCACGCACCACGCCTTCCGCGGCGACGTCCGGCGCATGGTCCGCCGCCACCAGCCGGTAGCCCACACGCGGAATGGTCTCGATCCGGAACGATGTCGGACCGCAGGATTCGGAAAGTTCGCGCAGCTTCGAGATGCAGCGATTGATGGCGGCCTCGCCGACAATGCGTCCCTCCCAGCAAAGCTCGATAAGCGAATCCCGCGATACGACGGCGCCGCCAGCGCGAGCGAGCGCCACGAGCACCTGCATCACACGGGGCTCGAGCAGCTCCCTCCGGCCATTCTCTTGCACCTCGCGCAGGGAGGGGCGCACCGCGAGATCGCCGAGTGCAAAATCGTCTTCGTCGGCGAGCCGGATCGGCTGGACATCCGAAAACGGCTTGGACACGTCACTCATCAGCAGACCATCACCGATCGATCACGAATCGATAACCTGTTGTGTGTTTCGAAAATCATGCCCCGGCGCTCCAATCACCCAGCGAGCCGGTACCAACGGCGCGAACTGGAACCATGGCGGAATCCCCCGACGGCCCTTGGGCCGTCGGGCGATATCCTACCCCAGCCGGGAGCCGCACGAAAATGGCGGTCTCCCGCAGGTGAGTCGCGCCCGCGTGCCCGCAACGCGGTGCCGATGGTCGGCGCCGGAGCAAATCGACAGGAGCATCACCATGCAACGCATACTCATTCTCGCCGCGGCGGCCAGCACAGCGGCGCTCGGCTGCATTTCGGCTCATGCCGGATGCGCCGATCCAAGGACGCTGGTTTCCGGTTCCGTTCACCGGACAACGCCAACAATCGTTCTGCCGGCGGCGGCGGCGTCCGACATTCATCGCAGCGGAGACGCTGGCGACCGGATCGTCGGCACGTGGCTTGCGACCTACACGGTCGAGGGAAACGCCTTCGGACAAGCCTATATCCAATGGCACAGCGACGGAACGGAATGGGAAAACATCAATCTGCCGGTTGACGGGGGCAATATCTGCGCCGGCTCCTGGATGAAGGTCGATTCCAAGCACGTGTTCCGCAACCACTGGGGCTGGCTGTACACCAATGGCCAACTGTCCGGATATTTCAACGAAACGGAGACAGACGCCGTCGCCCACAACGGTACCTACTCCGGCACCAACGAACAGAAGATCTATGACCTCAACGGCAATCTGCTCAACGACGTAACGGGAACTTCGTCAGCGGTTCTCATCGCGCCCTGATCGAATCCCGCCTTGTCATGGCCGCCGCGCCGGCGGCCATGACACCGCGTCGCATACAAACCCCGGGTCCCGCGAGGTTTTGACCACCTGCGCGAATTTTCCCTTCCGTGGGGCTTTCGCTATGGTGACTTCCCTTGCGGAGATTTGCCATGCACGTGGACACGTTGAAGAAGGATGTTGCCGCTGCCGTCGATGCGATGCGTGGCGAGCTTCTCGAACTCAGCCACGCCATCCACCAGGAGCCCGAACTCGCGCTTGAGGAGTTCAAGGCGGCGGCGCGGCTAACGGATGCCGTTGCGGGCCATGACCTGCCGGTCCAGCGCGAGGCCTTCGGGTTGAAAACGGCCTATGTGGCGGAATTCGGCAACGATCGCGGGCCGGTCGTGGCCGTGCTTTCCGAATATGACGCGCTGCCGGGCGTGGGCCATGCCTGCGGCCACAACATCATCGCGACGGCGGGGCTCGGCGCCGCGCTGGCGCTTTCCAAACTCGGCGCGAAACTCCCCGGCCGCGTGCGCTATCTCGGCACGCCGGCGGAGGAACGGTTCGGCGGCAAGGAGATCATCGCGCGCGAAGGCGCTTTCGAGGGCGTCGATGCCGCGATGATGATCCATCCTGCGAGCCTCGATCTCGTGTCCATGCCCTGCATCGCCATATCCGAGGTCGACGTGACCTATTTCGGGCGCGCCGCGCACGCCTCCGCCATGCCCTATCGCGGGCTGAACGCGCTCGACGCCGTCGTCACCGCCTATCAGTCGATCGCGCAATTGCGCCAGCACATCCGGCAGACCGAGCGCATTCACGGCATCATCACCGAGGGCGGCCTGGCCGCGAACATCGTGCCCGAGCGCGCCGGCTGCCGCTTCTACGTCCGCGCCGCGGACATGCACGAACTCGCAACACTGAAGGCGCGCGTGCAGGCATGTTTCGAGGCGGCGGCCCTTTCGACCGGCTGCAAGCTCGAAACAAACTGGGGGACGTCGGATTATCTGGACCTGAAGACCAACTGGCCCATGGCGGACGCTTTCGCCCGCAACATCGAGGGGCTCGGCCGCGAGCTTGTGCCGCTGTCGTCAATCCCGCCGGGCTATGCCGGCTCGACCGACATGGGCAATGTCAGCCATCGCGTGCCTTCGATCCATCCGATGCTCGCGGTCGCGCCAAGAGACGTGATCATCCACAATGCGGAATTCGCGCGCTGGGCGGCTTCGGAGCGCGGCGACGCCGCGGTGATCGACGGCGCCAAGTCGCTCGCGCAGACCGCGCTCGATCTGATGTGCGAACCGGCGCTGCTCGAACGCGTGCGCAGCGATTTCGCGGCGACGGAGGAACTGTCGAAGAGCGCGATTGCGCGATTGCGCGAGAAAGTCCCGGAGGGCTTTCCGGCCGTTCACGCCCATGCCGCCTGCGGCTGCGCGTAACGCATGAACATCTGGCTCTTCGTCGCCGCGCTTAACGGCTTTGTGGCCGCGGCGGCGGGGGCATTCGGCGCGCATGGGCTGCAGGGAAGGCTGGACGCGCAGGCGCTCGCCATCTTCGAGACGGGCGCGCGCTACCAGATGTATCACGCGCTGGCGATAGGGCTTGCCGCGCTTGCGCTGCGCAGCGGCGCCGCGCAACTCGCCTGCGCGCTTTTTCTCGCCGGGATAATTCTCTTCTCGGGATCGCTCTATCTGCTCGCGCTGACAGGCGCGCACGCATTCGGATTTGTGACGCCGTTCGGGGGCCTCGCCTTTCTCGCCGGCTGGGCTACGCTTGCCTGGGCCGCCATGAGAATCGCGCCATGATCGAATTTCCCGAAGCACCCGACAGCTTTTCCTATGCCGAGCCCGACGATCCGCGGCTCAAGCGCTTCGTCATCCGGGTCATCGAGCGCATGTCCGGGCAGCCCTATCTGAAATGGCTCTATGACGACCATGTCGCCAATCCCCGGCCCGGCGAAAGCTTCTGGGACGCCGCGGTGCGCAAGCTCGAGCTCAGGATCGTCTGCGACGAAGACACACTTGCGCGCTGGCCGCGCGAAGGGCCGCTGATCGTCGTCTCCAACCATCCCTTCGGCGTGCTTGACGGGGTGGTGATCTGCCATCTGGTCTCGCGGGTGCGCGAGGATTTCCGCGTCTTGACCAACGCGGTGCTCATGCGCGCCAAGGAAGTGCGGGAATTCCTGCTGCCCATCGACTTCACCGAATCGGAAGAAGCGGTGAAGACCAATCTGCAATCGCGGGCGGCTGCGAAGGCCCATCTGCTCGGCGGCGGCTGTCTCATCGTCTTTCCGGCCGGCGGCGTCTCGACGACGCCCAGGCCCTGGAACAAACGTGCGGTGGACTCGGAATGGAAGACCTTCACCGGTCGGCTGATCTCGCAGTCGAAGGCTCCCGTCGCGCCGGTGTTCTTCGCCGGTCAGAACAGCCGCATCTTCCAGCTTGCGAGCCACATCAGCATGACGCTGCGTCTGTCGCTCCTGTTCAAGGAAGTGCACGACAGGATCGGCAGCGAACTGAATGTGCGCATCGGCGATCCTGTGGCCTTTGAAAATCTGCCTGCGACCGGCGACCGGCAGGCCTTCATGAATCACCTGCGTGAAATGACTTACCGTCTCGGTGAAGGCGTGCCGGCGCCCGAAAAACCACGCGTGAAACGGCCGCGCCGCGCTCCAGCTGAAGTACGCAAATCCCCGCGCACGAGACCGGCGGAGAAATGAGCGCGCGGCCCAAGGTCGGTCTGTTTGTCACCTGCCTGGTGGACCTGATGCGTCCCGGCGTGGGGTTCGCGGCCGTCAAACTCCTGGAGCGGGCCGGCTGCGATGTGGAAGTCCCCGCGGCACAAACCTGCTGCGGCCAGCCTGCGTGGAATGGTGGCGCCGACGCCGGTGCAACCGCCATCGCGCGGCAGGTGATCGATGCATTCGAGGAGTTCGACTATGTCGTGGTCCCGTCCGGCTCCTGCGCGGGGATGATCCGCGTGCACTATCCCGAAGCCTTGTCCGGCGATGTTGCCTGGGCGCAACGCGCGCGGGCGCTGGCCGAAAAGACCCACGAACTCATTTACTTTCTCGTGAATCTCCGCGGCGTATCGACCGTTGCTGCCGATTGCAGGACGAGCGTTTGCTACCACGATTCCTGCTCCGCGCTGCGGGAGCTTGGTATCAAATCGGAGCCGCGCAGGCTGCTCGCGAGCATAGAACGGCTCGATCTGCGGGAGTTGAAGGAGCCGGAAGTCTGTTGCGGCTTCGGCGGATTGTTCTCGGTGAAATATCCGGAGATTTCCGAACGCATGGCGGACGACAAGATCGCCGACGCACAATCCACCGGCGCGGAACTGCTGACCAGTTCCGACCTCGGCTGCCTGCTCCACCTCGCCGGCCGCATCGCCCGCCGCGGCCTTCCGCTGCGTGTCCGCCACCTCGCGGAGATACTCGCCGGCGAAGGCGACGTTCCGCCAATGGCCGGCACATGAACTACGATCCACGGCGCTTCGTCGAATCCTCGCATGAGGCGCTGCGCGATCCGCAGCTGCGTCCCGCACTCGCCCGGCTGAAAACCCATTTCGCGCGCGGGCGCACTTATGCCGCCTTGCGCTTCGGCGACTTCGAAAGCCTGCGCGAACAAGGCCGCGCGATCCGCGATCACGCGCTGTCGCGTCTCGATGAGTTGCTGGAAAGTTTCGAGCGCAATGTCACCGCGCGCGGCGGAGAGGTGCACTGGGCGCGCAATGCGGCGGAGGCGCGCGCGATCATTCTCGATATCCTGCACAGGCGTGGCGCCACCTCCGTCACCAAGGGCAAGTCGATGGTGAGCGAGGAGATCGCGCTCAATCCCTTCCTCGAAGCCAACGGCATTTGTCCGGTCGAGACCGATCTCGGCGAATATATCGTGCAGCTGCGCGACGAGCCGCCGAGCCACATCATTGCGCCCGCCTTTCATCTGAGCAAGGAACAGGTCGCGGCGACGTTCCGCGAGTCCCATGCGGCACTCGATCCCGTGCGCCCGCTGGTCGAGCGCGCCGCCCTGGTCGCGGAGGCGCGCCGCGTGCTGCGCGAAAAATTCGAATCCGCCGACGCCGGAATTACCGGGGCAAATTTTCTCTCCGCCGCGGAAGGCGCGGCCGTGCTCGTCACCAATGAAGGCAATGGCGACCTGACCCGGCTTCTGCCGCGCACCCATATCGTGCTCACCGGGATCGAGAAGGTCGTGCCGGATCTCGATGATGTTGCCGTGCTTCTGCGTCTGCTCACACGCTCGGCGACGGGCCAGGACATTTCGAGCTATGTCACGATCATGAGCGGCCCGCGCGCCGCCGATGAAACAGACGGGCCGGAAAATTTTCACGTCGTGCTGCTCGACAACGGTCGCTCGCGGCTGCTCGGCACGGAAGCCCGCGACGTGCTGCGCTGCATCCGTTGCGGCGCCTGTCTCAACCATTGCCCGATCTATGGCGCGGTCGGCGGCCACGCCTATGGCACGACCTATTCGGGACCGATCGGCGCGGCGCTCAATCCCGGTCTGCTGGGCGTCGGCGTCGCGCATCATCAGCCCGCTGCCAGCACCTTCTGCGGACGTTGCGCGGAAGTGTGCCCGGTCAAGATCCCGTTGCCGAAAATCATGCGTTACTGGCGCGCGCGGGAATACGCCTCGGGGCTCGCGCCGAAATCCTCCATATTTGGACTGTCGCTCTGGGCCTTCGCGGCGAGGCGGCCGTGGCTCTACCGCATTGGCGCGCAGATGGCCGCGCGTCTGCTCAAATGGCGTGCCGGCGACAGCGGACGCGTGCGCGCGCTACCCATGATGCAAGGCTGGTTCGCGGTGCGCGATCTGCCGGCGCCGGAGGGCCGCAGCTTTCATGAGCTGTGGCGCGCAAGGAAATGAGCGCGCGGGAAGACATCCTCTCCGATATTCGCGCGCGCCGTTCGGGTCCCGTACCGAAGCCCGCGCCGTATCTTGTCGCGCCGCCTGGTGATGATCTTGCAGGTCATTTCGCGGATCGCGCACGCGGTGCGGCGGCACGGGTAAGTATTCTCGGGGGCGCGGACGAAATTCCTGCCGTCATTGCCGATGTGTTGCGCGCGCGAAATCTGCCGGCGATTGTCCATCTGCCACCGGATCCGTCGCTCGATAATCTCGCATGGAGCAGCGCGCCGGGCCTCACCCTGGTTCATAACGCGCCCGGCCCGGACGACACGGCCGTTGGTACGGCTTCGTTCGCGATCGCGGAAACGGGAACGCTTGTCTACACAGCGGCGGCAGCGCGTCCGGCATCGTGGCACTTCCGACCCGGACTCGAAATCGCGCTGGTCGCCGCGGAATCGATCCAGGCCGATCTGGAACAGGTACTCACCCGCATGAAACAGCGCGGCGCCCTGCCCTCCACCATCAATCTCGTCACCGGCCCCTCGCGCACCGGCGACATCGAACAGACCCTCGAACTCGGCGCCCACGGCCCGAAGGAACTGGTGATCTTGATCGTGCCGATACTCGGCAGCGAAGGAACGTAACTCTTTCCTCGGCCACATACGGCTGGGCTGAGCAAGCATCCTTTCATGTTTGCGTAGGCGCGCGTGCAGTTTTCCTCCCCCAGCGTGGGGGAGGTGCCGAGCCCCCCGGTCCGCGCACAGCGCGGCCGGAGGACAGGCTCCGCGAGGCGGAGGGGGACGTGGCGCGCTGCGCGCGGCCGCCCGCCTCCGGTTTGCTCCGCTTCGCTTCGCAAACCACCTCCTCCGCGCTGGGGGAGGAAAGTACATGAGCTGCTCCAGACAATTTCCCGATCAGCCGGTCGAAAGCGGCGCGTTCTTCCGGGGCGAGGATGGCGAGGAATTGTTCTTCGAGATCGAGCGCCTGGGGGACGATCTCGTCATGGATCGCGCGGCCACGCGCGGTGAGTGCGAGCCGCGTGACGCGTCCGTCGTTGGTGTCGAATGCTCTTTGCACCCGCCGGCGGCGCACCAGGCTGGTCACCGCGCGGCTCACCTGCACCTTGTCCATCTCGGTGCGCCGTGCCACTTGCCCGGCCGACAGTCCGGACGTCTGCCCGAGCACTGCCATCACCCGCCATTCGGGGATGCTCAATCCGAAGCGCTCGGAATAGTGCCGTGCGATCGCATTGCTGATGCGATTGCTGAGTACCGAGAGCCGGTACGGTAGAAAACGGTGGAGATCGAGTCCGCCTGCGCCAGGGCTTCGGCGGACACCCTGTTTATCTGAAGCGGCCGAAGCCTCAGTAACGGCTGGTCCGCGCGCGTGGCCGTTACTCCGCATCGGGCTGGTTTTTCGGCAGTGCCGCTTCGAACGCGGGATGGGCGAGCGCTTGGGTTTCGATGCGGAGCAGGGTCGGATAGGGCGCGAGGTCGAGCTGCACGCGGCGCGCATTGGCCATCTGCGGGATCAGGCAGATGTCGGCCAGCGACGGCGCGTCGCCATGACAGAACGCGCCGGTGTAGGGCGATTGCGACAGCAGCGTTTCCAGCGTGGAAAAACCGAGCGATATCCAGTGCCGCTGCCATTCGGCACGCGCCTCTTCGCCGATGCTGTAGCGGTCACGCAGGAAGAGCAGCAGGCGCAGATTGTTGAGCGGATGAATGTCGCAGGCGATGATGTAGGAAAGCTGGCGTACCCGCGCGCGCCCCTTGGGCTCGCGCGGCAGGAGCGGCGGCTCGGGGGCGATCTCGTCGAGATATTCGATGATGGCGAGCGACTGGCCGATGGCCTCACCGTCATGCACCAGCGCGGGAATCAGTTCCTGCGGATTGACTGATCTGTAATCACTTCCGTGCTGCTCGCCGCCGCCGCGCAGCAGATGCACAAATTTGTGTTCCGCTTCGATACCCTTCAGATTGAGCGCGATGCGCACCCGGAAGGCTGCGGAGGAGCGGAAATAACCGTAGAGGATGAGATCAGGACTGGTAGCGGGCGACGGCATGATCGATGGCCCCGAAGATCGAATGTCCATGCGCGTCGAGCATTTCGATGCGCACGCGGTCGCCGAAATGCAGGAACGGCGTCTGCGGTTTTCCCCTGTCGAGCTGTTCGCGCGTGCGCCGTTCTGCGATGCAGCAGGAGCCGCGCGAGGCGTCGCGGTTCGACACGGTGCCGGAACCGATGACCGATCCCGCACAGAGGAAGCGCGTCTTCGCGGCGTGGGCGATCAGCTGTGCGAAGGAGAACGTCATGTCCTCGCCGGCATTCGGCGCGCCGAACAGATTTCCGTTCAGATGCACCGACAGGGGCAGATGGACTTTGGCGTCACGCCATGCCTCGCCGAGTTCGTCGGGGGTGACGGCGACCGGCGAGAAGGCGGTTGCGGGCTTGGACTGGAAGAAACCGAAACCCTTGGCGAGTTCGGCGGGAACGAGATTGCGCAGGCTCACATCGTTCACCAGCATCAGCAATTTGATGTGATGCTCAGCGGCCGGCACGCCGACGCCCATCGGCACGTCGTCGGTGACCGCAGCGATTTCGCCCTCGAAATCGATGCCCCAGTCTTCGTCCGCCGCGAGAATGGTATCGCAGGGCCCGATGAACCCGTCCGAGCCGCCCTGGTACATCAGGGGATCGGTCCAGAAGGACGGCGGCATCTCCGCGCCGCGCGCGCGCCGCACCAGTTCCACATGGGTGACATAGGCCGAGCCGTCCGCCCATTGAAAGGCGCGCGGCAGCGGCGCCGTGCATTCGGCGGGTGTGAACGATCTTGCACCTTCCGCCTCGCCTTCGTTCAGCAACTCATACACGCGCATCAGCCGCGGTGCTGAGTCGTGCCAGCCGTCCATCGCATGTTGCAGCGTGGGCGCGATATGCGGCACCGGCACGCAGCGCGCGAGATCGCAGCTGACGACGACGAGCATTCCGTCGCGGCCGCGGCGGAGCGAGGCGAGCTTCATTTCCCCGCCGCCGCTTCTGCTTGCGTGTCAGCCCGGTCCGTCCAGCTCTCGGCGTAGTCGGGAACCTCGTTTGCTTCCGCGGCCTGGCCGAGTTCGAAGGGATCGCGCGAGTCGATCATCACCGCCACTTCGTCCGTCTCCTTGCGCGCCGCCGCGGCCCCGGCCGCGAACGCTTTGGGATGCGGCCCGTGGGTGATGCCGTTGGGGTGCATGGTCATCATGCCCGGATGGATGTTGTCGCGGCTGAAGAACTGGCCTCGATGATAGAAGATCGCCTCGTCATATTCTTCGTTGGAATGGAAGAACGGAACTTTCAGCGCACCCGGATCGGTCTCGAGGGGGCGCGGCACGAAAGTACAAACGATAAATCGGTCGGCGACGAAGGTCGAATGCACCGAAGGCGGCAGGTGATAACGATGGCTCATCACCGGGCGGATGTCGCGCCAGTTGAGCCGGACGGGCGCGAGGTTTCCCTTCCATCCCACCGCGTCGAGCGGATTGAAGGGATAGATAATGGTACTCACGACGTTGCGCCGCTTGACGTACACCGTGCAACGCCCGTCCGCCTGCGCCTTGAACGCCTCGTCGATTTTCGGCGTTTCGAGCACCGCGGGATCGAACACCGCATGCGGCCCGAGTATGCCGCGATCCGAAAGCCGGAAGGCGCCCCCGCGCGCCTCGATCATCAGCACCACACTCTGCAGGCGCGGCTCGAGCCGCCACATGGTGCCGCGCGGAATAAGTATGTAGTCGCCGTCGCGCCAGCTCAGGTGGCCGAAATCGCAGAACAGATCGCCCTCGCCTTCGTGGATGAAGAGCAGCAGGTCGCCGTCCGAATTGCGCAGGAGATTGGTCGGCACCGGAATCGTGCAGATCATCACGAGGCAGGACTCGGCGGCGAGAAGCACCGCGGCGCGGAACGGCCCGATCGCGCCCACCGCCGCCTGCGCCGCGTCGAAGGCGCGGGGACGCAGATTGCCCTCCACCGCAATCCAGCCGGTCGGCGCATGCCGGTGATAGAAATGCGTCGCCGGCCCGAAGAAGCCGTCGCGACCCATCTCGCGCTCGAAGGTGCCGCCGGGCAGATCGGCATGCGCCTGGTGCGAGGTCTCGCCCTCGGTGCGGGGAAATTCGATCCAGTTCTTCGCGCTCATGCGGAGAGCACTCCTCTGCGGACCTGATCGGCCTCGATGGATTCGAACAGCGCCTGGAAATTGCCCTCCCCGAAACCCTCATTGCCCTTGCGTTGGATGATCTCGAAGAAGATCGGGCCGATGGCGTTCTGGGTGAAGATCTGCAGGAGCAGCCCCTGGTCTTCCGTCGGCGCGCCGTCAAGGAGGATGCGCTCGCGCTTCAGCCGCTCGACATCCTCGCCATGGCCTTTCACGCGGTTGTCGACCCGTTCGTAATAGGTGTCGGGCGTATCCTGGAAGGCGACGCCGCCGGAGCGCAGCAACTTGACCGAACCGTAGATATCCTCCGTGGACAGAGCAATGTGCTGGATGCCCTCGCCCCTATAGTGATGCAGATATTCCTCGATCTGGGATTTGTCGTCGGAGGATTCGTTGATCGGGATGCGGATCATCCCGCAGGGGCTTGTCATCGCGCGCGATTTCAGGCCGGTCAGCTTGCCCTCGATGTCGAAATAGCGGATCTCGCGGAAGTTGAAGAGCTTCTCGTAGAATTGCGCCCATTTGTCGAGATTGCCGCGGAAGACGTTGTGGGTGACGTGATCGATCGCGGTCAGGCCGGCGCCTTCATGTTCCCAGCCCTTCGCCGGATCGGTCGGCACGAAATCCACATCATAGATCGAATGCTCGCCATAGCGGTCGACCAGATAGACGACGCTGCCGCCGATGCCCTCGATGGCGGGGATGTTCAGCTCCATCGGCCCGACCTGGTTCGCAAACGGCGTGGCGCCGCGTTCCAGCGCCAGCGCATAGGCCCTCGCCGCGTCCTTCACGCGAAAACCCATCGCGCAGGCCGAGGGCCCGTGCGCTTTCGCAAACCGGCTGCCGTGGCTGTCGGGTTCGGCATTGACGATGAAATTGATTCCGCCCTGGCGGTAGAGCGTCACCGCCTTGTGGCGGTGCTGCGCCACTGCGCGGAACCCCATGCGCCCGAACAGCGCGTGCAATTCGCCGACATCGGGCGCGGTGTATTCGACGAATTCGAATCCGTCGGTGCCCATCGGATTGTCCCACAACGCCTGCATGATCTTTTCCTCCGTGGCCGCGCCGATTAGTTTCAAATGAAACCAGTTCCCCGTCAACCCCTCACCCGCTGCTGCGCGGCGGAGGGACTTGCGCGTTGCAGCCCTCTCCCACAAGGGGAGAGGGGAACTCCGTGCGCTGCATGACATGAATCAGAATGCCCGTGCCACGCACATCTTTCCCCTCTCCCCTTGGGGGAGAGGGGCGCGAGACACGGAAATCTCCGCCGCACCGGCGCGGGTGAGGGGTCCTCTACGAAGGTTGCGGATGCGTCCGGCTTGTGCATCCAATCGCGGCGGGCGAAATTTCGGATCGAAGGGGCCAGGGTGAACATCGGCACCGCCTTTCGCAGTGCGTGCGTTGCCGTCCTGCATGCCATCGTCGGCAGCCGCCCCGATGGCGCGCGACAGGCCGGGGAGGGCCTCGGCATTGTCGCACGCGCCGGTCTGACGATCCTCGCCTTCACGGCCACCACGATCGTCTGGTGGGCGGCACGCACGCACGGCGTGCTCGGCACCGCGTCGCTGTTTTTTCCGGCGATGCTCCTGGTCACGCTCTTTGCCGGGTGGGAATTCGGCCTCGCGATATTGGTCGCGGGTGGCGCGCTGATCTGGACGGTGGTGCATGCGCAGCTCGCCGCAACGCCGCTGTTCGTGTTCGCGCTTGCCGGCGTGCTCCAGCTCCTGATCGCGGGGTTCGTGCGCGAGCTGTTGCGGCAGGCGTGGCAGGCGGAGCGTGCGATGGAGAGCCTTGCCGAGCGGCGCGCGCGCGAGGCCGACACGCGCGAGCTTGCGCTGGGCGAAGCACGCCACCGGTTGAAAAATCTGATGGCCGTCATCGAGGCGCTGGCGAAATTCTCGACACCCCGCCGCGGCGGAGATCCGGCCGTCGATGCCTATCTCAAGCGCTTCCTCGGCCGGCTGCGTGCGCTCGGCGCCACAGGCGATCTCGCGCTCCAGCACCGGCTCGATCGCATGGAAGCCGGAGCCCTGATCGGCGCGGTGCTCGAACCATTCCGCACCGAGAAACCCTACCGGCTCCATTTCGGCGGGCCCGAGCTCGATCTCTCCGAAGATTTTGGCGGCGCGCTGGCGTTGGCAGTGCATGAGCTTGCTACCAATGCGCTCAAATACGGCGCGCTTTCGGTCCCCGAGGGAACCGTGAGACTCCACTGGTCGGCATTGCAAAGGGACGGTGGCGAGTTCGTCGAATTTCTGTGGACGGAAGTTGGAGGGCCGCCACCGGCGCAGCCCACGAAAGAGGGTTTCGGCCAAAGGCTGATCCGCTCCGTGGCCCCGCGCGAAGAAGGCGGCGAAGTGCAGATCGACTATCCGCCCCAGGGACTCGTCTGCCGCATGGTCTGCCGCCGCCGCGCTCCCCAGGAGCATGCGTGACGGCCCGTGTGCCTCCGCTGAAGCGGAAGCCACGGAGCAGCGCGAATTCATAATGAGACAGTGAGGCAATGAGGAAGAATTCGTCCTCCAGCGCCTCGGTCTCCACGTCACGGCCCGGATTTTCCCTGAGATCATGATCGGAAGCGACGCGTTCGCGGACGAACTGTTTCTCGTGTTCCAGATATTCTTCCTGGCGCCGCGGCGCATCCCACGCCCGTCCTCCTCCTGGTTCCAATGGGGTTCTGTTCCCGGGTCCGGGTCGGAATTTCCCTGAGAATTGCCATTCTTGCCGTCCGTCTCCGTTTCGGTTCGCTCCTCTGGCAGCCCGACTCTGCAGCCTGGCCGGCCGGTTCTCGCATATACTGCTTCGGTTATTCGGTCAACCGTGTTTGCCACCGGCAAGCGGCCCGAGGCGCTTGCGCCGGCCTCTGCGCATCCCGCCCCGACCAGGGCGCGAGGCGGCCGTGCGGTTGCCGCGGGGCGCGCAGCCCGCTAGCTTCGCGCGGCAAGGTGGGAGGATCTCATGCCGGTCGGTATTCGCGGATGTCTGCTGGCAGCGGCGGCTGCGCTTCTTGTTTCGTCTTCCGGTGCCGCGGCGGCGGCAAAGCTCGACACGCTCTATTCCTTCTGCAGCCAGTCGGGCTGCCCCGACGGCGACCAGCCCTATGGCGGGGTGACGCTGCTTGCGCCCGGCCGCATGATCGGCACCACCGGTTTTGGCGGCAAGTACAATGGCGGCACCGTGTTCGCGCTAGACGACAAGCACGGCACGGCGAAACTCCGCACGCTCGCGAACATCTGCGCCGGCACGCCGCCCTCCTGCGCGTCTGACGAAGGCCCGAGCACCACGCTCGTGGAAGACACGTCCGGCAACATCTACGGCACCGTCTATTTTGGCGGCAGCTCCAGCGACGGCGCCGTGTTCGAGCTCGAAGCGAAGGGGAAGCAGAAATACAAACTGCATTATCTCTACAGCTTCAATGGCACCGACGGATACGGGCCGCAGAACCTGACCTACGCCGGGCAGGCTTCGGGCGCGCCTTACGATGGCACTTCGCCTCTTTACGGCGCGGCCATCGCGGGCGGCACGGAAAGCAGCGGCATCGTGTTCTCGCTGACGCCGAAAAACGGCAAATGGACGCTTGCGACGCTCTACAATTTCTGCAGCGCAGACAATTGCAGCGATGGCGGGCTGCCCGAAGCCGCGCCGATCGTGGACCCTTCGGGCAATCTCTACGGCACGACGGAATATTACGGCGCCAACAACGCGGGCACGATCTACGAGCTCGCAAACACCAACGGCAGCTGGAATTATTCGCTGCTCTACACCTTCTGCTCGGCGGCGAACTGCTCCGACGGAAACGGCTCCTATGCCGGACTCGCCGAGGACGCGGGCGGCAATCTCTACGGCACCACCTATTTCGGCGGCACCGAGAACGACGGCGTCGCGTTCGAACTCGCCACCGGCGACAGCACCTACACGGTGCTGCACGATTTCTGCTCGCAGGCGAACTGCACCGACGGATCGGAGCCCTTCGCAGCCGTCACGCTCGACGCTTCGGGAAACATCTTCGGTACCACCAGCCGGGGCGGCGACGGCAACTTCGGAACGCTATTCGAGATCGCGAAGGGTGCCTTCAAACGCCTCTACAGTTTCTGCGCGCTATCCGGCTGCGCCGACGGCGGCTATCCCTACGGTACGCTCGCGCTCGACGCCAAAGGACGCATCTACGGCACGACACAATATGGCGGCGCCAACGACCTCGGCGAGGTCTATGAGCTGAAGCCGTAGACGTATGAAATTATTTCTTCATCCCCTCACCCTGACCCTCTCCCGCGGAAAAAGGGGGAGAGGGTTGGGGTGAGGGGCACGGCGCCTGCCGCGGGCTCAGACCCTCGCCTGTGGTTCCCGCGCAACCAGCACTAGGCCGGCAAGTCCGAGCGCCGCCACGGCCGCCGTGCCGATCGCGAATGTGGCATTCACGCGGGCGAACGCTGCGCCACCGGCCGCACCCGCCATCAGGGCGAGCCAGAGCAACAGATAAGGCAGCGGCGCGGCCCATAAGTCACGGCCGGCGAGCGCGGCGGCGATCTGACGGCCGATATGGACAAGTGTGCCGGTCATATAGGTGATCGCGACGCTCACTCCGCCCACCTCATGGACCGAGGCGTTCTGGATGCCGAGAGCGAAGGCGAGCAGCAGCGCCGGTGCGACGAGATTGCCTCCGGGAAAGGCCGCGGCCATGGCGGCGAAGAGAAAGAAGCTCTCCGCCAGCAGCACCGCCGCATGCCCTCGTCGGCCCGCGGCTGCGGCGAGGGTTTCGCCGGCCACCACGCCTGCCACAAATCCCGCGAGCACGCAGACAAGCAGAAGAAGCTTGCCGGGATGCGCCGCACTGAGCGCGGCCGCGAGTTTCGTGCTGTTGCCGCTCATGAACGACACATAGGTGCGGGCGAGCCGCACGAACGCCGTCGCATCCACCCACCCCGCCAGCGCGGCGAGCGCAAGGGCGAGCGGGAATCCGGGCGAACGGAGCGCACGGGATGTGTCCGGCATGGGGTGGGAACGCACGGGTGGGCTCTCCCTCTCCCCTGCTTCAGGGGGAGGGGGCTGGGGTGAGGGGGCGAGGGGGCCGTTGCCTGATCCCTTGGAACAGTATGGAAATTGCAGCTGGTATGCAAAGAGTGGCCTTCAAGGCACGCGGCATCATCTTCCTCACGCCGGAAGCACGCTTCCAGCATCTGCGCGATCTTCCGGAAGGCGCGAATATTGGCCGCGCCTTGAATGATGCGATGAGGGACATCGAGGACAGGAATCCCGAACTCGCCGACGCCCTCCCCAAGAACTACCAGGAGGTCCCGAACTGCGTCCTGATCGAACTCATCAAGCTCCTCGATCCGGTGAACCTGGAAGGCGACGCCTTCGGCCGCGTGTACGAGTTCATGATGGGCAAGTTCGCCATGCAGGAGATGCAGAAGGGTCGAACTACCTCTGTATCGAACTGTTTTACGCGGCGCTCGCACCGAAGGGTCGCGCAGGCTTCGTCATGGCCAACTCGGCGGCCGCGGCGCGTGGCTCCGAACTGAAAATCCGCAAGAAGCTGATCGAGAGCGGCGGACTTGATGTCATGGTCTCGGTCGGGCCGAATTTCTTCTACACAGTGACGCTGCCCTGTACGCTGTGGTTCTTCGACATGGGCAAATCCAACGGGCCACGCGGCGATGAAGTTCTTTTCATCGATGCCCGCGCCCGGTGCCGAGGCCATTGCCCGACGCCTGGCGGCCGAATGACATCGCCGACAGACAGCAGCGCCGGACGCCGTGTCCCGGCGCTGCGGTCAGCGCAGTTCGAGAATCTGCGCGCCTTCTTCGAGACGGGCGAGGATTTCGGGCCACGCGCGTTCGAACCGGGCAAGAAGCACGCGGTTGACCACATTGCCAATCCTGACCCAGAGGACGCGCGCGTCGGGCGCGGCGGAAGCGAGGCGGCCGAAATCTTCGTCCTTACGTCACGACGATCGCGTGTTCGGCGCGCGCGTAGGACCAGATGTCGCGATCGTCGGCTTCGCGAAGCCCGATCTCGCGGACGGCCGCGGCGTCGTGGCCTTTCTCCCGCACCCATGCCGCGAGCGCGGGCGGAAGCTGGGCATCGACCACAAATTTCATGCGACGGGGCCTATTCGGCCGCCACGACAACGGGATGTCCCACGAGGTTCGCGGCATAGGCAAGGCAGGCGCGGATGTCGTCGGGTTCGAGGTCCGGGAAATCTGTCAGGATTTCTTCCATGCGCGTTCCTGCCGCCAGCATTTCCAATATATCGGACACGCGAATGCGCATGCCGCGAATGCATGGCCAGCCATGGCATTGTTCGGGCCGTATCGTGATGCGGGACAACAGCGCGTTCATGATACGCACAATACGCGAATCCCGGTTCGGCTGCCAGTGCGCCCGGCGCCGTACCGCAAGATCGACCGAATGACGCCGGGAAGCGGCATATCATTTCCCGAGGGAGCGCCGCGCCACGGCGAGCTTTCCGAAGACGCCGCCGTCGAAGGCCCCGCTATAGACCTGTTCCGATCGGTCGGCTGGAGCCAATCATCGTCATCACGGACGAAGCCCACCGCTCGCAGTACGCCGTACTGGCCTCGAACATGCGCCGGGCATTGCCGAATGCCGCGTTCGTCGCCTTCACCGGCACCCCGCTCTTCGCCACCGACGCGGAGAAGACCAAGGAGGTCTTCGGCGATTACGTGTCGATCTACGATTTCGCCCAGTCCATCGAGGATGGCGCGACCGTCCCGCTTTATTACGAAAATCGCATCCCCGAGCTTCAGCTCGCCAATGAGTATCTGTCCGACGAACTGGACCGCGTGATCGAGGAGGCCGATCTCGACGAGGACCAGAAAGCGCGGCTTGCGCAGGTCTTTTCGCGTCAGTACCACCTCATCACCCGCGATGACCGCCTGGACAAGATCGCCGACCACGTGGTGCGCCGCGTCGCGGGCCGAGGCTATCGCGGCAAGGCCATGTACATCGCCATCGACAAGGCGACCGCGTTGCGCATGTACGAAAAGGTTCGGGCGCGTCGGACAGCCGAGATCAAACGTCTCCAGACGGCATTGCCTTTTCGTTCAAATGACGACCGCGCCGCTGCCGAAGCGAAGGTCGCCTGGATGAAGGCGACCGAGATGGCCGTGATCGTCAGCTCCGGCCGGAACGAACAGGCCGATATGGCGGCGAAGGGGCTCGACATCACACCGCGCCGCCGCCGCATGATCGACGAGGACATGGAGGCGAAGTTCAAGGACGAGGGTGACCCGTTCCGGCTCGTCTTCCTCCGCGCCATGTGGTTGACCGGCTTCGACGCGCCTTCCTGCTCGACGATCTACCTCGACAAGCCGATGAAGAACCACTCGCTGATGCAGACCATCGCGCGCGCGAACCGGGTCTGCGGCGACAAGGAGGCGGGCCTCATCGTAACGCCGACAAGGTCAAGACATTCCTTACTACCGCCGAAGCGAAACCCTATCGCGGCGCCCTGGAGGAAACCGATACTTGGATCGACGGTTTTCAATCTCCTCTCGGCATGGAATTGCTCGCCACGGTCGATTGGCTTCTCCATCGCGATGGCGTCGAGCCCTCCGTGACCGCCCTGCGCGCGGCCCTGCGCTGCTGGCCCGGCGGCAAGGATGCGGGCGAGAGAAAATACAGGCTGTTCGACGAGCGGCCGACCGGCCTGGCGCTGGAGCGCGTCCTGCCGATCCAGTGAACGCCTGCTGTCCGCGCCATCGCTCACATGAGCTTCATGGTCTTCGGCGCGACGAAGCCCGATCAGGTCCCGCAGCAGCCGGCGATGGAGGCGCGGTCGGTCGGCGCCAGGTCGAGCGACCAGGCGCGGCGGAATTTCTCCAGCGCTTCCTCGTGGCGGTGCAGCCGGTCGAGCGCGCGGCCCCATTCGAGATAGAGCCTGCCCCAGTTCGGCGCCGCGACCGCTGCCTGATTGTATTTGGTTAGCGCGTCTTCGAGCTTGCCTTCCGCGGCAAGGGATTCACCCCAACGTTCGAGCGGATCGGCCCAATGCGGCCCCTTCGCATGCGCCAGCGCGAATTTCGCGATTGCCGCGTCGCGCATTCCGTGCCGCGCGAGCGCTTCGCCCCAGCTCTGATCGGAAGACGGAATGGAGGGCGCGAGCGCAACCGCGGCCGCGTAATCCTTCTGCGCGCCCGGCCAGTCGCCCCGCCTGTCGGCGATGTCGCCCTTGAAGCGATAACAATCAACGAGATGCCCGCCACGCGCGATGTCCGCGTCCGCGTTCTGTGCCACGCCTGCATAAGTCTCCGCCAGCGCAAGCCAGCAGGACCATGGCGAGCCAAGATCCGCGGCTACGTCCGAATATTTGGTAGCGAGCGCATCGGTCGCGCGGAAAAACCGCAGCGCTTGCACCGCTTCGCCGCGATCGAGTGCAATAATGCCTCGCACGAAGGCGGACTGCGCGCCGATGAAGTGATCCTGCCCGGCGGCGGGCGTCGTCTCGAGCTCGAGATCGGCACCGTGCCAGTCGTGCATGCGCACCAGCGCCTCGGCATCGATCGGCGCTTCCTCGTCGATGCCCGTGCCATGGCCGCCGCTCTTGGCCATGTCATCGGCGATTTCGCGTTGAAAGGCCGGCCAGTCCTCCAGCCTGTAATCGAGATTCTCCCAATAGACTGCGGGCACCCGGGCTGCAAACCAGCTGCCGCGCCAGGCCCGCCGCTCCATGTCGCGGCCGGTCTGCACCAAAGCCTCCTCCTGGCCGAGCGAAGACAGCACGCCCATCATGCCGTCATAGCCCATCCAGAAATCGGGCTTCAGCCTCAGCGCCTCGCGCGTCTTGTCCAGCCCTTCGCGATAACGGCCCAGGTTGGAAAGCGAGTTGGCCCAGACATTCAGCAACAGCGGCTTGTCGCTTCGGCTGGCCGACTGGAACGACTGGCGCGCGACTTCGACCACTTCCTGGTCGCGGCCCTGGTTTTGAAGATAGACGCAGAAAAGATAGGGCTCGCTGCCGCCATAGACGTATTCTGCCGCTTTCACGGCCAGCGCATGCAATTGGCCGCGTGGTCCGGCGAAGCTCCTCGCGGCAAAGCGGTCGCCACGGATCGCGAACACGATGTTGCCGCCGTCTTCGACGACGCTGCCGGTGATGTGCTCGTCGCGCGACAGCCAGCGGTGCAACAGGGCTTCGAGTTCGGCAATCGATATGCCCGCCTCGGGAATCTGCAGCTCGATCGTGTTGCTCCAGGCATCCTGCACGGCGCGCTTCTCCTGGTCGGTGCGCGTCGAGTCCTGGAAGGACTTCAGCCGGTCGAGCAGTTCGGAGGCGACGACCTTCCCGGATATTCCCTGCGCCACGAAGCTCGCGGGCACGTCGAAACTCTCGATGATGACCGAGCGGGAAGACCAGGCATCCCAGAACAGGGCGGCGATGATCCCCACCACCACCACCCCGCCGATGGCGAGCGCGAAATCGAAAGCGAGCAGAAAACGGTCGCGAATGTGCTGCGTGTGCAGGTGCTGCTTCTGCATCGTGGCGAGATCGATCTGCGCGGCCATGAGCGCGGCCGCGAGCTTCGCCGTATCGGGATCGGCGGAGTTGCGGGCTTCGATCTCCGGGATCGACGGCTCGAACGCCGTGGGCTCCGGGGATTGCGGTTCTTCCTCTGCCATCGGCGCCCTCGACCGAACAGACTCCAAGGCGATCATTCGTCCGAGGTGCCAGCAACGTCAAGGCAAACGGCCGGCCCCGTCACAGTTGTTCCAAACGAAAGGCGGCTCGGCACTGTCTCAGTTTGAATTTCTGAGACCGGCGGCATCGGCGAGGCGGTTTGATTGCCGAAGCTCTTTTTTCAAAACGTCCCATTCGGTCTTTAGAATGTCTTGGCAGACTTTGATGAACGGGGCATTACACGCGAATTTTTCTTCGGTTGTCTGGGCGGTGAGGAATCCGTACATGCAGTCTTGGGGCGCCTCAAAATTTGAGTCGCGACGATTCATGAGAAGCTCAATCTTCGTGGCCGCCTTGTAGAATTTCCGCGTTCGCGCATGGTCCAAATCCGGCGTGACGCCGTAAGACTGAACTTCCGCCATGCAATCGCGCAGCTCATTGATCCATGATTGTCGAAATTCGGCCAATTTTGCCGCTATCTGAAAATTAATCTGATGTGATACCCCAGTCAAAGCAGAATCGGCGCCCGTCCGCATTGCTCGTGATGCGACCCGGCTGGCGAAGACCGCCCCAAAAGCCGACACCAAGCCCACGACGATCCCGTAAAAAGGGTCTAGGATATGCAGCATTTCACGCTCCCATCTCGCGTAGCACTATGCTATGCTTACCGCCAAGCATTTGAGGAGTCGATATGCCGACTGGACCAAAAGGCGAGCGTCGCCCGGCCGATGCCAACGCCTGCGCTGTGATGGTCGCCAAGATCGCGACAGGCGAGATTGCGGAGACGCTGCCAGCGCCCAAGTCTGCCGCTGCGGAACTGGGCAGCCGTGGCGGGAAAGCGCGGGCGGCAGCCCTGTCCAAGGGCAAGCGCAAGGAAATTGCCGAAAAGGCGGCCGCGAAGAGGTGGTCAAAATGATGCCTGCATAGGAATTGCATATTTTCGCTTGATTTTACAAAAAAACTCCCGCATCCTTCGTTCGCCCTTCATGCGGAGTCTGTGATGCCCGTTCCGTCCATGGCAGATGCCAAGAAGGCTTTGACGCCCCTCCATGACCTGATCCGGTCGGTCATCGACGAAGCATGGGCGGAATGGCGGATCGTGCAGCGTTTCCGGGACGAAAAGGGTATGGGTGCGCCGATGTATCCGCGAACGGTGTCGAATTACGTGTTCGACGCAATCGCGCGGCGTGCAATTCCCCGTTTCGGCGCGAAAGATTCCGCCATGGTCTTGATAGATGCGCAATCGTTCAAGATCTACATCAATGGCACGCTCATTCGCATAAAGAAGGGCGGTGAGGATCATCTTGGTTGCAATTGGCCGACGCAGATGGCACTTGCATTCGAGGAACTTGACGGCCAGCTCCCTGGGTTGCCGCCGGAAACAACGAAGCTGGAAATAATCTGGCTTCCCAACGAAATCTGGACGCAGATTGAACAGGTTTTGGTTGTCGCGCGCGATGGCGACAAGTTGCTTTGGCAATATGAGATTCCGCCGGCCGCAGGCGCAATCATCGAAACGCTACCGATCGCGCCAGTCACTCGGCCGGATACGACCGACACCGGCGATCTTGTCAAGCCCAAGGTGGCAAAGGCCAAGAAGCAGTCGAAGTCCTAAGTCATGTCTACGATTGGCGACATGCTGCGCCTTGCGCGGCAGAGACTCGGACTCACGCAAAAGTCAGCCGCCAGCAAGCTCGGCATTATTCAGCCGCTCTTGTCTCGGTTTGAGAACGGTGTTTCTGATCCCGACGACGCGTTCCTGACAAAAGCTGCGCGTGTTTATGATGTTCCGCGCGCATTCTTTGATGTCAAAGAGCCGGTTTATGGGCCGCCTGTCAGCGTTCATCCAATGCCACGCGCGAAAGCAGACGTTACTACTCGCGACTTGGATATGGTGACGGCGGAATTGAACATTCGCGTCATGCAAATGCGTCGTTTCTTGGATGGCGTGGACTTCGAACCAACGAAGGAGGTTCCCAATCTCGACGTGGATCAATACGGCTCGCCCGAAAAGGTTGCTACCGTCGTTCGCGCCCATTGGGGCATTCCATCCGGACCGATCAAGAATCTGACCGCCATAGTAGAACGCGCAGGCGTGATCATCGGCACTTCGGATTTCGGCGGTGCATCGATCAGTGGCATGACGTTTCGTGTGCCGGGGCAACCGCCGTTGATATTGCTGAACAGCCAACATCCTGCCGACCGGCTGAGGTTCACGCTGGCGCATGAAATTGGTCATCTGGTCATGCATTGGCTGCCGACTCCGGAAATGGAAGCGCAGGCAAACGAGTTTGCATCATCGCTGCTGATGCCACGCGATGAAATGCGCCAGGCTTTCGGGGGAAGGACCGTATCCCTGGCCCTGTTGGCATCGCTGAAGCCGGAATGGCGCGTTGCAATGCAGGCGCTTCTGATGCGTGCGAGTGGGCTCGGGTATGTGACCCCAAATCAAAACCGCTATCTGTGGCAGCAAATCAGTTCTCACGGCTGGCGCTTGCGTGAACCGCCGGAACTAGATTTCGAAGCTGAGAAGCCCGGCGTTCTGCCATCGATCATCGACGCTCATCTGACGCAGCTGGGCTACACGATTTCAGACTTAAGCAATTTTATTCCCCTCCATGAGCATGAGTTCTCTCGAATGTATGGGCTTGCCAAGCGCGGAGAGTCGCCGGGAAGGCCAAAACTACGCATCGTAAAATAGCTGAATTTTATGCTTGACGCTAAGCAAAAAAGATCATACGGTGTGGGCATGAACAAGCTGCCCCCAGAAACCCGCGCGCAAATTCTGCATCTTCTGGTTGAAGGGTCTCCAATGCGGGCGATTTCCAGAGTGACTGGCGTTTCGATCAATACCGTGACGAAGCTGCTTGAAGACGCGGGAACGGCTTGCGCGGCCCACCACGACGCAAAGGTCCGCAACGTCCATTCGCGCCGGTTGCAGTGCGACGAAATCTGGCAATTCAATTACTGCAAAAAGGCCAAGTTGCCGCTTGCCAAGGCCGCGCCTGAGAAGGCTGGCGACGTGTGGACGTGGACGGCAATCGATGCGGACTCCAAGATGATCGTCTCCTACCTCACTGGGGATCGCGACGGCGCGCACGCGCTTGAGTTCATTGCCGACATGGCGGAGCGGATCACGGATCGCCCGCAAATCACGACCGATGGGCTTGCATCATACGTGACGGCCATTGACGAAATCTTCGGCTTAGACGTGGATTTCGCGCAGTTGATCAAAGTCTACGGGGAAGCACCGCAGGGCACGCCAGAGCGCAAATACAGCCCGCCGGAATGCAACGGTGCCTATGGCAAGAAGATCACCGGCAAGCCCGATGTGCGCCATGTCAGCACGTCCTACGTCGAAAGCCATAACCAGAAGATGCGCCAGCACATGCGCCGCTTCACGCGGTTGACCGCTGCCCACTCCAAGAAATTCGCCAACCACTGCCATTCTCTGGCGCTCTACTTCACGTACTATAATTTCGTGAAGCAGCATGCGACGCTTCGCATGTCGCCTGCGATGGCCGCCGGGGTCGAAACCCGTCTCTGGGAAATGACGGATATCGTGGCCCTTATGGACGCGCGCGCGACGGCCCCGAAGCGCCCCGCTACCTACCGCAAGGCAGATGCGGAAAATTCAAACTGAGACAGTGCCGGCGGCTCCAGGTCTATTGCCGGCCACAAAAAGGGACGCTATGCTTCTTGCGGTGCAAGTCGAGCACTTCGGGCATTCGCCGCAACGAGTGCAGGGCGGCCGTTTTGGGGAGGAAACAATGAAAATGCCGACAAGAATCGGATGGGTTGCCTCTGTTCTCATGGCAGCCGGTGGGCCGGTCGCGTCCAGTGCGGCTCCTGCCGACGCTTGCAGCACTGTGATGGGTACTAATTCGAATGGCCAGTATGTGTTGATCTTCAACACGTCCAGCCCACCAGCCATCGCGGCTGCCGCGGTAATCGATTTTGGCGCTTCCGGATCCGCGCCTCGCTCGTCCACGCGGCCGCGTGCCTTCAAACATAATGTCGATCTTCTTGTCAGCGGTGGAACGGATATGCCGCTGGATATAACGACAGCCGCATGCAAGGACATTCCCGGGAGCGGCAGCAATCCGGCTTCGGCGGACTTCACGCTTCAAATCCAGACGCCGAATAGTTCGGTTGCGGACTGGGTATTCACGCCCTCGACAAGCGATCCCAATGCTCCGTACTCCGTGAAAGATGGCGGAATCTATAAGAGCAGCCCGACGACCGGACTGGCGGGGTTCGTGTACCTCAAATAGTTGGTGTTCGTGCCTGGTGCTGGGCACTTGAGCGGCACGAAACCACGCGAGCGGCTTATGCTAGAGCGGATTCCGCTCATCTTGATGCAACACTAGCCAACGTCGTATTCGGGCACACTCCAACGGCTGCTTACGCGAGCTTGGCCGCGGTAGTCGCGTTGATTCTTGTTTGTATCCTTACCGGCACACGGCCGGGACTGTTCACGCCGACCCGCTACCATTGTCACGGCCGTTAACGTGCGCGCGCGCGTTGAAAAATCGGGGTCGGACCGCCGAGTCGTGACGACGTGGAGTGCCCCGCTGTGGCGCGATGCGATGCCGGCGCATGCACTCAATCGTGATCCCGCGCTCTCTCCTCGCACCGGTAAATTGCCGCACGACTGACCGGGTGCATTCAATGGCCATTGCCGACGACAGCCGCTTCCGCCGCGCGCTCCTTGGAGCCGCGCTGGCGTGCCTCGCCGCCGGGCCCGCGCTCGCGCAAAACGCGCCGACCGGCACGCTCAGCAAAGCAACATTCACCGCCTACTCGCCCCTCTCCGGCAATGCCGAGTTTGCCCGCCGCCTGCTGAGCCCGCTCGATTACGCGCAGCTCCTGGCGAAGCTGCCCCATGGCGTGCAGCTCGGCGGCCAGCCGGTGGATCTCGCGCAGGAAAGCTTCGCGCTTTACGTTCCGCCGCGCGCGCGCGCGAACGGATATGGGCTGATCGTGTTTGTTCCGCCCTGGGATGTGGCGCGGCTGCCGGACGGATGGGGGCCGGTGCTCGACCAGTACGGCTTCCTCTTTGTGAGCGCATCGCGGTCGGGCAACGACCAGAACGTGCTGGCGCGCCGCGAGCCGCTCGCGCTGCTGGCCGAAGCGAATGTGGCGGCGCGCTACCGGCTCGATCCCGCGCGTGTGTACATCGCCGGATTTTCGGGCGGTTCGCGCGTCGCGTTGAAGCTCGCGCTGCGCTATCCCGACGTGTTCCGCGGCGTCATCCTCAATGCGGGCAGCGATCCCATCGGCACGGCCGCCACCCCCCTGCCCCCGCGCGACCTGTTCGCCCGATTCCAGGAGAGCACCCATATCGTCTATGTCACCGGCGACCAGGATACCGCAGCCATCGCCGAGGATGTTTCGAGCCGGCATTCGCTGCGCGACTGGTGCGTTTTCCAGGTGGATGAACGCAGCGCGATGGGCGGCGGCCATGACGCGATGGGCGGCGCCGCGCTCTCGCAGGCGCTCGATCTGCTCGCCGTGCCTGTCCGGTCCGACGCCGCAAGACTGGCCGCTTGCCGAGCCGGGATCGATGCGCAGCTGAACGCGCAATTTGCCAAGGCGCAGGCGCTGACCGCGAATGGAAACCGCGTGGACGCCTTGCAGCTTGTAAAGGAGATCGACGGCCGGTTTGGCGGCCTCGCTGCGCCGCGCTCCGTTGCGCTCTCGACGAGGCTTGCAGGGAGCAACTGAGCGAGCAGCGCGAGGCCTGCCGGCCGCGCCCGGTTGCCAAAAGGGTTCCAGGTGCGGAACCTCTCCTGCCGTCCGCGCGTTTTTGTCGCTTTGGGCGTGCCCGTACGGGGCCTGCTGCGATGATCGATGCCGAGCCAGCCGCATTTCCCGAATCGGGTTACGGTGCGCCCGTGCGTCTTTATCGATCGGCAGCCCGGGCGCAGGTGCGCCAGTGACGTGGGGACGCGGAGTACGGTTTGAGACAACAGCAGGAACTGGAACACGCGCGGCCTGCGGAGCTGGAAGCGGTGTTGGAAGCCATACCGGCCGCGATCTGGCTGACGCGCGACAGCGATTGCGCGCGTGTGACCGGCAATGCGTCCGCCTGCGGGCTTTTCCGCCAGCCGCCAGGAAGCAATCTTTCATTTGGCGGCCAGAATGGCGGCCGCCAGCAAGCCGAATTCGAGATGTGGAGCGAAGGCCGCAGACTCGCAGTGAACGAACTGCCGCTCCGGCGCGCGGTGCGCGGCGATTGCGTGCGCGATTTCGATCTGGAGGTCCGTTATCTGCGCGGCGGGGCGCGCCACCTCGTCGGCAATGCAACGCCGCTTTACGACGAAGCGGGAAAGCTGTTCGGCGCCATCGCCGCCTTCGTCGACATCACCGAACGCAGGCGCTACAGCGACGCGCAGGAGCATCTGGCCTCGATCGTAGAATATTCCGACGACGCGATCATCAGCAAGAATCTGAACGGCGTCATCCTCAGCTGGAACAAGGGCGCGGAGCGGCTGTTCGGCTACACGGCCGCGGAAGCCGTCGGCCAGCCGATCACGATGCTCATTCCCGAACACCGGATCGACGAGGAGCCGGAATTCCTCCGGCGCATCCGCAGCGGCGAACACATCGATCATTATGAGACGGTGCGCCGCCGCAAGGACGGCACGCTCGTGGACATCTCGCTGACCGTTTCCCCGATGCGCGACGCAAACGGCGCGATCGTCGCGGCGTCGAAAGTCGCCCGCAACATCACGGACTGGAAGAAGGCCGAGGCGCAGCGCAACCTGATGGTGGCGGAGCTCAATCACCGGGTGAAGAACACGCTGGCGACCGTCATCTCGATCGCGCGGCAGTCCTTTGCGGGCGCCGAATTCGGAGAAGCACGCAACGCTTTCGACGCACGCATCCGGGGGCTCGCGCAGACGCACAGCCGCCTCGCCCAGGCCGACTGGACAAGTGTGTCGCTGAACGCGCTGTTTGCCGACGAATTTGCGCCCTATCTGCGGGACGGCGACCGCAATGTGGCGCTCTCCGGGCCGGAGGTGGAGCTTTCGCCCAAATGCGCGCTGACGCTCGGGCTGGCGATCCACGAGCTCGCCACCAACGCGGCCAAATACGGCGGCCTTTCCAGCGACGGCGGAAACGTCCACGTCAGCTGGAGCGTCGACCCGCGCGACAGATCGCTTGACATCGCCTGGGCCGAGAACGGCGGACCGCACGTCAGTCCTCCCTTGCGTACCGGCTTCGGCCGGCTGCTGCTCGAGCGCGCGCTGGTGGCGGATCTGAAAAGCCAGGTGCGGCTCGATTTCGACCCGCGCGGACTGCGCTGCAGTTTGCGGATTCCGGCACCGCAATATCAGGCCCGCGCGTGAGCCTGGAACAGCCCGAAGTGGCGGGCTCACGCATTCTCGTCGCCGAAGACGAGTTTCTGGTCTATCTCGCCCTCGAGGAGGAACTGCGCAGGAACGGCTTCGCCGTCGCCGGTCCGTACAGTTCGCTCTGCGCTACGCAGGAGGCGCTGGCGCTGGACCATTTCGACCTCGCGCTGCTCGACATCAACATGGGCGGCGAGATGATATGGCCGGTCGCCGACGAACTGACTTCGAGGAACATCCCCTTCCTCTTCCTCACCGGCTATTCCGCCGAGACCGTGCCCGGGCGGTTCCGCGACACGCCCCGGCTCGGCAAGCCCTACGAACCGGCGGTGCTCCTGAAGGAAATCCGCAGCCTGGTGGCCGAGCGAGGGCTTTCGGACGGTCAGGCAAATCCGGTAGCCTGACGCGCGATCCCGGAGGGCTTCCCATGTTCCGTCTTGTCCCGTATTGCACGATTGCCCTGATTCTCTCGACTGGCCTGGCCGCCGCGGCGCAAACGCCGCCTCCCGGTACCTGCAAGCTCAAGTTCAAACCGAGCGACATCGCGACCGGCACCGATCCGCAATCCATCGTCACCGGCGACTTCAACAAGGACGGCAAGCTCGATTTCGCGCAGGTGAACTACAGCAATGGCGGCGCGGGCACGGTCGGGGTGTTTCTCGGCAATGGAGACGGCACGTTCCAGGCGCCGGTGGACTATCCGGTCGGCGCCGGGCCGGACGCGCTGGCGGTTGCCGACGTGAACGGCGACGGCAATCTCGATCTCGTCACGGGCAACGACACCGGCGCGAGCGTGAGCGTGCTGCTCGGCAATGGCGACGGGACATTCCAGACCCAGCAGAAATATACCGCGGGAAGCTACCCGCACTGGGTGGCGCTGGCGGACGTGAACGGCGACGGCGCGCCGGACATCGTGGTGACGAACGAGGGCGACAACGATGTCGGCGTGCTGCTCAACAACGGTGACGGCACATTCGGTACCATGAGCACTTTCGCGACGGCCGAGGAGCCCTACTCGGTGGCGGCGGGGGACTTCAGCGGCGACGGCAAGACCGATCTCGCGGTGACCGGTTATTACGACAGCGTCGTCAGCGTCCTGCTGGGCAAGGGCAATGGCACCTTCAAGCCCTATGTGAATTATCCGACCGGGACGGCGCCGGCCGTGGTCCTCGCCTATGATTTCAATCACGACAAGAAGCTCGATCTGGCGACCGCCGACTACAACAACGGCCAGACCGGAAGTGTGAGCATCCTGCTGGGCAAGGGCGACGGCACGTTCGGGACGGATACGGATTATCCGGCGGGCGCGGGCCCGGACGGGCTCGCCATCGGCCAGTTCAACGGGGACAAATTCGCCGATCTCGCGGTCGCCAATCTGATCGGCGACACCATGAGCGTCCTGCCCGGCAATGGCGACGGCACGTTCGGCAGCGCGGTCAATTTCGACACGGCGGAATATCCGCTCGGCATCGCCGCGGGCAATTTCCACGCCAACAAGAAGAACGAGCAGGACATCGTCGTCACCAACGACCTCAGCGCCGAGACGATCTTCTTCCTGAACAAGAGCAAGCGCTGCAAGTAATCAGTCCCTGTAGCCCGGACCGGCTTGAGCACACATCTAATCATGTCTGCAGCTGGCCGACTTGGCGGTTTCTCCCTGCGGCTTCCGCCTGCGCCAAGGCTCCGGCTGACGCACGGGGGAGAGGGACGTCGAACCTGACATATTGACATACGAGGCCCCAACACGATATGTCAGGCGCACGATGATCGCACGCACGACCGTTCGCCTTCCCGATGAGTTGATGAAACGCGCCAAACGGAAAGCGGCGGCGGAAGGACGTTCCGTGACGGCGTTGATAGAAGACGGGCTTCGGCAAGTCCTGAGTAGTGATCCCCGGTCGCGGCGCCCGCGCCGCACCCTGCCTCCGGTCAGCTCGGCGCAGGGTGGATTGATGCCCGGAATCGATTTGAACGACACGACCGCGCTTCAGGAGATGGACGACCTTGAGTCCATCTCGCGCCTGAAATGATCCTGCCGGACGTAAACGTTCTGATATACGCCTTTCGGAAGGATTCCGGCGGGCACCGCGTCTGCAAGCCGTGGCTCGACTCCGTGGTCGGTGGCGACACGCAATTCGGGATATCGCCGCTGTCGCTCGCAGCAGTCGCGCGGGTTACCACAAATCCGCGCGTATTTCGCGAGCCGAGCCCGCTCGAAGAAGTCTTCGCCTTTTGTGACAACCTGCTTTCGCATACGCATGGCGAGCGGGTGATTCCCGGCGAACGGCACTGGGAAATCTTCGAACGTATCGTCCGCCAGACCTCCACGCGCGGCCCGCGCATGACCGACGCATGGTTTGCCGCGCTCGCCATCGAGCACGGCTGCACCTGGATCACCTGCGATCGCGATTATGCGCGTTTTCCCGGCCTCGACTGGCGCGAACCCGGCTGAGCCTCCCCCCTCCCCACGAAAATGAGAATTGCACTGGCTAGCTCTGCGGCACGCTGCCTTCGGGCGTCAGCGCGTTCACCGCATGCGGGAGGACCTGCGAAAGCTTCTGCGCGAGCTCCTCGGTGGACATGCCGGCCTCGGCGGCAAGCTCGTTCATCGTCTGATCGCCGAACGCCTTGTGCACCTCCTGCGGCGCGATGGGGGCGTTCGGTCCCTCGTTGACCCAGGAGTTCACGGTCGGGCCGAACCCGTTGGTACGCAGCTGGTTGACCATGCCCTGCACGCCGCCGTGCCGCTCGATCAATCCGTTGACGACCGTCGCCATCTCCGCGCCGACGACACCGCCGAGTACGCCATCGAAAAGTCCCATTGCGATCTCCTGTGGATAAGGAACCCTCGCGTTTTACACGTTCACTTGCGAAGAAACGAGTGTGTCTCACTCGCGCTCTTGCGGGTCACGTTAGCCCCCAGACGAATCTGGTCCCTCCGCCGCGCGCGCTGCCTCGCGGGCGCGCCAGTCCTCGCGCGTGTTGACGCGCGGAAAGGGCTCGCTGGGAGTCCCGAGATGAAGCGCCTTGCAGATCGGCTCCCAGCCGTCGCCGGCCTGCCACACGAGCAGCCGCTCGGGAGAAACGCTGTTGCGCACGCGCGCATTGTGCGCGTTGAAGGCGGCGATCGACGCTTCGCGATCGGCGATGTCCGCGCCCCAGCGCGAACGGAACATGGCCTCGATCATGGCCCTCCACTCGGGCGTGACGTAGGGGTTGGTGTCCAGGGACGCGAAGATGGTTTCGCCCGCGCTCGCCCACCAGGCTTCGGGGTCGCGCAGGGAGAGCAGCACGAGCGCATCGGGAAAGGCGCGCATCAGCTCCGGCCAGAAGGCGGAGGCCGGCCAATCCACTGCCGCGGCGTAGCCGGCGAAGAGAGCGTTCCAGTCCGGCTCGTCGCCCAGCGCCGCCTGGTGCCAGAGCGGCACGTGTTCCGGATGCTGAAACACTTCGATCATGTGATAGCAGGGCGCGCCCAAAAGCCGCTCGAGCGCCAGTTTCAACGACGCCGTCCCCGTCCGTCCGCAACCTGCGCCGACAACCCGCAATGTCATTGTTTAAACCGTTTTGGACCGCGCTTCGGGACTGGCTTTTAGTTTCGATTGGAAACTTGCACAAGAACTTCAGGATTATCGGTAGATGCCAAAAAACGTCGGGCGATTGACCTGCGCGCCGGGCGCCGCCAAAGAAGTTCGGTCCGCGGTAAATACAGCGGCGCGTCGGGGTGGGCGGTCCAGGCTGGCCAACGCTGGCCCGGCATTGTGCGAGGGGCACGGTCAATGCGGTTTCGGCTATGGGCGCTGGCCGGCGCCGGCACGATGTTGCTGGCAGCGGCGGCGCATGCGCAGGAGGTCGAGACGGTTGTCGTCACCGCCAAGACCTTGCCGCCGAATTATGTCAGCGAGATCGACAAGACCGGCACGCCGATTGCCGATGTGCCGCGCAGCATAGAAGTCGTTCCCGATAAACTGTTCAACGCGCAGGGCGACACGACGCTTGCGCAGGTGCTTCCCGACGTGAGCGGAGCATCGCAGGGCGGCCAGTACAATTTCGGCTTCTTCGACCGTTTCATCATCCGCGGCCTCGACGCGACGTACCTGGACGACGGGCTTCCCGACGGCACGTCGGACCTGACCGGCTATGTGCATTCGCTCACGGGCGTGCAGAGCGTCGAAATTCTCAAAGGCCCGGGCTCGGCGCTCTACGGCAGCGCGGAGGAGGGCGGCACGATCAACCTCGTGCATTTTCGCCCGGGCGATATGTTCGGCGCCTGGGCCAGCGAACAATATGGCAGCTACGCCACCACGACGACGGATGCTTCCGTGACCGGCCCCACGGGCATCGGTGGTGTGGACGGCCGCCTCGACGCCTCCTACGTGCATTCCGACGGCTTCCGCGATCTGACCAACCAGACCGGCGACATTCTGGGCTCGTTGAGCTGGCGACCCGCACACCACGATATCTTGTTTCGAGTCGAATACCACAATCTCGAGGATGTTCCCGATGCGGAAGGCATCCCCTTCTCGCCGCCGGCGGGAAGCGGCCAGCCGCTCGATGTCCCCACCGACTTCCGGTACTACACGCCATTCGCCTATGCCGATCAGCAGATCGAACGCGTGTTCGCGACCGACGCCTGGAGCGTGAATGAATCCCTGCTCGTCAATCTCTGGGCATCGTGGACCGGCCGCGACGTGAACCTCGCCCGCAATTCCGGCGGCTCGGTTGCCCTTGATGACGGCCAGTATGCATTGACCAGGCGCCAGCTGCGCAGGCAGACCGACAACAGCAACGATCTTAATTTCCAGGCCGAGCCGACATGGTCTTTCGATACCGGCGGGCTCAAGCACACGCTCATCACCGGCGCGGCCGCGCGGGAACTCAATGTCGGGACCGAGCGCGAGACGGCCGACCTGCCCAATATTCCCAACGTCTATGATCCCGTGGTCGACGACGGCTCGCTCGCGTCCCTCGATTTTCAGTGCGACGCCGCGCACAGTTGCGACAACGCAAAGCTGCTGGCGCAGTTCTACGGCGTCTACGCCATCGATCAGATAGACGTCACCGATTCGCTGAAGCTGCGTCTTTCGATCCGCAAAGACTGGTTCAATACCGAGGCCGCCGCGCGGGCGGATATTCCCGCCAACGGCGGACAGGAGGAGCCCTGCGTGCCGCCGCAGGCGACCGAATGCCCGCTGGTTCCGGGCTTTCCGGAGCGGCGTTCGGATGCGCCGGCCTCCTGGGACGAGGGCGCGGTCTATTTTTTCACGCCGGCTTTTTCCGCCTTCGGAGGCTATTCCAGCGCCGCCTACCCGATCTTCAACACCGAGGAACCCGAGAGCGTGGGCCAGACGGCCGAGTCGAGCGCCCAGGGCGAACTGGGATTGCGCTTCCAGCAGGATTGGGTGACCGCCTCGACGTCCATCTATCATGTCACGCGCGACAACGTCTTTACGGTGCTGACCGAACCCAACCCCAGCGGCCCGGGCGACATCGACATCCCGCAGGTCTTCTCCTATCGCGTCGAGGGCTGGGAAAGCGACGTGAATCTGCAGCCGACGGACAGCCTGAGCATCATCACAAATTTTTCATACCAGTCCCCCGTCATTACGAGCTACGTACAGACGCCCACGGATATCGGCAGTGCGGTGCCCAGTGTGCCGTCGATCCTCGCCAATGCGTGGGCGAGCTACGTCCTGCCGGTGCGGCCGTGGGATACAAGTCCGATGCTCTCGTTCGGCGTGCAGTATCGCAACCACGAATACGCCGACGCGGCCAACACCCGTTTCATTCCAGGCGATCCCGTTTGCAATCTCGTGCTGGCAATTCCCTACGGGCAGTGGCAGTTGCAGGCGGGACTGTCCAACCTGTTCGACCAGCGCTATTACATCGATGCGTCGGGTACGGGCGGCGGCGCGGAGCCGGGCGTTGGCCGCACCTGGTTCGTCAAGCTGGCTTACGCCGCGGGTTGAAACAATGCCGAACGGGCTGGCACGCTCGGTGGTGACGATGGATCCGGGAGACAGCATCGAGGGTGCCGAGGCGCTGATGCTGCGGCTGGGCGACTATCTGGGACGCCACGACGCCGCGGCGCAAATTGTCGCCGGCTGGAAGCGCGACATGGAGGAAACCCTCCGCACGGCAGAGCGCCGGCCGCCGGACAAGCGGCCCTCGGTGCGGATCATGCATTTCGGCCAGATCGCGAACGACTATCTCGGGCTCGCGCCGAAGGGCCCGGCGGAGCAGATTCTCGAATAGGCCAGCGGACGCGACGCGCTGACGGCGGGCAACCGCATGACACGTCTCACGCCGGAGATCATTGCCGGCGCCGCGCCCGACGTGATCATCGCAACCGACGTGGGTTTTGACCGCTACGGATCTCCGGAAAAGTTCGCCGCCATGCCGGGCGTGAACCTCAGTCCCGCCGGCAGGCACCGCATCTACCGCATCGACGAAACCGAGATCATGTATTTCAGTCCGCGCACGCCCGCCGCCGTGGCGAAGATTGCACACTGGCTGCACGGCGGGTGAACGGCACGCCACCTGCGCCCGGCGATCGCGCGACGCCGGTTTCCTACGGCGTTACTTATCTCATTCTTGGCGCGCTTCTCGCATTGGCCGTGACGGGCTCGATGTCGATCGGCGCATTCATGTTTCCGCCGCTGGAAATCCTTCGGTTCACGGGCGAGAAATTCGGCTGGCTCGCGGGAGATGCGGGGGACACGCTCGCTCGCAACGTCCGAGAGGAACCTTCAACGTGATCCTCGGGTCGAACGGAGCGGGAAAATCGACTCTGATCCGTCTCGCGGCCGGAAGGCTGAGGCCCGAAACGGGCACCGTGTCTTATTGGGGAACACCGCTTGTCTCATTCGACGCCGACGCGCTGGCGCGCCGTCGTGCGGTGTTGTCCCAGGAGATCGAAATGACCTTTCCCCTTGCGGTCGAGGAGGTGGTGATGATGGGCCGCTATCCGCATTATCGCGGCGCGCCGCGGGAGCGCGACCGGAACATCGTGAGCGATGCGCTTGCACTGGTGGAGATGACGGCAAGGCGCCGTCAGCTCTATCCCACGCTTTCGGGCGGCGAGCGGCAAAAGACCGAGCTCGCGCGCGTGCTTGCGCAGGTCTGGCAGGAGGAGCGCACACCAGAGCAGACGGTCCTGTTCCTGGACGAGCCGACAACCGGTCTCGATCTGCATTTCCAGCTGCATCTTCTGACCGCGGCGAGGACATTCCTTCGCCGCGGCGCGACGATCGTGGCGAGCCTGCACGATCTGAACCTTGCGCTCGACTTCGGAGACCGCTTCTTCATCATGGACGGCGGCCGCCTGGTTCACGAGGCAGACGCGTCCCACGCCGTGCCGCAGGAATTGATCGAGCGCGTTTATCGGGTCAAAGCCCAGCGCATCGCGGCCGACGGCATGTCGCGCTGGAGTTTTCGCCTGTGACCGCGGCAAACGCCACCCCTCCCGCGGCCCGGCTCCAGGGTCGGCCGCGCTGCGCGCCCATGCCCGGATGCCCGAACCACACTCTTGGACGCTGGACGGCCCCGGATTATTCCCTACACCAGAACCCCGCCCGCAGGGGATTCCGGAGCCATCGCGAATAGGGTAAGAAGGAGCTTACCGGCGCCCAGGCCGGCTCGCGACCCCGTAGCTCAGACGGATAGAGCGGCAGATTCCTAATCTGTAGGCCGGAGGTTCGAATCCTCTCGGGGTCGCCAGATAACCAACAAAATCAAAGGCTTGCAGCATATATCGACAAAGGCCGGACGGCCACTTGCGGAATTTAGGCGCCGTTTAGGTGAAAGCAGCCCATCCCCAAGCTCTAGGATCGCTCAGGAATGCGATTTGGGCGTTCCCGCCCAATCGAGAGGACATGGCTAGCGGGAACGCGCGCCAGCGGGCCTCTAAAGGACAGCTATGGTGCTCATCTTCAGACGATGCGTCCCATCCACTTCTGTCGGCGACGCCAAGAGCCCCGCGCAAAGTAGAGTAGGCGATAGGCCACGCGCTTTCGAAGGAGCTGAACATCCTCGCGAGTGCATAAGAGTACGGGTGAAAGCGGCCCTTCATTACAATTAGGCAACTTTCCAAGAATGCCAAAGATGCGCGGGCATAACCTTCCATTTGCTTCGCATCAAATGCGGTGAACTCTCGATAGTCTGCGTCGAGCGATGATCCGCCATCCGCTGCGCACTTTTCAATGCACTCATAGCATCCAAACACAACACGAACATTAGCAACAGGAGACCAATTACTGCCTTTAGGTTGTTTGAGTTCGACTGCGCCTTTGGAATGAAGAGCCGATTTTGAAGCCAAATGTCGATTGCTAGCAGGGCAAGCCCAATGCCAAGGCTGACCCAGAGCCCTGTCTTTCGTAGACCTGTCTTTGTCAGCGAAAGTCGATATGAGTAGCGAAAATATGATAATTTCATTACGACAAGAAAAAGGGCGAGCGCGGCGATATATTCAGCCAGGCCAAATATGCTTCCTGACGCCGGGGAGTGGCTCTCAACCAGCCGGAATTGTTCCCAAAAGGGCAGAACATCATTCCGCGCGGCACGACCCTTTGACCGATGCTCTTGATGCAGCGAAGGTCAAAGATAAACTGGACGAGATCCGCGCGGCGGCAAGGACATCCGCCGAAGCGATGCCGGCGCATTCCGCATTCCTCGAGATACACGTCCCTCCCCCCCGGCGTGGCGCTGCCTGATGAAAAACCCTGTCCAGGCTTGCCAGACGCGGTCCACGGGCTGCGAGGGGCAGTCCTCGGCGAAATGCCGTTAATGCCCCATGTTCCAACTATTGGCTTCCCCGATATTCTGTGCAATTCTCCGCGCTTGCGGCTCTGCCGAAGATGGCGACGGCAGCCGATCGCGCGCCGAATGGAGCGTCGCATTGATCGTTTATCGCCGGGGTGTGCGCAATGGACATGATGGCCGAAGGCGGCGCTCTCAAAAGCGCGGCTGACAGACGTATCCGGAAAATCGTAATCGTCGGCGGGGGAACAGCGGGCTGGATGACAGCGGCCAAGCTCAGCCTCCTGAGACAGCGCGAACCCTGCGGGATCGTTCTCGTCGAATCCGATGAAATCGGAATTGTGGGCGTCGGAGAGTCGACCCTTCCGACGATGAGGATTTTCAATAACGCGCTTGGGATCGATGAGAACGAGTTCGTCAGCAAAACGCATGCGACGTTCAAGCTCGGGATCGAGTTCGTCGATTGGACGCGAATCGGCCATTCCTATTTCGGCCCGCTCCTGGCGCAGGGCTTCAGTGCGGAGGCGGCAGGCACTCAGATCGAGCTTTCCTCCATAGACAAGTACCTGCTGAAGCGCGCCGTCGACGGGGGCGATCCGGACTTTAACGAGTATTCCATGTGCAGCGTGGCTGCGCGGGAGAACCGCTTCGCTCGTCCGAAGAACGTGCCGGACGCGGTTTATTCCTACTCGTACCAACTGGATGCGTCTCTCTACGCGAAATACCTGCGCGGCTACGCGGAACAGCGCGGCGTCGAGCGCATTGAGGGTCGAATTGTCGACGTACAATTGCGCGGCGAGAACGGGTTCATCGATGCGGTCGTCCTTAAATCCGGGCAGAGGATCGAAGGCGATCTCTTCATCGATTGCTCCGGATTCCATGCGCTGCTGATCGGGAAGGCTCTGAAGGTCCCGTATATCGACTGGACGCACTGGCTGCCCTGCGACCGGGCATGGGCGGTGCCGTGCGAAAGCACTGGCCGGCTCACGCCCTACACACAGGCGACGGCGCGGGAAGCCGGCTGGCAGTGGCGCATTCCGCTGCAGCACCGGATCGGCAACGGCTACGTGTTTTCGAGCAAGTTCACCAGCGAAGAACGAGCGCGCGAACTGCTGCTTTCCAATCTCGAAGGGCGTCCTCTCGCCGAGCCGCGCCTGGTCAAATTCGCGGCCGGCCGCAGAGAGCAAGTGTGGGTGAAGAACTGCGTGTCGGTCGGGCTTTCTTCGGGCTTCGTGGAACCGCTGGAATCCACCAGCATTCAGTTTATCCAGGTGTATCTCGAGCACCTGGTCAGACAGTTCCCCGACAGGGACTGCAGCCCGCTTCTCAGTGATGACTATAATTGCCGCGTCGCTCCCGCTGCCGAGGCCGTACGCGATTTCATCATTCTGCACTATAAGGCGACGGAACGTGAAGACACCGAATTCTGGCGCTATTGCAAGTACATGTCCGTTCCGGAGTCGCTTGCCGTCACAATGGAAAGGTTCCGAAGATACGGCCGCTTTTCGATCAATCCCAGTGACGGGTTCGGGGTGCGCCCATGGCTGACGGTGATGTACAACCAGGGCATAACGCCGGAATCCTGCTCTCCACTTCTCGCTCCAGTTGATGATAAGGCCATGCAAGCGGAGTTGGCAAAAGTCCGTGCCGGCATCAAGCGGGCGGTCCAGAGCATGCCGCGCCACGAGGATTTCATCGCCCGAAACTGCAGCGCAAAGGCGGTCTCTGTGTAGGTGACTCTCAAGAGAAGCCAGGACAAAATGACTTTCGAACTTCCGCCTCTGCCCCATGCAACCAATGCACTCGAGCCGCATATGTCGGCAAGGACGCTCGAGTTCCACCATGACAAGCATCAGCCGCTCTGGTGACCTGCGATGTCCGGGAGCACGCCTATTATCTGGATTTCCAGAACCGCCGGCCGGACTTCGTGGATTCGTTCAGATGGGCTGTCGGCGTACGTCTGCTTCTTGCGGGGTTGCGGCAAATTTTTCAGCCACGCTTCACATCCGAAGAGATATTTGGCCTGAACGGCGATGCCGCCGATCGTTCAAGAGCTTGGTGTCGCAAACCTTGCCATGGGCGTCGCGGGAACAGCCTCGCTGTCAAGGCCGGGTTTTGTTCTTCCGGTCGCCACCGCGGGTGCGATCTTCTATGGCATTGCCGCAATCCGCCATGGTCTCGACCGCGAAAGGAACGCCAAACAGAACCTCGCCATGACGAGCGATTTGTTGGGCGCTGGTACTGGCCGCCTATGTTGGTTGGTGTGCGTTCCCCAATAGACGTACTGAAGTCCCGTCGGCGGCATGGCCTTCCTGGCCGCACACACCGGACGCCGAGCCCCCTCGTCGCTACAGGGGGAGAATAGCGACGAAGGGGCGGCGGTCATTCGCGAACGCGATTAATCTGGCATCGCCACATTAAGCTGCCATTGGCGGGCAATGAGAAGTTGTCCATCGAACTCCGCGACCTTTGTGCCGACTTCTGGACCGGTCCGCCCTTCGCCAGATTGTAACGCCAACGCCGAAGCGCTGAACCCGCGGGCAAGTCATGGGATCGTGAAAGCCCACACATCCGAAGCGGCGCCTTCGCGGCGAGGCGGGGCCGGTGCCGACGCTGGCGCAGCTCGCGGCCGAAACCTCCTGGGGTGGGCGCGTCGTCCGGAGCGTACATGCCTTCACGATGCGGCGATCCCGCTCAAACCCGCCATCGCGCATTTCGGCCGCGACCTATCGGGTGACCGGCTGCCCAACGCGCTTCGTTGCTTGCGGGCCATCGCGGCGCTCTTCTGAAGGTGCCGTGCTGGTCGAAGCCGGAATTCCGCAAAGGATCGCCCCTCGATCGAATTCCCCTCGCCTTGCGCCGCCACATGGCCAAGGATGCGCTGCGAAGCATCGGGGTTGAGGTTCAGCTTTGACGATCATGGAAGGCGATCCGGTGGGCAGCACCGGCGAAGGCGGACTTTTTTTGTCCGCACTGGATGCCGCGTCGCAGTCGGCGCTCTCACATGGCTGAGCGCGTCATTCCGGGCACAAGACTGCGGCCGGTCTTGTACGCGATGGTGTTCATGCCCATGGGCATCACCAATGGCTACACGGTCGTAGCCCTCGCCTATCTCCTGTCGCAGGCCGGCGTGAGCGTCGGTCTGATTGCGGGGTTCGTCGGACTGAGCCTTGTGCCGCAGACGTGGCGCGCGGTCTGGGCGCCGCTGGTGGACACGACGCTCTCCATTCGCGCCTGGTATCTGATCTCCGCATCGGCGAGCGGCCTGTTGATGGCGGCCACGGCATTTGTTCCCGCAAACCGGGCCAATTTTGGCTGGATCGAGCTGCTGACGCTCGGCTTCTCGTTGGCCGCGACCGTGACCACCATTTCCGCGTCGAGCCTGTTGGCGCATGGTACGTCGGAAGAGGAGAAGGGGCGCGCGGGCGGATGGAGCCAGGCCGGCAATCTCGGCGGAACCGGGATTGGCGGCGGATTGGGCCTTTGGCTCGCGCAGCACGCCCCGCATTGGATATCCGGTACCGCGCTGGGCCTCTTCTGCTTCGCCACGGCGATTGCGCTGCTGTTTCTCGCCGAGCCTTCGGCGGAACATCGCTCGCAGAGTTTTTTTGGAAGTCTCGCAATCGTCGGGCGCGAATGTTGGGTGCTGCTCAGGGCCACGCGCGGTGCGCTCGTCTTCTTCCTGATGCTGTTGCCCATCGGCCAGGGAGCAGCGCAAAATCTGTGGTCCGCTGTGGCCAATGACTGGCACGCAAGCGCCGATGCGGTGGCGCTGGCCAACGGCGTGCTCGGCGGCGTGGTCTCCATCGTGGGATGCCTGCTCGGGGGCTGGATTTGCGATTTCATCGACCGCAAGACGGCTTACTGCGTGTTCGGCCTCGTCATTGCAGCGGCAGCGGTCGCCATGGCCCTGGCTCCGCGGACGCAGGCGATGTTCGTCAGCTTTGTGCTGCTTTATGCCTTTCTCATGGGCTTCTGCTATGCCGCCTATGCCGCCGTGGTGTTCGAAACGATCGGCAAGGGCGCGGCCGGCACCAAGGCCAATGTGCTGAGCGGGATCTCGAACGTGCCGCTGATTTATATGGGTATCTTCGACGGCATGGGGCATGACCGCTGGGGAGCAGAAGGCCTCCTCTATACCGATGCGGCTCTCGGCATGGCCGGCGTGGCGTTGTTCATCGCTGTCGCGCTGATGACGCATGTGATGACGGCAACTTCAACCCGCAAGCTTATTCGAAACACCGTCGCCGTGCAGGGGTAACATGCATCGCGTCTCAGCTTGTTCAAGATCGGGAGGTGGCAAGAATCCGCGTCCGGGCGTCGACCCGGCCTGCTACGCCAGTGTGCACTGCAGCGCAGGCGCCGCGCTCGCGCCCTGGTCAGCCCGTACCTGTCGCTGTTGGGTTTCACGAAGGCGGCTGTGAAACTCCTCGTCGGTCAGCGGCTTGGCGGCGAGTTTGGCGTCGCGCAAATGGGGGCAGATCATTGTGGGCTTGCCGGCCCGGGTGCGGTACGTACAGCTTTCGCCGAATGCGTTCCAATCATATGCCTTCCAGCCGCCGTAGCCGTTCCGAATCTCGCCTTCGACCGCGAAGCGGCACCGGCCGCATTCTGCCAGAAAGTAGTGATGCGGACACTCGCGCCGGGCAATTGCCATGAGCCGCTCCATGCCAGAGAGGCTATAACCCCGAAAGGTTTCCAAAAACGCAAGACACTCCTTTGGCAATTAGTCAAATGCGTTTTTGCGACCCGCGCCGCGAACGCATGATCGCGTGACGCAATCCTCGAGCGCGTAGACTGCATCGCTCCTTGCGGTGGCCCAGGTGAAGATTCCATGCGCCAACGCGACCACGACAGCGGTGATGCTGCATCGCCGGATGCCACCAGGCCTCCGCCCGGTCTCGATGCGCCCGAAGCTGTCCGATCACGTGGTCACGGGATCGTTGAGCACCATCCAGGGAACGCCGAAGCGGTCGACGGCCATGCCGAAGCGTCTGGCGAAAAATGTTTCGCCCAAGGGCATGTGAACCTGACCGCCTTCCGAGATCGCGGGGAAGATTTTCTCGGCCTCCTCCACCGAGTTTACGGTGAGCGAAATCGAAAAGCCGCCCGGCCGGCCCGCGCGCTCCGGCGGCGAATCCGAGCCGAAGACCAGGGTGTCGCCGATGCGGATGCGCGCATGGATGATCTTTTTCGCGAAGTCCGGCGGGACAGGCATGCCGGCCGGCGCGCTGTCATAGGTCGAAAGCATCTCGATCCTGCCACCCAGTGCCTTTTCGTAGAAGCGGAATGCCTCTTCGCAATTGCCGGAGAAGTTCAAATAGATGTTGGTGTGCATGTTTGCCTCCGTCAGGCCGCCACGCGGGTTTCGATGGAGGTGAACGATGTCATGCTTCATCGCGGCGCGGAAGCCCGAATTGCACGGAAAACCAAGCCGTCGTCGCGACGGGGCTCGCGCCGCACATTTCCACTCTGGCCCCGAATTGCCAATTGCCTGCGGCCCGGCAGGGGAATGCGCGGCTTTGAGGGGTTGTCCTCAGTCTCCTCGACGGCGCGCCGCTTTAGCGAGTCACTGCCGTCGCGTGAGAAATCATATCCCGGCCAACTGACGCGGCTGGTAGCCCTTCTCCGGCGTGCCTAATGTTTGCTCGATTATGAGCTGGCAAATTTTCATTCCGGCATCAAGCACGACATCGTGCGGTCCAAAGTTGCAGATTTCCAACTGACCGGTCCCTACGCAACTTCCCTTTCGTCAATCCAGACACGGCGATTCCCGCTGGTAGACTCTTGGGGCAATTCAACCAGCACCTGCCCTTCTGCTCCCGTTCCGATGGGCCAAACTTGAAGGATGTCGTCTTCGCTCTGGCCCTTATCGACGATCACTTCCTCCTCGCGATCGGCCCTCGTTTTGATCGCTACGACAGCCTCAGATGGGCCGGGGCCCACAAGGATTGTCTTGACACGAACGCGCATGGCGCACCCTTTCTTGGAACGTAACGAGAACATATTAATCCCGAAAAAAGAATGCAAGCTGATTCTTCAAACCGGGGCAATTCGCCTTGGCTCCGCGGTTGTTGATGAAATTGTGTGGCCAGGGGCGGGATGTCGCGCAACCGCACCGGACGATCGTTGGGAAGCGGCTTACGCCGCGCGCGACATATCGCGCGCGGGCGCAGCCTGCGCCGGCCGCACGCCGTAGCCGGGCGTGTCCTTGGTATAGAGATTCTTCATCGCCCGGCCGAGGAGACCGGGCTGGAATTTCATCGCCACGTTCTGGAATTTGCAGGCGGCCTCCAGCTGGTCGAGGATGAAGCGGGGCTGATAGCTCGCGAGCGGGAAGTCGTTGCGCTCGCGCAGCTCGGCCAGCACATAGTCGAATATCTCGTCCACCGCGTCGAACCCGCGGGCCTTCGCGATCGCATAGAAGATGCGGCGGTAGTCCTCGCGCGACGGCGCGCCTACTTCGATCTTGTAGGGAATACGGCGCAGGAAGGCCGGGTCCATGAGCCTGGCGGGCTCGAGGTTGGTGGAGAAGATCACCAGTTCGTCGAAAGGCAGCTGGAAACTCTTGCCGGTGTGCAGCTTGAGATAATCGACCCGGCTTTCGAGCGGCACGATCCACCGGTTCAGCAGGGCTTCGGGGGTGACGAGCTGGCGCCCGAAATCGTCGATGACAAAGATGCCGCCGAGCGCCTTGATGTGCAGCGGCGCCTCGTAGAATTTGGCCACCTCGCTGAACTTCAGGTCGAGCATTTCGAGCGTCAGCTCGCCGCCCACGACGATGAACGGCCGCTGGCAGGGCACCCAGCGCGCGTCGAAATCCTCGCGGCGCAAGGAACCGGTGCGTATTTCACTCCCCGGCCCGATCGCCACATGGGTGCCCGGATCGAACACCTTGATGATCTGCCCTTCCACTTCGAAACAGTAGGGGATGTAGACCACGTCGCGGAACATGCGGCCCACCTTTTCGGCGACCGAGGTCTTGCCATTGCCGGGCGGTCCGTAGAGCAGGATCGAGCGGCCGGAATTGATGGCGGGGCCGATCTCCTGCATGAAATCCTCGGCGATCACCAGGCCCGCGAAGGCGCCGTCGATGGTGGCCCGGTCCACGCGTTCGTTCGAGATGCGCTGGCGTTCGACGCGTTCGACATAGGCGTCGAGCGGCACCGGCGCCGGCCCGATGTACTGGCTGAGCGCCATGGCGTCCTGCGCCCACTGCTTCCCATTCTCGGTCAGCGAATAGCGCAGTTCGGAGACGGCGCGCAGACCGGCCGCCCCCAGCACGTCGACCAGTTTGCGCTCCTTCGCCTGGTCGAACAGCTGCTGAATCGCGACGGGCGGAAGCTTGAGCTGGCTGGCGACCATGGACGGCGTCTGCACGCCGCTCGAATATAGCGTCTTGGTCAGGAGATTGAGGAGATCGGACAGCCCGATGCCCGTGTCGTCCAGGGACCGCGGCGCCACCGGCGTGGCGTGGAGCACGGCTTCGAGGTCTTCGGGTTTGAGTTTCCCGAGCGCTATCAGGATGTCGCCGAGCCGGCCGCCCTGGGTGCGCTGGCGTTCCACCGCTTCGGCGACATCGACTTCGCTTACAAGCCCTTGCGCTACCAGTATGTCGCCGATCAGCATTGCAAGGCCTTTTCCGCTCCCACCGCGCCGGACTGTGACCCGAAGGGATGAAAAAGCGGTGAAGCGGCCGGCATCCCGTTTCGGGTCGCGGCGGGACCGTGGAACCAAGATGCAGTCGGCGCGTTGTGCGTTGGGGCAATTTGGATGTTCGAAGGTGTCCGGGGGCAGATTCTGTACACCCCGAACCTCGTCAATCGCCGCTTTGTCGGCCCGGGCCCCGACAGTGGCGTTGCGGGACTCTGACGTTCCGCCGCGTCCCACATCTTGTTAGAGGTTGGAGAGCCATGTCAGCGAAGGGCGCCGTCGCCACCAGAAACAGAAAAAAAACCGTGCCGCCGCCTCCACCCGCCGGGGCGGCGGAGTCGGAAAAGCTGAACGGGCACAGCACCGAGCTGCACGCGCTGCTGCACGCGCTGCAGGCGGTGAAGACAGGCGACTTCTCCGTCCGCATGTCGGGGCATGAGACGGGGCTCTTCGGCAAGATCGCCGATACTTTCAACGAGATCGTGGCCAACGACCAGCGCATGGCGCAGCAGCTCGAGCATGTGGGCCAGCTGGTCGGCCGCGAGGGCCAGACGCGGCACCGCGTGAAGCTCGGCAGCCTGTCGGGATCCTGGGGCGCGATGGAAGGCTCGATCAACCAGCTGATCGAGGACCTGCTGTGGCCGACCACGGAAGTGACGCGCGCCATCGAGGCGGTGGCGCAAGGCAACCTGCTCCAGACCGTGCGCCTCGACGTCGAGGGACGACCGCTCAAGGGCGAGTTCCTGCAGGCCGCCACCATCGTCAACACCATGATCAAGCAGCTCGGCGTATTCACCTCCGAAGTGACGCGCGTGGCGCGCGAAGTCGGCACCGAGGGCAAGCTCGGCGGCCAGGCGCAGGTGCGCGAGGTCACGGGCGTGTGGAAGGATTTGACCGAGAGCGTCAATTCCATGGCCAGCAACCTGACCGCCCAGGTGCGCAACATCGCCGAAGTGACGATCGCGGTCGCCATGGGCGATCTCTCCAAGAAAATCACCGTCGACGTGCGCGGCGAGATTCTGCAGCTCAAGGAAGCCATCAACACGATGGTGGACCAACTGCGCTCCTTCGCCTCGGAAGTGACGCGCGTTGCGCGCGAAGTCGGCACCGACGGCAAGCTCGGCGGCCAGGCGATCGTGCCGGGCGTCGCCGGCACCTGGAAAGACCTGACCGACTCTGTCAACGCGATGTGCGGCAACCTCACCGACCAGGTGCGCAACATCGCGCAGGTGACGACGGCTGTCGCGCGCGGCGACCTTTCGCGCAAGATCACGGTGGATGTGCGCGGCGAAATCCTCGAACTGAAAGACACCATCAACACCATGGTCGATCAGCTCAACGCCTTTGCCTCGGAAGTGACGCGCGTCGCACGCGAAGTCGGTACCGAGGGCAAGCTTGGCGGCCAGGCGCAGGTGTCCGGCGTCGCCGGCACGTGGAAAGACCTGACCGACAACGTCAATTTCATGGCGTCGAATTTGACCGCGCAGGTGCGCAACATCGCCGAAGTGGCGACGGCCATCGCCGGCGGCGACCTTTCAAAAAAGATCACGGTGAATGTGAGCGGCGAAATCCTGCAGCTCAAGGAAACCGTCAACACCATGGTGGACCAGCTGAACGCCTTTGCCGGCGAAGTGACGCGCGTCGCGCGCGAAGTCGGCACCGATGGAAGGCTCGGTGGACAGGCCAACGTGCTGGGCGTCGCCGGCACATGGAAAGACCTGACCGATTCCGTGAACTCCATGGCGTCGAACCTGACCGCCCAGGTCCGCAACATCGCCGAAGTATCGACCGCCATGGCCAATGGCGATCTCTCGAAAAAGATCACCGTGGACGTGCGCGGCGAAATTCTGCAGCTCAAGGAAACAATCAACTCGACGGTCGATCAGCTGAACGCCTTCGCTTCCGAAGTCACGCGCGTGGCGCGCGAAGTCGGCACCGACGGCCGTCTTGGCGGACAGGCCGTGGTGCGCGGCGTCGCCGGCACGTGGAAAGATCTGACCGACAGCGTCAATTCGATGGCGAGCAACCTGACGGGACAGGTGCGCAACATCGCAGAGGTGGCAACCGCCGTGGCGCAGGGCGACCTGTCCAAGAAGGTCACCGTCAATGTGAGCGGCGAGATTTTGCAGCTGAAGGAGACCATCAATACGATGGTCGATCAGTTGAACGCCTTCGCCGCGGAAGTGACCCGCGTCGCCCGCGAAGTGGGAACGGACGGCAAGCTCGGCGGCCAGGCGCAGGTGCCCGGCGTCGCCGGCACCTGGAAAGACCTCACCGACTCCGTCAACTCAATGGCCGGCAATCTGACCGGACAGGTGCGCAACATCGCCGAAGTGGCGACCGCCATCGCCGGCGGCGACCTTTCGCGCAAGATCACCGTGGACGTGCGCGGCGAAATCCTTCAGCTGAAGGAAACGCTGAATACGATGGTGGACCAGCTGAACCGTTTCGCCGGCGAAGTCACGCGCGTCGCGCGCGAAGTGGGCACGGAAGGACGCCTCGGCGGCCAGGCGCAGGTGCCCGGCGTCGCCGGCACCTGGAAAGACCTCACCGATTCGGTGAACTCGATGGCCGGCAATCTGACCGCCCAGGTGCGCAACATCGCCGAAGTGACAACAGCGGTGGCGCGCGGCGACCTTTCGCGCAAGATCACCGTGGACGTGAAGGGCGAAATCCTCGAACTCAAGAACACCATCAACACGATGGTGGACCAGTTGAACGCCTTCGCCTCGGAAGTGACGCGCGTGGCGCGCGAGGTGGGCACCGAAGGCAAGCTCGGCGGCCAGGCGCAGGTGCCCGGCGTCGCCGGCACCTGGAAAGACCTGACCGACAACGTGAATTTCATGGCGTCGAACCTGACCGCGCAGGTGCGCAACATCGCCGAAGTGGCGACAGCCATCGCGGGCGGCGATCTTTCCAAGAAAATCACGGTGGACGTGCGCGGCGAGATTCTCCTGCTCAAGGAGACGCTGAACACGATGGTGGAGCAGCTGCGCTCCTTCGCCGCCGAAGTGACGCGCGTTGCACGCGAAGTCGGCACCGACGGCCGCCTCGGCGGACAGGCGGTGGTGCCGGGCGTCGGCGGTACGTGGAAAGACCTGACGGACAACGTGAACCTTCTCGCCGCGAACCTCACGACCCAGGTGCGCAACATCGCGGAAGTGACGACAGCGGTGGCGCGCGGCGACCTCTCGCGCAAGATCACGGTGGATGTGAAGGGCGAAATCCTCGAACTCAAGAACACCATCAACACGATGGTGGACCAGTTGAATGCTTTCGCCTCGGAAGTGACGCGCGTCGCACGCGAAGTGGGCACGCAGGGCGAACTCGGCGGCCAGGCGCAGGTGCCCGGCGTCGCCGGCACATGGAAAGACCTCACCGACACGGTGAACGTGATGGCCGCGAACCTGACCGAGCAGGTGCGCGGCATCGTGAAGGTGGTGACGGCGGTCGCCAACGGCGATCTGGCGCAGAACCTGACCGTCCAATCCAAGGGAGAGGTCGCCGCGCTGGCCGAAACAATCAACAACATGACACAGACGCTGGCGACCTTCGCCGATCAGGTGACGACGGTGGCGCGCGAAGTGGGCGTCGAGGGACGGCTTGGCGGACAGGCAAACGTGCCCGGCGCGGCGGGCACATGGAAGGATCTCACCGGCAACGTGAATCTGCTCGCGGCGAATCTCACCACCCAGGTGCGTGCCATCGCCGAAGTGGCGACTGCGGTGACGAAGGGCGATCTCACCCGCGCCATCCAGGTGGACGCGCGCGGCGAAGTGGCCGAGCTCAAAGACAACATCAACACCATGATCGACAATCTGCGGCTCACCACGGACCGCAATACGGAACAGGACTGGCTCAAGACCAATCTCGCGAAATTCACCAACATGTTGCAGGGCCAGCGCGATCTCACGACGGTGGGGCGACTGCTCCTCACCGAACTCACGCCGCTCGTCAATGCCCAGCTCGGAGTCATCTATCGCGTGAGCAATGAAGATGACGGGGTGCTTTCGCTGCTCTCCGCCTATGCCGAGGACGATGCGAACTGCTATCAGCCGCGCGTCCAGATCGGCCGCGGCCTGATCGGACAATGCGCGGTCGACAAACGGCGGCTGCTGGTCACAGACCTGCCGGCGAATGTCGTGCCGATCAGCTCGGCGCTGTTCAAGGCGCCGCCGCGCAACATCATCGTACTGCCCGTGCTGTTCGAGAACCAGGTCAAGGCGGTCATCGAACTGGCCTCCCTCGATGCGTTCACCGCTCTGCAGATCGCGTTCCTGGAACAGCTGACCGCGAGCGTCGGCATCGTGCTCAACAGCATCGAGGCGACCATGCAGACGGAGGGCCTGCTGACCCAGTCGCAACAGCTCGCCGGCGAGCTTCAGGCGCAGCAGCGCGAATTGCAGCAGACCAACGAGCAGCTCGAGCAGAAGGCGCAGCAGCTCGCCGAGCGCAATGTGGAAGTCGAGCGCAAGAATCAGGAAATCGAGCAGGCGCGCCGCGAACTCGAGGAAAAGGCATCCGAACTTGCGCTCACCTCGAAGTACAAATCGGAATTCCTCGCCAACATGAGCCACGAGCTCAGGACGCCGCTCAACAGCATCCTGATCCTGGGCCAGCAGCTCGGCGACAATCCCGACGGCAATCTCAGCCCCAAGCAGGTCGAGTTCGCGCGCACGATTCACGGCGCGGGCACCGACCTCCTCAATCTGATCAGCGACATCCTCGATCTGTCGAAGATCGAATCGGGCACGGTCACCGTGGATGCGGAGGACATATTCGTCGGAAATGTGGTGGACGCGCTGGCGCGTCCCTTCCGCCATGAGGTGGAGGCGCGCCAACTCTCCTTCGACGTGCTTGTCGATCCCGAACTGCCGCCGACCATCAGCACCGACTCCAAACGCCTGCAGCAGGTGCTGAAGAACCTGCTCTCAAACGCCTTTAAATTCACGGAGAAGGGCGGCGTGCGGCTGCATGTTGCGTTGGCCAAGAGCGGCTGGAGTGTGAACCATCCCGTCCTCAGCCAGGCGGGAGGCGTGGTCGCATTCGAAGTGTCCGACACCGGCATCGGCATTCCGCCGGAAAAACAGAAAATCATCTTCGAAGCGTTCCAGCAGGCCGATGCGAGCACCAGCCGCCGCTACGGCGGCACGGGTCTTGGGCTTGCCATCAGCCGCGAACTGTCGAGCCTTCTGGGAGGCGAAATCCATCTGCGCAGCACGCCGGGGCTCGGCAGCACCTTTACCCTGTTCCTGCCGCTGAAATATCAGGGCAGCGGGAGCGCAAGCCGCCGCGGCGGCCCGGCCCAGGAACATACGAACTTCGTCATTGCGCCCGCGCCGGAGCGCCCGGTGGAACTGGTGGCGGACGACCGCCTTTCAATCGAGCCGGGTGATCGGATCCTTCTGATCGTCGAGGATGATCCGCATTATGCGCGCATCGTGGTCGATCTGGCGCGCGACAAGGGTTTCAAAGTCCTTGTTTCCATGCGTGGAGCGGATGCACTCGACCTCGCCAAGCAGTATCAGCCGACGGCGATTTCGCTCGATGTGTTCCTGCCCGACATGCTCGGCTGGACCGTACTCAGCCAGCTCAAGCAGAATCCGCTGACGCGCCACATCCCGGTTCAGATCGTCACGCTGGACGAAGATCGCCAGCACGGCCTCGCGCGCGGCGCCTTCTCCTTCGTCACCAAGCCGTCTTCGACCGAGGGGCTTTCGGAGGCGATCGAAAAGGTGAAAGCCTATGCGGCGCCGCGCAGGAAGCGGCTGCTGCTGGTGGAAGACAATCCCGCCGAACAGCTCAGCATCACCAACCTGCTTGGCCATGACGACATCGAGATCGAGACCGCGTCCACGGGCCGCGAAGCTCTCGACTCGATGCGCGCGCATCCGGCGGATTGCGTGGTGCTCGACCTCAGGCTGCCGGATATTTCCGGTTTCGACATCCTCCAGGAAATGCGTGGCGACGCGCAGCTCTCCGACATTCCGGTCGTCGTGTTCACGGGTCGGGAGCTGTCTGCCGAAGAGGACTTGCAGCTCCACAGCATGGCGCGCAGCATCGTGGTGAAAGGCGTGGAATCGCCCGAACGGCTGCTCGACGAGACTGCGCTCTTTCTGCACCGGGTCGTCACCGAGCTGCCCGGAGAGATGCAGCGCATGCTCGACCGGCTCAACGGTTCCGACGAAGATCTCACGGGACGGACGGTTCTTCTCGTCGACGACGATGCGCGCAACATTTTCGCCCTGTCGAGCGTGCTCGAACGGCGCGGCATGCGCGTTCTCACCGCAACGACCGGCAAGGAGGCGATCCAGCTCGTGGAATCGACGCCGTCGCTTGCCATCGTGCTGATGGATATCATGATGCCCGAAATGGACGGCTACCAGACGATCCAGACGATCCGCCAGAACCCCGCCTTCCGCCGGCTTCCGATCGTCGCACTGACGGCCAAGGCGATGAAAGGCGACCGCGAGAAATGCCTTGAGGCGGGTGCGTCCGATTACCTCGCCAAACCCGTCAACACCGAGCAGCTCCTCTCGGCGCTGCGCATGTGGCTGCACAGGTAATGCCGTGAACCGCGACCTTTTGTTTGATACCTTCAGCTGTCATGGCCCGCAAATGCGGGCCACCCAGGCGATCATGCGCAAGCGCATGGCGCGTAAAGCGGAATTTCGACCTCCCTACCAAGGGGCTCGCCAGGTTTCACCTGGGCGGCCCGCATTTGCGGGCCATGACAAGTTTTGTACCGCGCCCGGGGACGCCGCTCCATGACCGCTACTCCCGAAAAGCTGAACATACTTCTTGTGGACGATCAGCCGGCAAAGCTCTTGAGCTACGAGGTGATGCTGGCGGAGCTGGGGGAGAACCTCATCAAGGCGTCTTCCGCCCGCGAAGCGCTGGCGCACCTGCTCAAGACCGAGATTGCCGTCATTCTCGTCGACGTCTGCATGCCCGAGCAGGACGGGTTCGAACTCGCCGCGATGATCCGCGAACACCCGCGCTTTCAGAAGATCGCGATCATCTTCATTTCGGCCATTCACCTGGCGGAAGTGGATCACCTGCGCGGCTATCAGATGGGCGCGGTGGATTACATGCCCGTGCCGGTCGTCGCCGAGGTGCTGCGCGCCAAGGTCAAGGTCTTTGTCGAGCTGTACCGCAAGTCGAAGGAGCTCGAACGACTCAACGCCGAACTCGAACGGCGCGTGGAAGAGCGCACGGCCGAGCTTGCCGCCTCGAACCAACGCCTTCTGGCCAGCGAAGAACGCCGCAACATGGCGCTGTCCGCCGGCAACATGGGATCATGGGACTGGAATCTCGAGGAGGGAAGCTGCCTGTGGGACGATGGCTTGTGCCGCATCTTCGGCGTCGATCCCCGGACGTTCAGGGTCACGCGTGAATCAGTGCACGCGCGGTTCCATCCCGAAGACTGGCGACGCCTCGTCGACGCATTCGAACACGCAACGCCCGAGAAGATATCCTGCCGGACAGATTTCCGCATCGTGCGCCCTGACGGCGAGCTGCGCTGGTGCACGGGGACTGCGGCGGCGATTTATGACGAGAACGGCCTGCTGGCACGGCTGAGCGGCGTGGCCGCGGACATCACGGAGCGCAAGCGGATCGAGGAGCATCAGACCCTGCTTGCGCGCGAGGTGGACCATCGCGCGAAGAACTCGCTGGCCGTGGTCCAGTCGATCCTCCGCCTCACGCGCGCGGACACCATCAAGGCCTTCCAGGCCAGCGTGGAGGGGCGCATCCAGGCGCTGTCGAAGGTCCACAGTCTCCTCGCACATTCGCGCTGGCAGGGCGCGGACGTCTACGCCCTCGCACAGGAGGAACTGACGCCCTATCAGATCGGCGGCGCCGAACGCATCGCCATCGCGGGGCCGAGGGTCGCGTTGGCGCCTCCGGTCGCGCAGACCTTGGCGCTTGCGCTGCACGAGCTTGCAACCAATGCGGCCAAATACGGCGCCCTGTCGGCCGAGCACGGCCGCGTGCATCTCTCCTGGCAGCTTGCCACCGGCACAACCATGCTGACATGGCGCGAGACGGGCGGCCCGCCGGCGACCGCACCCCGGCGAGCCGGGCTCGGACTGCAGATGATCGTGTCGGGAACGCAAAGCCAGGTCGGCGGCCGGGCGAACTTCGACTGGGATCCCGCCGGCCTGATCTGCACGATCGCGCTTCCGTGTGCCGACCCGGCGGATGCAGAGCGCGCGGCGCAACGCGGCTACGCAGCCGGACAGACCGAAGCTTCCAATCGCGCGGGAAAGCCGCGTGTCCTGCTGGTCGAAGACGAACCGCTGGTGGCCATGATGGTCACCGGATTCCTCGACCAGCTCGACTGTGTGGCGCTCGGACCCTACGCAACGCCGTTCGAGGCGCTTTCCTGCCTGCGCGAAAACACGGTCGATGCGGCACTCCTTGACGTCTATCTGGGTGGCGAGACGGTCTATCCCGTCGCCGACGCGCTTGCACGCCATCGCATCCCGTTCGCTTTCCTGACCGGATATGGCGAGGAGTCGATCGAACCCCGGTTCGCCGATGTGACGAGGCTCGAAAAGCCCCTCGGCTTCGACAGCCTCTCCGCCGTGATCCGCCAATTGTGCCAGGCCTCGGCGGAAAACTCCGGACGCGCGACGCTGCGTGCGTGAACCGGGCCCGACGGCGCCAATCATAACGCGTATGTATGCAAATAACCAATTGACAAACATCGACCGCATTCCCACTTGGCGAATAACTACTCCTTGGCGGCGGCAACGGGATGCGTGTACTTTTCGTGACATCGGAAGCGTATCCGCTCGCGAAATCCGGCGGTCTTGCGGACGTTGCGGGCGCACTGCCCGCCGCCCTGAGGCAGCGGGGAATGGACGTCCGCGTACTCCTGCCCGGATACCCGCGCGCCGCAGCAACGCTGGCCGATGCGCATCCGCAGATCCGGCTCGACGGGCTGTCCGGAGTTGAGGGCGCAACACTGGTTTCGGGCAAACTGCCGGGCAGCGAAGTGCCCGTCTGGCTCGTTCACGCGCCGTCCCTCTATTTCCGCAACGGCGGCCTCTATCAGGACAGTGACGGACGCGACTGGCCGGACAATGCGCTGCGTTTCGGATTTCTCGCCCAGGTGGGAGCGGCGCTCGCACGCGGACTGCTCGGGAACTGGACACCCGATGTCGTACACGCGAACGACTGGCACTGCGGTCTGCTGCCGCTTCTGCTCTCGATGAAAGAGGGTCCGAGGCCCGCGACAATGTTCACGATTCACAACATGGCCTTTCAGGGCAATTTCCCGCCCCAATGTCTGTCTCCGCTTGGCATTCCGGACGGTTTCTTTCATCCCGGCGGCATTGAATTTTACGGACAGGCGTCCTTCCTGAAGGCCGGCATCCGCTACAGCAACCGGATCACGACGGTCAGCCCGGCCTACGCGAGGGAAGTGCAGACGCCGGAATTCGGCTGCGGGCTCGATGGATTGCTGCGGGAACGCAGTGGCGCGCTTTCGGGCATTCTGAACGGGATCGACGCCGCGCTCTGGAACCCGAAGACCGACATTCACCTGCCCCGGCACTACGGCGCGAGCGATATTGCCGGCAAACGGGCTTGCAAGGCCGATCTGCAGCGGGAGCTTGGCCTGGATTTGAGCGCCGAGACGCCGCTGATCGGCTTCGTGAGCCGGCTTGCGCATCAGAAGATGGCCGATGTGATCGCAGATGCCATTCCCGGAATCGTCGAAAGCGGTGCGCAGGTCGCCGTGCTCGGCGAGGGCGAACCCGCACTCGAAACCGCCTTCGCCGCGTCGGGCAACAGCTTCCCCGGGAGGATGGCGGTTCGCATCGGCTATGACGAAAGTCTGGCGCACCGGCTGCAGGCGGGCTCCGACATTCTCCTGGCACCGGCGCGTTACGAACCTTGCGGCCTCACCCAGCTCTACGCGATGCGATATGGCACGCTGCCGATAGTGAGGCGGACCGGTGGCCTTGGAGACACCGTCAAGAATGCCACGGCAAACGCGGTGCTCGATTGTTCCGCGACGGGTATCGTATTCGACGAGCCGAACGTTCCCGGATTGATGCGCGGCGTGAACCATGCGCTCGCGCTCTATCGCGAGCCGCTGTTGTGGCGGCGCCTGCAATTGCAGGCCATGCTGCAGGATTTCAGCTGGTCTGCCAGCGCCGCGCGCTACGCGGCGCTCTACCGCGAAATCGCGCCCCATGCCGGCCTGACGCCGGAGATGCCCGAGGACGCCATTCCCGCAGCTTCCGTTCACGCGGCGTAGAGACCCGCACTATCTGGCGGTAACGTACCGACGCGTTTCAGCGCTTGCGGGGCGAGCCTGGTTCGACGTCCAAAACTGACACTGCCGGCCCGCAGCCCGATCGAGAGGATTTTGGCCGCTTTGCCTTGGTCGTGAACTTCTTCCCCCTGGATACCGCACCGACGATGCAGTTCTGTTGCATGGATACCGGGTCGCTTGCGGGAAAGGTCTCTCCCAGCGCTTCGTCGAGCAGACGGTCCTGCTCGTTCCGGCCCATCGGCCTGTTTCTCATGACTTCGCACGCGACAATTGCCGCCCGTCAGATTGGCGCCGTGAAATCCGGGACAGCAATGGCGACCTCCACGGTTCAGCTCCGCGAGGATACTCCCAAAACCCGGACTTCTTGTCGTCACATTTTTTCAAGTGGGTGGAACTCGCGGGTCACGGGTGCGCGGCGGGCAAGAGTGCCCGCGATCCGCAAGCCCGGGCGCTCGTGGATCGCGCCGTGGGTGAACTCGCCCGGCTTTACGCGTCGCTCGGAAAGAACAAGGAGTTGGCCGCCCTCTTTACGGAAATCGGCGAGCGCCCGATTTCCGGATCGGCAACGGAATCGGTGCAAACCGCGCGCGAAGAACTCACCTTGTCCCGGCGCGACCCGCGGCATCTTTATATCTGCGGACCGCTCGCGCTGTTGTCGCTGATGAGAGCGGAGGGGGCGACGCCGAAAGAGGTCGACTTTCTTCACTGGTACCGCGCAGGCCCGAATGGCACGAATCTCGCCGAGCTGGGCCGTCTCGCGGACAAGGCCAAATTCGCGCACAGCCTTGTCTTTCGCAAGCCCGGCGGGCCGGTTCCCGTACCGTCGGCGATGCATTTGAAACTCGGCCATTTCGTAGCCATCATCGGCCAGGCTCATGGCCGCTTTCACGTGATCGATTCCAGTCTCGCGATCCGCGATGTCTGGATGACGGCCGCCGCGATCGACGCCGAGGCCAGCGGATATTTCCTCGTTCCGGCAAACTCATCTGCCAAATCCGGGCTGCGCCTCGTGAGCAGTACCGAGGCGGCGAAAATCTGGGGCAAGGGGCCAACCTCCGGGAACACACCGGGCAGCGCGGGACCGCAGGATCCAAAGGCCGGCGGACCCGGAGGTGCCCCTTCAAGTCCCGACAGCCCGGCCGGTCCGCCTCCCCCTTTGCCGCCGCCGCCGCTTTGGCCGCCGCCACCGACTCCGCCTCCGCCCGCGCCTCCCAATCCGCCTGGATGCGGAGGGACCGGCGGGATGTGTACGTACAGCATTGGAGAGTCGACCGTCAGCCTGGGTCTATCGGACACGCCGGTCGGGTATTCGCCGCCGATCGGCCCTTCGGCGAAAGTCCAGATCGACTACAACCAGCGCGAGGACAGCCAGCCGGCCAATTTCAACTTTTTCAATGTCAGTCAGAAATGGACTTTGAACTGGCTGACCTATGTGACGGACGACCCGAACAATCCCGGTGCGGACGTCTCGCGCTATATTGCCGGCGGGGGTGCCTACTACTATACGGGCTATCAGAGCGCGACGGGACAGTTCGCTGCGCAGACCGGCGACGGTTCGATCCTGGTGCTGGCTTCAGAGTCTCCGATCGCCTATCGCCGCCAGCTGGGCGACGGCAGCGTCGAAATCTACGCGCAATCCGACGGCGCCGCGAGCTATCCCCGCAACATCTTCCTCCGCGAGGTCATCGATCCGCAGGGCAATACCCTGACATTGAACTACGACGATCAAGAGCGGCTTGTATCCCTCACGGACGCAACGGGCCGGCAGACGACCTTCACCTACGGCCTCGCCGCCTATCCCCTGCAGATTACGCAAATCACCGATCCGTTCGGCCGCAGCGCCGTGCTGACCTACGATTCCAGCGGCCGCCTCAATTCGATAACCGATACCATCGGACTGACATCGAGTTTTACTTATGACGCGAACTCCCTCGTCAACTCCATGACGACTCCCTACGGCACGACGACCTTTGCCTACACGGCCCCTGGCTCAAGCAGACCGCCCCGCTTTCTCCAGGTCACCGATCCGTTGGGGTTCAACGAGCGGGAAGAGTGGCTGGAGCCCGCGCCCATACCCTCCAGCGATCCCGCCGACACCGTCCCCACCGGCATGCCCCTGCCACCGACCAACGAATACCTGCAATACCGCGACAGCTTCCATTGGGACAAGACTGCCTATGTCGCCGCCGGCTGCACGCCGACGGGCGGCTGCGACTACACCAAGGCGCGCGACCGTCACTTCGCCCACGATGCGGACAACACCGGCCTGAAGTCCACGACGATCGAGAGTGTCAAATATCCGCTCGAGAACCGCATCTGGTTCAACTATCCCGGCCAGACGCAATCGCTCTATTCCGGCAGCTCGACGCAGCCGATCGCGACCGGCCGCGTTCTGGACGACGGTTCGACCCAGCTCAGCCATGCCGCCTACGACACGGGCGGGTTCTACAAGATCACGCAATATATCGATCCGCTGGGCCGCACGACTTCCTATGCCTATTCCAATCACATCGACCTTGGCGCCATCAGCCAGACCACCCAATACGGCGTGCAGCAAACGATCGCCCAATTCATCTACAATACGCAGCACCGCCCGACCTATTATACCGACGCGGCCGGCGAGACGACGAGCTACGGCTACAACGCCGCCGGCCAGGTGGGAACGATAACGAACCCGCTCAACCAGACCACGACGTACCAATATAATCCAACTGGCGACCTTGCGACGATCATCAACGCAAACAACGTCACGGCAGAGAGCCTGACTTATGATTCATTCGACCGCGTTCGGACTCGTACGGATTCGGAAGGCTACACGCTCACCTACGCCTACGATGCGGCAGACAGAATAACCAGCGTCACCTATCCGGACGGGACCGCGGACGTCTATACCTACGACAAGCTCGACCTGGCCTCCCATACGGACCGGACCGGCCGGGTCTGGACCTATGCCCACGATGCCGACCGGCGCCTCACCGCGGTCACCGACCCGATGGGAAACCTGGTCCAGCTCGGCTACAATCAGGCGGGCCAGTTGACCAGCCTGACCGATCCCAAGGACAACGAGACGCAATGGTTCTATGACGTGGAAGGCCGGCTGACCTCGAAGACCTATGCCGACAACAGCACTGTGACCTATACCTACGAAAACACGACAAGCCGGCTGGCATCGGTGCTTGATGCGCTCGGCCAGACGAAGCAATATGGCTACGCCGGGGA
>DATAWY010000052.1:0-49222 GCA_036266955.1 Rhizomicrobium sp.
CAACGACCGCGGGGCTTTCCCCGGCCTGCACACTTCGCACCGCCCGCATCCGCATCGCTTCCAGCGTGGCGTGATCCAACTTCCGCGCATCATCCTGTCTCATATCCCCAGCGAATCAGCCCAGATTCGCCATGTCAAGCAGAAAATGAATATACTTATGGACGGATTAATAGAAGGCCGCGAGGATGAGGGCAAACAGCGGCAGCAGGATGAACAGGACGCGTGGAATCCACTCGGTCAGCGGGCCATTGACGGCCGCCGGATCGGTCGCAAGCGCCTTCAGGATAGACGCAATACGTTGCATGATCCAGCGACCGAGCGGAGAATTTACGGAGTTCCCGATCTTCGTGTCCTGCTCGACGCGCTGAAGGATTTTCGATTCGGTGCGCGGGTCGATTTTTATTGCGCCAATGCGCGAGAAGAAATGGGGTTTAGTGGCAACATTATAATGAACAGATCCGTTGGCCTTCAGGCCGGAGATGAACCTGCGCGAAACGCCCGGCGCGGAGAAATATACATTGCCCTTGTCATCGGCCGTAAATCGCTTCATCGGCGAGCGCTTCCCGTCCGTAATCATGTATACGTTGTGATGGGCGCCTGTCACGAACGTCACCGGGTTATTGACGGCAAGCTCAAGCTGCAGGAGGGCGATCCCCGCCGCGGAAAGCGACACGAAGAAGATCAGCGACATGAACAGATAGAGCCGCAGCGCCGGCACGTAGCGCCGTGTCCGGCCTTCGCGAAACGCGACCGACAGTTCGCCGGGTCGCGCCACGAGCGCCCAGGCCGTGCGCAGGATGCGGCTGTCGAAGCTCGCGATCTCCTCGATGAAATTGTGGAGGAGGCGCCAGACCGAACGGCGGTGCGTCTCGCGCTCCTGGCCGCAGGTCGCGCAAAAGGCGCCCAGCATCGGCGCTCCGCAATTGTTGCACTTGTCCGTGGCAGCCCGGTGTCCCGCCGGGGCAGAAGCGGCAAGTTCGCTGATCGCTCCCACGTGGTCCGACATCGCTCAGTCCCGGCGCAACGGTTACAACAGCATGGCGGCGGGGTCTTCGACGAATAGCCTGAAATGCCGGAGAAACCGCGCGCCGGTGGCGCCGTCGATGACGCGATGGTCGCAGGACATGGTGACGGTCATCATTTGCGCGGCCTCGACCCTCCCGCCGCGCACCACCGCGCGCTCTTCGCCCGAACCGACGGCCAGGATGGCGGCATGCGGCGGATTGATGATGGCGGTGAACTCCCGGATGCCGAACATGCCGAGATTGGAAATGGCGAAGGTGCCGCCCTCATATTCCTGGGGCTTGAGCTTTTTCGTGCGCGCGCGCCCAGCGAGCGATTTTACCTCATTGGAGATGGCAACCAGGCCTTTTTCCTCGGCGCGGAAAACGATCGGTGTAATCAGTCCGAAATCGAGCGCCACCGCCACGCCGATATCGGCATGGCGATGCCTCAGCATCGCGTTGTCGGTCCAGCTCGCATTGACTTCCGGCACGCGCAGAAGCGCCAGCGCCGCCGCCTTTACCAGGAAGTCATTGACCGAAAGCCTGTAACCGCCCTCCCCTTTGGGAGACGTGTCGTTGAGGCGCGCGCGCGCCGCCAGAAGTTCGTCGATACGGCAGTCAATCGTCAGATAGTAGTGCGGAGCGAGTGTCTTCGCCGAGAGCAGCCGCCGGGCGATCGACTTGCGCATCGCATCATGGGGTATCTCTTCGTAATCCTCCGGCTTGAAGAAGAGTTTGGCGTCCGGCAGGGCACCGACACCCGCGAATGTGGCGGACGCCGGGGATACGGCACTTTCCGCCGCCGAGGCGGGTTTGGGGGCGGCGGGGCGCGGGGACGGTCGCGCGCCTGCCGCTTCGACATCCGCCTTGACGATGCGCCCGTGCGGGCCGGAACCCTTGAGTGCGGCGATATCGACGCCGGAAGCCGCCGCGATGCGGCGCGCCAGGGGCGTCGCGAAAACGCGCGCCTGCCCGGCTGTCGGCGGCGGCGCATGTTCGGACAGCGCATGGCGGATGGACTGCATGGCAGACGCGATATCGCCGACCTTTGCCTGCGCCTTCGCCGGCTCGCAGGCTGCCCCATTGCCGGATGTTTTCTCCGGGGCAGCAGCCGGTGCTGCGCCGGCGGACGCGTCTTCTCCCTCCGCAAGCAGGGTGGCAATGGGCTGATTGACCTTTACGCCCTCCGTGCCTTCGGGAACGAGAATCTTCCCGAGCCGCCCTTCGTCCACCGCCTCGAATTCCATCGTGGCCTTGTCGGTTTCGATTTCTGCCAGCAGGTCGCCAGAGTGTATTTCATCGCCCTCCTTGACCAGCCACCGGGCAAGCTTGCCCTCCTCCATCGTCGGAGACAGGGCCGGCATGAGTATCTGGATCGGCATCTCAACCCTCTCCACCCAGCGGCGAAAGCTCATCGATGTGACGTTCCCAATTGCGGCCGTCGAACTCGGTCGTGAGAACGGAATGGAATTCCTCGGCGTCGAGGCAGCGGAAGTTCACGCTGAACCCTTCCGGGTGTGAGCGCGGCACGTAGAATGATTTGATGCCGCAGACCGAGCAGAACAGGTGCTTTGCGGTCTCCGTGTTGAACACATAGGTGGTCAGCGCCGGCTCGCCGGCAAGCAGCCGGAACTGCGATCGGGGTACGATCAGATGAAGATAGCCGGTCATACGGCAGATGGAGCAATTGCAGGCCCGCACCTCGACTTCGTCCGGCGCAAGCACTTCGAAGCGCACCGCACCACAGTGACAGCCGCCCCTCTTCCAGGTCATTTCCTGTTCGACGTCGTCCATCTTATTCGTGGTAGAGCACGGTTTTCGCCGCAGCAATCACCTCATCGACGCTCGGCAGCGCGAGCTTTTCGAGATTTGCGGCATAGGGCATCGGAACGTCCTTGCCCGTAATCTTCAGCGGCGGCGCATCCAGATAATCGAAAGCCCTCTCGACCACCTGCGACGCGATTTCCGAGCCGATCGAGCACACCGGCCAGCCCTGCTCCACCGTCACCAGGCGGTTGGTTTTCATCACCGATTCGATGACGGTTTCGACATCGAGCGGCCGCAGGGTTCGCAGATCGATCAGCTCCGCCTCGATGCCTTCGGCGGCGAGTTTCTCCGCGGCTTCGATAATCAGGCCGACGCTGATGGAATGGGCGACCAGCGTCACATGCGCGCCTTCGCGGACGATGCGCGCCTTGCCGATGGGCACGATGTAATCGTCGACCTTCGGGACGGGAAACGAACGGCCGTAGACAATCTCGTTCTCGAGAAATATCACCGGATTGGGATCGCGGATCGCGGATTTGAGCAGGCCCTTCGCGTCGGCCGCGAAATAGGGCGAGATCACCTTGAGACCGGGGACATGCGCATACCAGGAACTGTAGTCCTGGCTGTGCTGGGCGGCGACGCGGGAGGCTGCGCCGTTGGGCCCGCGGAATACGATCGGACAATTCATCTGACCGCCGGACATGTAGCGGGTTTTGGCGGCGGAGTTGATGATCTGATCCATGGCCTGCATGGCGAAGTTCATGGTCATGAACTCCACGATCGGCCGAAGACCCGCGAAACCCGCGCCCACGCCGAGGCCGGCAAAGCCGTGCTCCGTGATGGGGGTGTCCACCACGCGTTTCGGACCAAACTCTTCAAGCAGGCCCTGGCTCACCTTGTAGGCGCCCTGATATTGCGCGACTTCCTCGCCCATGAGGAAAACATCCGGATCGCGCCGCATCTCTTCGGCCATCGCATCGCGCAGGGCTTCGCGCACCGTCATGTTGACCAGTTCAGTACCTGCCGGGACATGAGGCTCGGCCAGCTTTGCAGCCTCCGCCGCGGGTGAAGGACCCGCCTTGCCTTGTTCGGCCCGTTGTTTCGCGGGCCGCGAAGGCGTAGTTGGCGCAGAAGCTTGGGGCGCTTCGGCGCGCTTCTGTTCGGGAGCGGGCTTCTGTTCGGGAGCAGACTTCCTTTCGGTAGTCGGCTTGGCTGGAGCCGGAGAGCTGGTTTGATCGCCCGGCTGCTCAAGTTCTGCGATCGGCTGGTTGACCTTCACCCCTTCCGTCCCCTCCGGGACCAGAATCGCCTTGATGCGCCCTTCGTCGACAGCTTCGAACTCCATCATGGCCTTGTCGGTTTCGATTTCGGCGAGGATATCGCCCGAATGCACGTCGTCCCCCTCCTTGACCAGCCATTTGGCGAGCTTGCCCTCCTCCATGGTGGGCGACAGCGCGGGCATCAATATCTGGATGGACATCGGGTCTCAGGCGACTACGTCGGTGTAGAGTTCCGCCGGCGCGGGCTCCGGGCTCTCGATGGCAAATTCGGCGGCCATGTTCACGGTCTGGCGGGTACTCTTGTCGATGGCCCTGATCTCCTCGTCGGTCACATATCCGCGCGCGATCAGCCGCTGCGCATAGTGATCGATCGGATCGCGCTTCTCGCGTACGTTCTGGACTTCCTCGCGGGAGCGATATTTGGCCGGATCCGACATGGAGTGGCCGCGATAGCGATAGGTCTTCATTTCCAGAATGATCGGCCCCTTGCCTTCGCGCGCCCAGCCGACGGCCTTGCGGCCGGCGGCAAGCACCGCCTCCACGTCCATGCCGTCAACCTCTTCGCCCGGGATGTTGAACGACGCGCCGCGCCTATAAAGCTGCGCCTGCGCGCTGGACCGCTCGACACTGGTCCCCATCGCGTACTGGTTGTTCTCGATCACATAGACGACGGGCAGCTTCCACAGCTCGGCCATGTTGAAAGCCTCATAGACCTGACCCTGATTGGCCGCGCCGTCGCCGAAATAGGTCAAGGTCACCGCGCCGTTTCCGCGGTATTTGTTGGCAAAGGCGAGCCCGGTTCCTATGGGCACCTGGGCACCCACGATGCCGTGTCCGCCGAAGAAGTTCTTCTCGCGGCTGAACATGTGCATGGAGCCGCCCTTGCCCCTGGAATAGCCCGCCGCGCGGCCGGTCAGTTCTGCCATGACGCCCTTGGGATCCATGCCGGTGGCAAGCATGTGGCCATGATCGCGATAGGCGGTGATGACCTCGTCGCCCGGCTGCAGGGCCGCCTGCATGCCGACGACCACGGCTTCCTGACCGATATAGAGATGGCAGAACCCGCCGATCAGCCCCATACCATAGAGCTGGCCCGCCTTTTCCTCGAAACGGCGGATAAGCAGCATGTCCGAATAGAGTTTCTTGGCCGGACCGGGCTCGGGCACGTCCGCCGCGGAACCCTCCGTCTGTGCCATATTTGCTGCGGCCATCGCCACTTGCCGAGCCTCTCCAAAGCGGGTTCGTTGTCGCAAGGGCTCCCGGATTTGGCAAGCGCGCGGCGGCAGGACGGGCCGCCCAAATGCCGCGTGCCTATCGCTGTCTCCGCGGCACCACGACCTGGCCCGGCGCGCTGTCCAGCATCTGGCTTCGGGCGACCTCTTCGATGAGATCGGGATCTTCCGACCCGGCCCGCAGCAAATGAATGCGCCGCTCCAGACGGGCACGCTGATCCGACAGCGAGGCGAGCCGTTCCTGCTCGACGGAAAGCCGCGCCTTGACGTCGGCCAATGCCAGCAGCCCGCGGGTGCCCCACAGGGTGTAATAGCCGAAATAGGCGATGGCTGCAGCGGATATGGCCGGCATCACAAGAATGCCAAAAAAACGCGTCATGCTGCGTCTGAGTCCCATGATGGGACCGAATCACGAATGGATTCGGGCGGTCAAGCGAATTCGACCCCGTTCATGCGCGCAGGACCTTGCGGCCGAAATAGAGGGCCTGATCGTCGAGCTCTTCCTCGATGCGCAGCAGCTGATTGTATTTGCACAGACGGTCGGAGCGCGCGAGCGAGCCTGTCTTGATCTGCCCGCAATTGGTCGCGACCGCCAGGTCGGCGATCGTGGTGTCTTCGGTTTCTCCCGACCGATGCGACATCACCGCGCGATAGGCGGCGCGATGGGCGGCATCGACCGTTTCGAGAGTCTCGGTCAGGCTGCCGATCTGGTTCGGCTTTACCAGGATCGCGTTCGCGATCCCCTCGCCAACACCGCGTTCCAGACGCACGACATTGGTGACAAAGAGATCGTCGCCGACCAGCTGGATGCGCTTTCCGAGCGCCGCGGTGAGGGCCGACCAGCCTTCCCAGTCATCTTCCGCCATCCCGTCCTCGATCGAGACGATCGGATAACGCCGGCAAAGATCCTCATACACATGGATGAGCCCGTCGCGGTCGAGCGAACGGCCTTCTCCTTCAAGAACATAGCGACCATCCTTGAAGAACTCGGTCGAAGCCGGATCCAGCGCCAGTCCCACGTCGTCCCCCGGCCTGTATCCCGCTTTTTCGATGGCGCCCATGATGAGTGCCAATGCCGAGTCGGCGCTCTTCAGGTCGGGCGCAAAGCCTCCTTCGTCGCCCACATTCGTGTTGGAGCCCGCCTCGCGCAACGTGCCCTTCAGCGCATGGAAAATCTCCGCGCCCATGCGAAGGGCTTCACGGAAGCTCGCGGCCCCGAAGGGCACGATCATGAGCTCCTGGAAGTCGATCGCATTGTCGGCATGCACACCGCCATTGATGATGTTCATCATCGGTACGGGCAGCACACGGGCGGTCGGCCCTCCCAGGTACCGGTAGAGAGGCACGCCGTGCGAAGCAGCGGCCGCCTTCGCCACCGCCAGCGAAACCCCCAGAATGGCATTGGCCCCCAGCCGGCCCTTGTTCGCGCTACCATCGAGAGCCTTCATCAACGCGTCGATCCGCGTCTGTTCCTCGGCGTCAATTCCGGCCAATACGTCGAAGATATCGCGGTTGACGGCCTCGACCGCCTTCACCACGCCTTTCCCGCCGTACCTGTTCCCGCCGTCGCGCAGCTCCACCGCCTCATGGGCTCCGGTCGACGCCCCCGAGGGCACCGCTGCACGCCCGAACGAGCCATCCTCCAGCCGGACATCGACCTCCACGGTCGGATTGCCCCTGCTGTCCAGGATTTCGCGGGCAATAATGTCGACGATCGCGGTCATTCGGGCACCAGGTGCAGCGGCGCGACGAGTTCTAGGGGATAGACGCCGGGCCGGCAAATGCGGCACGACCGCCAGCGAATCCCCGCTGGTAAATCCTGCCGTTTGGAAGGCAACCGGTCCACAGAGACCTCATGCGCAGGCATGGTGCAATGAATCACATCGGAACTGTTGTCTTCACCCCTGGTCCTGGCGTAGTTGTCATCCGGCTGGCGGCTGGAATAATTCTGGCGCAAAACCATTCAATGGTGAGGTTCCCAAATGTCGGAAGTGCATCAGTCTGGCGGTCACGAAGACCGCAAACTCTCGCCCGAGCTCCATGCGATGTGGCGCATGGAGAACAAGGGCGACACCAAGAACCAGTCCAAGGAGGAAAAACAGCAGCATCGCAAGAAGATGCGCGAACAGCTTGAGGCATTGAGCGAGACCGACAAAACTGCGTTGCGGCGCAGGCTGCAAGCCAAATGGGACGCCCTTCCCGCCGGTGAAAAGCAGAAGATCACCGAGAGGCTGAGCAAGCTTGCGGAAGGCAAGGGACCGAAAGAAAAAAAGGAAAAAGGCAAAGGAAAACGGAAGGGCAAAAAGGGCGCAGCATCAGCTGAATGATGCCTGACCGGTCGCAGACTGACCGGCCGGCAGGGCTCAAATTCCTACCCCCTGCATAAGGATAATATCCCCTCTTGACATGCGGTCCCCACCGCATGTTCGAGGGGGATGTTTCCGCGTGCGCCCATCAGCGCTACCCGCACGCGGCTTGCCAGAGTCGGAGGCGTGATTATGCCGAATTCGCCCCGGTCGGCTGAGGGCCGTTCGCACGCCTCTTGGCAATCCGATCAATAGCGCCAAGATCGTCGAGAAGCGCAGCCATGTCGGCGAGAGGGATCATGTTGGGACCGTCCGACGGGGCGTGGTCGGGGTCCTGGTGGGTTTCGAGGAATATCGCCGCGCAGCCGACCGCGGCGGCTGCGCGCGCCAGATAAGGTACCATCTCGCGTTCCCCGCCCGTGCTGTCGCCCTGCCCGCCCGGCTGCTGCACGGAATGGGTGGCGTCAAAAACGACGGGAGCGCCAAACCGCGCCATGGTTGGAAGTGCCCGGAAATCCGACACCAGCGTGTTGTAGCCGAAGCTCGCGCCTCGTTCGGTCACAAGAACATTGCTGTTCCCGGCTCCGGTGATCTTGGCGATCGCGTTCTTGATGTCCCACGGCGCCAGGAACTGGCCCTTTTTCACGTTGACGGTTTTCCCGGTCTTTGCAGCGGCGACCAGAAGATCGGTCTGCCGGCAAAGAAAGGCGGGAATCTGGAGGATGTCGGCGGCTTCGGCGACCGGCGCGCACTGGTCCCGCTCGTGAACGTCGGTCAGCACCGGAATGCCCAGCTGCTCCCGTATGTCGGCGAGCACCGGCAGCGAAGCTTCGAGCCCCATGCCTCGCGGACTTCCGGCGCTGCTGCGGTTCGCCTTGTCGAAGCTTGTTTTGTAAACCAGGCCCATTCCGGCTTTCCGCGCGATTTCTTTGAGAGCGCTCGCCATTTCAAAGGCATGCGCGCGGCTTTCGAGCTGGCATGGACCGGCGATCAGCGCGAGCGGCAGCGCGTTGCCGATCTCAACCGAGGCGATGCGCACGACGGCGTTGGGCGAAGTTGTCATCATTGCCTTCCCATGCTTGGCGGCGCGGGCTCGCGCGCTCGAAATCTGACCGGCCCGACCGGCAACCTACACGAACCGGCTCTGATGGACCGCAGCCGAAATGAAAGAGGCAAAAAGCGGGTGGGGGGTCAGCGGGCGCGACTTCAGCTCCGGGTGGAACTGCACGCCGATAAACCAGGGGTGGTCGGGTATTTCCATGATTTCGGGGAGACGCCCGTCAGGTGACCATCCCGAGACGACAAAACCATGCTCTGCCAGCTGCCGCGTGTAGCCGATATTCACCTCATAACGATGGCGGTGGCGTTCGCTGATCTCGGTGGTGCGGTAAATCTCGGCGACCCGGCTGCCCGGGGTGAGCATGGCCGGATAGGCGCCAAGCCGCATCGTACCACCGAAATCGCCGCCTTCGGTCCTTGCCTCGAGCGCATTTCCCTTCGTCCATTCGGTCATGAGCGCAATCACCGGATGGCGCGGCCGAGAGATTTCCGTCGATCCGGCGCCCTCCAGCCCCGCCAGATCGCGCGCCACTTCGATCACCGCCATGTGCAGCCCGTAGCAGATGCCGAAGAACGGAACACGGCGTTCGCGTGCGAAGCGGACCGCGCAAATCTTTCCCTCCGTGCCACGTTCTCCGAAACCGCCCGGCACGAGAATGCCGTTCACGTCTTCCAGGTGGGTTGCGGAGTCGCCGCGCTCGAAAATCTCGCTGTCGATCCATTCCATCTCGACGCGTACATTGTTGGCAAGTCCGCCATGTGTCAGCGCTTCCGACAGTGATTTGTAGGAGTCCTTGACCTGCATATATTTGCCGACGACGGCGATGCGGACCTTGCCTTCGGGGCTTTTGACCCGCTCCACCACTGCGCGCCAGGGGGCGAGGTCGGGCTCCGGCGCGTTTGCGATGCCGAACACGCTCAGGACCTGCGTGTCGAATCCCTGCGCGTGATAACGCAGCGGCGCTTCGTAGATGCTGGAGAGATCCGGTGCCGAGATCACGCGCTCCGGTCTCACATTGCAGAACAGCCCGATCTTCCTGCGTTCGTCGTCCGGAATCGGGAGCCCGGCGCGGCACAGCAGGATATCGGGCTGGATGCCGATGGACCGCAGTTCCTTGACCGAATGCTGGGTCGGCTTGGTCTTCAGCTCTCCCGCCGTCTGGATGTAAGGAACAAGAGTCAGATGTACGAAGGCGGCGCGTTCGCGCCCGAGATCGTTGCCAAGCTGCCGGATCGCCTCGAAGAACGGCAGGCCCTCGATGTCGCCGACGGTGCCGCCGATCTCGACCAGCAGGAAATCGACGTCGGCCTCACCTGCCATGATGAAGTCCTTGATCGCGTCCGTGACGTGAGGGATCACCTGCACCGTGCGGCCGAGATAGCCGCCGCGCCGCTCGGTCGAAATCACCTCCTGATAGATGCGGCCGGCGGTGACGTTGTCGGATTTGCCCGACGAAACGGCGGTGAAACGCTCATAATGACCAAGGTCCAGATCGGTTTCCGCGCCGTCGTCGGTCACATAGACCTCGCCGTGCTGGAATGGACTCATCGTGCCCGGATCGACGTTGAGGTAGGGATCGAGTTTGCGCAGCCTGACGCGAAAGCCCCGCGCCTGAAGAAGCGCGCCGAGTGCGGCGGACGCAAGACCTTTGCCCAAGGAAGAGACCACGCCGCCGGTGATGAAGATCAACCGCGCCATGGAATCGCATCATAGGCGAGAGCATGGGTACTGCTCAAGCGCAAACCGCGGAATTTGGCAAGGCCCGTCGCCGGAGGCGCGAAATGGAATCGCTTAACCGCGCGGGGAAGGAACGGCGGGAGCCTGCGGGGCACCGGAATTCGACGGCGTTTTCGGCACCGGCAGCGTCTGGCCCGGAACTGCCGGATTGGTGTCCAGCAACGACTGTGGCCGTCCATGAAGAGAAAGCATGGTAAGCGCGAGGCTGGTGGCGAAGAACATCACGGCCAGGATGGCCGTCGTTTGCGTCAGCGTATCGGCGGCGCCGCGCGGAGAAAAAAGCCCGCCCAACCCGGAGCCGCCCCCGCCCATCCCCAATGCTCCGCCTTCGGAACGCTGCAGGAGTACGACGGCGATCATCGAGATCGACACGAAGAGCTGAATGACGATGAGAACGGATTCCATGGACGGCCAATCTGGATTTTGCGCCGCCGCTCATAGGGCAAAACGCCTGCCAGGGAAAGAGGCGTGGGGGCAATGTTGCATCTTGAACAGGCCGGCTCCTTATCCCGGCAGGCGTCGCCCGCCGCTATACAGCGAGTTCGGTTCCGGCGGCGCAGATCGCACGATGCCGAGAAATTCATCGGCCCTCAGGCTCGCGCCGCCCACCAGAGCGCCATTCACATTGGGCAATGCGAGGATTCCTCGGGCATTTTCCGGCTTTACCGACCCGCCATAGAGAATGCGCATCCGCGAACCCTCGTCGCCAAAGCGGCTGACGAGGCCGGCGCGGATCAATTGATGCGTCCGGGCGATCTCGTCCAGTCCGGGCGTGCGGCCGCTGCCGATCGCCCATATCGGCTCGTAAGCGATTGCCGCCGTGGAACGGCAGGCACCCGTTGGGAGGCTCCGCGCCAGTTGCGCCGCCACCACCGCTTCGGTCCGAGCGGCGTCGCGCTGCTCTTCCGTCTCGCCGATGCATACGATCGCCAGAAGACCTGCGCGCCAGGCGGCCTCGGCCTTCGCGGCCACCATGGCATCCGTCTCCCCATGGTATCGGCGCCGCTCCGAATGGCCGGCGATGACGGCCGAGGCGCCCGCGTCGCGCAACATTTCGGCGCTCACATCGCCAGTAAAGGCGCCCGACATTTGCGCGTGACAATCCTGCCCTCCGAGCGCGACAGCACCTGCGGCTATGCCCGTGGCACGCGAGATGAGCGTGAAGGGCGGGCACATCAATACGTCCGGATGCGGACCGTTTTCCCGGACCCAGCCTGCGACGGCGGCGATCTCCGCGAGAGAATCGCCGGTGCCGTTCATTTTCCAGTTACCGGCGATCAACGGCCGCACAACCCGCCCCGCTTTTGCTTGCCGTTGCACAGGCCCATCCCTATCATCCGCCGCTTTTTGCCGCCAAGGGAGCTTTCTTCATGCTTCAACAGATGCGCACGGTCGCAAAGTCCCGGGTAGCCTCGGTATTCTTGGGGCTGCTGGCGCTCAGCTTTGGCGTCTGGGGCATCGCCGATATCTTCCGGGGCAACACCGACACCAGTATCGCTACGATCGGCAGCGAAAAGATAGACCCTGACACGTTCCAGCGCGACTATCGCAACTTCCTGCGCGGCCAGAGCACCGAGGCCGGGCATGAAATTACGCCGGAAGAGGCCCGGGCCAAGGGCCTCGACCACCAGGCGCTCGAGACCACGCTCAGCAGGGACGCGATCGACCAGCTGGTGGTGTCCTACGGGCTGCGGGCGACCGATGCCCAGGTGTCGAGCGCGATTCGCGCCGTTTCGGCTTTCCGCGGTCCGCTCGGCTCCTTCGACCATGAGACCTTTCTTTACCGCATCGAGAACGCCGGCTTCACCGAGAACAGCTTCGTCGACGTTGAGCGGCACGACATCGCCCGCGATCAGCTCCTCGTAGCGGTTCATGCCGGCTTCGCCCTGCCGCCGGGGTATACGCGCCTTCTGTTCGACTATGCGGACCAGCAGCGGGCGGCCGAATATGTTGCCGTTCCGCGAAGCGCCGCCGGTACGCCTCCCCAGCCAAGCGACGCGGAGCTTGTAGCCTACATCCATTCGCACGCCGTGCAGTTCAGCACCCCGGAATATCGGGATGTGACCTATGCCGTCGCCGGTCCGCAGGACGTGATGAGCCAGGTGCACGTCACGGACGCGGAGCTTCAGCAGCAATATGAGTTGCAAAAGGACCAGTATCAGGTCCCCGAAAAGCGCGACGTGGAACAGATCACCTTTCCCGACGCGGCGAGTGCGAAGGCTTCGCGGGCCAAAATCGATGCCGGCACGAGCTTCGATACGCTTGCCCAGCAGCGCGGCTTGAAGACGGCAGACGTTTCGCTTGGCGCGGTCGTGCAGGCCGATCTCGGCAAGGAGAGGGGGACTGCCACCTTTGCATTGCCGGTCGGCGGCGTAACCCAGCCGATCAAATCGACGTTCGGCTGGGTGATGCTTCATGTCACGAAGATCACGCCGGGCGTCAGCAAATCCTTCGCCGATGTGAAGGACTCGCTGCGGAAGGACGTCATGACTGAACTGGCGACAGCGAAACTGACCGACGTTTCCAATGCGTTCGACGATGCCAGCGCCGGCGGCGCTACGCTTGCCGCCGCGGCCACGCGCGCGGGAATGCGGGTGGTTCACATTCCTGCCGTGGACAGGAACGGACTGACCCCCGAAGGAACGAAGGCGGCCCTGCCTGCGACCCCCGACTTTCGGGCGCAGCTGCAGAAATCCGATGTCGGCGAGGAAGGCGACCCTTTCCCCTCCGCCGATGGCAACGTCTACGTCATCAAGGTCAACGGTGTGACGCCGCCCAAGCTGAAGCCCCTCGATGCCGTGCGCGCCCCGGCCGTTGCCGCCTGGACCGCCAATTGGGAGACACGGCGGCTCACGCAAATTGCCGGCCGGCTCGTGCGGGAGGCGACCGCCGACAAGAGCCTGTCGGGCATAGCGGCACAGCTGCATGCGTCCGTCCAGTCGACAGGCGCCCTGAAACACAATTCCACCTCGCCCGCGCTGCCGCCCAAACTGATCCGCAGCCTCTTCGATTCTCCTCCGGGTGCGGTGGTCTCCGCACCCGCGCCACATGGCGAAGGCCTCCTGATCGCGCGGGTGACCGGCGTGGCGCAGCCGCCGGCACCGATGGAAAATCCACTGTTTTTCCGCTTCGCCCGCAGCGTGAGCGACGATGGCGCCGACGATTTCGTCTCCACGCTGGCGATGGCCGCGCGGGCGCGGCTTGGCGTCACCATCAACCAGTCGCAGGTGGACCGGATCACCGGCGGCTGACCGTCTGATGGACATTGAGCCAGATTTCGAGGGCTTCGCGTCCCGATATGACGCGGGCCGGGGACAAGCCCTGTTCGCCCGCCGGATCGCCGATCTCGAGACGCCCGTCTTGGCCTTCCTGAAACTCGCGCAGGGCCGCGACAACGCATTCCTGCTCGAGAGCGTCCAGGGCGGCGAGACGCGCGGGCGCTATTCCATCATCGGCATCGATCCCGACCTCGTCTGGCGCTGCCGCAATGGGCGGGCGGAAATCGCACATGGCGATATCGGCAAATTCGAGCCCGCAGAGGCGGCCGACCGCCCGCTCCAATCCCTGCGTGCGCTCGTCAATGCGACGCGCATGGAGTTGCCCGCGGCGCTGCCGCCCATGGCGGTCGGCCTGTTCGGCTATCTCGGCTACGACATGGCGCGGTTCATCGAACGTCTGGGGCCCGCGCCCCCCGACAGCCTCGATCTGCCCGACGCGATCATGCTGCGCCCGACCGTCACTGCCATCTTCGACAACATCCGCGACGAAATCATTCTCGTGGCGCCGATATGGCCGCGCGACGGAGAGCCGGCGCGCGCGGCCTATGAGGAAGCATCGCGGCGTCTGTCGGAGGCAGTGGCCGGTCTGGACGCGCCCTTGCCGCCGCCGGCGCGAGCGCCTGCCTCGTCATCGCAGGAACAGATTCGCTCGAACGTGACGCGAAGTGATTATCTCGCGCTCGTCGAGCGCGCCAGGGCGTACATCCTGGCCGGCGACATTTTCCAGGTGGTGCCGAGCCAGCGCTTTCGCCGGCCCTTTGCCCTGCCATCCTTCGCGCTCTACCGCGCGCTGCGCCGGCTGAATCCGTCGCCGTTTCTCTATCATCTCGCGTTTCCGGGTTTTGCCATCGTCGGCTCGAGCCCGGAAATCCTGGTGCGCCTGCGCGACGGCATCGTCACCATCCGCCCGATTGCCGGCACGCGCCCGCGCGGGCCCACGCCGGAGGACGACGCAAGGCTCGCGCGCGATCTCGCCGCCGATCCGAAAGAACGCGCCGAACATCTGATGCTGCTCGATCTCGGCCGCAACGATGTCGGCCGCGTCGCAGAGGCAGGCAGCGTGAAAGTGACCGACAGTTTCTTCATCGAGCGCTATTCGCATGTGATGCATCTCGTCTCCAATGTCGAAGGGCGTCTGCGCGACGGGCTCGACGCCGTCGACGCGCTCGCGGCGGGCCTGCCGGCGGGCACGCTGACCGGCGCGCCCAAGATCCGCGCCATGGAAATCATCGACGGGCTGGAACAGGAAAAACGCGGGGGCGCCTATGCGGGCGCCGTCGGCTATTTCGCCGCCAACGGCACGATGGACACCTGCATCGTGCTGCGCACCGCCGTCGTGAAAGACGGCATGATGTATGTACAGGCCGGCGGCGGCGTCGTCGCCGACAGCGTGCCCGAGGCCGAATATCAGGAGACGGTCAACAAGGCGAAAGCCCTCTTCACCTCTGCCGACGAAGCGCTCCGCTTCGCAGCGCCGCCCCCGTAACATCGCCAGCCGCTCTGTTTTAACAGGCAAATACAGGCGTATCTCGCTCAAGCGCGCGAACATTGCGCGACCCCGCCACGATTTCCCAATGGCATCAGTCACTTGCGCCAGGCGAATTTCCGCCGGTAACAGGCGCGCCAGGCCGGAAGAACAGGAAACAACAGAACCAAAGCGCGACCGATTGTTTCATGTGAAACATTGCCGGGAACACCTCTCCACATTGCCGGTTTCCGGACAAATCCGGGGAACGCCCATGGGCGAATCGGCTCGCCGCAATGGCAGATCGAGGCGCTGCGGCGGCTCGAAATCCCATCCGGTGCCAGGAGTAACAGTCACCCGATGCGCCTTGGCATTTGCGGCGCGTACGACGATGGCATCGCGCCGGCATGAACGCCTGCAACCCGCGGTGGGCGGCGCCGGATCGCGGCATCGGATTCACATATGCAAGTTCGCGTGGATTCATCATTGCAGCGCCGCAATCCCGTGGGCTTAATGCGGCTCCGGCTTTCGCCGATGAAACTCAAGGAGGATTTCAATGCGTATCAGTCACATACTGTTTCGCGGCGCGCTGCTCGGCTCGACGCTCGCAGTCGCCGCTTTGATCACGGCCGCCGGCGCGAGCGAATCGCGCGCCGATATGGAGCGAACCCTGGCAGCTACGGGAAAACAGTCTTCCGCATTTCAGAGCGGCGCCGCTTCCGGTTTCCGTGCCATGCACCAGCCCGGCACCTACACCGTGATGCATGACTTTGCCGGAGGTTCCGGCGACGGCTCCGATTCCACCGCCGAACCCACGCTGGACAGCGCCGGCAACATGTACGGGGTTACCGACGGGAGCGGCGCCAATGCATCCGGCACGCTCTTCGAAATCACATCGGGCGGAACGGAATCCCTGCTCCATTCCTTCGGCGCCTCGGGTGACGGCACCGCGCCTGATGGCGCGGTGATCTTTGACGCAGGCGGGAATATGTATGGCACGACCGAGTATGGCGGCTCGGCCAGCGACGGCACCGTCTGGGAACTCGCAGCGAACGGAACCTACAGCGTGCTGCACAATTTCGACGGCACTGACGGCGAATTCATCAGAGGACGCCTGATCCAGGACAAGAAAGGCAATTTCTACGGCACCGCCCTGTTCGGCGGCGCGAGCGGCGACGGCTTGGTCTTCGAGTACAGCGCCAAAGGCGTACTCACCGTCCTGCATTCGTTCGACGGCAGCGACGGCGAGTTTCCGGAACATGGTGTCGTCATGGACAAATCCGGCAATCTCTACGGCGTCACGGCCTTCGGCGGCACCACCGGCGACGGCACGGTCTACGAAATCTCCAAGAAAGGGGCCTTCACCTCGCTTTACAGTTTCACCGGAGGCGCCGATGGCGATTTCCTCTATGGCGGTCTGGCCATCGACAAGAAGGGCAATCTTTACGGCAGCACCGACGCGGGAGGCGCAAATGGCGCCGGTACGGTATTCACGTTCGCCCCCAAGGGAACGTTGACGACGCTTTACAGCTTCGCCGGCGGCACCGACGTCGGAAGCCCCGAAGGCGATATGCTGCTGGTCGGGAAGGACCTCTACAGCGCGGCAACCTCGGGCGGCACCGGCGGCGAAGGCGGGGTCTATGAGGTCACGCTCAAAGGCAAGGAAAGGGTGCTCGAGGACTTCACCGAAAGCGGCGGCGACGGCTACTCCGCCGGGGTGACCGCAAGCGGCAAGACCCTTTACGGCACCACTGCCGACGGCGGCACCGACGGTTACGGCGTCGTGTTCAGCATGAAGAAGTAATAGCAGATCCACCCACTGCGCTTCGCCCTCCCCGATACACCGGGGGGGGGGGCGAAGCGGCCGACATCATGGTGACCGAATAATGGTCGCGTCGGCCGCTTACCCCGACATCCACATCCCGCTTAAGCTTGACTTTTTCCCGGACAGCGGTGCGCATGCTGGGAGAGGAAAACTGAATTTCATGGCCCGGCGATGGAAACCCCCTCGGCCTTCAGCCGGTCGAGCACGCCGCCCTGGCGCAAGAGAACGCCGATATTGACGACGGCGATCGTGCGTCCGCCGCCGGCGAGCGCCTCGTTGATGCTCGCGACCGTGTCGCCGATCGAACGCGCGTCCAGCGCGGTGGCGTGCGGCGACAGCCGGACGAGACATTCGTAGTAATGGGATGGCGACCAGTTCGCCATCATGCCGCCCGCATCGCCGATCGCCCAGGCGTTCGCGGCAGCCTGCACATGCCGGCTCTGAAAATCGATATCCTGCATGGCGGCCTCGATGCATTTGCCCGTCATGGCGGGCGGCAGTTTCAACAGCTCCTCGCCGCTCGGGATAAGGCCGTAAGTCGCAATCCGGCGCACGTCCACGCGCCGCGCACGCGCGAGTGCCGCGATCGCGTCCTCCGGCTCATGCGTCGTCAGATCGTCGACATGCCGGAAATCGCTGCCCAGGCGCATGGCCGCGAGAATGGGAGAATTGTCGCCGTAGCGGTCTTTGGGCTCATGCAGGAACGCGCAGGCCCGCGCGAGCTCCGCCGCCACGCCGGGATCGAGCACATCCCACAGCGTCTGCCCATGCGGCGGGTGCAGGAGATCACTCTCGGTCAGATAGAACCAGACGCCGCTGAAAATTCCCATCCGCACCTGCGGTGGCAGGAGCACGCGCCGCGCGCCGCCCAGGATTGCCTGGAGCGGCTTCGTGTTCCAAACGAAATTGTCGGGCAGCGGCTCGACGATCCCCAGGATGGCCACGTCGGCGCCGTCTTTCGTCGCATGCCAGACCGCCGGCCCTGTCGCATTGGCGGTAACGATGACCGTCTCGACCCGCGCAGGCGCGGCAGTCTCCTGTGCCACCGCTGGAAGCGTGAGGCCCGCCAGGAAAGCACCGGTTAGAACAAGGCCGCGGCATCGCATGGAAGGGAAACGCATGACCTGTCGCCGCAATCCGTCGCCGCGATCCGACAAGCAGGCTTAGAGCGGATTCCGGTCATATAGAACCGAGAAGTGTCATGCCCGCGGAAGCGGGCATCCAGGGGCAAGCGACGTGCGGCTTCTCCTGGATTCCCGCTTCCGCGGGAATGACATCGAATGATTCAATCTCATCGAACCCCGCTCCAACGCGGAGGACGCAGAGGTTCTCGGAGATCGCGGGTTCGGTGGTCGCGACTGTTACCTCGCGAGTTCGAATACGGCACCGCAGCCGAAGCCGTTGTTGCAATCGCCGCCGCCGCCACCTGACGTCGTGCCGTAGAGATGGCCCTTCCCGTCCAAAATGACCCCGCCCAGGGGCTGTGAGCCGTCATCTCCACCGGTGAAGGTGTAGAGCAGCTTTTCCGTGCCGCCGGCAGCAAGTTTGAAGACGGCGCCGGCGCTGAATCCGTACGTGGTGCCGTAGAGATTGCCGGCGCCGTCCATAGTCAAACCGGCCATGGGATTTGCGTTCACGCCCGTATCGGTGAAGGTGTAGAGCGTCGTCTCCGTACCGTCCGGCGCGAGCTTGAAGACCGTGCCGCAGCCCTCGCCGTAGTCGCAGCTGATATCGCCGTCATAGGGCGTGGTCCCGTAGAGATTGCCCGATGCATCGATGATGACCCCGGCATAGGGACCGCCGCCATCGCTTCCGCCCGTGAAGGAGTAGAGCACCGTTTCAGTTCCGCCGGGGCTCAGTTTGAAGACCGTGCCGTAGCGGTAAGCGCCGCCATCCTGTGTCGTACCGTAGAAATTGCCCGCTTTGTCTCTGACGAGGGTGACAGGACCAATCTCGAAACCATCGCCGCCCGAGAAATAATGGAGCGGTTTTTCCTTGCCGCCCGCTCCAATCCGGAAGACCGTGTCGCCGGTCGTGCCGTAAAGATTGCCCTTCTTGTCCATGATCAGCCCGCCCGAAGGCTCCTCGCCGTCGGTTCCGCCCTCGAAGACATGGAGCACGGTTTCAGTGCCGTCGGCCGCAACCTCGAATACCGTTCCGCACCCGTAACCGTCGAAGCAGCCGGTTCCGCCGCCAGCGGACGTCACCCCGTAGAGATTGCCTGCCTTGTCCATGACAAGCCCATGGGGGCCCGAGCCGTCATTTCCGCCCAGGAAGGAATAAAGGATTGTCTTGGTCCCGTCGGGCGCAAGCTTGAAGACGGTGCCGCAACCGCCATCCTCGTAGCAGTTCCCTGTCCCGCCCTCGAGCGTGGTGCCGTAGAGATTGCCCGCCTTGTCCATGATCACCCCGGCCTCGGGATAGGCGCCGTCGCTCAGGTCCTGGAAGTCGTAGAGCACCTGAAGGCTTTTCGCCTGCGCGCCCGGTGCGAGCAGGGCCAGCGCGGCCCCGGCCATTAGCAAGGATTTGCGGAATTGGTCTCGTGTGCGCATCGGTCTCCCCCGAGTTGATATCGCAGCAAAAGATCAAGGCGAGATCGAGGCGGTGGTGGAGCGGATCAACGCCCAGCTGGCATCCGAAGGCCGGCCGCCCTTCCGCTTCAAGATGATCCCGCAAGGCGCCGCAACCTCGGCGTGGGCCGGTTTCGTCGCCCCCGCCGAAGAAATCGGCGGCCGCTATTGCGAGGACGCCAGGGCGCAGAGGCCGCCGAGAAGATTCACAATGAGGCGGAGAAACAGTGAGGTTTACTGTGCGCCGAAGGCGGCCGATCCTTTCTCACTGTCTCGCTGCCTCATTGTGAAATTTCCCCTGCGTCCCCCGCGCAACCTCAGCGTCGCCCGCGTTAAAAGAAGGAACGCTGGAGCGACGGATGGATCACCCAGCAGCCCCGCCCTCCCCCGGCGGCTTCGGCCGGAAGACTGCGCGAAGTTTGTTGTCCTGCATCAGCATCGAAAAACCGGAGATCGTGTCCAGCCCGAGGCCGCGGGGAAGCCCCGTCTCGGGATCGGCTTCAATCTTGCCGTAGGGCACGCCGGAGATCTTCTCCCATTTGCCGACCGGCTTCTTCACTTCGAGATTGACGACCGTGGCCTTCAGCACCAGCCGCACGATCGCCGGATGCGGTGCTGAGGGTTTGGTCAGGCTCGGGCAGCCGTCGATCATCTGCCAGCCATTGGCGAGTGCCCATTTCGTCAGTTCGTTCTTGTCCATGCGGCAAACCTTCCCGGGGATGCTTGAGGGTGAACCAACCATACGCGCATTTGCGGGATGGGAGTAACAAGTTCTCTTATCTTCAAATCCGCCAAGGAGCCCAGGCTCTGCTATCCATACCAGTCCTCGAGCCCCAGCCCGCCGACGCGCGCGAATTCCCACGCATTGTGCGTGACGATCCTGAGCCCCCGCCGCAAGGCGCATGCGGCGAACTGCAGATCATGGGCCCCTATGGGCGTACCCTGGCTGTTCAGGCTCGCGCGCAAGTGCGCCGCCACGCGCGCGTCCTCGCGCTCGAACGGCAGGACCGATACCGCATTCAGAAGCGTTCGCATGATGGCCCGCACGCGCGGCACGAGCCCGGGATTGCGCGCCAATCCATCCTCGACTTCCATCTCGGCGATCACGGAAACGGCAAGGTGCGACGGCGCATCATGTCGAAACCGCGCCGTCACGGCCTGTCAGCCGCCCGCGAAATCGCTCAGCTATCCGGGACGATCGACGTAACCAGTGCGGACCTTACGTACGCGGATACGACATCGGCGTTGCGTATCCTGTCGCCGGATTCTGGATAGGGCCGTTCCGGCAGACCGGTTCGCCCGCTTCAGATGCGACGCTGGGGGTTGCCGCGGTGTTGCTAAGCCTGGTTTGCGCGTTTCCGGCGGTTGCAACCGACGAATCCAAAAAATCCCAAGACAGCCAAGCCGGCGCTGAGAACGTTGATGCTCGAGGGTTCTGGAACATAGTCGACTTCAAGCGAATTCACGATGAGCGACTCTGCACCTGTATTGCCGCCTGTCAGGCCTTCGCCGATCCATATCCCCTGCAGTGCTTCGCTATCCAGCGCGGAAAATTTGGCCAGCCATCCAGAGATGGTCTTTGTGACAGATTGGCCACCTTGCAGATACATGCCTGTCGTGTTGTCGTACAGATTGAAGAGCGTTGAAGTTGGATTGACTGCCAAGGTATTGCCCACCAGAGCGTTGGACTGAAACTCGATCATGAGAATCTGATCGCCGGCGTTGCCTTGACCGAGACTGTCGCTGCTGTCGTGGAACGCGAGCAGGAAATATGGCTGGTCGGAGCCCTTAGTCGTGAACGAAACGTCTGCCGAAAGACCCTCCAATCCGCCCAAAGTCAGACCCGACGGATAGCCGGGCATGCCCGTGCTGAATTGCAGCTTGCCATAATCCGTGCTTGCGGGGATGCTGATTTCCACCGCGCTGTCTACGCCGCACGTCGCGTCAAGCGGCCCGGAAACGTCGGTAGAGGTTTCGCCGCTTCCTCCGACGGTCGCCTGATTGGGACATAATGTGACCGCATCCGCACTTGCCGGATTGGCCAGCCCAAAAGAGCAGAGAACAAGCGCCGAAGCGGTGGAAGCAAACACTGTTCCCCAGACGGACCGGAGCGCACGCGATTTCGACATGGCAATCCCCTTGTGAGTATACTTTGCACGATGACGGACAAACCAGAAAATCACCGGTTCAATCGGGATTCACCAAGCCGTCCACGACTTTTCGTGCAGTTAAGCAAGTTCGAGGCCAATCTATAAAAACCATGCCACGCCAATGGGTTAGCAAAGTTTTTGGTCAATCGAGCGATGGAAATATGTAAAATCTGTCGACACCTCTTGGTGCTTCGATTGGGCCTTTCTCGCTCGATCGGAAGCGGCGGAATGGGAGCTTGCGGCAGCGCTTCGGCCGTGCACAAGGCGAACCCTTGCGATTGCCACGCTTTCCAATCGTAGCTCCATGGAGCCGCTCGAAGTGGCCGACGCGCGCATATCATCTCGGAAATATCGCCGGACGTCGCCGTGCCGACGGACACTGTCTCCCGGCGCTCCTCGCATGTCGAATATTGCGATAGGGGTGCCGGGGCGCGAAAGCTTGACGTTACCGGCGGGAAGTGAAATGGACTTCGTTGCGATGCAGAGGGGGCAATGCCGTTGAATTCCAGGGCACCGTTCGTGGCCGCGGCTCTGGCGGTGCTTGGGCTCGCCGGGTGTGCGGATACGGCCGACCTCCAGGCACAATCTTTCGCCCGGCAGAAGGCCTATTGTGCGTCGAAAGGCAAACAGTTCTTGTGGCAGGACACGAAAACCGAAGAAGGCATTTTCATGCGCTCGGTGACCGCAGAGGGCCGCTGCGTGGGTCCGGGCGATCCCGGCTACCAGCCGCCGTCCGCGGAGACGAAGGGTTAGTCCCTTACCTCTTGATTCACTGGTACGCAGCGACAGGATACTTAACGAAGCAACTGTCCGGGACGTTCGATGTCACCAGTGCGGACCTTCCGCGGCCTACGCAGATACGACATCGGCATTGCGTATCCTGTCGCCGTATTCTCCCAAGCTGGCGTGAGCACACAACTTTTCATGAACTTGAGAGAGGCAGTCAGCCCCCTTATCACGCATTCGGATTTCCTCCCCCAGCGTGGGGGAGGTGGTTTGCGAAGCGAAGCGGAGCAAACCGGAGGGGGGAGCCCGCGCGCAGCGCAGCGCACCACGTCCCCCTCCGCCTCGCTGCGCTCGGCACCCCCACGATGGTGGAGTAAAACTCGGGGCGTGCCTCGGCAATTATGAAAAAATGCGTGCTGGCGTTAGCCACCTTGGGGAGGTGCCGAGCGCAGCGAGGCAGGGGGAAGAGTTCCATCAACGCGAGCGGACTCCGCTCCAAGCTCCACGCCAAGAAGCGTGATGTCGGTATGGCATTCGCGGGTGGCGCCCAGGCGCGTTCCGGTCGTCGGCGGCTGGGAACGGCACTCGATCGCGTCGAGATTCGGTTGGGTACTCGCCTGTACCACGGTGCCTGCGGTTCCGGCCGCGGGATTCAATGTGAGCGAAGGCTTCGGCGAACTTCAGCTGCCTGTCGTCGAGAACGTGCCGTTCATCGAAGACGCGAGGCTCAAGGGCGGCTATCGCTACTCGTCCTACGGCGAGGCGGGCGCGACCAACACCTGGTACGGCGCGGCGGAATGGCAACCGGTGGACGACGTCCGCTTCCGTGCCAGCATGCAGCAAGCCGTGCGCGCGCCCAATGTGCTCGAACTTTTCTCGCCGCAGATCATCGAGGAGTTCGGCACGAACTATCCGGGATCGGATCCCTGCGCCACCGTCACGACGGGCCAGTGCGCGAAGGTGCCCAATGCCGGCACGGGTCTTCTTTACTGTCCGGCTTCCGCCTGCAACCAGCAGATCGGCGGAAACGTCTATCTCAAGCCCGAAACCTCGAACACCCGCAGCTACGGCGTCGTCCTCACCCCCCATTTCCTCGACGGCCTGACCGCCACCATCGACTGGTGGAGCATCGACGTGGCGGACTATATTTCGATGCTGCCGCCCGCGGAGATTCTGAACGAATGCTACGGGCCGGGCGCCACGCCGGACAGCGCAGCCTTTTTCTGCCCCTTCGTTCATCGCACCGCCTTGGGGGCGCTCTATGGCGGCGGCTATGTCGCCACCGACATGATCAATGCGGGCTACCTGAAAACCCGCGGCGTCAATTTCAAGTTGAACTATCAGACGGACACGGCCGACTGGCTGGGTACGAACGCGGGCACCATTGCGCTGAACGCGATCGGAACCTGGCTCGACGAACTCGACACCGAGGCGGCGCCGATCTCGCCGCTCACGGCGACGCTGGCCTCGCGAAGCGGCTATGATTGCGCAGGCCTCTACGGCACGACCTGCGGCACGCCCGCCCCCAGATGGCGGAGCAAGCTGAGGCTGATCTGGACCTCGCCCTATGACGTCACCCTGTCCATGCAGTGGCGCTACATCGGCGCCGTGGCGCTCGACGCGGACACCAGCAACCCGCTTCTGGGCGGCGGGCCGGGCCTTACCGAATGCGCCGACGGGCACTTCAGCGTCGCGGGAACGGGCGATTGCTCCGACGCGCGCATCAGCTCCTTCAGCTACTTCGATCTTTCGGCTGCCTGGCAGGTGCGCAGCGATGTGACAGTGCGCGCGGGCTGCAACAACATCTTCGACGTGGAGCCGCCCATCCTCTCGGAGTTCGTCGCGACTCCCTTCAGCAACGGCAACACCATCACGGGAATGTACGACGTGCTCGGACGCACGATTTTTGTCTCCGCCACCCTGAAATATTAGGACGACGGCCCCGATGAGCCCTGCCCGCCACCATCCCAGGCGTTTTGCGGAATCGCTCCGCGTGGCCTTCGGGCATATGATTCCCGCTGCCGGCCTCACACGCGCAGTTCTGCTTGCGACGCAATCGTTCCCGCACGCCGCACAGCGATCGACCCGTTATCCGCAGACGCTGATCATAACCTCCTGGGATGACGAGCAGGTGGTGCCCATGCATGCATACTTGTAAATGTTCCAGCTTCTGGATAATTTGCAAGGATGATTCCGCGCCGCATACGACCTAAAGTTGAGTTGGCCCTGCAACGCCAGGCGGCGGTAGGGCTGCTGGGGCCGCGTCAGTCAGGAAAGACCACGCTCGCGCTGGCCATCGCGGCGGAAAGACCGTCTCTCTACCTCGATCTGGAAGCGCGGGAAGACCGTAACAAGCTCGCGGAGCCCGTGCTCTATTTGCGCGCCTATGAGGACCGGCTCGTCATACTCGATGAGATCCATCGCGTGCCGGAGCTCTTCCAGGCCCTGCGCGGCGTGATCGATCAGGCCCGCCGCAGCGGTCGCGGGACGGGCCTTTTTCTGATCCTCGGCTCGGCTTCGATCGAGCTGCTCCGGCAATCCGGCGAGACGCTGGCGGGCCGCATTGCCTATGTCGATATGGGTCCCTTCGACGTGCTGGAGGTCGTGGCGGATGAAAGCGACCTGCGGTCGCTGTGGCTGCGCGGCGGCTTCCCGGACAGCTTCCTCGCCGCAAGCGACGCCACGAGTTTCGATCTGCGCAAGGACTTCATTCGAACCTATCTCGCGCGCGATGTTCCGGAATTCGGCTTCCGCCTGCCCGCGGAAACGATGGAACGGCTCTGGATGATGCTGGCGCACAACCAGGCCACGCTGTTGAACGCTTCGCGGCTGGCCATGGCGCTCGCGGTGAGTACGCAGTCCGTCACGCGCTACATCGATGTGCTGGCCGATCTCCTGCTGGTCCGGCGCCTGCCGCCGCTGCACGGCAATTTCGGCAAGCGCCTGGTGAAATCTCCGAAGGTCTATGTGCGCGACAGCGGACTCGTTCATGCGCTGTTGGGCATACGCGATCATGACCAGTTGAGCGGGCATCCTGTCGTGGGAGCCAGCTGGGAGGGATTCGTGATCGAGAATCTGCTGGCTGCAACGCCCTTCCCCGTCGCCGCCAGCTTCTATCGGACGTCGGCCGGAGCCGAGATCGATCTCGTGCTTGAGATACCAGGCGACGGACTCTGGGCCGTCGAGATCAAGCGCGGCCTGTCGCCCCGAGCGGAAAAAGGGTTCCACGTCGCCTGCGAAGATCTGCAGCCGTCGCGCCGCTTCGTGGTCTATTCCGGCGCCGAACGCTACGCCCTTGCCGCGAAACTGGAAGCGATCGGCGTGAAAGAACTCGCCGCGATGCTTGCGGCGTTATAGCCAGCTGCATTCTGGATTTCCAGTATCCGGCACTTTGCGTGTATCGCGCGAACGAGTTTGTCCGCCACCGCTTCGCCGGCGGCTTCGCGATAGTATGACCAGATGTGGAAAAGATCGGCACGCGCTTCCGGCGACCAGATGACGGGCCGGTTAGGGCCCGCCATGGCGCCTTCGCGCATCGGCGAGGAAATCGTCTATATCGAGCGCGCTGCCTTGCCCGGAGTCGAGAGAGCCGAGGCCTTCGTCGAGCCTGCTCCGAAGCTGGCCAAGCTTCTCCACATGCGACAGCAATTTGCGTCCGATCTCCTCCTGATCGGGCTCCGGAAGGCTTGTCACCTGCGCCAGCGCGCGGTCGAGAACCTTGGTCATGGTCCGAAGACAGCATATTGGCCGCCGGGGGGGAGAAGAATTGGCGATTGCGCGGAAGCGCAAGCAGGAGGTCGAACATGGGTGACAAACGCATGACGAATCGGCACAGGGGCTCGTCGATCGACGAATGCCTCGAAGAGGAAGGCGTTCTGGAAGAATTTCAGGCACGCGCGGTCAAGGAAGTGATCGCCTGGCAGCTTGGGCAGGCGATGAAGGAGAGAAGTCTCAGCAAACGCCACCTCGCCCAGATGATGCATACCAGCCGGACCCAGGTCGATCGCATGCTGGACCCGAACAACGGAAACGTCACCCTGGAAACCCTTCAGCGCGCCGCCGCCATCCCCGCATGAAGCTCGCGCCTGTCTTGACCCCGCATGGCGCCCTGGTGCTCCGCACCGGCGAGGATGCGCCCGAGCTTGCGCCGGAACTCGCCGCGCGCCTCGAGGCGGCGTTTGCGCGCGGCAGCGGACACGGGCTGCTGTGCCTCGGCGCGGACGAGGTGGGTGCGGTGTTGCCGCCGCTTCTCTCCTTTTGGCGAGAATTGGGGACACAATACCTGACCCAGCTGTGCGCGCTGCCGGAGCTGGGCGAAGGCGCGGCCAAGCCGCCCCTGCCCGCGCCCGCGGATGGCACGCTCGCCACCATGGTGCTGTCCGCTCCGCCCATGCTGGGCGCGGAGTATCTGAGCGTCTCGGTGCTGGGCGATCTCTGGCGCGCCATCGACGCGGCGTTCGACGCGGAGCGCGGCGAAGCAGGCTTGCCGATCGCGGAATTTCTGAAGACGCGCAACGCGGCCTGGAACCTGGTCGGCCGCGTGCATTTCAATCTCGCCGAGAACAGGAAAGACGAGAGCGCGCCGTTTGCGTTCCTGGCGAGCTACACGACGCGGCTCTCCGCGCAGGCCAAGGCGCAGCACCTGCCGCTCGGCCAGGCGCTCAAGGAATATGCCGGCGCGAAGAACCGCGCGCGGCTGCTCTCGCTGCTCACGCCGGTGCAGCGCGCGGCCGAGCACTGCGCCTGGCTGAAAGAAATGGTCGATGCGGGCGAGATCTTTCATCCGCTGCGCTGGGGGCCAAAGGAGGCGCTCCAATTCCTGAGAGACGCAGCCGCGCTCGAAAGCGCGGGCGTCATCGTGCGCATGCCCGCCACCTGGCGCATGAACCGCCCGGCGCGGCCGGTCGTCAAAGCCACCATCGGCGGAACCGCGCCATCACAGCTCGGCATGAACGCGCTGCTCGATTTCCGCATGGAGCTGACGCTCGACGGCGAAACGCTGTCGCAGAGAGATATCGAGCGGCTGCTCGCCCAGTCCGACGGTCTCGCCTTCATCCGCGGCAAATGGGTCGAGATCGATTCCGAGCGGCTCGCCCGCACCATCGAGCAGTTCCAGGCGGTGGAGCGCCACGCTGCCGATGAGGGCCTGTCGTTCGGGGAGGCGATGCGGCTGCTCGCCCACGCGCCCATTACCGCGGACGACGCTTCCGCCAGGGCCGATATCGATTGGAGCGAGACTGTCGCCGGGCCGTGGCTGGCCGAGATGCTGGCGGGATTGCGGCGCGGGGGCACGCGTTCGGGCCTCGATCCCGGCGCGTCGTTCCGCGGCACGCTCAGGCCCTATCAGCAGGGGGGCGCGCAGTGGATGTATCTGCTCGCGCAGCTTGGGCTCGGCGCCTGCCTCGCCGACGACATGGGGCTCGGCAAGACGATCCAGATTCTTTCGCTGCTGCTCGTCCTGAAGCGCGAGTCGCCGGGCAAGCCGTCGCTGCTTGTGGCGCCGGCTTCGCTGCTTGCCAACTGGTCGGGCGAAATCGCGCGCTTCGCGCCGGGACTGAATGCGGTCATCGCCCATCCCTCCGCGCCACCCGACGAACGTCCGAAACTCGACGGCTCGCATGATTTCTCCGCGGCGGATCTTGTCATCACCAGCTACGGCTATCTCGCCCGCGCGCCGTGGCTCGAGAAACGGGTTTGGCGGCTCGCGATTCTCGACGAGGCGCAGGCGATCAAGAATGCGAGCGCCAACCAGACGAAATGCGTCAAGCGCCTCAAGGCCGACTCGCGCATCGCGCTGACCGGAACGCCGATCGAGAACCGGCTTGGCGATCTGTGGTCGATCTTCGATTTTCTCAACCCGGGACTGCTGGGCTCGGCGAAGGAATTTTCGAGCTTCGTCAAGCGTCTCGCGGAAAGGCCGCACAACCCCTATGCGCCGCTGCGCGAACTCGTCTCGCCCTACATCCTGCGCCGCCTGAAGACCGACAAAAGCATCATCAACGATCTGCCCGACAAGACGGAGGTCAAGGTCTTCTGCCCGCTCAGCCGCAAGCAGGCTGCGCTCTATCAGCAGGCAGTGAGCGATCTTGCCGAAGCCCTCAAGCAGAAAGACGGGATCGAGCGCCGCGGCATCGTGTTCGCCTTCCTCATGCGCCTGAAACAGATCTGCAATCATCCCTCGCATTGGCTGGGCGATGGATCCTGGGCGGAGGCCGACAGCGGCAAGCTCTCCCGCCTGCGCGACATCGTGGAGGAGATCGCCGCGCGGCAGGAGAAGGCGCTGATCTTCACCCAGTTCCGCGAGACGACCGCGCCGCTCGCGTCGTTCCTCGGCTCCGTCTTCGGCCGGCCCGGCCTCGTCCTGACGGGCGAGACGCCGGTGCGCGCGCGCAAGGACCTTGTCCGCCGCTTCCAGGAGGATGAAAGCGTTCCCTTCTTCGTGCTCTCGCTGAAAGCCGGCGGCGCGGGGCTGAATCTCACCGGCGCCTCGCATGTCGTTCATTTCGACCGCTGGTGGAATCCGGCGGTCGAGAATCAGGCCACTGACAGGGCGTTCCGAATCGGGCAGACTAAGAACGTGCTGGTACACAAGTTCGTCTGCCGCGGCACCGTCGAGGACCAGATCGACAAGATGATCGAAGCCAAACAGGCGCTGGCGGGGGACTTGCTGGGCACGGGAGTCGATATGCAGCTGACCGAGATGAAAGACGACGAGCTTCTGAAGCTGGTGCGGCTCGATCTCAACGCGGCGATGAAGGAAGGGTAGGACATGGGTTTCATGGCATGGCGCCCCTATGTGCCGGTCGCCGTGCGGCGTGCGAAGGCACAGAAGAAGCTCGCCGGGATGAAGAAGAAGGGGCAGCGCATCGATCCCGTCGTCATTGCCGGCCGCACGATCGCCGCGAGCTTCTGGGGCAAATCCTGGTGCGAGAACCTCGAGCACTACAGCGACTATGCGAACCGGATGCCGCGCGGGCGCACCTATGTGCGCAATGGTTCCGTCCTCGATCTCCAGCTTGCCAGGGGCGAAGTGACCGCTCTCGTCAGCGGCTCGGAACTCTATCGGATCAAAATCATGATCACGCCCGTGCTGCCGCACCACTGGAAATCCATCTGCCGCGACTCCACGGGCAGCATCGATTCCCTCGTCGAGCTGCTCGGCGGCCGGCTGGCCAAGGCCGTGATGGACCGCGTCTGCCGCAAGGGCGACGGATTGTTCCCCGCGCCAAAGGAGATCAAGCTTTCCTGCAGCTGCCCCGACTGGGCGGACATGTGCAAGCACGTCGCCGCCGCGCTTTACGGCGTGGGCGCGCGTCTGGACGAAAAGCCCGAGCTGCTGTTCCTTCTGCGCGGCGTGGACGCGAACGATCTGCTCTCCGCAGCCGGAGAGAACGTGCCGCTCCCGAAGCAGAGTCCGCGCGCTGCAAAGCTGCTCGACGAGAGCGACATCGCCCGGGTGTTCGATATCGAGATGGACGCCGCGGCGGAGGCGCCACGCGTGAACGGAAACGCCGCCGCGAAGCCGGAGCGACGCCCGCGCAAGCTCGAGAAAGCGAAGCCAAGCACCGGCAAGCGCGCCGTTCCGCCGAAGAAAGCCGCGCGCGCGAAACGGGCCAAAACTGCGTCGCAATAAGTATAGCCGCCTATCGCAGCCAGTTTTCGACCGCCAGAGATTTCACCCGGGAAAACTCGCGCACATTGTCCGTGACCAGCGTGCAGCCGAGTGCCAATGCGTGAGCGGCGATGAACATGTCGTTCGCGCCGATGGGCTTGCCCGCAGCTTCCAGCATTGACCTGAGCCCGGCGTAGTGCATTTCAGCCGGCGCCGCCAGCGGCAGGACTTCCAGACCGCCCAGCACGGCTTCCAGCTGCGAGGCAAGTTTGGCCGATTTCCTGCGCACGACACCAAAACGCAATTCCGCCGCCACGATGATGCTGGTGCAGATATTCGCGCCCCGCTTCTCCGCGATGCGCTGAAATATTCTGCCGCGAGGGTGACGAACGAGATCGGACACGATATTCGTGTCCAGTAGAAAGTCCATCAGATGTCGACCGGCTCAGCCGGGAGATCGGGAATCTCGGGAAAATCCTCATCGAGATTTTCAAGAGTCGCGAGAACCTCGAGCAGCGTCTTCTTCCGGGCGGGCTCAATGATCAGCCTTTCACCATCCTTGCGCATGAGCGCGTCTTCCCCCGGCAATTCGAACTCGCGCGGGATGCGCACGGCCTGATTGCGGCCGTTGCGGAACAGCTTGACATGGCGCTCCATACTCATGGCCTATGCCTTAGCATAGGCCGAAGCTCCGCGGCAAGTCGATTCAAGGGATGGCGGCGCTTCAGTCCAGAACAAGGGGGCCGCGGAACTGGCGCAGGACCATCGAGGTCCAGCTGCCTTCGTAAGGCGCGCCGGATCGCGCAAAGACCGCGCGCAGGTCCTGCCATTCGAGCCCCGTCGCGGCGTGGTGAATGCCGTGGTAATTATGTCCCATCATCAGCCAGTGCGCCCAGCGCGGCAGGCTTGTGTTGCGCGCATAGGTGCCGGAGTCGATCGCGGTGCCGTAATGCGGCGCATTGTCGAGCAGCGACAGAACCGCAAATCGCGCGGCGATCGTTGTGGCAAGAATCGGCCAGCGCACGCCCCAGCAAAATCCCGCGAGCGCGAGGAGGACAATCGTGGTCAGCAGATCGCCGCGTATCCGCCACTGGCGGTCCGCCCTCGTGAACGCGCGCAGCGCGGCGGTCCGCATCGGTTCGGCTTTGGGAACGAGCCGCGCCACGATGGGCGAGGGCAGCGCGAGGCTGATCGAAGAAACAAACGAAATCAGTGCATGACCGCCAAGCAGCTTAAGATAATACGGCACCGCCGCGCCCACGCGCGAGCCGCCGGGCGCAACGTGCTCCGGCCGGTCGAATTCGTGGCGGTTGTTGCTGTGATGCAGGAGATGGCCGAAGCGCATCACGTCCCACGACAGGCAGAGCAAATTGCCAAGCACCCTGCCCGCCCGCCGGTTGGATGCGGAACCGCCGAACAGGTTTCCATGGATCGACTCGTGCATCAGCCCCCAATGCAGCGGCGTCGTGACGGCGCAGAGACAGACAAGCGCAAGCGTGCTCCACGCGCCCGGCGGCAAAAGCAGCGGCGCAAGAAAGAACTGCAGCAGCGAAATCGCCAGCGCAAGCGCCAGCAGCGCCGCATTCGTGGCGCCGTGCACATTCTGCGCATGCGAACGCGGGATACTATCCTGAACCGTCAAACGGACTCGTCCTAGCCAGCGACCGCAGTATCCACGGCCGGCGGTTGAAGGCAAGTTACCGCTGCGCCTTGCATCGGCACCGAGCGTCCTTCGACAGGCTCAGGATGAGGAAATCTTTTTCTGCATTCGCATTATGGCAGCAAGACTCCCCTCATGCTGAGCCCTGTCGAAGCACGCACGCGGCTGATCCAGGCCATTACCGGCTCTGCGCCGACTGCACATCGGACTGATCCTCCTGTTCCTCCGTCCAGCCGCCGCCGAGCGCCTTGTAGAGCGCGACGAGATCCGTGGACACCGCGGCATTGCTGACGGCGAGCGCAAGCTCGGTCTGCTCCTCGCTGCGTTCCGCGTCGAGCACGTCCAGAAAGCTTGTCAATCCGCTCCTGTAGCGCTGCCCGGCGAGCGCAAAGCTGTCGCGGTTCTGCACCAGCGTGGCGGCGAGCGCGTCACGCCGGCGCTGCTCGCTGCCGTAAGCCACCAGCGCATTCTCCACCTCATGCACCGCATTGAGCACAACGCGCGCGTAATCGACCGCGGCTTCCTTTTCGTCGAGATCGGCCAGTCTGATGTTGGCGCGCAGCTTGCCGCCTTCGAAGATCGGCACCTGCAGGCTCGGGCCGATGGAATAGAAGCGGCTTGCCCATTCGGCGAGATTCGGAAACGTCTCCGATTGCGAACCGAAGGATGCATCGAAGGTGATGCTCGGATAGAGTTCGGCGACCGCCACGCCGACGCGCGCCGTTGCCGCATGCAGCCGCGCTTCGGCCGCGCGGATATCGGGCCGGCGACGGAGCAGATCGCCCGGCAGGCCAACAGGCACCTCGGGCGGCACGGGCGGCACCGGCCTTGCCGTATCCAGCTCGTTGGCAAGCGCGCCCGGCTCGCGCGCGAGCAACTGGCTCAGCTGGTTGATGTCGGAAGCGATGCTCCGCCCGAAAGGCGGTGCCTGCGACCTGGTGGTGTGTACCTGTGCCATCGCATTCGAGACATCGAGCGCCGTGCCGAGCCCCGCCCGATAGCGCTGTTCCGCCAGCGCACGGGTCTCCTGCTGCGTGGCGAGATTGCGTTTGGTGATTTCAAGCTGCGCCTGCGCGCTCCTGAGATCGATATAATCCCGCGCCACCTCTGCTTCGAGCGAGACGAGCGCGTCGCGCGCGTCCTCTTCCTGCGCCTGGGTGTCGGCTTGCGCGGCTTCGACGGAACGGTGCACGCCGCCGAACAGATCGGGCTCCCAGGAGGCGTCGAAGCCGACCTGATACTGATTATACGGATTGGGAAAGGTCGGAATATGGATGGGCAGGCCCTTCGTCGAGCCGCCGAGCGAGCTGAAGATCGAACCTTCCGCCGTCGTGTCGCTGATGCGCTCGTTGGCGTAGGAGGCATTGCCGGCCAGCGTCGGCATTTCCGCTGATGCGGTGATCTCGCGCTGCGCCCGTGCCTCGGCGATGCGCAATGCGGCTTCCCGCAGATCGAGATTTGCTGCGGCGGCCTTGTGGATGAGCGACGTCAGCTCGGGGTCCCTGAAGCTCTCCCACCACGCCTCGGCTGCAGGCTGCGCGGCGCTCGCCATGCTCTTCGTCTTGCCCGCCGGCTGCAACGCAGCACCCGTCCAGGCCTGCGGTACCTCCGCCTTCGGCTTCAGGAAGTCCGGCCCGACGGTACAACCGGCCAACGCACAAGCGAGCAGAGCTACAACTGTTCCATAAAATTTGCTTGTCATTCCCGCGAAAGCTGGAACCCAGTCGGCGCGCGTCCGCGCGCGCAAAGAGTCATGCGCCCGCAGACGCGGGCGTGCTGGGTCCCCGCTTTCGCGGGGATGACAGGTCTTATTGGGTGACGCACCGATCACGCCACCCGGTTGCGGAACATCCATGTCGCGGCTCCCAGCGTGATGGTGGCGATGATGGCCATGGGCCAGAGGTTGGGCCAGAGCGTGGAAATTCCCACACCTTCGAGATAGACGCGCTGCGCGATGGTAATCGCATAGCGCAGCGGGTTGGCCAGTGTCACGATCTGCAGCGTCTCGGGCATGTTCGTGATGGGCGTGGTCAGCCCCGAGAGCAGCGAAAACGGCATGATGAGCAGAAAGCCGTAGAGCATCGCCTGCTGCATCGTTTCCGCGATCGACGACACGAAAATTCCGATACCGACCGCGGCCAGCAGAAACAGGATAAGCCCCGCGTAGAGCACGAAGAACGAGCCCTGGAAGGGAATCTGGAACCAGAGCTGCGCCACCAGCAGGATGTTCGTCGCCTGCAGCGTGCCGATGATCATCGATGGCACCGCCTTTCCCGCCATGATCTCCATCGGCCGAAATGGCGTGACGAGCAGCTGGTCGAACGTCCCCTGTTCCTTCTCGCGCGCGACGGACATGGACGCGAGCATCATGGTCTGGATCAGCGTGATGGTGCCGATCAGGCTTGGAATCATGTTCCAGCGCGTCTCGAGATTGGGATTGAACCAGGCACGCATGGAGACGGCGATCGGCGGCTTGGGAAGCCCATGATCGCTCCGCCAATCGGCGTTGAACCCGTCCACGATGGTGCCGGCATAGGCGGAAGCCACGCCTGCCGTGTTGGAATTCCGCCCGTCGGCAATCAGCTGCACATCGGCCTCCTTGCCGAGCAACAGGTGGCGCTCGAAATCCTGCGGCACCTGGATGACGAGGATGGCGCGCTGGCTGTTGATGACATTTGCGATGTCGGCCTCGCCGTCGAGATCGGCGACGCGCGTGAAGATGCCCGAAGCGTCGAAATGCTCGAGCAGTTCATGCGAGGCGAAACTGTGATCCTGGTCAAGCACCGCATAGGGCACATTGTTGAGGTCGTAGGTCGCGGCATAACCGAAGATCAGGCATTGCAGCACCGGCGGCACGACCACGCTCCAGCGCGCGCGTGGGTCCTTCAGCATCGCAAGCAGTTCCTTGCGGACGAGAGCGAAAATGCGCGCGAGACTCTCCCACATCCCGGTCACGCGAGCTTCTTGCGCGTGGCGCGGCGCGAAAGCAGGAGCAGCACGATCACCATGCCGGCGAGGACCGCACTGTCGGGCAGGATGACGCTCCAGACATTGCCGGCCAGAAACACCGTCTGCAGCAGCGCCACGAAATAGCGCGCGGGCAGCATGTAGGTGATCGCGCGCACCGCTACCGGCATGCTGCGGAGATCGAAGATGAAGCCCGACAGCATCATCGCCGGCAGGAAGGTGACCACCATGGTGAGCTGGCTCGCCACGAACTGGCTCTTCACGGCAGAGGAGATGAGGAGCCCGATGCCGAGCGCGATCAGGAGATAGAGGGTTGAAATTCCGACGAAGAGCCAGACCGAACCGCGGAACGGCACGCCGAACATGAATTGGGAGGCAAGGAAGCAGAGCATGAGACCGAGCATGCCCATGAAGAAATAGGGCAGCGTCTTGCCCAGCAGGAACTCGTCGGTCCGCATCGGCGTGACGAACAGCGCTTCCAGCGTGCCGCGCTCCCACTCGCGGGCCACCACCATGGTGGTCAGGAATGAGCCGATCAGCGTCATGACCAGAACGATAAGGCCCGGCACCAGATAGTAATGGCTGTCGTTGGCCTCGTTGAACCAGAGCCGGCTCTCGATCCCGACCGGTCCTCCCGCCACGGTCCTGCCTTCGGCGGACTGATGCACCGCATATTGTCCGATGGCACCTTCCGCATAGGCTTCGATGATGCGGGCGCGGTTCGCGTCCGCTCCATGCACCAGCACTTTAACCTGCGCATTGCCAGTGCCGAGCTTCCGCGCGAAGTCGGACTGCAGGACAATGATCCCGTCCACCTTCCGCGCGAGCATGAGCTGCTCCGCCTCGTTCATCGAAGTCATCACATGCGCGTCGAAATAAGGCGACAGCCGGAAACCGGAGATGGCGCTCGCCGTGACCGGCGACGGGTGTTCCACCACCAGCGCGACGGGCACGTTCTTGACGTCGAGCGAGAGGCCAAAGCCGAACAGCAGGATCAGCATCACCGGCATGACCACGCCGAGCGCAATGCTGCTCGGATCGCGCAGGATCTGATAACCCTCCTTGCGCATCAGCGCGCGGATGCGCCGCAGCTTGGCCGCAATGCCGCTCACGCCCGGCACCTCGCCGTTGCGATACAAAGATTGTCACGCGGAGGCACGGAGCCACAGAGACAGAACCAGTCTGTCATTCCCGCGCAAGCGGGAACCCAGCGAGCCCGCGTCCGCGGGCTGATGACTCTTTGCGCGCGCGGACGCGCGCTAACTGGGTCCCGGCTCTCGCTGCGCTCGGCCGCGATGACAAATGCATTTTGTCTCGGCGGCTCCGCGGCTCCGCGTGCAAACCGGATGTTCGTCATGCCGCGCTCCTGTTGTTTGTCTGCTCCTGCGCGCGGGCCTTTTCGACGATGGCGATGAAGGCGTTCTCCATGTTGGCGGCGCGGCCTTCGGGGACGTACTGCCGCAGTTCGGCCGGCGTACCCTGTGCGAGGATGCGGCCGCCGTCGAGGATCGCCACGCGGTCGCAGTATTCGGCTTCCTCCATGAAATGCGTGGTGACAATGACGGTCACGCCCTGCTCGCCAAGTGCGGTGATGCGCCGCCAGAATTCGCGCCGCGCCAGCGGGTCCGTTCCGCTGGTCGGCTCATCGAGAAACAGGATCTCGGGCTCGTGCAGAAGGGCTGCGGCCATCGCGAGGCGTTGCTTGAAGCCGCCGGGAAGCCTGGCGCTGGTCAGTTCGAGATGCGCGCCGAGTTCGAATTGCTCGATGGCCCAGCTCACGCGGCGGCGCCGCGCCTGTCCGCGCAATCCATAGGCGCTCGCGAAAAACTCGAGGTTTTCGCGGACCGTCAGATCGCCGTAGAGCGAGAATTTCTGCGCCACATAGCCCAGCCGCTGTCGGGCCGAGGCGCGCGCCGCGCGGACATCCACGCCCGCCACTTTGAGCGTCCCGCTGGTCGCCGGCAGCAGGCCACAGAGCATGCGAAAGGTGGTTGTCTTTCCGGCGCCATTGGGGCCAAGCAGCCCGAAAATCTCGCCGCGCTTCACCTCGAAATTTATATGATCGACGGCGGTGAAATTTCCGAACAGGCGCACGAGGTCGCGTACCTCCACGGCCGGCGCGCTCTTCGTCTCCAGCGGCCGCTCAAGCGCGAGCGACGCGGCGGCGCGCTCTTCGCGCTTGTGCTGAAGCAGGGTCATGAACCCGTCTTCGAAGCGCGGCGTTGCGGGCTCCGCCTCGATGGGTGCCCCAGCACCCCCGTTTGTCCGTGTACGGACGAAGCGTACGCCGCCGGCGTCGGGCACGGCATCGGTGATGTCGTCGCGGTCGAGCAACCAAGCCTGGAGTCCGCGGGCGGTCTGTCCCGCGGGCGCCTTCGCAAGAAATACGCGCCCTTCGGCAAGCCTGCTGATGTCCGCCGGCGGGCCCTGCATCAGCACCTTGCCCTCGTGCAGTACCACGGCATGGCCGCAGCGCTCGGCCTCGTCGAGGTAGGCGGTGCAAATGATGACAGTGGTTTTTGCGTCCGCGACCAGTTCGCGGATGATCTCCCAGAGTTCCTGGCGCGACAGCGGGTCGACGCCGGCGGTGGGCTCGTCGAGCAGCAGCAGTTCGGGCGCGCGCACCAGGGCGCAGGCCAGACCCAGTTTCTGCTTCATGCCGCCGGAGAGCTTGCCTGCAAGCCGGCGCGTGAACGGACCGAGCGCCGTCATCTCCATCAGCCATTTGTAAGTAGTTTGCCGCGCCACACGGCTCACGCCGTGCAGATCGGCATAAAGATCGAGGTTTTCCTGTACGGTCAGGTCTTCGTAGAGGCCGAAGCGCTGCGGCATGTAGCCAACGCGGTTCTGGATGTCCTGGGGCGACCGCGCTGCATCGAGGCCAAGCACGTCGATCTCCCCGCCATCCGCAGTGAGCAAACCCGTGGCGAGCCGCAGCAGGGTCGTTTTCCCCGCCCCGTCCGGTCCGACCAGCGCCGAAAGTGTCCCCTTATCCGCCCGGAGCGACACGCCGTCGAGCGCGACGATCGTCTCCGTCTTCCCCCGCCGGAACAGTTTCCGCACGTCCCTCGCTTCCAGCGCCGCTGTCATCGTCCCCAACCGGAGCGGTGCGCCGCAATTGGGCACGCGGAGACGCGGAGGCGCGGGCCAAAATGGTTGAACCGCCAAGGCGTCAGGACGCCAAGGGATCCTTGCGCGCGTTCGCGCGCGATTCGCTCTTGGCGTCTTGGCGCCTTGGCGGTTGTCCTCCGCGCCTCCGCGTCTCCGCGTGCACATGTGCTCATCGCCGCACGCAGGGAAAAAACGCCGGAAGCAGCGGGACTAGTAGTCATTGCCTCTTCGCTTTTTGCGCAAGCGGGATGTGGACGGTCGCCGGCATGCCGAGGCGAAGATCGTCCTGCGGGTCTTTCACATAGACGCGCACTTCGTAGACCAGGCTGGTGCGCAGGTCGGGCGTTTCCACCGTCTTGGGCGTGAACTCCGCGTCGGGCGAGACGAAGCCGATCCAGCCGGGGAAGCGCCGCCCCGGAAACGCGTCCACCGTCACCGCAGCTTTTGCGCCCGGATGCACATGCCCGAGGTCCGTTTCCGAAACATAGACCCGCACCCATTTGGGATCGGTGATGGCGAGCGAGAACACGGGACTCGATGGCGAGGCCATCTCGCCCGGCTCCATGATCCGTGTACGGACTGTCGCGTCCGACGGCGCGAACAGCTGCGCGTCCGCAAGTTGCCGGCGCAGCAGCGCGAGCTGTGCAGTATCGGCATCGCGCTTCGCGGCCTGGACGTTCATGGCGGCGCGCGCATTGTCCACATCCTGCTTCGACACCGCGCGGCCTTCGGAGCTGCGCGCGAGTTCGGCGTTGCGCTCATATTGCTCGCGGTCGTTGGCGAGATTGACGCCGTCGAGCGCCACATTCGCCTGTGCCTCGGTCACCTGCGGCACCAGCCGGCTCGTATCCAGCCGCGCCAGCAGCTCTCCGCGATGCACGCGGTCCCCTTCGACCACCAGGATCTGCGAAATCCGCTCATTGTTGTTGAAGGCGAGATCGACCTCGCGCAGGTCGACATTGCCGTAGAGCGTGAGCTCCCTGGGCGCCTGTTGTCGGTGTGTGTAGTACCACCACGCACCGACGGCCGCCGCCGCCAGCAGGAGCATGACCAGGACACGTACCGCCGCTCTCATGCTGTCCCCTTTATTGTCATGGCGCGAGCCCCCGCAGCAGCACGTCTATGTGCGATTCGACGAGGCCCTCCATGTCATAGGGGACGGCATCCTGGCCGGCAAAGCTCGCGCGCCAGGAGACGATGAGGAGGAGCGGCGCGATAGCGAGCCTTGCCGCATGCTGCGGATCGACGGCGCGGAATTCGCCCCGCCCGATCCCGCGCGCGACGATCGAACTCAAGAGCGCCATGCCCCGGTCCACCACTTCGGCGCGATAGAAGCGGACCAGCTCGGGAAAATTCCCCGCCTACGCCAGCACGATCTTCGGCAGTACCGCCCGGTCGCTCGTGCGCGCGAAATAGCCGATGAAACGCAGCACCGTCGCCAGCAGCTCGTCCGCCGGTCCTTCGAATGCCTCGGCGTCGGCCTGGCGCGCTGCGATCGCCGCCCCGATCGACTCCCGCACCAGGGTTTTGAACAGCTCTTCCTTGCTGGCGAAGTAGAGATAAAGGGTGCCCTTGGTTACGCCTGCCCGGGCCGCGATATCCTCCATGCGGGCCGCCGCGAAGCCGCGGGCAGCGAATTCCGCCAGCGCTGCGTCGAGAATCTCCCGCGGCCGCGCCTCTTTTCGCCGCCGCCACCGCGCCGCGCCCGCCGCGCCTGTTGCCTGCTCCTGGTTCATGTCCAACTGCCCATGACGCGCCAATAACTTACTGACCGGACATTTACAACCGATTACTGCTCGACGCACGTGGCCGAAAGATTCGAACGCAACGCGGCGGTTCAGACCAATTTGGTACGCCCTTCTCCAAGCGGGCCTCGCGCTGCAGTCGATGAACTGATATGACGACGCGCTGCGCGAGCTCAAATGTCTTGAGGGAAGCGCGTCAGAGTTCCCACCGCGCCATCGAACTCAAACCGGACTACGCCGAGGCCTGGAACAACAGTGGCAACGTTTCACAATTACATGATCGTGTTCGTCGTCTCGCTGGCGGTATTCTTCCCCGGAATTTCGAACCCGACCTTGGGCCTCATGATCCTGATCGCGTCGGCGATCTACACGGTCTGGCTGCGCCCAGACGAAATACGGCGCCCGGGAGTGAGGCGGGAGGCATCGCATTGCCACCGGCTTCCGGAGGAGTTCACGCAGCCATCGCCACGAGCCGGACGACACCGCTGATCGAAGGTGGTCGATGCGCCTTTTTATGCGCCTTTTTACGTTGACAGATGAAGGTAAACGGCGTCATATATCCGTCGTAGACGCGAGAGACGGCGCCCCATCGGGATGAAACTTGTGCGCCCAATTTCGCGATCGGGGATCAGGAACAGGGAGCTTCCGCATGGATGACACTCCGCCTGGCATAAGGCACCGGCTCTGAGCCACGGAGCCACAACCGGCTTGAAACGCCGATTGCCGCCTCACAATTGAAACTGCATCACGCGGGCGTTGCCCGCGAAAGATGTCCGCGTTCGCGGATTCACAAAGCCCGAGTTATGCTCGGGCTTTCGCGTTGCTACTCTTCTTGTCGAATCCTCAATGCCCGAGCAGCCTGGTCGCCAGCGGTTTCCACCACGGGCTCACATAGAGCCGGACGGCAATCAGCTGGACACTGAGGCCGAAGAGGCTTCCCAGAACGAAAGCGGGATACAGGCGGCGCCGCGTGAGGAAATCGTAAGTGCCGACAAGGGCTATCAGAACCACGTCGCCGACATATAACGCCGTCCAATCCGGCCAGAACCCGTCGCCCAGGATCTTTGCGATCGAATCGCCCCACCAGCGCGAGAAACCCGCATCCAATTCCGCACGGAAGCTTAGATCGGACGATTGCCGCGCGGAAACACGTGGGGCGGTGACGGTCATCAATCCCGTCGCGGCGCGCCGGCATGAAGTACTGTGTGCGCCGCTCCTCCCCGCGGGCGGCGGTACTCTGGCGCGGCCTGCGCCTCTTGCCGCGCTTGCCTGACGCAGCTTCCGGCGCTTGACTGAACGGGCAGATTTCCATGGAGCATTCACGTGAGACTTCCGGCGATGAACGCGTTCGCGCGGACGACCGCGCTCCTGGCCTGCGTTGGCCTTGCAGTTGCCGCGAGCCCCGTTGCGGCCGCCGTGCCGGGTTTTGGCGATCTGCACGACTTTTGTTCGCAAGCCCAGTGCGCCGATGGCGAATATCCGGCCGCGCCGCTGGAGGCGGACGCCGCTGGCGATCTCTTCGGGACGACGGCGCTCGGCGGCGCGGACGGCTGGGGCACGATCTTCGAACTCGTTCCGCGGAAGAAGGCAGGCTACAAATACAAGGTGCTGCACAGCTTCTGCGGCGAGGCGAATTGTACCGACGGCAGCGATCCTCAGTCGGGCCTCGTCATCGACACCGCCGGCAATCTCTACGGTACTACGAAATTCGGCGGGGCGCAGAACGGCGGGACCGTGTTCGAACTGGTGCGCCGCGACGAGGGCAAGCTCAAAATCCTGCACAGCTTCTGCGCCCAGGGCGCCGCCTGCGCCGACGGCAGCGCGCCCATGTATGACGGCCTCACCTATCAGGGCGCCGGGAGCGGCACGCCCTACGATGGCGTTTCGCCGCTCTACGGCACAACGATCTATGGCGGGGAGAACAACGCGGGCTATTCCGGCACCGTTTACGGGATCGCGCCGCGCAAGAACGGGAAGACATGGAAGGAGACAATCGTCTGGCAGTTCTGTTCGGAGACGAACTGCGCCGATGGCAGCCAGCCGCACAACGGCCTCGTCATGGATAGCGTGGGCGATCTTTACGGCGTGGCCTTCGCGGGCGGGAACAGCAGCAATGACGGCGTGATCTTTGAACTGTCGCCCGGCCGCAGCGGCTGGACCGAGACGGTGCTCCACGATTTCTGCGGCGCCGCCAACTGTGCGGACGGCGCCAATCCGGAATCGCCGCTGCTGGCTGACAATGGCGGCTTCGCGGGCGCGGCCAGCTCGGGCGGCGCCCATGGCGGAGGCGCGCTGTTCTTCCTCGTACCCGATGGTACCAATTCCCAATACGCTGACACCTACGATTTCTGCTCGCTGGCGGAATGCACGGACGGCTCCGGGCCGATGGGCCGGATCGCACCGGATGCGGAAGGCGACCTTTTCGGGACCGCGCTGACAGGCGGCGATCCGAACTACAGCCGCGGCGTGGTCTACGAACTCACTACGCAGCGGACGCTCGACGTGCTCCACATCTTCTGCGCGGGCGGCGATTGCGCCGACGGAGAGTGGCCGGTCGGCGGCGTCACGCTCGATGCGTCGCAGGATATTTTCGGTACGGCTTCAGAAGGCGGCAGTTACAGCGAAGGCGTGATCTTCGAGCAGACACCGTAGGGCGACGGCGGTCGCCGCGCTTATAGGGCAGGCCATCCTCCGTCCGACGGCTGATCGCCGCGGCGGCCCCGGTGCCTCAATACCGCGCGCTGCCCGGCGTGCGGGGGAAGGGGATGACGTCGCGGACGTTGGAAAGGCCGGTGACGTAGGCGAGCGTGCGCTCGAAGCCGAGGCCGAAGCCCGCATGGGGCACGGTGCCGTAGCGGCGGAGGTCGCGGTACCAGTCGTAATGCGCCGCCGGGATGCCGCGCTCGGCCATGCGCGCATCGAGCACGTCGAGACGCTCCTCGCGCTGGCTGCCACCGATGATCTCGCCGATTCCGGGCGCCAGCACGTCCATCGCCGCGACCGTGCGTCCGTCGTCGTTGACCCGCATGTAGAACGCCTTGATGTCCTTGGGATAGTTCATCACGATCACGGGCTTCTTCGCGTATTTCTCGGTCAGATAGCGCTCGTGCTCCGACTGGAGGTCGAGGCCCCAGTGCACGGGAAATTCGAATGCCTGTTTCGCGCGCTCGAGCACCGCGACCGCCTCGCCGTAATCCATGCGCACAAATTCGGATGAAACAATCCCCTCGAGCTTCGCCACGAGCCCCTTCTCGATGCGCTCGTCGAAGAACGCGAGATCGTCGGAACGTTCCTTCAGCACCGATTCGAGTGCATATTTCAACAGCCGTTCGGCGAGCGTGGCATCGTCGGAAAGATTGGCGAAGGCGATCTCCGGTTCGACCATCCAGAATTCGGCGAGATGCCGGCTGGTGTTGGAATTCTCGGCGCGGAAGGTCGGCCCGAAGGTGTAGACCTTCGTCAGGGCGAGGCAGTAGGCCTCGATGTTGAGCTGCCCCGACACGGTGAGAAATGTCTCGCGGGCGAAGAAATCCTTCCCGAAATCGACCGCGCCCTCTACGTTGCGCGGCAGGTTGGCGAGATCGAGCGTGGAGACGCGGAACAGTGCCCCTGCCCCTTCTGCATCGGACGAGGTGATGATCGGGGTGTTGACCCAGAAAAATCCATTCTCGTCGAAGAAGCGGTGGATGGCTTTCGCAAGCGTATGGCGCACGCGCGTGGCCGCCGAGATGACATTGGTGCGGGGGCGCAGATGCGCGACTTCGCGCAGGAATTCGAGCGTGTGCGGCTTGGGCTGGATGGGATAGGTGTCGGGATCCTCGACCCAGCCGAGCACACGGATTTCGCTCGCCTGCATTTCATAGGGCTGACCTTTGGCGGGCGAAGGGACGATCATGCCCCTGGCTTCGACGGCACAGCCAGTCGTCAGCTTCAGCACTTCGTCGGCATAATTGGCCAGCGTGTTCGCCGCGACCACCTGCAGCGGGTGAAAGGACGACCCGTCGGACAGATGCACGAAGGAGATTCCAGCCTTCGAATCCCGCCGCGTTCGCACCCAGCCTTTGACCGTGACCGGCGCATCCTGCGGCGCGGCCCCGGCCAGAACATCCCGCACGCTGAAATCTTTCTCGCTCATGGCCTGAGAGGTACTTGAGCCAGAGCCCCGTTGTCCAGCCGGGATCGCATACCGTGCACTCACGTTCTCGCGCGAGGTGCGAAGGCTGGTTTAACTCTCCAAGTTACAGCGCATTCCGGGTATGGGCCGCGCCGCTCGCGGGCAATTTCCTACAGGACTTTTGCGGCGATTTTTCTTTTTCGGCCTTGCCTGCCGGCGCTGCCACATAGGGCTTGCAACACCAATGGCGAGATCCCAGATGAACCAAACGATGCAACATGGTGCCGGAAATTGGCCGGCGGCAATTCCCGGGCCCGGCACGCGCGACCTCAGCGAGTCGAAACTCTACACGATCGTCCGCCGCCGCGATGCCGCTTATGATGGACAGTTCTTCTATGCGGTGGCGACCACTATCCGCGGCATGAAGCGATATGTCGCCGATGCAAAGCCGGGATTTCCCGACCGTGTCGAACTTCGCGACGCCGAACCTGGCGAGACGCTGCTGCTTCTCAACTACATACACCAGCCCGCCGATACGCCATACCGTGCGAGCCACGCCATCTTCGTGCGCGAGGGTGCCCAGACGTCCTATGATGAAACGGATCGGATTCCCGAGCCGCTGCGTAGCCGGCAGATTTCACTGCGCGCCTTCGATGCGGACCACATGATGGTCGGCGCCGATCTTTTCGACGGGCAAGTGCTGGAGGAGGGCATCGCCCGGCTCTTCGCAGATCCGAAGGACAGCTATCTGCAGGCCCACTATGCCAGCCGCGGCTGCTATGCGGCGCGAATCGAACGCGCCTGAGCATCGCCGGAAGAAATCACCCATTGGCCCCCGTCTTGCACGAAGAGGGACAGGCGCGAACACGTCCGAACCCGTCCTGATTGGAAACAGCAATTCCGGGCGGGAGCGCGCCCCACGCGCAAGAGACTGCCGCCATGAAAATTCCCGTCACCATGATCGCGATATTGGCACTGGCGGGCTGCGCAAGCCCCCAACCTGGCGCTCTCGCGCCTGGGCAGGCCGATCCTGGTTCTCCGGTCGGACGGCCTGCTGCTCCGCGGAGCGCTCAGGCCTGTGCCCCGTCGCGGCCACATCATGGCTTCAATTACGCGGATGCGGATCGACCGGTTCCCCTCCCCGCCGCGTTCGTTACCACCGCACGTCAGGAGATCGGCACGTGGCCGATCGTCGTTGCGGGCGCGGACACCCCGTCACGCTGTGCCGGCAGCGGCAAGCGCAAAGCCATGTATGCCAGCGGTGCCGGCACGGCGTTTCAACCAAACAGCGGATGAACACCCATATAGGCGACGGCGCTCCAGAAGAGTACGCCGGCCACCAGTCCTGCCGGCAGCCGCCACCCGAACGAAGCCTTGCTGTGCATTTTTGACCCCTGAATCCATTACGGAGTCAGAACGCGCAAAGAGACATTTCGATCAGGTGCGCGCGCGGCTGTAGCCATCGTCTCGCGCGCCGGCAAGAAAAAGCCGCCCCGAAACTCCGGGGCGGCCTTGCGAAAGCTTCAACAACGCGGAATGCGAGGCGACTACCAGTGACGCCCGCGCCAGGGCCGGCCACGCCAGCCCGGGTGCCAATAGCCGCGATGCCCCCAGTACCAGGCGCGATAGGGGTGATAGACCCAGCGACCTCCCGCCCACACCCATGGGTGATACCAAGCGGGCGCCCAGGCGTAGTAGGGACCGGCGTAGTAGAAGGCCGGTGCTCCTCCCCCGACCACATAGCCGGGGGGGCAGCCGGCGCCGGCGCCGGCGCTTGCTCCTGCGACCGCTCCAGTGCCCAGCCCGATAGCCCCGCCGATGGCGGCGCCCCTTGCCGGATTACGTGTGATGGCAGCGCCGATGCCGGCGCCCAGGATACCGCCGATCAGCGCGCCAGCCGCGGTGTTGTTGGCCTGGTTGACGCAATACCGGGCGGCCCAGCGGGAATAGGCATCCGCATAGGCGGCGTCGGCCTGCTGCTGCTGGTCGTCATAAGCGCCGCCACTCTGGTCGGACCCCTGGGGCGGAGGCGCATATTGCCCCTGCGGCGGGGCGGACTCGGAATAATTCCCGGGCGGAGCTCCTGGCGGAGGAGGCCCATACCCATTGCCCGGCGGGGGACCGTACTGATCGCCGGGTGGCGGGCCGTAACCATTGCCCGGGGGCGGGCCGTTATTCTGCTGATTGGAGTAGCCGCCGGACTGATCCTGCGCGGCGGCCGGTAGAATGGAAGTGGATGCCAACAGCGCGACGAGACAGGCACTGACGGCTCCCTTCCAGCGTGAGGTACTCATATTTCGCTCCTTTCTCGCCGAATCATATCATTTGTTCGGCCGTGTTCGACATAATCCCGTTCCCGGGCCTGTCAAGTGGCACAGCCCTCGCACATGGCAACGCGCAGCAGGCTTTCCGGACTCCAGATCGCATGACGATCCTGAACGTGTCCTGAACAGCATCGTCGTCGAGCCGCCTGTCCTTTCTGGAATTTTCTCCTCGAAATGACACCGTACGGAGCCGCCAAAATGAGATTTGCTTATTAATGTGACGTGATTATGAACACCGCATGGTTGTCGCCGTGTTTGAGATTTGGGTTGAATTGTACCAATCTGCCCCAGGCTGCTCATTCTTCCCTTTGCTCTGCGGGCGCCGGGATCCCCAGTCCTTTTTAGCGTGTGCGGGATGGCAGCGGTCCGCGCCGGCCGGCCTGCGAAAGAGCCTTCCACGGCGAGCTTGGTACTGTACAATCGTCCGCCGCACGCCACAGAACCCGTTCGCCGATGCTCCTTCTGATCGACAATTACGACAGCTTCACCTGGAATCTTGTCCACTACATCCGCGAACTGGGCGCGGAGGTCGAAGTCCGGCGCAATGACGAGCTGTCGCCAGCGGATGCGCTGGCGCTGCGGCCGGGGGCCATCGTGCTGTCGCCGGGCCCCTGCGATCCCGACAAGGCAGGTATATGCCTCGATCTGATTGCGGCCGCGGCCGGCCGCGTGCCGATCCTGGGCGTCTGTCTCGGGCATCAGGCGATCGGTCAGGCCTATGGCGGGCGTATCGTGCGGGCGCCTGTGCCGATGCATGGCAAGCTCAGCCGCATCCATCACACGGGCAAGGGCGTATTCCAGGGGCTCGCCGATGCGTTTTCGGCAACGCGCTATCACTCGCTGACCATCGATCCCGCAAGCGTGCCGGACTGTCTCGATGTGACTGCGACGACCGATGATGGCGTCATCATGGGCGTGATGCATCGCGCGCATCCGGTGCATGGCGTGCAATTCCATCCGGAGAGCATCGCCTCGGAGCACGGCCACGCGCTCCTGCGCAATTTCCTGGAGCTCGCCCGCGAGCCTGTCTCTGCATGAGCGTGGACGAGGATTTTCCGACGCTGCTGAAACGGCTGGTCGAGGGCGAATCGCTGAGCGCGGACGCGTCGCTCAACGCCTTTGGCGCCATCATGTCGGGCCAGATTTCGGAAACGCGGATGGGTGCCTTCCTGACCGCGCTTACGATGCGCGAGCCGACGGTGGCCGAGATCGCCGGCGCCGCGCGCGCCATGCGTGCGGCCATGCGCAGCATCGAAGCCCCGCCCGGTGCGATCGATCTCTGCGGCACCGGCGGTGACGGGCACGGCTCTTTAAACGTCTCGACCGCTGCGGCCTTCGTGGTGGCGGCCTGCGGCGTACCGGTCGCCAAGCACGGCAATCGCAACATGTCGTCGAAATCCGGGGCCGCCGATGTCCTGGAGGCGCTGGGCGTGCGCATCGACCTTTCGCCACAGGCCGCGCAGGCGTGTCTTGCGCAAACCGGCCTCTGTTTTCTTTTCGCCCCGGCCTATCATCCGGCGATGAAACATGTCGCGCCGGTGCGCAAGGAGCTGGGCTTTCGCACCGTGTTCAACCTTCTGGGTCCCCTCTGCAATCCCGCGCGCGTGCGCAGACAGCTGCTGGGCGTCTTCGCCGAACGCTGGACCGAACCCGTCGCCCGCGTGCTGGCCGAACTGGGTACCGAACACGCCTGGATTGTGCACGGCCGCGACGGCATGGACGAACTCTCCATCGCCGCTGCGAGCCTTGTCGTTGAGGTCGCGAACGGAACCGTCAGGCGCTTTGACGTCGCGCCGGAAGATCTCCGCCTTGAACGCGCAGGGCCGGATGGCGTGAAAGGCGGCGATGCGGCCTCCAACGCGGCGGCTCTCAAGCTGCTGCTGCGCGGCAACGGCATTCCCGCCTATCGCGACATTGTCGTACTGAATGCGGCCGCAGCGCTGGTGGTGAGCGGCCAGGCCGCCGATCTTCGCGAGGGCGCCGATATGGCACAAACAGCACTGAGAGACGGGCGCGCGCAGACGAAATTTGAAAGCTTGCGCGCCGCAACGCAAAGGCTCGCCACGTGAACATTCTCGACGACATCGCGCTTTACAAGCGCGAGGAGATCGCACGCGCCAAACGCGAACGCCCCGAACTGCTGCTCGAAGCACGCGCGCGAAAGACGAGCGCGCCGCGCGGGTTTCGTGCCGCGCTCATGGCGTGCCGCGATGCCCGGCGTTACGGGCTGATCGCGGAGATCAAGAAAGCAAGTCCGTCGAAGGGGCTGATCCGCGCCGATTTCGATCCGGCCCGACTGGCCCACGCCTATGAGGAAGGCGGCGCCGCGTGTCTTTCGGTGCTGACCGATACGCCATCGTTCATGGGGGCGCCGGAGCATCTCTCCGCGGCCCGCGCGGCCGCGACCCCGCCCGTGCTGCGCAAGGATTTTCTTTTCGAGCCCTATCAGGTGACGGAAGCGCGAGCCTGGGGCGCGGATTGCATCCTGATCATTCTCGCCATGCTGCGCGATCACGAGGCGCATGCCCTGCTCGAGGCGGCGCGGCGCTGGCGCATGGACGCGCTGGTTGAGGTTCATGACAAAGCCGAACGCGACCGCGCGCTGGCGCTTGGTGCTCAGATGATCGGGATCAACAACCGCGACCTGAAGACTTTCATCACCGATCCCGGCGTCACCTTGCGGCTTGCGCCAGATATTCCCGCGGACGTTCTGGTGATCGCCGAGAGCGGCCTTGCCTCGCCCGACGACCTGCGCCGTCTCGCCGATGCCGGCGTCTCCACATTTCTCATCGGCGAAAGCCTGATGCGCGCCCGCGACGTCACCGCCGCCACGCGGGCGCTGCTTTCCCTCTCGCCCGTCGGGGGCTCTGCACAATGAATGCCAGAGAGCGTCCGATTTTTTGTGCAGCTTTCACGGCTTTTTGTGCAGATTTGTGTCTGACCGACTGAGTGGAACACCGAACTCTGGGCATACGGTGGTAATATCGTACTTTTCATATCAACGAGCGGAGGCCCCTTGGAAACGACGCCATTTGACACCAAAGCTATGCTCCCGGGCAGCGTCGGAAGACGAGAGTCAGTCCTCTCAGTGGCGCGAAAACAATTATACGCGTGCTATCCGGTGGCCGATCTCCGCCTTTTGAAGGCAGTATTAATCCGTCCATAAGTAATTGCATAGTCAGGCGGCGTATTTGAGGGAGGGTTTTTGATAGAAGGAACGGATTTTTGCCGGGTCGTTTTGCAGTTGACGCATCGATGAACGGACTTTGCTGGTGAAATCGGCCCGGCT